>NZ_JACOOH010000008.1:0-369443 GCF_014287455.1 Butyricimonas hominis
ACCGTGTCTCAGTTCCAGTGTGGGGGACCTTCCTCTCGGAACCCCTAGACATCGTCGGCTTGGTGGGCCGTTACCCCGCCAACTACCTAATGTCGCGCGTGCCCGTCCCGTACCATTAACTTTTAAAATCAAGACCATGCGGGCTTGAAGTATCATGGGATGTTAGTCCACGTTTCCGCGGGTTATCTCCCGGTACGGGGTTGGTTGCACACGTGTTACTCACCCGTGCGCCGGTCGCCGGCGAAGTATTGCTACTCCCCGCTGCCCCTCGACTTGCATGTGTTAAGCCTGTCGCTAGCGTTCATCCTGAGCCAGGATCAAACTCTTCATTGTAATAGTTAATTTCAGAAATTTTATTCCGGCAAGGGTCATGTGTTTCATGAATCCCGACATCTCGTCGGCTCGATTCACGCTCGCTACGTTGTTCATTTCAATATCTTAAAGAACTCTTCTTCTATCGTTTCCTATCGCCCCTCTATTGAAGCGAAAGCGGGTGCAAAGATAAAACCTTTTTCTCTCCACTTCCAAATCTTTTTCAAAGTTTTTTTCAACTTTTTTTTTCGAAGTGTTCCAACCTCCCTTTTTTCAGCACCTTTTTGTCTGCCCTCTCTCTTGAAAGCGGGTGCAAAGATAAGCGAACGTGTCTCCATTATCCAAATTTTTTCACCATTATTTTTCAACTTTTTCACAAACAACTAGAAGGCAGCACGTTGAAAAGAATATACCCAAGGAACCCCCGGGGGATACTCGATGAGATAAGGGTGTAATAAGGGATCAAAGACGTTTCACCTTCGATACAAAGACGTTTCAAAGACGTTCACGGGCGTCTTTGAAACGACCATGTTAGGAACGTGACAGGTTAATGATCGAGATGATTAACGGAACTACACCGGATATCCCCCGTGAAAAAGTCATTTATTCACGACAAATCCCGTGAAATCATTATGCAGGAAGCTATTTAACTCCTGTGGAGTTATTCGGACTTTAAAATGCCCGTCTTTAACGAATGTAATATTTCCCGTTTCCTCGCTGACCACCACGATATGGGCATCCGTGGCGGCACTCATCCCGATAGCGGCACGATGACGCAGCCCCAAGCTACCTGGGATATTATTATTATCAGACACGGGAAGAATACATCTCGCGGCAAGTATTTTATTATCGGCAATGATTACAGCCCCGTCATGCAACGGGGAGTTTTTAAAGAAGATGTTTTCAAGCAATTCCTCCGTCACGATAGAACGAAGCAATACCCCTGTCTGGGCATAATTAAATAACTCCGAATTTTGGGATAACACGATCAATGCTCCGGTTTTGGTCTTCGCGAAATAGTCACAAGCCCGTACAATAGCCTCCGCCACCTCGTCCTTGATCGAAGGTTTGGAAAAGAGTCTTTCGAAATTAAATATATTCTGCAAATTATACTTACTACCTATCAAAAGCAGGAAACGCCGTACTTCTTGCTGAAACACGATAAGCAAGGCGATCACTCCCATCCCGATGAATTGTCCCAAAATATCGGACATTAATTCCATGTTCAAGGCCTTTACCAGTAACCAAGCCACGTAAAATGTAAAAATTCCGGCAAATATATTTATAGCGACAGTACCTTTCACCAGTTTATACACCTGATAAAATATAAAAGCGACCAGTAATATATCGGCTATGTCAGATAAACTCAGATGAAAAAACATATCTATATTCTTAAAAAGTCAATTTCATCGGCAAATTTAACCAAAATACGAAAGAAACCATCACTCGAGTTCATAAAGTTTCTCCTGTTCTCACTTTTTCATCCGACAGACAACAACAAGGACGGCAGCAATCACGATAAACAAGCCGATATAATTCACGTAAGTTAATTCTTCTTTGAAATAAATCACCCCCACGACTATCGCCGTAATCGGTTCCAAAGTCCCAAGCACTGAACTGGGAACAGAGCCGATCAGCTTCACCGCGGCAACAAGCAGACGGGCAGACACGATCGTGCTGAATATTGCCAACTGTGCCATGTCCAACAAAAAACGAGGGCGTGTCACGAACTCAAGCTTCCCCTGCGGAAGAGCCACCGCCACGTAAAAAATAGCCGTGAATAATAACACGTAGCAAGTCAACACGTCCGGATTAATTGCCTTGAGCACGGGACGGTTCAACGCCGTGATGTAACAACCGTATGTTACCGTGGACATAAGGACGAAAAATAATCCCCACCACTTCACCTCTCCCGGCGCCCACGATAAAAGATAGACTCCGCATATCGCCAACACGATACCCGCTCTCACCTCGAGAGAAAGTCGCTCCTTGTAAAAGATCATCATAAGGATAGCCACTACCACGGGATAAAAGAAATGTATCGCTGTCGCCACTCCCGTGGGCATATAATGATAAGACCACATTAGAAAAAATGCCGTTATCCCGTAACCTCCGACTCCCGCCAGAATAACCTCTTTTATCTCTGCGCGGGACAATCTCATGTTCACACGCCGGAGAAGTAAATAAATAGCATAGATTATACCCGCTATCCCGTAGCGATACACCAATATAGTTTCATTGTTCACCCGGTCGATTATCGCCTGATTGGCGTACAACGGAATTAAGCCGAAAGTAGCCGCAGATAATGCCGCGAATATGATCCCTTTTATCTTATCCATCTCCTGTTTTTCAAAAAGCGGCACGAAGGTAGCATTTTTTTCTATATATTCGCGAGACAATTAATAACACACGAAAATATGAATAGTATGAAGTACATATTAACACTTATGCTCCTTGCCCTCTCCGGCATATACGCATCCGCACAGACAGACGGGAAAGCGAAAACGATTCTCGACAAGACAGTAGAACACATCAAGTCATACCCCGCGGTGGAAGTCGTTTTCGACCTCTCGATGATCAATAAAGAGGAAGATATCAAGGAAACGCATCACGGGAAGGCGTACATGAAGGACAAAATGTACCGGATTGATGTCATGGACGTGATCAATTATTTTGACGGAGAAGTGATCTACACTTATATGCCGGAACAGGAAGAAGTAAACATCAAAAACCCCGATGATAACGAGGAAGAAATGTTGAATCCCTCTATCCTTTTCGACATTCACAACCAGAAATTCAACCAGAAACTCGTCGAAGAGAAAGACGGAACAGCCTATATCGAATTAACCCCGAAAAAGGAACACAAACAGATTACCAAAATAGGCGTATGGATCAACACCAAAACGAATATGGTGGAAAAGGTTACCTCCTTCGGGAAAGACGGCAACGATGTAATCATCACGATAAAGAGCTTGAAAAAGCCGGACATGGAGCTTGACGTGAAATTCTTCCGCTTTGACAAAGACGCTCACCCGGAAGTGGAAGTAATTGATTTACGATAAGGTTTCGCCCGCGGCGAAAGTTGCAGGCTACAAGTTGCATTTGCCTTCGGCAAGTTAAAGGTTTACAATATTCACAAAAGAAAGGGAGAGGCTGTTCGCACGGCTTCTCCCTTTTTCAACACACTATATAATACACGAAAAACTATTCCTCGGATTCAGCGTACATGCCTCAAATAATCAACCGTCTTCGATTCGGAGGGACGGCTCATGTTCGCTTCAAGAATCCTTCCTTCCGGGTCAATCAAGATGAAATGAGGAATCCCTTTCACGCGGAAAGCACTCGTGAACGCTTCATCACCTCCCGTGTGAAGTTGTATCCCACCTAATTTCTCGCCCTTCACGGTTTCTTCCCATTTCGCTTTGTCTTTATCTGTCGAGATACTCACGAAACGAACTTTCGTTCCCTTGAATGCCTCTTCCAGTTTTTGCAAATGAGGGATTTCTTCCCGGCATGGACCACACCAGGTAGCCCAAATATCGATATACACGAGATTGCCTTTCAAATCTGACAATTTAACTTCTTTCCCGTTAATATCCAAGTACTTGAAATCCGGGGCTTTATTTCCTTTCGTGATAGAGGTACCTTCCTCGTATATCTTGGCAAAGGTTTGCTTGATCAGCGGGTCGGTCACCGTTTCCTCGAATATCTTTTTCACGCCGTCGGCTTTGGAGATCCCTTCTCTGTCGATATAATCTATGGCAAATGAACCCACTAAATATTCTTTAATTTTCGGGTCCTTGATATTCTGCAAAACATAATTCAATTCATTCATCACGATCTCTTCATCCGGAGTGTTCACCAGATCAACGCCGCGATTGGAAAGAACTTCTATAACCCCTTGCATGTAATTTGTATAACCACTCAATTGCAGTAACCATTCCTGCTCCTCCATCATGGATTTCATCTTGTTATAAAACTCGTCCGAAGGATTACCCCTCCGGGCATATTGCCACATGATTCCGTTCACGTCATAGCGGATGCGGTATTTCTCTTTCTCGACGAAAGTTTTATCAAATCCCTTGCTTTCCAACGCCTTGTAGTTGTCTTCCATGTATTGATCCAGTTTCGCGAGAAATTCATCCTCGGGCAAACCGAAATCTCCCATCTTGGGAATATCCAACTCGTTCCCGTTAATAAAATTATTCTTCACCCCCCCCTCGCCGTCAAAGGACACCATCAACCCGGACGGGGTCATGTCCCAAGTTACAGACAAGTTTTTCCCCGGTTCAAGGTAAACCGGTACATTTTTCCATTTATACTGGAAAACGGCATATTGCGGTTCGTCAACCGTTAAGATAACACTCCCTTTCCCTTCCGCATTCAACTGTAACACGGTATCCATTTTAGATAAATAAAATCCTGCTCCCTCGTAAGTCTTGTCTTTCACCACCACATCGACCGCAACTTCCTTCTTCGTCTGACAAGCACCAAACACGAATGCAATTAATAACGCGATAAATAATTTTCTCATAATTGAATTTTTAAATGAATACAATATAACTCATTCTACATATAAATATTCTGACTTTTCCTATCTCGAAAAAGTCCAAGTAATAATATCACTTCATCTCCAAAAAACTTTGAAGAGTTTTCTCCGTGTTCGGGTCAGAGGGCATCGTCATATGCGCATCCACGATTCGCCCTTCTTTATCGAGCAGGATAAAACGAGGGATACCGCTTACCACGTAAGCCTTCGCGAACGCCAGATCACCGTTCATGTGTAATTGGATACCCGATACGTTTTCTTCTTTCATGGCTTTGCGCCAAGCTTCCGCGTCATTATCACACGAGATGCTGACAAAAGTGATCGGCTTCCCCTCGAATTTCTTCTCCAATGCTTTCAAATAGGGAATTTCCCGCCGACAAGGACCACACCATGATGCCCAAAGATCAATATACACGAACTTGCCCCGCAACGATTCCAATGATACAAAATCTCCCTTCGCGTCCGCGAAATTAAATTCCGGTGAAGGATCTCCCGGTTTCAATCTACTCCAAGTTGCACATACCTGATCGAAATCCTCCAGTAACTTCTTGTCTTTCACGTATTGTTTGTAATACGTTACCAACTCTTCCTTCTCTCCCGCGCCGTGGTCAGACACGTAGTCAAAAATATAATGATGTATCAAATCACTCAACAATGTCGAATCCTTGTAATTATCAATAATATACTTCACTTCCCGCTCGAGCAGTTTATCCGGCGTCATATCGGATACGCCTTTACCCGCCATAATTTCCACGGCTTTCTGCACGAAACGGCGATAAGCCTTCAACCCGACCAAATTCGTATTTTCTTTAGCCAATTCCCGCATGGTCGCGTAATAAACTTCCGAAGGCTCGAAATTCTCGTCACCCGCCATCCACCGGTGATTCATGCGATACGTGTTCCACGAACCGTACACGTAATAACGTAAACGTTCTTTCTCCGTTTTCACGAAATCTTCCGGTAATGATTTACCCTCTAAGTTCTTGATATTCCTTGCCAACACCTTTTCCGATTCCTTCTTCAATTCCTCTTCATCTCGCAAGAAACTAGAAGATTCCAAAGGGGCTATGGCAGAAGACAAATACTCGTTGATCTCCTTACAATTACCGGAAAAAGTTCTTTTCCAGTTGGTAGCATTCCCGGAAAACTCCATAATAACCGGTTCTCCCCCTGCCAGATAAAGCGGGTAATATTTGCGCCCGTAAGTAATTCCTGAATATTGAGGGGCGATACGCGGAACTTTTATTTCGACAATCCCGTTTGCCGGCACATCGAAAGCCTGCTCCCGCTCGTTAATTGTAACGAGCAACTTCTCTCCTTCTTGGGGCTCGGATATCGTACACTTGAAAACCAAGTCTTTCAACTCCACCTTTTTCGGGGTATCGCCGCATCCCCAAACGGCCGCCGCGAACAACAGGAAAAACAAATATATTCTCATAACGATTCGTTTTGGTTTTTACTATAATCTACTGTTTCCATCGGGCTTGACGGATAGCGCGACCCGGCTTCTTTCAACAACGCATCTATCTTTTCCGCCTTGTGATACGGGGCTTCAAACGGATCCGTTCCGTTATATCTCACGTTCCCCTCCGTGTCAAGAATCACGATATGAGGAATACTTGTCACTCCATAATCCATATTCATCACGTTCTGTTCGGTAAAAGCCACTCGCCACGTGATCTCCATGTCTTTCATTAACGCCTGCATCAACTCTATCTCGTAATCGGGTTTTCCTTCCGTCTTGATTGTCTTGCCGTGTTTCATATCCACGTGATAGCCCATGATAGAAGTCACCCCGATAATTTCCACCGGATATTTCGCATACCTCTTTTCCAATTTCCGCATATTCGGGAATATACTCACGCAGGGAGCACATTTGGTAGCCCAGAAATCCAACACGACCACTTTTCCTTTCAAATCATCGAGGCTCTTTTCTTTTCCCCCGCTGATCCAGATAATATCCAGCCCCGGGGCTTTATTACCCACTAAAGTACCCGTGGCATAAGGACCTTGCAGATACTGAATCGCTTCTTCCACCCGTGCACGCCTTCTCCCCTTGGCATAACGTTCATTATCTAACAGGTTTGTATATTGCTTCAACACTTTTTGCCGAATTTCGTCTTTTTCCCCGGCAGAGAGTCTTTCTGCCGTGAAAGCAGTATTAAACACACCCATCGAAGCGAAAACAGACTCGTCCGACAGTGTCAAATCCAGTAAGGATTTTATATAATCAAGTATCCCCCGTTCCACCCAAGTATCAGCCTTCAATCGGGCAGCACCGTTTATCACATCCGTCATGGCTTCATTATTACTTAACAAGAAATCCGCCATCAAAGGATGTGTCACGACAGCCTTATAAGCTGTTCTTTCCATTTCTTTATCTTCGGTATAATTATCAGCCGAAGGCAGATATCTCCAACGATAAAAAGTATATTCAGCACCTTCCTTGCCCTCCAATTTTGCTTTTTGTTCCAACACTGGAGCCAACCAATCCCTTAAATATCTATTTAAAGGAATCCCTCCCTCTTGGAAGACAAAATGAATCTGTTTCGGTGCAATCTTATTTATATCAAATTCTTTTACACTCTTCTCGACAACCTCCTGAAAGGCTTTGCTTTTACCAGCTTCTTCCTGCCGATCTGCCACGGCAAACGCCGCATTCCTGCATAGATCTTTCAATTGCTCGTTTGTCGGCGCTTTCGGGCCGCAAGCCACGCAAAAGAGAAGAAGAGATAAATAGTATAAATTTTTCATATAGTAAATTATTATATATCACGAAAGCATACCAAAAGTCTATTCAACTCCCTCGGTCAGCAATGCAAAGCGAGGGAGTTGTTAAAGTAAAAAGACTTTTGACTCGCTTCCGTGAAAAAATCTAATCGTTAAAAATGTATTTCATCGTCATTTCCTGTCCGTCTTGAACCCATTCCACGACTTGACGACCATCCATAATCGATGTAACGTCATAATCAATAAGAACAGAACCTCCTTCACTTAACGTATCAAATAAATAGCGATTATAGAAATAATTGAAATCAATTCCGCCAATCGTTCCCGGCACTACAGCAGGCAAACCGGCTATAAACAGAGAATTAGGTTGTAAATCCTTTCCTGTGGCAAATCCGTAAGTCTTACCTGACAAATCAGCATCCTGATAATCAACTCGAACAAGAGTTCCGTTCTTCTCCAGATAGGTCGGGGTGTATTCCATCCCGTCGATCTTATAACTCTTTATATTTCCACTTTCGTAAATTACATCAGTAATATAATCTCTCGTATCATTATTTTCATCAGTATAAACTACTTTTACCAATTCTCCGTCTTCATTATAGCTATAATCATACACAGCATCAACACTCAGTTCATCGAATGACCCCATTCCTGAATCAACTCTACGAATTGTCATTTTCGTGATTTTGTTTCCGTCATATTCAAAATCGGCCGTCGTACCGTTATCCATTGCCGGATAGATCGATATCCGATACAATTTATCCGTACCGGGTAGATCGCCAGGCTTCGTGTCATTAAAGGATATCTCAGAAGCCATCATTCCCTGCCAAGCCGGATTTGGATCATATTGTGCGGCATACAGATCACCCCATGTCTTTGCCGCTATACGTTTCACAGTTATCTCTTTGGCAAATTCTTGCTCCTTTTCGTCAATTACCACAACTTTCACCGTGTTATCATCCATCTCCAAGCCTTCAACAAGCACGTTAAAGTCATATTTTGACTGTTCTGCTTCAAAAGTTAAGTCAAAAGAACTTGACAACTTAGTATCTACATACACTTGAATCTCTTTCAACGGTATCATTCCGCGTACCACAGTTACCTTCAAGTTACAATCCTCAAATTGAGTCGTAATCGTCCCTTCTGCCGCAAACCGCACATCCAGTTCCGAAAACTTCTTCACCGTCAACGTGATTTTCTTGTTCACGATCTGTCCGGCTTGATCCTCTATTTTCAAGGTCAACATCACTACCGTGTTGTCCGTGTACGGGGTAAGGTCGAAATCATAGGTATAAGTATGATTGTTCGGGTTAGAGAAAGAAGTTTGTTCATTGATCGTTTTGTTCGTCGCATTATCAATCAATGACACCTTAGCCAAACCTTCTTCAGAGGTGATCGGCAAGCTAATCCTGTAAACATCTGCCGTATCCCTTTTAATCTCGAGACTCACGTCGTTACCATCAATAACGGGAGGCATCCCGGGATCATCATCCGAACAAGCAACACAACCGGCTACAGCCAAGATTGACAACAAATAATTTTTCCACTTTTTCATAATTCATTCATTTTAAGTTGGTACTTCAATTAAGTTACACGATTCTATTCTTTATAAAAAATCCTCTGCCAGCGGGTTTATCTTGACAATGTCAACCCCCATAGCTTTTAAACTTCTAGCAACATACTGCATTTTAGTCCGCATGACGGATTGCTCCCATACCGTTTCTTTTGTTTCTTCATCCATCTTCACCAGATGTTCCACGAACGTGCTCAAATCCTCCATCTGGAGCGGGTAATAATACTGTTCTTTATCCGTGATCGGGAAGAAACCGCGGCTCATGTAATATTCATCCGGCAGTATCTCGTTCTTTTCCCGCTCGACTCTCGTCCCGTACAATTTAGCCGCGGGGTCAAAAAACAAGTCTTCCACGAAGATATTCCGTTGCACGTTCACGATATACCCGCCTAAAAACATATAATGTATCTGCCGCACGAACTCGTCCCGCCTTTCCGCGGACATGGCTGCCAGTGTAACTCGGCCGAGTCTGGCTACCGTGAAACTGTTCATGTTCACCACGGCGTCGTGCAAACCGGTTTTTCCCCCGTCCGGATTTGAAATTCCCAAAACGCCGCCGTATACCTTACTACAAATTAAAAACTTGCGAGGTAACATATTCAACTTCACCGTATCCCGGTAGCAATTAAAAAAATGTTCCTCCAGAAAAGCCACGGCACCCGGTACATCTTCTTTTTCCAGATAAGTCAATTTCGCTTCCCGCCAAGAACTCGCTTGCTCGAACTGGTAGGCAAAGTCCCGCAACTGGTCGAACTGGTACAATATATACGTTCCGTATTTTTCCTTGAAAGCCATTATATCGGTGTTCGACTTATCGATTAACGCTTCCAACCGATCCTCGTCCTTCAACGAAGGCGTAACATCCTCGTCATCGCTACATGACCAGAACGTACACAATATCCCGATCAATAAACACAAGCTATATCTTTTCATCATCTTTTTCAATTATCCGTTTAATAGTCCTCTTTTATCGGCAGTTTCTCCATGCGCCCGTTCTGCTCCATCGCCCCGTTACGATCCATCTCCGCTTGGGGAATCGGGTACACGTAATTGGGATCGTTGGGTGTCAGCATATAAATTTCCGTACCCGTGATTCCCCCGGTACTATTCACCAGCGTGAACTTGTGGTCAATCTGTTTGGCAAACAACTTCGTCCGTTTCAAGTCATACCAGCGATGTCCCTCGTAACACAGTTCCCGGCGGCGTTCGTTAAAGATAAACCGTTTCAGCTCCAGCCCCTTGGAAGGTATCGAGATCTCGCTCATGTCCTTCACCCGGTTCTCGACCAACTTCTTCACGTCCTCGTAAGCCTCGGCATCCATATCCTTCGCGGCATACGCCTCTGCACGGTTCAAGTACGCCTCGGACACTCGGAAATTAAAACCTCCCAAATCCGTGAATCCCCCCAGCCATTTCGCAGGAATCCCCATCCCCATGACCGTCTTGACGTATTGGTCGGCACGCAAATCGCCCTGCAAGAATGTAGCCATCATATCGGAAGACACGCCGTAAGTAACATTCGTGGAACCGTAAATATGCGGCGTTGCCAAATCGCCCGACCCGACTAGAGAACTCGGATCTCCGTAAACATGTAATATCTCGGGATTCGTCGTGTTCACGAAAGTACCTTGGTGTTCTTTTAGATTCCACAACATTCCACCCGTCGTGTTGATAACCTGTGTGGTATAGTCTATACAATTGTCCCAATCGCATTTATAGAGGTACACCCTTGACAATAACAACTTCGCGGTCATGGCGTTCGGGTGCCACAAGGACTTCTTCAACCCGCTTTTCTCGAACTCCTGTATAGCAGTTTTCAAATCCGATTCGATCAGATTATAAATCTCGGCAACAGAGGCACGCGTGTATGTTTCCTCGACTCCCGTGCCCAAGCGTTTCGGCACTCCAAGTTCAGATGCGGCAGTGGCAGCATCGTAATGCTTGGCATACAAGTTCACCAGCTCGAAATAAGAACGAGCCCGAACGAAATACGCCTCACCCCGAACGAAAGCTTTCTCGTTATCTTCCCCTATCGCCTTACCAATATTCTCCATCACATAATTAGTGAACAGCACCAGACGATACAATATTTCCCAAGATTGATTTACGGTCGATTTATCCCCGTTCCCATCCATCTCGACATCCCTCTGCCAGGTGTACAGGCTCTTGTACAAATTCTTTTCGTTCGTCGAGGTCTTCCGGTTCTCCTCGATATCGTCAGTCATGAACTCCGTCGTGTAATTCGTCATGTTCTGGATAAAAGCCTCCCGGTGCAAGGTCTGCAAGAAATGCTCTACGGTACGCGGGATAACCTGATCTTTATCTTCTTCCTTCAGGAAATCACTACAAGCGGAAGCCAAAAGAATACCCATCAATAAATATATATATACCCTTTTCATAAACTCTTTTTATCGGTTAGAAATTCACGTTCACACTTAGATTATACGTCGGTAAAGTCGGCATACCGATAGATTGCACTTGATCCGGGTCTTGTCCTTTCAGTTTCTTGTCGAACACGATCACCCCGATATTCTGTACTTGAAAATCCACGCGCAAACCATTGATACCCGCTTTTTTCATCCAATCACCCTTCAAACTGTACCCCAAGGAAATCGCCCGTACGCGGATATGGTCGCCTTTAGCTACCCGTAAATCCGAGTAATCATACATGTACCACCCTGCGTTCGTTTGCGGTCCCGCAGCACTCCGGAACGGAACATCTACCATCGTGTACATATAAGCCTCCGCCTCGCTCGGGTAAGTATCCGCTCCCGGGATACTCAAGGTCGCATTCGAGAGAGCCGGAATATTCGTGGTCGCTTCATCGCCGGAAGTTCTCCAACGCTTCGCCATCACTTTATTCATGTTATCCTCCGGGTAAGGCAGGATATTACCGTTGTCCTTGTAAAGCCTCAACATACGCACCTTGTAACCGAATTTATAAGAGAATTCAGCCCGCAAGGAAAGACGCTTATACATAAATTCCGTGGAGAAACTACCGAAAGCCGTCGGCGTACGCGTACCGGAATAAGTGAATATATGGCTCAAGAACTCTTCTTTCGTCATGTTAGACGAATTACCCGTCAAGTTCTTGAAACGCGGTAACCCATACTCGTCCAGACCGTCGAACTGGTACGAATAAAACCCGTCCACCGACACCCCTTTCTTCACCACCGAACCACTCACGTAATTACTATACGTGTTGACACTTCCCTCG
The DNA here is from genome assembly GCF_014287455.1 of Butyricimonas hominis. NCBI lineage: Bacteria > Pseudomonadati > Bacteroidota > Bacteroidia > Bacteroidales > Odoribacteraceae > Butyricimonas > Butyricimonas hominis. The sequence goes on from NZ_JACOOH010000008.1 coordinate 12,382, forward strand.
ATCACTTCCGCTCCCCGCATCACGGTATTCTTCGTGTGGGAGAAGGACAAAGTAGTCCGCCATTTAAAATTCTCCGTGTCAATATTTCTCGTGGAAATATTGAAATCAATTCCCTTGTTCGTCGCCGAGCCGTCATTGATCTTCAAGGAAGTCATCCCGTTCACGAGGGAAACCGGACGCTCCGTGATCAAGTCTACCGATTTGCTATAATAATATTCCAAAGCACCACTAATACGTCCGCGCAGGAACGACCAATCCAAGCCGATATTTACCGTCGACGTCTTCTCCCACTTCAAGTTGGCGTTCGGGAAAGATCGTACCAGTGCACCCAACTCTCCCGAAGCCGTTTGTTTCCTCGGAGTATGGATAACCAAGTAAGGACTTTCGTTCGGCACGTTACCGCGATAACCGTATGACCCGCGAAGAGCCAGCGTCTCGATCCACGAACAATTCATGAAAGATTCGTCATTGATGTTCCAACGACCGGAAACTGACCACACAGGATTGAACTTCTCGTTCTTGTATTGCCCGAAACGGTTGGAACCGTCGTTACGGATATTGAAGTTCAAGGAATACAAATTCTTAAACGTGTAAGTCATCGTCGCGTAAAAGGACAAGGCATTTTCCCTACGGTCGGTGATCGTAGGGAACACGCCGCCACTCTGCAAGAACCAGTATTTCAGAGCTTGCGTGTACTCGTAGTCCACCCCGTTCTGCACCACGGGAAAATGACTGAACGTTTTTCCCTGTTCGTTCATATATCCCGGGAACTGCCCGCTTGCCGTTCCCTTGTAGATCGTGGACTTCGCTTCCTGTCCGAAATCCACGTTAAAATGATGTATCTCCTTTATCGTGAAATTATAATTCAACTGGTTACGCACCGTCCAATCGTACTGGTTCATCGAACTATTGGAATACACGCCGCCATCCATGATATTCTTCGGTGGCACGTCACCCGCGGGTCTCTCGCCGTAATCCCACCCGCGCAAATCAGCCACGTAAAAACTCTTCTCTCCCATCCATTCCTCCGTGAGGTTTGTCGTCGTCGTCAATCCCACCGTTCCCATGTAGCGCAGATTAGGCAGAATCTCCCAATTCAAGGAAGCCGTCAGGTTCAAACTCTTGTTCACGATATTGTTACCGCCATTAGCGAACTCGTTCAGTATATTATACCCGGCGTACACATTCGTGTTTGCCGTACGATTCACGTTCACATTCCTGTCCACGTAATACAGAGACCCGTCAGCATTTCGCACCGGGATCGTCCGGTTCGTGTAGTATGCCTCGTCGAAAGCGGAATAATCACCGGGATTGTAATCCGCATCCTGCAACGAACCGCTCAAACGTATATCCAACAGAATATTATCCCGCAGACGAGTCGATAAATTCATGCGGGCGGTTAACCGCTGCAAGTCAGTCCCCCGTTCGGTACCTTTATTACTGGAATAGCCAAAAGAGAAATAATACCGGGTATTCTCGTTACCGCCGGAAAGACTGATATCATGCGACTGGCTGAAAGAGTTACGGAACAATGCCCCGAACCAATCCGTGTTGCGTCCTTCCATCTCGGAAACCCCTTGTTGGAACTCGGCGAAAGATATTTTCTTGTCCCAGTAGTCCATCATCAACCCCTCGTATCCCATGCGCTGGGGCGTGTACTCGAAATACAATCCCCTGTCCATGATCTCGCGGGAAACCTCCACGCGTTCCTTCGAGTTCATCAACTCGAAATCGTCATAGGTCGGGCGTCGCATGAAGCCTGCGTTAAAATTATAGCTCAAAGAAGTCTTACCGACCTTTCCCGTCTTCGTCGTCACCACGATCACGCCGTTCGCCGCACGGGTACCGTAAATAGCCGTGGCAGAAGCATCTTTCAACACGTCGATACGCTCGATATCCTGCGGGTTCAAACCCGTGATAGCGTTACCGATCAGATTAATATTATCCCAGCTATTAATCTCGTCGGCGGAGAGGGGCACCGGATTCTCGTAAATAATCCCGTCGATTACCCACAACGGCTCGCGTGTTCCCGTGAACGTGCTGCTTCCCCGCAAACGCATCTTGGTGGCGGCTCCCGGGGTGGTACTCAACGTCATCGCGAGTAACCCGGGAACCTTTCCTTCCAACATCTGGTCTACTGTCAACGCACCCCTGAAATCCAGATCTTTGTCCGTCAGGGAAGAAATCGAACTTGTCAACTTCCGTTTGTCGATTGTCTGGTAGCCGGTCACCACAACTTCGTCCATGCTAACACAATCGTCGTCCAGCACGACATCCAGTCTTTTCTGTCCGTTCCAAACCACTTCCTTGGTTCTCATCCCGATAAAGGAGAACAACAAGGATTGTTTCTTAGGATCCAACGCTATCGTGTACTCCCCGTTCACGTTCGTTGCCACGCCGATAGCCGTTCCCTTGATCAACACGGTAACACCCGGCAACAGTTCGCCTTTGCAATCCTTCACCACACCTTTCACCTCTACTTTCCGAACCACGGAATCCCGCGCGGTCGTCTTCACCGGGGCGGGTTTTATCACCACCATATCGTCGATAATCTCGTACGTGTAAGGCAATCCCAGTAACACTCTATCCAAGGCTTTCGCCAAGGTGGAATTGTTGATATCCACGCTTACCCGGACCGCTTTGTCCAATTCCTCCTCGTTGAACACGAACAGGTAACCTGTTTGCTGCTTCAACGATTTAAATACCTCTCTCAACAATACATTCTCGCATTTCAGACTCACGTTCTGGGAAGCCACTTCTCCAAAAGCACTAATAGACAGGAGAATTGTCAAAACAATTGTTAGTTTCATAATCAAAAAAGAGTTACCATCTCGAGTTTGTCGCAGGAGACAGCGAATAATTCGCCTTTTTTCCATAATTTTGCAAATCAATTTTACGTTATTCCAACTTGACTTTTATCAGTTAAGAGGAACGAGTTACACGTGAGCGGGGGATGCTGGTACCATTCTCCGCTTTTTATCACCCGTCCTCACTTTATTACTTCGATTGTACCTGTATCACGTTATCCTTTATCCTGAACATCACGTTCGTCGTCTTTTCCAGTATATCGAGGGATTGGTACAGGGGGATATATTTCTTTATTCCCCCCGTGAAACGCCGATCCCCGGTCCCCACGTCATCGAACTCGAAAATAACACCATACCAGCGGGATAATTGTTTCCCGATCTCCCGCAAGGACATATTTTCGAACTCGAACACACCTTTCAACCACGATGAATAAAGCGCAGCATCCACCTTACGCACCTCTATATTATTCACGCTCTTGTTGTATACCGCCTGTTCTCCCGGCTGAAGACAGACTTTACACGTTCCGTCGGCAACCTCCACCTTCCCTTTCGCCAGTGTCGTAACGACTCTCTCTTCCGGGTAAGCGCATAAATTAAATTCCGTACCCAATACCTTCACCCGGGCTCCACCCGTGTGCACGATAAAGGGATGCTCCGCGTCTTTACTCACGACAAAATAGGCTTCGCCCTCCACGTACACCTCTCGTGTTTCCCCCGAGAAATAGGTCGGAAAACGGAACTTCGTGTCGGAATTCAACCACACCCGCGTACCGTCAGCCAAGGTTAGATCAAATTCCCCGCCAACCGGTACTTCCACGGTATGCAACACGCTTTTGGCAACTTTCTCGTTTACATGATAAACGAGTGCGCTCGCGGTATCCTTGGTAATCTCCGTACCGTCCTTCTCCACCAATCCCAACGCCTCTTCGTTTTTCAGGTTTACACTCTTCCCGTCAGCCATGTGCAGTATCACGGAAGCATTCCCGGGAATAACTTCCGCGACCGGAATCACCATCGTTCTTTGTTTTACAGGCAGGAATAACCACGTCCCGATCATAACGGCAAGCAATACCGAAGCCGCCGCCATAACCCGAATCATTCTTACCCGGTCACGTCGTTTCAATTTACGTTCCAACACTTTCCATGAACGTTCCCGATCCATCCTATCCATAAAACCGATCCCGTGTGCTTCCCTGTACACCCGAAGGCTGTCCTCGAAAATAGCCTTATTTTCCGACGTCTGCCCAATCCACGCCTCCAGCCTCTTGAAATCTTCCCGGCTGATAGAACCTTCCGTGTAGTCAGCTATCCATTGATGTATGTTTTCCTGCATATCTATCCTTCGTTTCTTACATACTGCACTTTTAACGAATATGGGTGAAAGGAAAACAAAGTTTTTTCGTAATTCTGGAAGATTTTTATAACCACTTTATTAGCAAGCAGTTCTGAGGATAAGGTAAAAATGAGGTAATGATTTGGCAACCCTGTCTATTTCTACGTTCTGCTGTGAGTTGCTGTCAATGTCTCTCGTCTTGGTACAAAAGTAGCAATAAAAATCGGATACACATCAAAATGTCCCATGATTTTTATCACAGGACGTTTTTTATCTTCGCTGAATAATCCGGTTTAACCGTTACTTCTATTTTCGGCAAGTTGCGGGCTATGATTGCTGAAATTTATACTTTAATCCATACTCTTCCAACTTGCTATACAGCGTTGTACGTCCGATTCCGAGCAATTCGGCGGCAACCTTGCGGTTTCCGTTTGCCTGCTTCAACGCGCGTAAGATGCGTTCCTTGTCCTCCGCATCGTTTCGCAAGGCGAAGCTGACAGGTGAGGTCGGTTTCGTTACGGCAAGTTCCAGATGCTCTTTCATGACAACTCCCGTCTGTGCCTGCAACACCGCGCCCATTATCTTCTGCCGAAGCTCACGGACATTACCCGGCCACGGATGGGTCAGCAATGTCTTACGGGCTTCCGCATCGAACCCAGTCACGCTACATTCCAATTCATTGTTGGCAATCTCACGGAAGAACTCCGCCAACGGCATGATGTCCTCCTGACAGTCACGCAAGGGCGGAACAGTTATCTCGAAGTCGTGCAAACGGTACAGCAAATCCTGTCGGAAACGTTTTTCAATGACCGCTTTCTCCAGATCCTCGTTGGTGGCGGCGATGATGCGGACATTGAAGCTCTTGTCCGTCTTGTCACCTATAGGGCGGTATCTCCGTTCCTGTATGGCACGGAGTAACATCTGCTGGGTTTCCAATGCGAGATTGCCTACCTCATCCAAGAACAATGTGCCACCCTCTGCCTCATTGATGTATCCTTTCTTTGTGCTGTCCGCACCCGTAAACGCGCCTTTGACATGTCCGAAGAATGCCGAGGGCGCAAGGTCTTTGGAGAGTGAACCGCAGTCCACAGGCACAAACGGTTTCCCTGCCCTTTTGCTCTTATCATGCAGATGGTGGGCGATATGCTCCTTGCCCGTGCCGTTCTCTCCGAATATCAGCACGCTCATATCAGTAGGGGCAACTAATCTTATCTGTTGCATGATTTTCTGAAAGGCGGAACTGTCACGGGCAAAAACGGGCATACGATTTCGTCCGATACTCCGTTCTTTCAGGATGGTATGAAGCAGAGGCATAAGTTTATCCTCCACAAGCTGCTTGGGGATATAGTCCAGCGAGCCGAGTTTCATACTTTCGACTGCCGTATGCACTTCGGCATAGTTGGTCATGATGATTAACGGTTGTGTCATGCCTTCCTTGCGCATCCATCGTAATAGGTCGATGCCGTCACCGTCGGGTAGTCGTAGGTCAGAAACCACGATGTCCCCGTCTGAGGCTTGTTGCAGAAGTTTCTTCGCGGTCGAGAGGTGGTAAGCCTGCACGGTACGGAATCCTTCCCGTGCCAGCAGGTTGCAGACAAACTCGCAATACACGATATTGTCCTCCACCACGATGATTCTTGTTTTATCCATTTTCGTATTTTTCCTTTCTTCTTTTGCCTGCCGGATAATTTCAGCACCTTTATCCAGCACAGCCGGTCACCGCTTTGCATATCGCTTCGTCATCTGGAGTGGCACTTCCATGAAGTTGGGCGTAAAGTTCCCTCAATGGCTGGTCGGCACGGAGAATCTGCCATGAACTTCGCAGATGGTGTGTAAGTGTGTCCAGTTCTTGGAGGTCTTTACGCTGTTCTGCATCCTTGACCGCCTGCATTTCCTTTTCGGTTTCCGCTATCAGTTTGTCCAGCATGACGGATTCATTGCCATAAGATAGCAGAGTGGAAAAATCCGGCTTTTCATCCAATATGCTGCTTAATGCGCATTTATCCGTAATCTCCATCAGTTCGGATATGGAGAACGGCTTGAACAGGCATCCGGCAAATCCACGCCCTATAAGTTCCTCCTTGCTGCAACTGCCCGAAGCGGTTGTCACGACTATGGGAATACTCTTCGAGTTGCCTACATTGGATGAGCGCAACAGTTCCAGCAGTTCAAAACCGCTTATCTCAGGCATATTCAGATCCGTCAGAAGCAGGCTGTATTCCTTTTTTCGTATCAGCTCCATCAGTACCGAAACATTGGTACAGGTATCGCAGTGCATCCCTTCATGGGCATACATTTCTTTCAACATAAGGAGAAGTACCTCGTCATTGTCGATGGCAATCACATCATGGCAGATATGATTATGGCGCATTTGCGCTTGAATTGTCTGTTCCGGCAGTTCCTCGGCTGTCTGCATGGGAATTTCCACCGTGAAGCGGCTCCCTTTGCCTTTCTCGCTTTCCAAGTGTATAGTTCCACCGAGCATCGCCACAATACGCTGCACGATGGACAATCCTAATCCGAAGCCGTCTTTTGCGGCGGCATTTGAAAGACGTTCAAATGCACCGAATACTCGTTGTTGCTCATCTTCGGTCATGCCCGTACCGGTATCTTCAACGATAAGTTTCAGCAAACCGTTATCATAATCCGCTGCCAATGATACACTACCGTTATCCGTGAACTTGATGGCGTTTGACAACAAGTTGTTGCCGATTTGCAGGATACGTTCCTTGTCGGTCAAAACCACCGCATCGGTGTGGCTCTCCACTATCAAAGTCAGCCCCTTGTTCATGGCAATGGGCATGAACTCCGTTTCAAGAATATGCGTGATTGCGGAAATCCTGCAAGGGGAAAGGTTGGGTTGCTCCTTGCCGTTGTCCAGACGGAAGAAATCCAGCAGCGTGTTGAGCATCTCCCGCATACGCTCGGAAGATTGCCGGATATTATCCACATACATGGTGCTTTTATCCGCGCTACAACTTTTCTGCATCAGTCCGGCATAGCCTCATTTTGTCAATCGTATTTTTTCGTGGTAGAAGTAGTTTACGATGACAGGTTTGCCTTTTTCCGAGCGTCCGTATGGCAGATCGTTTATACGATACGGGAAGCCCTGCTCCTTGGCGTAATTTGAAATGTCCTGCTCCAATGCCTGCCAGTATTCAAGCCTTTTTTTATTGTAAATTTCCTCGTAAAGCGGTATGAGGTCAGGATACTTCTCACGGATATACGTCATTATCCCGCCTTTGAACTGCCCGCGTAAATTCAGGTTTTCAAGCCAGATTAAATCAGCATAATCTTTTACCTCCTCTATTATTGCCTTCACGTCTGTTATTCTGGGGAATATGGGCGAGACGAAGCATACGGTGCGGATACCTGCCTCGTATGTCTGACGCATCGCTTTCAGACGGCGTTCAATGCTTACGGCGTTGTCCATATCTGCGCAGAACTGCTCGTCGAGCGTATTGACAGACCATGACACAGTCACTTTGGGAAAACTCTTCAACAGGTCGAGATCGCGAAGGACAAGATCGGACTTTGTGCATATCATAATCTCGGCATCGCTTCCTCGCAGCTCTTCGAGCAGCCTTCGGGTACGGTGGAATTCTTCTTCATACGGATTGTAACCGTCCGTCACAGACCCTATTACAACACGTTCACCGTCGTATTTATGAGGATTCGTTATCGGCTTCCAGTTTTTTACATCTAAAAACGTACCCCACGGCTCGGTGTGCCCGGTGAACCGTTTCATGAACGATGCGTAGCAATACCTGCAGGCGTGGGGACACCCTACATAAGGGTTGACCGAATATCCTCCCACCGGCAGAGAGGATTTGGTCATTACACTCTTTACATCTATTTCCTTTATTGTATCCATATTCATTGTATTCGTCTGGTAAATTGTTCCGGCAATTCCTGAATCATTCTTTCGTCGCCCATAATCGGCAGCAAATCCTCTTTCATGAACACCGGTATGCCATGAGCCTTTGCCTGTTCTGCAATGCTAAGCACCCATTCGGGGCGCGAATATGACTTTCCTTTTCGGTTTCCGGTCTCTGTGCCTATGACAATCCAGTCAATTCCCTCGAAATCAATCTCGCCGATATCATCGAAGAGAGGTTCAAACGTGACATGGTAGTGTCGTGCTTTGATATTCTTTTTCAAATCATCAATCCTCCTTTTCTCGGAACTGCGCGTGACGGTCACGCCCATCCATACGTTCTCGTCGTCAGAGGAGAAACTGATTTTGTCAGGGCGCTTCGTCAGAAAGATATAGGCGTGCTGGGGATTGCTGCTGATCCGCTCGAAAATTTCTGCGTTCCATTCAGGCTTCCAATCGGAGAAATCGCTCATTCCTGTCATGAGCCACACATGAGGACGGGACGTATCGATGATGCGCAGTTTTCGTTCCATGTATTCAGGCACGGAAAAGTCGTCGGTAATGTGGAAACGGCGGCAGTTGTTACGGGCATAGCAGTAAGGGCATCCTATAGTGCACCCTACCACTATGTTCATGTTTTTTATCAGGGATTTAATGCAGACACTCATAACACAACTGTTTCTCCGTCCTCCGGGATAATCAGCCGGCTCATGTCGGCTTCGTGATGCGTTGCCTCATTGCGCAGAATTGCACGGGTGGTCTGGCAATGGTCGATGGCATCCATGTGTACGGCTATCAGCTTGATATGCGAAGGCAATTCGTCAAGTATCTGCATCACTTCGTTCTCGTCGGGGATGATAGGACCGTCCGTTTTGGAAAATTCGGGAAAGATTGCACCTCCGGAGTTTACCACGATATAGTCAGGATTGAACCGTTCCACGGTGTCTCGGATACATGCTTCCCATCGGCAGTCACCCATTATATAAACGGTCGGGAAGCCCTCGGCTTTTAGCACATAACCTGATACAGGTCCCATCATCTGCCCGATCTGCCCGAAACCATGATGTCCGGTCGTGCGGTAAATGGATATGCCGTCTATTGTTTTTATTTCTTCGATGGGTATCACATTTGTAAATCCGTCGTTTCTGATGGCGTCCGCGTCCTGGGGCTGAACGTAGAAAGGAATTTCTTTGGGCAAATGTGTGGGGACACTCGGCTCGTAATGGTCGATGTGATTGTGGGTCAGGAGCACCATGTCCACGCCTCCGATAATATCCTGAATAGGAATGGTGAGGTGTACCCTCGGTGTTTTATTCACACCGAGGGCCGATATCAAAGTGCCTTTGTCGGCTAAAACGGGGTCAATTAGCATGGTGTGTCCCGCATACCTGATTTTCAAGGTGGCATTGCGCACCAATTGTACTGTGGATGTCTTTTTCATGACTATATGTCTTGTTATTGATTACGGGTGCAAAGTTCGGAAGAATCCGGCGAAACATCTATGCCTGAAAAAACGGTAATTATGCCATTTTGATAAATGAAATTATTATCTTTGCAAAAACGACAAGGATATGGACGAGATAATCAACCCTGATCGACTGGTCAGCGTACCGTTCAACAAGACACGCTGCGGCGTGGATTTTTACATCAATACTGCCATAAACAAGGACATCGGACTTGTGCTGACAGAAAACAAGCGGTTTAAGACAGACTTCTTCAGCTTCTACTTTTTCCGTAAGGCAAACGGATATTTGCTACTGAACTTCCGCAAGATTGAACTGCGCGACGGCATGGTTCTCCTGCTTTCACCCCATCAGCAACAAGAGTGGCATGTAGATGAGACGGCGTTGGATTACACGTTCCTTATATTCCGCGAAGATTTCATGCGTACTTTTATCGCCGACAAGTTCTTCGTTTTTCGCCTTTTGTATTGTTACCAGACAGATACGCCGCCTTACATCAATGCCACACATGACGAAATGAAGGAATATATGCGGCTGCTCGGAAAGATTAAGTATGAGCTGATGAATCCAGTGTCCGATACGTACAATATCATTGTTTCCTTACTATATTATCTTTTGCTGATTATCAATCGTACATACGCTGCCGCCTATTGCTTGCCCGCTGAAATTGCTAAAAACAATTTCGCTTTTCGGTTCAAGGACTTGTTGGAACAGAATATCCGCACCCACCAGCGGGTGCAGGAATATGCAGACATGCTTCATGTCAGTCGCATCACACTCAATAACTCAGTAAAAGCCCAATTCGGAGTATCAGCTACCCATTTGATAAAACAACGTCTGCTTGAGGAACTGAAGAACGAATTGCTATTCTCCAACCGCACTGTCAGTGAAATGGCGGATGATTTCAATTTCTCTGATCCGAGCCATCTCATGCGCTTCTTCAAACAGCAAACAGGCAAAACATTTACTCAGTACATGACGGATTACAATAAAGGCATATACGAATAACTTCTTAATATAGTCGATAGCGGCTATCGAAATATGGTTGTTGATGTTCAGGCGTTTTTGTACTGCATGAACCATTTTACGATTTCTGGATCTTCGTGCGAGCCGAGTAAGAAAGGCTTGTCGGTATCCAGCGTCTTTATCCGTGCCATGTCGTCGGCCGACAGGGTGAAGTCTAATATGTCGAGATTCTGCTTCATGCGTTCCGGTTTCACAGACTTAGGAATAATTATGCACACTGATATTTATCGCGCCCGGACAGGTGTTCGGTGCGGAAGATGACGGCATGCAGTTCCAACCAGATGGCTACCTGCTTATGTTCCATCCCGACCTGCTGCGGAATACACCTCTCGGGCGGATAATGCGTGAATATTCGTTCTTTTCCTACGAGACAAACGAGGCATTGCACCTTAGTGTGGAAGAACGGCAAATCATCATGGATTGCTTCCACAAGATTCAATATGAATTGAACCATCCGATACACCGTCACAGCAAGAACCTCATCACAGACAGCATCAAGACGTTCCTTGATTACTGCACACGTTTCTATGACCGCCAGTTCATCACACGCGACAACCAAAACCGAGACATCCTCGCAAGATTTGAGCGGTTGCTTGACGAATACTTCCATGATGGGGCTGCTAAACGGATAGGCTTGCCCACTGTACAGTATTGTGCAGACAAGCTCTGCCTCTCGCCCAACTATTTCAGTGATTTATTGAAAAAAGAAACAGGTTCAACCGCCCTGCATTTCATTCATGACAAGTCTATTGAAATAGCCAAGACGGAACTTGCATCTACAGACGACACCGTTAATGAAATCGCCTATAATCTCGGTTTTCAGTACCCGCAACATTTTACCCGACTGTTCAAGAAAGAGGTAGGTTACACTCCGAATGAATATAGAGCGCAAGTGTCGTGAGAATTGGATTAGTACAGAATATTAGAACCCAACACCTCTCTTGCGCTTAACTTTCTTCCTTCTGCGAAGTATATCCACCATTTCCTGATTGGCTTCCGCATCAGCAGCGTTATAAGATGAGCCACTGCTTTTTAGCAATCCCCAAGAGCCGTTGAACAACTCGCTTTGTGCCGTGCCGGACGGTGCGCTTGGTGTAGCCGTTTCATATATTCCGGCTGTTATTCCCATACGTTCCCTGCATCTGTTGTGCTGCAAAGCCGCGTCAATCTTGGAATAACTGAAACGCCTGTCCACTTTGGAGCCGTTGAAATGGTAGCCATTCATGGAGAATACAACACCCTGCACCTCGCTGGTCTGCCCCTTATGCTTGAAATGTACTTCCACTCCCTGCCGTTTCAGGTTGGCGATAAGCACGTTCCAGTTGCCGCATCTGCCGACTTCCATTTTGATGATGTCGTAAAGCGCATATTTCGTCCTGTCTGGCTCTTTCAGGCGGTTGCGTTTGACATTGTCCTTTCCGCCAGCCATATGCAAGCCGTATTTCAAGGTCAATTCCTTGCAGATGCGGGTACTGCGCAGACGCTCGTGCCTGTCCGATATGGTATTGCCGTTGTTGTCTATGCGGTTGAAAGCAATATGCACGTGTGGATGCTCCTTGTCGAAATGCTGGGCGATGAAGAACTGCGTATTCTTGATTCCCATCCGTTCCATATATTCAAGCGCGATGCCTGCCATGATACGGTTCGTCAGCCGTAACTCATCCTCTTTGGAAAAACTCAACGCGATATGTCCGACAGGTTTTGTCACCTTATCGTTCATCCGTGACTGGGCATTGAAACTCATGGCGATAGTTTCCAGATTTTCCATAAACAAGCCTTCGCTTGCTACTATCTGCGTATCCTTCTTCTTGTCGATGATGTAATCCACCGCACCCTTGAAGTCGCTTCCTTTTACGATTTTCGCCATCATATCCCTATCTTGGTTATAAGTTCATGAATCCTTGCCACTGCCACCTTGCAGTCCCACCGTTCATCGTGGAAGCCTCCGGCGTTTGCCTTACGCGCAAGCTGGTTGAGATTGTTAGCCATGCCGCAGAGTTGGCGGATGTATCCGGCATGTTCCTCCGACAGCCGTTCTTTCACATGACCGTTACGGAAACATTCCCTCATGTACTCGCTTGGTGATACGCCCGCCTCATGCGATCGTGTCAGCAGGCGGAAGTAGTCGGCTGCCGTCATTTTCACTGCGATACGGTATTTCAGTTTCTCGGTTGCTTCCTTCTTGGGGCGACCTCCCTTGTTGCGTTCCTTGTGTTCCTTTGTCTGTTCCATATTTTATTCCTTTTAATTCGGTTACTGATTCAACTGTATAGACCGACGGGATGCCACCTCCTGCAATTTGGATGGTGGGTGGCAAGCGGTTTCGGTACACCCGAAACACAAACTTGCTACCTCCCAATCCTTAAGGAATGAGTTTCGGGCATCTCCCGTTTTTCTCATTCGGGATGTCATAATCCCAACCCTTTCTTCTTGGGTTTTACGATAGTTCTTGGCGGTGGACTAACGGCTAATTTCTGCCGGATTCCACGCAGGTAATCGTTCAGGTCTTTATGCCCTTTGTAGTTGTCGGAGAAGTCGCGGATGCGTCCGGCGAACTTCCTTTCCAATTCCCGATACGCCTTTCTTCCCGCCTCGTCATTGTCGAGCATGCAGTGGATACGTCCATACCCGTGCAGCACATCTATAGCTTTGGAAACATTGGCGGTCGAATTGAGGATGACGTAATCCTGCCTGTCAAGGTCGGGCAAGTTCGAGCAGTTCCTCTTCCGCAACGTGAGGAATGAAAGATAGTCCATCATGCCCTCGAATACAAGGCATTTCTCTCTCGCTTCTCCCTGTTGCCGAATATGGCTGATGTCTTTGGGTGCGACACAGCCTTTGAAAAAACGGTTACGCACTTCAAATCCTCCCGCCACATTCGGAAAACCGATGGCGAAATAGGGCTTGCCGTTATGGGTGAAGTGGAGCTCTTTACATTGCGCCTTTGCCAAAGCGATGTTTATGCCCCGTTCCTGCAAGTATCGGAGCAATGCCGGATGGGTGAGTTCGCCCACCTCCAAATGTTGGAAACTCGGTTCGGATGCCTGCTGGCGAAAAGAGAAAGATATGGGACGGATGTGTGGTGCCTGTTCCGCTATCTTGCCAAGCAGATAAGGCACATGGTCGGATGCGTACAGTACCCCTGCAAGTGCGATGATGTTACCACCTCTTCCCAGTCCATAATCGAACCACAGGTTGCGGTCGGTGTTCACCTTGAACGAGGCTTCCGTTTCCTGACGGAACGGGGATTTATACCACAGGCAGTTTCCCTGTTGCTTTACGGGCGAATAACCCAAACTTTGCAGATAGTCCGCAATTTTGATTTGTTTTGCTTCTTGGATGTTCATGATATAATTTCTATGGATTTGATGATGACTGTAAAAACGTTGATTTGATGAATGAGATATGTATTGTCCTATACGTTAATGCTTTATATTCTCAACATCTTCTCAACAAACCACTCACAAATAGAGAATCCAACAAACTGATGCTGTTTCCCTCTCAACTTTTCTTTTCGATTGTTGAGAATTTGTTGAGAGTGTATGCTGTTTATTATCAGTATGGTTATATCATTATTCATCAATTCAACAAAAAAAGAATAGTATTACAGGGATTCAAGTTGTTCCCTTGTGACGGTGTAGAAACGACCGACTCTTTTTATCGGCTCATATCGGCACTCCCGATTGTAATTGAATTGGTAAGTGGTATATGTAAGCCCGTTAGAGGCAGGAGTAAGTTTCCAACATTCCTGCAATACCTTTCTGACTTGGTGCTTCTCCACCTTTACCTGCGAATGTACCAGCAAAAGAAGAATGTCGTTGTGGCAGAACGAGAATGTGTCCGTGCCGACACTTTCCATAATGTCAAGGATAAGTTCGCACATCTCTATCTCCAATCGGTTGCGGTTGCTGCGGATAATCTTCTGCAAGGCTTCGGTATGCAGCAAAGAGGGCGCAAACCACATACGGCTTTCCTTTTCGGTGGAAAGTTGTCTGTATTGCAGGTAATACAGAAAGGCAGGTATCTCAGCTTTCAGCTTTTGCAGGAAGTCTGTGTCATCGGATTGCAGACGGTCTATCTTGCGCACCCAATAGCGTGTTTCACCTGCATCAATGATAACAGGCAGATACTCGTTGTTGGAGCATAGCACGAACTTGGCAAAGAACGCTATCTCGTCACGGTCTTTGCCTTTGGCTTCCACCTTGTAGGAAAGTGTGGTGCTGAGGTTCTTCAACCGCTCGCTGTCCTCCCTGCGGTTGAGCAATACCTCGTCCACCACGATGAGCAGTTTTCCTGCCCAGTCGGAATTGAACTGGCTGCGGAAGTCCTCGTTGGTATTGAAAGTGACATTGTTTTGAAACACAGCTTTCAGGAAGTTCAGGAATGTACTCTTGCCCGTGTTGCGTTCTTCTGATACCAACAGCAGGATAGGCAGTTTCTGCACGGGTTGCAGGTAGAGCAATTGAAGATAGTCCATGCCCAATTCATACTGTTCACCGAAGATATGGCGCACCAATGACCGGATACAGGGAAACTCGCCTTGTTGCGGACGGTGTCCTATCGGCTCGTAGAGGTTCAGGAACTTGTCCACCACGGGACGGTAGTCCACATGGTCGGGGACGGTGCAGAAGCCGTCGTACTTCGGCACGGTGGCGAGATAGTCCTTGCCGTAGTCCTGCCGCAGTGTTTCGTTGTTCCACACGATGCGCTTCTTCACATAGCCTCCGTTCAGACGGGGCTGGTTCACTAACTTGTAGAGGGTAGTACCCACACGGATAAACTCCTCATTTTCAAAGTTGCCTTGTTTCATTAGCACTTCATTTTTTTGTTTAATCAGTGCAAAACTCGGCAATTAGCGCAGAACGGATTAACAACTCACGCATACCTCACGTAAGATTTTCTTGGATTTGGCTTTATGACATACAACAAAAGGAGGGTGTGTCAAAACAGAAATGACAACTTCTAAAAGTTACAGATTGTAACGTATAACACTTAAAAGGGTCGTATCAAGCTCTGTATGGAGTAATGATACGACCCTTTTGGGGATCTTTTAGGATGCTCAAATTTCAAATTATAAGTTCATCTTTTTAATAATTGAGTTTTGACACACCCTCTTTGTCGTAATCGTACGTATGAATGGCAATACACCTATTCACATACTCGTATAAATACATTGTTGGCAATGGGAATACGCATAGGTCTCACTACTTCATGTCGTCATATCATTAGAACTTATGCCTGATAATTAGACATATCCCAACCATTTATACCCAGCGAAAAGAAGATATTTGTTTTCTCTTTTCGCAAGTACAGCCTTTTAAATATGGCATTGCGCACCTGTTCCGCACCGAAGCTGTCAATGCGGAAAGCAAGTGCGACTATCATCGGAAAGCTGAACACATCGGCATGATACCCGTTCTCCTGCCGAACATACTTCTGTACCTCGTATTCTTTTAATGCTCCACTGTTATAGATGTTTCTGATGGCAGAACGAAGTGTCGGAGCAATTACTCCGAACAGTTCCACCAATTCCGGCTCGCTCATCCAAATGTTTGAGACATTCTCCGGCATGATGATATTGCCGGATTCATTCACTGTTATGCTGTTTCTTCTCATACTCATGACATCGTTATTCCGTTAAACGTCTTACTCAGTTTGTCGCCGAACATGGTCAGGTCGTTGTCGAGCTTCTGCGTGGTTATCTTTGCGTAGAGTTGGGTCGTGACTATATTCGTATGTCCCAACACACGGCTTACGCTTTCAATGGGCATCCCCTTGCTCAAAGCTAATGTTGCGAAGCCATGACGACTGCAATGAAATGATATTGACTTGGTTATGCCACATTCCCTTATCATCCGTTTCAACGGTTTGCAGATAGACCAATAGTTCAAGCCGGGGAATATACGATTGTCTTTCTGCATCGGTCGGTAGCGTTCGACTATCTGCAAGGGTATATCCAGCAGCTTCACTTGGAAGGCGACTTTTGTCTTGTGGCGTTTGGACAATATCCACTTCTCGCCGTTCACCTCCACGATGTTGTCATTCGTCAGTTCCTGAATGTCCACGAATGACAAGGCGGTGAAACTGGCAAAGATGAAAATGTCACGGATGTATGCGAGCTTGCTGTCTGCAAACTCATGTGTCATGACCGCTTTCAGTTCATCCTCCGTCAGATATTCCCGTTCTTTCACATTGGGGCTGATATGAAACTGGATGAAAGGATTGCGCGGTATCAACCCGTTATAATGCGCTTTCATGACCACGCCTTTCAGCCACATACAGTTTGCCCATATCGAACCGTTCCGCAATCCGGCTTCAGTCGAGAGGTATGCGGCGAACTCCTTGATGAAATCGGGAGTAAGTTCCAACATGGACATATCGCTGCGTCTGTAAAACGACTTGATAAAGGCGGCTACATGGTTTCTTGCCCGTACACGTGCCCGATAGGTAGCCATTACCCTGTCTTTGCCTACCCGTTTCTTGAACACTTCGTTCTCACGGTCGAATGCTTTTAGCAGCGTCTCATACTCGCTGCCGATTCCCTGATAGGCGTTGCGCACCATCTCAGCCGTAACAAATGCCTCGCGGTCTGAAATGCGCTGGTAATGTTTGATGATTTGCGCCTTGATGTTGTCAAGGGCAAGGTTGATGTCTCGTGCCTCGCGGCTCTTGCCTTTCGCCTTGTTTCCTTTCACGTCCCAAAGCGTTTTCGGGATGTTCTGCTTACAACTGAACTGCGCCACAGTCCCGTTGATTGTCACTCGTCCCATGATGGGGACAATACCGTTTTTCTCCTTGCTGCCGTTCACGTAGAACAGAACCTTGAATGTGCTTCTTGCCATACTCGTTTTTTGTTTGCAAAGTTATTACTCAACGAGTTAGACCTTGATATGCCAACCTGTGCCACAAGCTGCCAAATACAACACGGTGTGTTAAAAATCACCATTCGGCGGGTAATGATTTGGAGACCGTTCTTCTTCATAAATCCGCTTTCCTTTACGTTACCTCGATTTTTCGCCTGTCCTCATTTGTCTTCGCAAACGCCTTATTGACAGGCATTACGAAGACATTTGTCCCTTTTTATTCGTCTTTTCCAGAGATTTTGTGTAAAAAAAATCTCAACGGCTATTAATCATTCTGAATCAAACATTTAACGGGATACAAAATTTATACTCCGAACACTTTTTCTTGTTAGAATATCTTCATCATGAACGAATATTCTATACTTAATATTATTTCTCGCCAAGAATGTGTTTCGCCCTATATGACAAGGTATTACGCCTTGGTTGCAAGCACTGTTATTCTATTGCCATTCTATTGTCATTCTATTAAAATAGAATAACAATAGGATTATAAAAGTTTTATTCATTAATTACAATTAACGAAGATAGAGAGAAGAATAGGTGTAATGAAGCAGAGGCATAGGGAAAAGCTCAGGACACCACCAATTTTCTCAGCCGCAGTAAAATCAACAGGATAATCGTATCGAGGTTATCGCGCAATTGTTTCAACGCTCTCGCGTAATGCGTTTTGACGGTATTGACAGAAACACCCAGTTTATCGGCAACCTCTTTGTAACTCAAGCCTTCCAACACGATAGCGATGAATACTTCCCGGCATTTCTCCGGCAATCGCTGTATTTCTTTTCGTAATTTCTCCCGACGGGCGTTAATATCTTCTTCACGTTCGACAGATACCTCGTCAAGCAATACATCCGAGTAATTCCCGATTTCCTCGAAAATCAGACGCCCCGATTGACGTATCATATATAACGCTTCTTTTTGTACTGCCCCGAACAAATACGACTTCAAGGAACCCTCGAACACGGTTCCTCTTTTCTTCTCCCAGAAGTTTACCAACACCTCCTGCACCACATCTTCCGCGTCCTCGAAAGAATGCACGAAACGCAAAGCGAACAAGCACAATACTTGATAATAATTATCAAATATCATCTTCACGCATTCCGCGTTTTTTTCTTTCAAGTAACGAATTATCTTTTCCTCCTGATGTATCATTAGCCGTATCCCCTAAATCCAGTACGCATGCCTTTTCACTACTTTGTCGTACACTTCGCTTTATAGGTTACTTTCGTTTCCATGGCGTCCATGATAACCGCTTTCACCGTTGAATTCAGTTCCCCGTCGGTGATCGTTCCCGTGGCAGTTACGCGCATCGGCATACTATTATAATTATAGGTAAAAGAAATGTTCAACTTGTACACCGTTTTGCCGTCTTTCACTTCCGGTTTCACGGACACTCCCGCGGAACGATAGCTGAACTTCTGTCCCGTGGGAAGCACGAAGTCCGTCACCTCGACGATCACGCTATCGCGGTGTATCCGTTTCAATTCCAATTTCAACGGCAATTCCCGCTGCATGATCTCGATGTATGCCTTCCCGTCGTACGTTCCGGCAACGGCTGCCCCGTGATCTTTTTTGTCCTTGGCTCCCGCTGATACAACACCTGCCATCCCGGCGGTAACAAACAAAACGAGAATAAGTTGTCCTATAAATTTCATAATCCTGATGGTTTTTCGTCTAAAAGTTTCTATTTTTAGCGCTCGAAAATACAAAAATAAATCCATAGTTCATGAACAAGAACATTTTCTTTACTATCTTGTTGGTTGTTTTCATGTCGGTGCCCGTTTTATTTACTTCCTGCAATAGCTGTTCCGACCGCCGTACCGGTGATATCGATAAGCTACCCGGGGTGTACCGCGGTGAAGCAACCATCGTGCTACCCGACCACGTGAAAGCGATGGTACCCCCTGAAGCCAAAGGCATGATACCGGAAGGCCCCATTCCCTGCGGTATCGAGATACAGGCGGACACGAACGAAACGCTCGCCCTCAAGCTGGTAGACTTCACTATGCCCGTGCGCGGCATCACGGTAGACGCGGCAACGGCAACCATTACCTCTACCAACGGCATCTTTAGCTTAAAGGGAAATGGCAACGTCAGCGTCGGTTCTCGCAAAATGTCCTACACGCATGAAGGAACTATCAAGAACGATAGTCTTGCCCTAGATATTACAGTTTCTATCATCCCCTTCGTCGTGGAGCCTAAAATAGTATTCAAGGGGAAAATAACCAGATTGCCGATCCTATGATTCCCTACATATCCGGATAAGATTTATCCATAATTGACCACCGGATATGCAAGGAAATAATTGCTATATGGCAAATATACAATTTTTTATACTTATACAGGCACGAGACCTGTTATTTTTCTCGTCCGGTGAAAACTTCACTTCAAAAGGAAACACGGAAAAAATAGTCTATGATGAAGCCTCCCGCGAGCCAAGGCTCTATTTTAGATTGAATGATTAAATATATATAATAATAAGGTCTTCAATCTAAACCTCTTTTTTGGGGTAGTTCTGGAAACATTGTAAATCATTTTCAATTCTCCATTTTCAATTTTCAATTATTTCGTAACTTCGTGCCCGAAATTCGAGTAATAACAAATATAATATAACATGAGAAAAACATTATCTATGGCTGCAATCATTTTACTTGTGGCATCTTGCGGAAAGACGAACGATAACCCGCTGTTGGCGGACTTCGCCACACCCCACCAGACGCCCCCTTTTGACAAGATCAAAGCGGAGCATTACGAACCCGCTTTTGACGCTGCCATCGAGGAAGCACAACGGGATATCGACCGCATCGCCAACTCGAAAGAAGCGCCGACATTCGAAAATACCATCGTGGCACTGGACGGTGCCGGCAAGCGGTTGGGTGACGTGGCAGGTATATTTTTCAACCTGAACGCCTGCCTGACGGACAGCGTGATGCAGGATATCGCACAGAACGTATCGCCCAAACTCACCGCTCACGGCAACGCCATATACATGAACCCCGCTCTTTTCGCCCGCGTGAAACAAGTACACGAGCAGAAAGAGAAGTTGAATCTTAACACGGAACAAACGACCTTGCTGGAGAACACGTGGAAAGCGTTTATCGACGGCGGCGCGAATCTCGAAGGCGATGCCAAGGAACGGTTCAAGGAAATATCCGTGGAACTGTCGAAACTAAGCCTCACGTTCGATAAAAACGAACTGGCGGAAACCAATGATTTCGAGTTGCACGTGACCGACGCGAAAGACCTCGCGGGACTTCCCGACGGAGTGAAGGAAATGGCAGCCATGACCGCCAAACAGCGCGGCAAAGAAGGCTGGATATTTACCCTCCATTACCCGAGCATGGGACCTTTCATGAAATACGCCGACAATCGCGACCTGCGCGAGAAGATGTACCGTGCCAACGCCTCCCGTGCATACCGCAACAACGAGCATAACAACGAGGAAGTGGTAAAACGTATCGCAGCGCTACGACTGGAAAAAGCGAAATTGCTGGGATACCCGACCTATGCCGACTATGCCCTCACCGACCGGATGGCAAATACCCCGTCTATCGTGAATAACTTTATCGATCAATTGCACGAGGCATCGCACCGCCACGCGCTGCAAGATAAAGCGGAAGTGGAAGCTTACGCCCGCGCCAAGGGGTTGAAAGGTGAATTGCAACGTTGGGATTGGGCATACTATTCCAATAAATTGATGCAAGATAAATACGCTCTCGATGACGAGATGTTGCGCCCCTATTTCAAACTGGAAAACGTGCAACGGGGTGTATTCGACCTCGCTACCCGTCTTTACGGTATTACGTTCAAGGAAGTGACTAATATTCCGCGCTACCACCCCGAGGTGAAGACTTACGAGGTTTACGATAATGACGGCTCGTTCCTCGCCGTGCTTTACACGGACTTTTTCCCGCGAGCAAGCAAGGGCGGCGGTGCATGGATGACCGCTTTCCGCGGGCAAAAGACGGTGGACGGCAAAGACCAGCGTCCCCTCGTGTCACTCGTGATGAACTTCACGCAACCCACTGACACGCTGCCGTCACTCTTGACCTTCAACGAGGTAACCACTTTCCTCCACGAGTTCGGACATGCCTTACACGGCATCTTCGGCAAATGTACTTACGGTTCGACTTCCATGGACGGGGTATCCCGTGACTTCGTGGAACTGCCCTCGCAATTCATGGAAAACTACGCGCTTGAAAAAGAGTGGCTGGACACGTGGGCAACCCACTACCAGACCGGGGAAACCATCCCGCAGGAATATATCGACAAGATCAAACGTTCGTCCAATTTCCAGTCGGGATACGCCAGCGAACGCCAGTTGAGTTTCGGTATGGTGGATATGGCATGGCACACGATCACCGCTCCTGTTACCGAGCCTCTCGTTGACTTCGAGCAACGTGCCATGGGACGCACGGAGATTATGCCTATCGTGAAAGGTACCGCATTCTGTCCCGCCTTCGGCCATATCTTTGCCGGTGGATACGCTGCCGGTTACTACGGTTACAAATGGGCAGAGGTACTTGATGCCGACGCGTTCGCGCATTTCAAACAACACGGTATTTTCGACCGTGCCACTGCCGAATCGTTCCGCCGTGAAGTACTGGAAAAAGGTGCTTCAGAGAACCCGATGACACTCTACAAGCGTTTCCGCGGTCAAGAACCGACGGTTGATGCTTTGCTGGAACGTAGCGGACTGAATTAAGTTAAAAAATAAAAACTAAAAGCTAAAAGTATATTCCTATTCTCAACTTTTAGCTTTTAGTTTTTACCTTTCCTCCTCTACCCGCAATAATAATATTTCTCTACCAATTCCTCCACGGAGATATCCTCGTTTTTGAGTTGTTCACGGAGATCAGCATCGTTGAATTTTCGAAGCGAGGCGATCAGACCGTCAATCAGAGCGGGAGCGAACACTCCATATTCCTCGTAAACGGTGCGCTGTTGTTCAAGACAGAGTGCCGACTCGTGACAAGAAGTAGGTAAATGGCTCAACCTATCGGCTATCGCCTTGTTGGCATCGTCGAAAATATTCACGTCCACGTAACGCTCACGGGCATATTGTAAAGCATTTTTCATCTCGAAACCGTGGCGGGCGGCAACGGCGAGTCCGGCAATCAAAAGATAAACGTCTGCCGAACCGTCCGGACAACGAAATTCCACCGTTTGTTTGTTACTGTAATCATGTTCTTCCACGCGTTCCAGCGGGTTGGCATCACGCATCATGTATGTCGCCCCGCTAGTCCAACCGAGCGGTACGCGCACGAGCACGGAACGATTGCGATCTCCCCAGCAGATATTCGTGGGCGCCTCTTGATGAGGCACTAGCCGAAGATACGATGTCGGGTTCGTGTTCCCGAAAGCGGTCAACGAAGGTGCGAGATCAAGATACCCGGCAATCGCCTTCAAGGCATTGTCCGTCAACTTACCGTTTTCTACCATGGCATTTTTGCCGTCCTTGCTCAAACGGGTGTGGATGTGCAAACCGCTACCGGCTTTACCCACGGTAATTTTCGGGGCAAATGTCAAGTCTACCCCGTACTCGTGTGCCAGCGTGCGGAGTATCCATTTGGCAATCATCAACTGATCGGCGGCGTCTTCCATACGGGTAGGCAGGAACTCGATCTCGTTCTGTTCGTACGACTGGCAGTCAAGCGTGAAATTACCCACCTCGGAATGCCCGTACTTGATCAATCCCCCGGTAGAAGCGATGTACTTCATTGCCAACTCGCGCAACTCCTGACCTTTGCAGAAAGGCATCGACTCGTGATACCCGCGCTGGTCGGGTATATCGAAATAACTCTCCACCTCGGTTACCACGTAGTATTCCAACTCTCCCATCACCTCGTATTCCATACCCGTTACCTGCCGTAACGCCTCGTGAGCCTTGCGCATGGTGTACTCGGGCGACATTTCGAGAGGTTTGCCGTCCTTCGTGTAAAAACTGCAAAGAATATCTACCGCCGGGATCTGGCTGAAAGGGTTGAGGAACGCCGTGCGATAGCGGGGCAACACGTAGAGGTCGCTCGAACCCGCCTCTATATAAGGGAAAAGACTCGATCCGTCCACCCGTTCGCCACAAGTAAGGATATTGTCAAGATGCTCGATACTGTTAATAATAAAGTTTAATGTCTTCAATCGTCCGTCCGCCCCGGGGTAGCGGAAGTTTATCATCTCTATATCATTCTCTCTCACGTAACGAATGATGTCCTCCTTGGTAAAATTCTTCGGTTCTTTTTGTAGATACCGCGCCAGAACGTGCGGGTTCAACGAGTAATCAGGGTTCATAAATATATAATTTAGAAATTAAAATTCAGAATAAAAAATAAAAAGAGCGGTCGCGGGATCACGACAACTTTACCCGGGAAGTAACGTCAGAAAAAGTAATCAGGGTTCATGTACTCTCTTCTAGTTTACAATTCTTGTTCGTTCCAAATATACAAAAAAGTTTATAAAGTTCATAAGATTTACAAGCTTATGTCATGTTATAAACTTTATTAACCTTATGAACTTTATAAACCTTATAAACTCATTTATCCAGTTCATTCAACGCGAAAGCATACGCCCCGAAAGCGATTGCCTTGCTTGTACCCAATCTCGTTATCACCACGGCAGCACGTTTCACGGGATCGTAATCCACCGTTTCCGTCGTACCCGGAATGATAATCTGCCGGGTCGTCGGGGCAAGAAATGCCTCACGATCCGCCGGGTCATCCAAGAAGAAAGCCTTCATTTCCATGCGATCGACCGGGGAGCCGTCATACATGCACAAACTTCCGTTCAACTCCCGCATGACGGCAGGCATCAGATACTTATGAGCCGCGATAATACCGCCACCGATCACGACAACACCGTCAATCACAGCGTTCATCGAGGCGATAGCTTCCCCGAGCACTTCCCCGGAACGGGCGAAAGCCTCACGTGCCGCCTCCGCATCCCCGTCAAGCGTACCCTCGGCAATATCGAATATATCTTTCGGTGTCAAATCACGTGTGTCGCCCGACAAACGAGCGTATCCCCGCCGAATAGCCCGTATAGAGATACCCTCTTCCACACCGTAACGGGGTTCCCGCTTGTCACGCAGTACCCATACCTCGGCGGCAGCACCATTATCCCCAAGAAACAGTTCCCGCTCCCGCACGACACCACCCCCGAACCCGGTTCCCAGCGTGATGCCGATCAGATTCTTGTACACCTTGTTTTTGCCCGCTTCCTGCAATATCCGGTTCACCTCCGGCAAGGCTCCCGCCAACGCCTCCCCGTAAGCGAAAAGATCACCGTCATTATTAATAAACACGGGTATACCGAACTCCCGTTCCAAAAAGGCTTTTAACGCCACTCCCCCTTGAAATGCCGGCAAATTTTTCAAATCACCGATAATCCCGTTCACGTAATCCGCCGGGCCGGGAAAAGCAAAACTGATTGCCACGGGAGCTTCCGGCAACTTCTCCTTGATTGCGGAGAACCCCGTGACCATCGTCGCGAGGCATTTATCCAAATCCCCCCCGTTGGAAGGCAACGTGAGCGGCGTCACGATTTCCGCGTTGGACTGTATGGCAGAGAACACGAAATTCGTACCCCCGGCATCCAACGTCATCACTATTCTTTTATCAAACTGGTACATAACTTTCTATATTTATGATTTAAGACTGACGATTTATGACTACAACATGAGAATCGAAAATCATAAATCGTCAATCAAAAATTATTTAGTTTTTATCCCGAACGAGCAGTAAAGCAGGTAGCAAAGGCAACCGAGGATCACGAAAAGCGACCCAGCCTGACTACCGAGCAGGTCGGTAAGATATCCCATAAGCGGCGGCACCACGGCACCCCCGAAGATTCCGGTAACCATAAGACCCGATATTTCGTTCGCTTTCTCCGGACGTGCTTGAATAGCCATGGAGAACACGAGCGAGAATATACTGGAACAGGTGAAACCTATCAAGGCGATCAAAGCGAGGATAGCGTATTGTCCGCTGACAAAGAATAACACGAGCAATCCGGCAATAGCCACGAGGATATTCACTCGGAAATACTTGTTACCCGCCACGCGTGCCAACAAGAACGTACCGATAAACGCACCGATAGTACGGAACGCAAAATAAGTGCTCGGCCCCACCGCGGACTCGATCTCGGTAAAGCCGCATCGTTCTATCAATAACTTGGGAGCAACCATATTCGTACCCACGTCGACACCTACCACGAACACGATTCCGAGAAACAGCAGGAAAATCGTCCTGTCCTTCAACAACCCGAACGTCGCACCCCATGAAGACGCTTGTTCCGGAGCCTCTTCCCGGATATGCACCGCCATAAGCCAGAACGTCGACAAGAGTGTCAATCCCGCAAATATCGGGAACAGATACTGCCAATTCCCCAGTACGGAAGCGGCAAAAGCAGCGATAAAAGGTCCGCAGAACGAGGAAACCGCTTTAAGTACTTGTCCCGCCGTGAGCGAACTGGCAAGCACATTACCTTTAACGACATTTGTCAAAAGCGGGTTTAACGACACTTGCAGGATCGTGTTACCGATTCCCAAAAGGGCAAACGCCACGAAACAGGTAATCATGTTGTAATCGACGAAAGGAATCAACATTCCCACGATAGTAATAAACATACTCACCAACACAGTTCGTTTCCGCCCGATACGGTTCATCAGTATTGCCGCAGGGACAGCCAGCAACAAAAACCACAGGAACACCATAGAGGGAAGAAAATTCGCCACCGTTTCACTCAATTGAAAATCTTTCTTTACAAAACCGACGGAAATTCCCACCACGTCACAAAATCCCATGATGAAGAACCCGAATAACACAGGCAATAAAGCCTTTACACTAACAGACTTTTCTTTCATAATATATAAATTAACACATACAAAATTCCACAAAAGAGGCGTCTAATGTACGGAATTCAATTGAAAGTTGAAACAAGAGAACCTCGAAAAGAGATAACGTTTTCTCGTTTTCAATTTTCAATTAATTTCGTCATGATATAAGCGGGGCCGAAATACTCGGACTCCTCCCTTTCCCGGGCGACATATCCCATCTTCTCGTAAAAACCGACAGCCGTAAGACTTGCCGACAAATGCAGCACGTGAATATTCCGCTCCAAGGCGACCTCTTCCGCATGTCGCATCAACCGCTCGCCAATCCCCTGCCCGTGAGCATCCGGCGCCACGTAAAGGGCACATACCTCATCCCCCTCCAACCCGACAGTACCCGACACGACACCATTCACCTCCGCCACGAACATGACACGTCCGGCGGTCAACTCCCGCAGGTACGCCGGAGAAAACAAACGACACATGTAATCAATCACCGCACCGTCATAATCCCGGCTATTCACCTCCACGAGATTTTTCCTAATCAAACGGGACACCGCTTCCGCGTCCTCTACATCAAAAGTGCGTATATTTATCTGCATCATTTCCGGTTCATCACGTTCATAATCTGTGTACCCAATCCCACGCGATACCCTCTTGACATGAAAGCCACTTCCCCCTTGTCATTCACGAGAACTACCAACGGGAGATTGCCTGTGTCACGGAGTTGCAATCCTTCCGCCAGACGCTGGAGCAACTTCCCGTCGCTGTCATGCCCCCAGCGTATCACCGCGGGGAACGGACGGAAATCGGAAGGACTAAATTTTTGCAAATTATCCTTATCTTTAAAAACAATGTAGAGCGGGACACCCAA
This sequence comes from Butyricimonas hominis, assembly GCF_014287455.1. Lineage (NCBI taxonomy): Bacteria > Pseudomonadati > Bacteroidota > Bacteroidia > Bacteroidales > Odoribacteraceae > Butyricimonas > Butyricimonas hominis. The sequence goes on from NZ_JACOOH010000008.1 coordinate 39,449, forward strand.
CCGTTCCAACTCGTCCTTTATACTGCCCATGTCACGCAACAGATGATTGGTCGGTTCCTTATCGGCTTCCACCACCGCAATAGCCGTGTAGCCTTGCCGGGGCAAAGATATGTCCCCCGGTGACATTGCCCCCTCCGGCGTGAACACCAAGGGCAACGCAACGTGTCCCGCCAATTCCACCCGTTCCATCACGGGAAGAATCCGCAACTCGACATCAGTCTGTTCACCCGCTTCCACGCGAAAGGTTGTCAATCCCGCCATCACCGCCCCATCACTCCGTCTATTACCGGTAGAAAGCGTGTAATAACCCGCTTCCAGTTCCACGGGAGCGGCGAATATCTTACTGTAAGAAGCACCTGCCCCCATATCGACATCGGCATTACTTCCCAAGTCAATCACGCGTACCCCGCCGTTCTTGAGCTTCCCGATCGTGAAGTTCAAGAAATACTTCGGGTCCCCGACAGGAGCACCGGGGTAATAGAGCATAAGTTTCCCTTTCGGCATGGCTTGGTCCGAGGCAAAATTCACCGTGTACCACATATCGTCCAGACAACATTCCGCCTTACCGGAAACTGCCCCCAATCTAGCTGGAATCCCCACCGTACGACAAAGCGCCACGAAAAAAATATCCCGGGAAAGCCCATCAGTCACACCCGCCCTCAAAACCCCGACAGGCGGGGTAGCCACCTTGGCGGGATAGTTCACGATTTGCGTTCGCTCGATATATCGCAACAACCGTTCCGCCATAGCACGCCGTCCGAGAGTATCCTCGCCCGAGAGTACCCCTTCACGTGCCAACGCCGTCCAAATCGGTTGCCGGAAAGCCGTTATCAATTCATTCTGAACACGCGGGTTCAACACGTAGTCACGGAAAAGGGCATCCTCCTCGAAATCCCTCGTCCCTTCCAAATGGTCGAGCCACACGTCAGCGGGGGTATCCTGCAAATCTTTCTCCGCCACGACATCCAGCAACGCCATCGCCCGTTCCTTATCCCCCGACAAGCGGAACAAGCGTTCTATCTCCCGGTAATTGCCTCGCGCAACATTTATATACCGGGCAAAACGAGCGGTGTCGACGCCCAATTCCGTCGCCACGCGGTGCGCCTCTCCGGGTGTCATAAAAGTGGCAACATAAGCATCCCGGATAGAATCCTCGCGCACGAAACGACAATCGTTTTCGGCTCTCTCCCCCGCCGAAGTCAACGCCTCGATATCCCGCTGCTCGGGCGGAACCAACTCAAATTCAGCGGAGAAAAGTTCTCCCTCCCGCTTATCCAACGTCACCACGAGCGTGTCCCGTTCGTTCACGGGGAACCTCACCACCTCGAAGCGAGCGTCCCGACTTGCCCAAACCACGACATCCCCCTCTCCCAACGTCAGGTGCGTTTCTCCCCGCGCATCGGAATGGAGCGTCACCACTGGATAGAACTCCCCGTAATTAAATATCTTGTATTCCACTTTAGCGTTTTCCACGGGATTCCCCGCCGTGTCTTTCACCTGCACCACGGTTCTCGCCGCACGAGTGTAACGGGAAGTCACGTTTACAGCCGAACTGTTCTCGTTCGTCGACACGATCTCCTCGTCTCCCTCGTATTTCCCGAACACTTCCGCCTCCACGTACATCGCTCGCTGCACGGGCAAGGTAAACCACGCGATATTCAACCTCGGTTCCGGCTCGCATGCCCCCAAGTACTTCCATTCACCGTCTATCCAAACCTCTATCCACGCGTGATTATCATCGCAATGCGCCCAACGGGGCGTGTATATCTGCCGCGCGGGAATCCCCACTGCACGCAATGCCGCCAGAGCGAACACGGACTCTTCCCCGCACCGCCCGTAAGCCCGCTGCCTCGTGGCAAGAGGCGAAGACGTACGCGCGTTCGTCGGTCGATAAATCACGTTCTCGTGACACCAGTGATTCACCTCCAGCGCCGCCCGCTCCATGTTCCCGCAAGCGGCAACCCGTTCTTTCAATTCATTGAAAAACACCGCTCTCGCCGTGTCAAGATTCTCTTTACCTCCCCGCACCGGAAGCACGAAATGCCGAAAAATATGTTCCGGTATCTTTTCTCCCCACGGCATCTCTTCACGTGCCCGGAATGCCAGACGCACGTTATCAAGCAAGAACTCCCCGCCCGACAAGGAAATATCTACGAGCGGCGAATAAGCGTAGAGGAAAGTCAACGCCTCCCGCTCCGCGAGAGTCATTTCGGTATTAAACACGTCAAACAGTACCGTGTCAGCCTCCCCGAACACGGCTTTTTTCTGTTGAAAATCAACCTCTACCATTTCACGGTAGACGGCATCGGTTATAAAATGTTCTTCCCTCTCACAAGCACACACCAGCAACGCGAACAGGCAAACGACAACAATTTGTTTCATGGTATTTCTATTTAACATTTCAAAGTTAAGAAAAAGTTCCGTGGATGCAACATTTTTCACACACGAACGCTCAATCCGATTCTTTTTCACGTTTTCAATATATTACAACTACCCAATGTAGACAACAAAAAAGAGTAGCGTCATATTTTTTCGCACATATTACGGGAAATCAATATTCTTTTATACATTTGCACCCATTTAATACAAATATTTATGCAATAAATGAAACCCACATCTAACACGCTATATCATATATCCGCTTTCCTTATCATCTCCATCTGGGGAGTCACGTTCGTGTCCACGAAAGTACTGTTAAATAACGGACTCACACCGGTTGAAATCATGCTATACCGCTTCGCTATCGCATACATTCTTCTTTGCGCACTGGAACATCGCCGTTTGTGGGCAAACAGCGTGAAAGATGAATTATTATTCATAGCTTCCGGTATCACAGGCGGTTCACTCTATTTCGTGACAGAGAATATCGCTATCGACTACACGCTGGCATCCAACGTGTCAATCATACTATGCACGGCACCGATCCTGACCGCCTTACTGTCACGCGTGTTTATCCGGGGGGAAAAGCTGAAGAAATCATTCGCATGGGGGTCCCTCGTGGCTCTCGCGGGAGTGGTGCTTGTCGTTTTCAACGGGAGCATCGTGCTGCAAGTAAAACCGATCGGGGATTTACTCACACTTGCCGCCGCGTTGTGCTGGGCGTTCTACACGATTATACTGAAAAAACTAGACACTTACCCGACAGTGTTTATCACCCGTAAAGTGTTTTTCTACGGGTTGGTCACGTTACTACCCATGTTCCACTTCTACCCGTTACACAGGAATGCGGAAGTGTTTACTACACCGCAAGTGTGGGGCAACCTTCTATTCTTGGGTATCGTCGCCTCCTTTATCTGCTTCATCGCATGGAATAAAACCGTGAAAGTACTGGGAGGTATCCGGGCAAACAATTACATCTATCTTACCCCGCTTGTCACACTCATCGCCTCCGCCGTCATCTTGCACGAGCATGTCACGTTTATCGCCATCGGGGGTGCCTTTTTGATTATCTGCGGGGTATATATCGCGGAAAAGGGATTCCCGACCTTCAGGAACAAGACACAGTTCCCTTAAGAAGAGAAGTGGCAAAAAAGTCTATTTTTTGCCACTCCATACATTTACAAAATTATCTCTAATCCTTATTTATCTATATCCAACACCACCTCGTAAGTAGAATTCGGTTTGAAATCCGGGTTATAAATAATCAGGAAATTCTCGTCCACGACAGCCTTCCAGTCCTGTCCGGCAGCCAGACGAGGATTGTTCAAACGCACGGGGAAGAAATAGTTGAAGGGTAAATCCAACACATGTTCCTGTTTGAACTTATCCCCCTTCATGCGTTCCAGACTGAAATTCTCGTTTGTCTTGATCGTGATAATACATTTCTTTCCTTTCACTTTGGAAGTTACCGTGAAATCCGTTTCTCCCGGAACTTCCTGCAAACGTACCTCCCACTTCGGATCGCCATAATACGCCAACACATCGCGGTCATGCCAGAAACCGATCTGATCTTTCGTGGGTTGTCCTTTTATTGCCTCCGCAATCTTCTGTCCCGCAATCTGAAATTCATTTCCGTCAAAGTTATAGTTTTCCTTAATTAAAGAAGGATACCACTCGTTTTGCTGGTACAGGAAATCCTGCTGGTTCATGTATATTGCCTCAGCCAAAGTATAGCGTCCCGGATTGGTAACCCAATATTTCAGACCACCCCAACCGTTACGACCGTGCCAAGTAGTTACCACGTAGCCGATCATAGTAGCGGCATTACCGCTATTCATCCAAGCGATAGCCATACTCTCTTTCGTGTTGTTCACGTTTCCGATCAAACAGTTACCCACGGCAAAATACACTTTACGCTTCCCGCTCTCCTTTAAATCCCAAGTTGTACGGGTATAATGATCGCTGGCGTAAAGCTTTCCGTTCTTCGCCAGAATATTGCCTAAAGAGAAAGGCATCTCCAAATTCCTTTCGGTGGCATGAGCCGCAGTCACAACCAAATCCGGGTTGTAATCGCCATACAAGTCCGTGAATTTCTTCAGGACAGTCTTCGGGTCTATCTGGGCGGTCTGCACTTTCGCGTCTCTACCTTTCTTCTCGCCCCAAAGCCCACGGCTATGATCGTCAACCCAAGCGTAATTATCAAACCATTTCGCACTATTCAACTCCATGATCGTGGCAACGGCATCTTTCACCAACAAAGGTTCCGTGCTGTTGTTCACCATTTTCATTGCCGCATCTGCGTCATAGCCCGTGATAACACCCCACAAGAAATCGGCAAAAATATCATTGTCGACTTCCCGGCTCACGTGGTGCATATCTATCACGTAATCACGTCCCAAGTTCTCCGGTTTCTCCACGATAGCCACGTAACGGGGACGCACCCGTTGAAGATCGGCCAGATTCTCACGGGGAGCTTTCTCGTAAAAGAAGACCTCCGCTTTATGCTTGTTTTTCAAAGCATCCACTACCTGCATCCAAGCTGCATCATTCTGCACGTCTTTGGATGCCAACACAACATACTCGTTTCGGGTATTACCGCCGCCCTTTTTCTTCTGGGCAAATGACGGCATCACCGAAATCATCAAACACAACAAAATTGATAATCGGTAAATTTGTTTCATCTCGCAATTAATAATATATAAAACACAAAATAATTAATTTCCAAATATAAACATCTATCCCCCTCCTTGCTCCGCGGGATAGGTTAAATTTACGTTAAAATCGATACACGATTCCTATTTTACTCTCTCCCATGTAATCTTAGACGTGCGCTTTCCGTCGGGTGCCACAGCCCGTACTCCCAACCAAAGTCCTTTGCCACCGGGCAAAACAGGCACGCCACACACGTACGCCGCCCACGAAGTAGTCGTCGCCACCAACCGAGCCTTCCCACGAGGCGATTCCCTCACGTACACCTCATAATACCATGTGTCCACCGCCTCGTTCATCACGGGCATATCCTTCTCGCGATTCACGAGGGGGATTACATCCCATACCAGTTTAAAATCCAGAGAATCATTGTATTCCCGAATAACCTTCGTTGCCAAAATATCCGGACGTACAGGATTATACTTGACCCGCGGGTCGATTAAAGACAACTCTCCGATAAAAGCCTCGTAGTCTTCCGGCGTATTCTCGACCACCAGACCAATACAAGCGATTCTTTCCCCCGCCTGTATCCCGTAATCTCCTAACTTACATCTTATCGTCTGCCATTGCCCCGGCTTCACTTCTTGCCTTACCGGAATTTCAATAAACTCCGCCTCCGTCCCTACCCTCGAAAGAATCACCTTCAAGTGACTATCGTCACTTCTTTCCACTTTACAAGTAAAAGCCAATTCTACATGCCCGTCAACCGGTATATCCGTCTTGAACAAACGAACTTTGGAATACCCCGTCGCCCCGTGCAATTTCAAGCACGAGCCCCCGAACCAAGCATCCTCGAACACGAAATCACATCGCACGGCATCCTCCGAGACACACTCGTCCCGTCCCGTTACCCACCAACGCCAAGAAGGCATCCAATCCTGCATCCCGATGTTGTACCAAGCCAATGTATTGACCGTCTTCCCTTCCTTGTTAAAGAAAAACCCGTTCCCCAAGTTAAAACGAGTCACGAAAGGGAGTTCCCGTATCGCGCTTCGTGCCGGAAAGAAAGTCGATATCCCGTGAAAACGTTGCATATCCTTCTCGTTCACCGTCGTGATCGTGTTGGTCACGGCAGGCGCATTCACGGGATTTCTTGTCCCGCCCGTGAAAAAATATTCCAGTTTACGCAAATAAGTTTCTTGCACGGTAAGCGAATCTTCCCCGTACTCGCGGGAAGCGTTATGAATATTATTCCGCTCATGTTCACCCCACAGGCAGACGGACACGGGTTTGTCTTTCAACACTTCCCATCCCTTTCCTTCACGAGGTTCAAAATCATAACTGGAAAGCCCCCGTCCTCTCAGGTAGAACCCGGCGTACACGTCATACGAACTTCTCCCGTAGGCAACGGCATTGCGGGCTGATTCACCCATTGGGTCCTTGTTACCTCCCCAATTATCAATATTATAATTCAGCATAAACATATTCGACACCACACGATTCCCTTTCTGGAACCAATCCCGGTTACGGTTCTGCAAAGCGTTTTGCCCGAAACTCAAACGTCCGTTATTATCATTGCTATCATACCAATCTATATGAAAACCCTTCAATCCCTGCACTTTCGCCTGCACGTGCAATTCCGCAAAGAAATCCTGAACCTCCGAAGCGATATCGGCACTCCACACTCCTTCCGGATTGATACCGATGCCGTCAATCCCGTAATACTTCAAAAACAGAATCAACCTCTCCGCGTATCTGAAACGCCCATATTCATCTTTTTCCGTCAATTTAGCGAAAAGATCGTACACCCGGTCACCCGGCTTCCGAACCGATTCCCCCCAGTTGATAAACAACACGCATCCCGTGCGCACCCCGTTTTTATGTGCCGCATCATTGAATACCCCCGGAACCCGGAACCAACCGTCCCCCCAATTCCCGTGTATATCCACGTATTGCCACATACTAAAATTATCCGCCTCAAATTGATTGCGGGGAAACGATTTCCATTGCTTCTTACCGTCCCCCATGGGTGTCCACCAGCACAACTGCCGTTCCATGCTCAATTCCGGATGCACCTGCGTCTTCACGTTCTCGAAACGCTCCTTCAGTTTCACACGTGAAATGAAAAAATTATCATCCTCGCTGACAGGCATTCCCGGTTTCCACACTTCCAGAAACTCCACGAAGTTCATCCCGTTCGACGGGTTCCACCGGATATCCTCCGGACACTGACCATTAGTACTCACGAATAGCCAGATAAACAAAATACTGCAAACTACTTTCCTCATACGAATAATAATACACGTTACACAAGACTTCAAAAGTAGTGAAATATTTTGATGATTAGCTAAAAAATTGGACAACCGCATCAGAATTAAATAGCGAGAGAAATCATCCTCTCTTCCTCTCGTGTTTCGTGCAAAGTAAGTTAAATAGTAATTATATATGATATATTTACTTTGTATTTTATTTATATCATTTCCTATTCAATTCCTATTCATCTCCTATTCAACCCTTATCACAAAGGTAAAATAATAGCATTTTAATTGAAATTAAATAAAATTTAACAACACAAAAGTATATGGTATGATTATTACTTATTATTGAATACACCAGAATCTCATCTTGAAAAGGGAAGGAAAACAGCAAGAATTATTTTGACACGATTGCTCTGGCTAAAAAACGGAAATGAGGGGGTGTTAAAAGTCATTTTCTTCAAAAAACTCCTCCGTCTGCTTCGCGGCCAAGTGAGCCCGGAAGCCGGTTTCGAACCAACTCACGCTCGGCAAACCGAGAGTAAGTTCTCTTTCTGCCCTCGCTTACTCGCTGGTTTCCTCTATAAACAGAGGAGGAGCTGGTGAATCTTACCGAAGACGGTAAGTAATTCAGCTCTCCTTCTGTTTATAGAGGGAGTACCCCGAAGGGGAGAGAGAGTTTAAAATGACTTTTAACACCCCCTCTCGTGTAAAATATCAATTAACGTAACGCCTCTATCACACACTTCTCCAATTCATCCCCTCGCAATCCGGTACCGATGATTCGATTATCTTTATCCAACACAAGCACGAAAGGGACTCCGCGCACACCATACAATTTAGCCGCGGCATTCTCCCACCCCAATAGGTCAGAAACATGAATCCAAGGAAGACTATCCTGCTCTATCGCTTTTACCCATCGTTCCTTTTTACTGTCCAACGATACACTGATAATTTCCAATCCGTCAGCGTGGTATTTATCATACACCCTCTTCACGTTCGGATTCTCCGCACGACACGGTCCGCACCAAGAAGCCCAGAAATCCAAAATCTTCACTTTTGCCTTTACCGCGTGCAGGGATACAGGTTTTCCTTCCGGTGTATTCATCGTGAAATCAGGTGCAATCGCCCCGATAGCCGTACTTTGTTCCCGTTCCAGATAATACGTCAACTCTTTCCCGATGAATGAATTTCTCGCCGTGTCACCCAATAATCCAAATTTCTCTCTCAGTTTCTTCCTCTGCAGCAACTCGTTCAATCGCCCGCGAATCAAGCTGGCAGAAACAATATTATTGTTCTCCCGAAGAAACGCGTTCTCTTTTCGCTCGTAAACAGAATCCAAATCCGCCATTTTCGCCCGCACGTGCATAACCCCGAAAAGATTGTCTTCTGCCGCCGCTTCCCGGTACTCTTTTTGAAGGGCTACTTCACGCGCCCGTATCGAATCTTCCACTTCTTTCCTAAACTGTTCCCGTAAGTCCTGCAATCTTCCCCCGGTAAACACGTAGTTCTTCGGCTGATTTATATCTCCTTCCAACGAGAATGAAGTATTTTCCAGAAATACAGGAACTTTTAAATCACCTTTCTCCGTCAGTATCCATGCTACAACGGGTTCCCGCACGCTTCCGCGCATCTCGAATACACCTTTCTTTACTTCCGCGGAAGCCAACGTATCGCATTTCTTCTCTAAACCGGAGGTGAGCAAAAATACCTTCCCGGAATAATTTGCCAGTTTTCCTTTAATCTCGTACCGGGGAGCCGTGTGACAAGCACACGAAACTCCCAAAATAACCAATAACCATTTCATATTCATCTTATCTCCCTCTTTCCCGGTATGTAACATCTACAATTTTACCGAATCCGGTATGTTCTTTCTTCTTCACCAAATCGCCCATCAAATTAGGCACGTCGTACATCCTCACGATGCCGCCCTGATCTTCGTTCGCCCCGTCCACGTTCGTGGCTACCACTAAATTAAAGCCGCGGGCTCTCTCCCAATCCTGATAAGGAGCCCAAGCGACAAAAGGATTGAATTTAATCAACCGTATTGTTTCCCCAAGGAAAGACAACACCTCTTTCGCCTCGTTTTCCGGATGCGCCATATCGAATTGATACACTTTATTGTTCGCCAGATAGAACACGTAAGGATACATGTGATGACAGGCAAATTGCGTCGCTTGAGCCAAGCCGTCACCGATGATCTCCCCGTAATATTCCTGTGAATTTTTCCCATCCGCATTCATAATCATACCGTAGAAATAATATTGCCCTGTCGAGGGATCCCGCAATATAGCATAATTATAACCCGTTTTTGTCGATTCCACGTGTACCATATCACGCCCGGTCTGCACGTTAAACAACTGTGTCCCCGCGAACTTCATCACGGACGGATAAACAGACCCGTCTTTCAGTTCCAAGAATTGTTTGTGCGTGTTGTCATACAACAAGATAGAAGCCCCGTAATACCACACGTAAGTCACCCCTACAAACGGGGCTGCTTCAAACGCAGTCGTTCCGTCAACCATATTAATAGGGAAACCGAACACACTTCCCACATCAGACGTGTTATTAGAATACAAATCCCCCTGCTTGTCGACTACTACCCAGTATCTCATTTTATTGGCAAATTGAGATAAACCGGAAGCACGTACATCTACCCGTGATGGCGAAGTACCGAAAATCCAACGCAAATCATTCTCTTCCCCGGCATGCAAATCATCCACATCCAAGTTAAACGTGCCGTTCTCGCAAATAAGTAATCTGCCACTTCCATTCAAGTTATAAGTAAATACCAAATTATAGGGTTTTCCCGTCTTAAACTCACGGTCTTTCCATAAATCATGAGCGATAAGATCTTCCTGTTCATTTACATTAAATATGATATCAAGGCGGGATTCCCCGTTTCTATCACATAAAACCATCCACCCCTCACTTGTCAACGTTTTCACGCGCATGTAAAAAAACTGATGCCACAACACGCTGCTCTCTTTATCCGACACGATAAAACTGCAACGATAATCACCCGCAGCCAACTCTATCGGATAGACCAGATTCTTTTCCCTACAAACAACATAATCCAAGGAGTCTTCTTCATCCCCCGTTTTGTTTGCACTCGCCGGGATAATTTTCCATTCATACGTGTATTTGTCCGCATCACTCCCGTACAGAGAGCCTTTAATCTCCGGGTACAATTTCAACGTATCTACAAAAGCAATCTTTTCATAGAATTTGTCTTGAGCAATACCGGATATCTCCACTTCGTTGATATCAACGTAATCATAATTGCCTTTGTCATCATAACATGATATAAACAAGCATGTTAATACAAGAAATAACAAGTATCTATATTTCATAATTCACTATTTTATATTTTCACAAAAAACTTCATACTTGCGAATCGGGTCCCATTTGCATCCATTCCCCGTCTTCATCCTTCGTGGGATTTTCTTGTAACCAACGATGCATGTACTTCCCGACAAATTTTATATAGCCGACAGTAAACGGTTCAACAAGATTTCCTACCCAAATTTCCCGGTCTATTCCCATAACGTCACAAATCACCTTGGATTTGGTGGCTGACCATGTTCCAAAAATAGATCTGCCATAACGATACCACCATCCCGGCTCCGGGAAAGCCTCATTCATGTAAATCACGCGTTGAGTATCAATCATTCTGGACGTAACGCTATCTATGTACTGAGTACGGCTATACAGGAACTGTAACTCGGGCGTTTCATTCAACCGAATCGTGAAACGACGAGCCTGCTTCATCAAAGCATCCGTCCGTAACACTTTCACCGTAATTTTAGTTTCCGCCTCGTTAGCCGGAATCACGTATTCCGTGGGAAATTTCACGTAATCAATCCCTTCCACCGAGCGTAAAGAATCGTTTTCATCAGAAATAATATCTATCGAGAATTTCCGGTCATAAGTCGCCACATCACCGAAAAGACGTACAGTCAAATTCACCGTCTGTTCTTTTATCTCACTATCTTTCAATCCCCACGCAACACGCAGGGTATCCAATGAAGTCTGCTGCACGTCAAAATACATCCCGCAATCTCCCTCGTAGGGTGCTATCACCTCCTCGTTACAAGCACAGAAGGTCAAGAGTAGAAATAATATATAAATAATCTGTTTCATAGTACTCATTCATTTTAGTTGTATTTTAACTCTCCGTCCGGAATAGGAAGAACGTAATTTTTCAACGTCAGGGATGTAGTCCCGTACTGCTCATACGCAGATTTCACCGAAGTCAGCATATTACGTTTATAATAGAAAAACAATTGCCCTTCCCCGATAAACTCCCTGCGCCACTCTTCCTCCAGCATCCAAGATAACCAACTGCTCCTAATCCCTTCAAGTCCTCTGCTATTTCTCACTTGATTAAAGTATTTGACACCATCGGTCGAACTCTCTTCCGCCTCAGCCGCGATCAGGAATACTTCACTAACGCGAAGCATCGGAATCATCTGAGCAAAAAGGGAATCTTTCCCTTGATATTTATTAAACACTTTATAATTCACTCCGCTTAGATCAACCGTACCTGAAGCAAAGTGAGTCATATACCTGTAATCTTGCTTCTCGTCATCAAACACGGAATTAACCACGTCATCCCGCATGGGAAGCAAATTATTCAATTTCTGGTTATTCGCGTCAAACAAGGCTGTAAAAATCGAGGAACGATTCAGATTCTGCAAAGCAAATAGTATCTCCGTTGAAAACATCCTATCCGGATTTTCGGAACCCGCCACGATATCCAACGGTTTCACCCAAGGGAACCATTGTTCTTGCACTTCGATAACTTTTTTCGCATATTCCAGAGCCTTTGCATTATTTCCCCTGTACAAGTATACACGGGACAATAACGCCTGTACCGCGTAATAATTCAAACGCAAATTACGATCACTCTTGAAATTATCCAGACGATCCCCCTTGGGACCAAACGTTATAACCGGATCGTACTCTTGCAAATTCTCTTCCGCCTCCGAAAGATCATCAATCACCTGTTGAATAAATTCATTACCCAGCAATGAAGGTTTGACATCCAAAACAAATTCCTTATAATAAGGAATCGATGTCACGGTGGAGTCTTTCCCATACACCGGCCCGAATAATCGGAACAAATCAAAATGCAGCATGGCACGCAAAGCCAACGCTTCCCCTTTGACGATATGATAATAATCATCCGGTAACACGGAACGATTGACATCACAATTCTTAACCAGCAAATTTGTATTGGCAATCAAATTATAGGCTTTAGCCCAAATAGCCGAAGCCCTACTTTTAGCATCGGAACCGCCATATTCATATTTCGATAATAACAAATTTGCCGTCGCCTCCTCGTTAATCGCGTAACGTTGGGCCAATATTTCCACAAATTCCGCCGTCAAGGCACGCCCGTATAAATCCGATTGATTCAGTTCCACGTAAATACCGTTCAACGCTTGTTTAAACCCGGAAATTGTAGAAAAAGCATTTTCTTCCGACACCCGGTCACTAGGTTTGACGTTCAACCAATCGGAACACCCTTGAATCATGAACATCAACCCGATTATACTTGTATATATATAATTTCTCATACTTGTAGTTTTTAAAAATTAACAGATATCGCAAACGATACACTCCGGGCAAAAGGATAGTCAATACCTCTTTCATCTTTTATGGTAGAAAAACGACAAATATCATTCATGTACGCGCTGACAGTCATCCCCGAAAAACGGATCTTTTGCATCCAACGTTGCTCAAACTCGTAAGCGACACGAATAGATTCAAAAACAAGATAGTTATTCTTTTGCACGAAGCGGGAAGAGATCGGGAAGGCATCCGTCAATGAAATCGCTTTATACTTCGCGCGGTCGCCCGGATTCTTCCAACGATCGTACAACGCTCTCTTATCCTGATTACTAAGTAAATCTGTCTCGGAAATATTCTCTACCTTATCATACAATGTCGTGTTGAAAGCATCCGCACCAAAACTATAACGTAGAAATATACTACATGAAAATCCCTTGTAGTACAAAGTATTACCGATAACGCCTTCCAATTTTGGGCGGGTATCACCCACAATCACCTCATTATCATAACTATGCGACATCACTTTCTTTCCCTCTTTCGTCAAAAGAATTTCATTTCCCGTCGCCGGATCAATTCCTTCCGAACGAACCGCCCACAAAGCCGTCGGACTCCCGCCGTCATAATAGCGTGTCAGACTTTTAGCGATATTCTGCCGGTTATACTGATCCAATTTATTGCCAATTTTATCGTAGTAAGCCGTTCCGTGTCTGAAATTAACACTCGTCGTCCAGTTTATTCTTTCTTTCGGGCGGTAAATAAAAGCATATTTGATCGTCCCGTTATATCCCTTGTCCACTTGCTTGCCGATATTCGTTAAACGACCGGATATCCCGACAGACAACGGAATCCCGATAGAAGCCATCAATGGATCGGTCGACTTGTGATAATAATCAAACGTCACGTGGAACCGATTGTTGAACATACTGATATCACAACCGATATTCTTGTCTATCGTTTTCTGCCATTTCAAATCCGGATCACCAAAGGCATCAACCAACAACCCGGTTCCAAAATTATTCATCATCCAGTTATTAAACTTATAAGTCGTAATCGTGTTGTACGAACCGAAATTCTGGTTTCCCGGATTCCCGATTGAAGCCCTTATTTTGAGCATAGAGAAAAAATCCGTGTTATCATGGACAAATTTTTCATTGTGAATATTCCAAGCAAGACCGAAAGACCACGTCGTTGAAAACTGTTTATTCGAGCCGAACACGGAAGTCCCGTCCGCGCGAAGGTTGACATCCATCAAGTACCGGTTCTTGTATGAATATCCCCCGTTAAAATAAAAGTTCGCACTCCGCTTTTTAGAATCGCTATAGTTGGGTTTCCCGTTATCAGGATAACTATTCGCGAATGCCGGCGTGGTAAAATCTCCCTCCGGGAAACCTATCGCAGAAAACGACTTCGAATCACTGGTACTTTCATAAAAAGAAGTCCCGGCAACAGCATTGATTTGATGAGCATCCGCTATTAATTGCCCGTAAGTAATCGTGAAATCCCCCTCGTAACTAAAACTTTCAGAACGGGAATCACTGTAAGAACCTCTCTTCAAAATTTCCATCCCGTCAAATGAGGTATCTTCCGGTGAACGGAAGTTTTCATTATCGGAAGTAGATTTATTTATCCCGAAACGTCCCCGCATCCTTAAAAACTCGAACGGACGATATTCAATATTAAAATTATCCCTGACACCAAATGAATTGCCTTTATTATAACTACTCAACGCGTCATTCCATAACGGATTAGCCACCCATATGTTCCCGGATTGAATCCCCACGCTTTCTCCCGGGTTATAAGGCGTTTCCAACCATTTATCAACACCCCCTGCCTCATTGTATTTCGGATAATAAGGATTTGCCCGGGAGTAAGCGGAGAATGCAACAACCGGATCGTTGGTTTTATTGAAATCAACCGTCAACTTATTACTGAAACTCAATTTATTTTTCCGGTAAAGCAAATCCAAACTACCGCTCATGATCTGGCGACGGGAGTTTTTCATAACCCCCTCTATGTTCGTGTAATTAACTCCAAGCCCGTAACGCATCTGCTGATCACCTCCTTCGACATAAACATTATGCCGCTGCGTGAATGCCGTCCGTAAAGGTTCTGACATCCAATAGGTATCCACGCCTCTCTTCACGTTTGCCAAAAGTCGGTTATAACGGGCCATATTCTCCTCCTCCGAGTATAGCAAGTTGGACTCAAAACGCCCGGACAAAAGTTCAAATTCTAATTTCTCTTCCGCGTTCATAAGATTATAATCTGTCAAATCGGCAAAAGAAACATCAAAACTACCATTGTAAGAAAGTTTCACACGCCCCCGTTCCGGAATTTTTGTTTCAACCACAACCACCCCGTTGGCAGCCTTCGCCCCGTAAATTGCCGTGGAAGCGGCATCTTTCAATATCGTGACGGACTCCACCCGATCCATACTCAAGTCCATGATTGTCTGCAATGTCGTTTCGAAACCGTCCAAAATAAACAAGGGTTGATTAGGATCTTCACCAAACTCCTCTTTAAAACCCACGATACTCGTTTTTCCCCGTATCTCAATATCCGGTAAACGGTTCGGGTCGGAACCGTACTGGTTATTCTCAATAATATTAAACGCCGGATCCAACGTCTTCAAACTCTGCAAAATGTTTTGAGTCCCTACCATTTTCAACTCTTCCGCTTTATAGGTCTGAGAAGACCCGGTAAAGCTCTCTTTCTTACGGGAATAAATACCGGTAACAACCACCTCGTCCACCGTGGTTTGCTCCTCCTTCAATACAACATTAATCACTTCCTTTCCTGCCACCTTCACTTCCTCTTTTTTCATCCCGATGAATGAAAATACAAGTACCGGATCAGTCGCATCGGGTATCGTGATCAAATAATTCCCGTTCGCGTCGGTAATTACACCGACGTTAGTCCCTTTCACTAAAATAGTAACACCGGGTAACGGAACACTGTCACGATCTACAACCTTGCCTTTTACCGTGATTTTCTTAACCTCCGGAACGGATTGTTGTCCTTCCTGCTTAATCACGATAATGTTCTGCTGAAAAACATAAGTCAACTTAGTACCTTTTAAGCAAATCTTCAAAGCATCTTCCACTGTTTTATCTTTGACATCAACGCTGATCTTACCGACTTTCGTCAAATCATTCGCGTTATAAGCAAATACAAAATCAGTTTGCTTCTCGATTTCCCATATGACTTCTTTAAGAGTCACATCTTTCATCGACAGGTTAATCAACTTCTGCTGTAAAACAGTACTCACTGTTCCATGTCCGGAAAGGGGAAGAAATAGGGTTACAACACACAATTGTAACACAAACTTCATCTTTCTCCCCCATTTCTGAAGGTTCAAATGATTTTTTTTCATAACTTTGGTATTTAATATTTGAATTTACTGTACTTCATCCGAAGTACTCCACGAACGGGAGATGTGCCACCATCTTCCGTTCTATTTTTTCCTCATTATCAATATCTTTCGTCCATCTACCCGCACGCCGATCGTACCGGTCGCCTCAAACACTTTCAACAAAGGTTCAATCGTCGCATGCCGACTGAAATTACACCCGAAAGGATAGTTTTTTACCTCCTCATCCATGTACTCCACTTCCACATCGTACCATCGGGCAACGGTTTTCATGATTTCATGCAAAGGTTTTTCCTGAAAACGTAAACGTCCGTCTTTCCAAGCCGTGGCAAACGAGGCATCTACTTCACTTACCTGAAGAATGTTCCCTCCATGTTCCAATTCGGCTTGCTCGTTAGGCTGAAGCACAACACTCATTCCGTTATCCGACGCGGTAACCCTTACACTTCCTTGCACCAGAGTCGTCATCGTGATAGAATCATCCTCGTAAGCCGAAATATTAAATTTCGTTCCCAACACCAAAACATCCATCCGGGAAGTTTTCACGATAAACGGCACCTTCTCATTACGGGTAACCTCAAAATATCCCTCACCTTCCAATTCCACTTCCCGCTTCGTATCCCCAAATTTAACCGGAAAGCGAAGTTTCGAATCCGCATTCAAGAATACGACCGTCCCGTCGGACAAGGTCAAAGAATATTCACCTCCTCTCGGGATAATCAACTCATTGTATATTAACTCGTCCTCCCGGACACTAACAGCATTTTCGTACTCGATATGTTCCTCCTTCAAATCAATTTTAACCCCGTTCTGCTCTACCAATACTCCTTGCTTTTTCTGTTCCAGAGGCACGGAAGTCCCATCGGCCAAGACTAAAAGAGCCTTACTCGTTCCGGCAACAATAACTTGTGCAGGCGATTCGGTTACCCTTGAACGAGAAGACTGTTGATAAACAATCCACGCGGCAAATACCGGTATTACAAATATAGCAGCATATTTGCTCCAACGAATCCATAATTGCCGTTTCCGTTTACCGGAGCGTTTCTGTTGTAAAGATTGCCAACCTTGCCCGACATCAATCGTGGCGGATTTCTTTATTTTTTCCTTTTTATAATTCTCATCGGTCAGTTTACGGAACCATATTCTATTTTGCCCGGACAATGCGAGCCATTCATTTAAATATACTTGCTCTTCTTCTGTCAAGTTATTCGCCAGATATTTTCCGACTAAAACCGCTATATCAAAATCCGTCTTATCCATTTCCTTGTGTTGACAATTATTCTTCTTTATCATTACAACACATGAAATAGGATATCGGGTATGTCTATTTTTATGGATTTAACACTTATTAATTATTTAAGCAATACACAAAAGATTACCTGCAACAAATAATAATGATCTTTCATTCTGACCTTCAATCTTTTGTACGCTTCTTTTTTATAAGCATGAACGGCATGATCGGAAACACCCATTTTTTCCGCGATTTCCGAATTTTTTAATCCTTCCAAGGCATACTGAATTACATTTCGCATCTGTTGCGGTAATTCTTCTATCGAACGATAGAAGACACGATATGCCTCTTCTTCCATAACCTGCTCACGGAAAAACTCATCGGACTCGATAGCGACATCTTCCGTGATTTCCACATGAATCCGTTTATCGCGAAGTTGATTCAGGCACGTGTGCCGCACGACCACGTAAAGGAATGATTTTATCTTGTAGTAATTATCAAAATCAGAATGTCGATCCCAGTATTTCAGAAATGCCTCCTGCACCACATCCGCCGCCGCTTCCCGATCTCCTAAAAAGCGCTCTGCAAATAAGCAAAGCGCAGTATAGAATTCATTAAACAGCAATCGGAAGGCTTTCTCGTCACCTCTCTGCAATGCACTTAAGAACATTTCCATAACTCCTTTTGTAATATCCTGATTATAATTACAAAGGTAGTGATTTAATCTAAATCCAAATTACTATTCAATTTATTTCATATAGAAATGAAAGAAAAAAGTAAAAGAGAAACAGAAAATAAAGTGAGATTGCATGGCAACCTCACTTCAAAAATATGTCAACTATTTATTTTTTCTCAATAGTAACGTCCACTTCCGTTCCATCTTGTCGTAAAACCGTGATAACAGCTTTCTCGTTCTTAATTTTCACTATCGAAGATTGTAAGGCATCGGCGACATTTACCTCCCCGACGGGTTCCCCGTCTATCTTCAAAACACGTTCTCCCGGAGAAATCTTTTCCACCAGCTCTCCCCAAACGCAAGCAATCACGACGTGACCATTCGCCACGGTGAAATCCACGTTCCATCTTTTCTTGTACAAATCTTGAGGTGCCGATTCAAAAGGCTCAAAATAAAAAGCGCTCGAGGCGTAATCAATCGTCACCGTACCGTAGTCCAATAATTGTGAACCCAAACGGGAACACGGTGCATCCATCGATTCCGTGACAATATTCCGGAAACGTCCCGTGCTGACACGCAACTCAAATAAACGAATCAAATTATGTTCGCCGGCAGAGGCAGCCCCCGCCATACCGATACCACTACTACCGTATCCCTTGGATTCCAAAGCAGCGGCATTCTCCCGAAGAGCTTCCGATGCGGTCGCCGTGGTCATTTCATAGAAAGCTCCCGAACCGCTATCGAACATAACCGTTTCTATCACCCCCGCTCCCACGTTCAATTCTATAAACGGTATCTGCCCTTGCACGTGGAGCAACGGCAAACGATTCCTCAAATTAATACGGAAAGGGGAAATGTTATCGGTTATAATTATCTTTTTCTGACGAGAATCTATACGCACGACTGCCCCCGGAAATAACTCGCAACCAATCATTCCATCCACGCCGAATTGTTCGATAAGATGACCTTCAGGCATAATCGTGACCGGAATTTCTTCTATATTAATTCCCGGCTTTATCCCCATGGACAAACTTTTCAATTGTGTCTTCTCCAAAGTCATCGACTGATTGTGAGCATCCAGAATATTTTGCGTGCTTGTGGCGTCTAAAGAAAGACGCCGAGCCAGAGAATAGGTGATATAAGTAGGTGCACCCGTGTCAAAAATAAATTTTCCCGGGACGCCTTCTGCCCGCGCTTCAATGATAATCTTTCCGTTGATGGTCGTGTAAGGCACTTCTACATAAAAGGCAGGAGTTTCTGCCTTGGTCGTGAAACACGAAAAAGCAAGACTCACGACCAACAGACTAATATATAATTGTTTGAATTTCATACTGAATATTTTTAATTACTTTCCCTTACAAATCTCACGTGCCAGTTGAACAGCGGCAACGGCATCAACAATACCTCCCGATACACATAACCGGTCATATCCCCCGGTCGGCGCACCTTCACTATTGGTCGGATCATGCGGGAAGGGGACAGTGGCAGAGGGCGTCTGCCGGGCAGTGCGTACTAAAATATCCTTTATTCGTGAGGCTTTGAGCGAGGGGTAATAAGATTTCAACATGGCTGCGATACCGGTGACTACCGGAGCCGCTATTTTCGTACCCGTCACTTTACGATAGTTATCCCCGCGAACCGTTGTGTACAATTGCACGCCGGGAGCGAAGACATCGACACTGCTTGCCCCGTAATTACTGTTGATATAAGGATTTCCCTCCATATCGGAGGCTCCGACCGTGATTATATTGGAGAACGCGTGTTTACGCCCCTGACCTTGTGCCACCGGAAAATACGGGTCTTTCTCCGTGTCACGATAGTTATCGCCGGCAGAATGCACAATCAATACATCGTGTTTCTCGGCATAGGCAATAGCATCATCTATCCATTTCGGGTTATCCAACATATATTTCCCAAAACTGATGTTGATGATATCCGCTCCTTGTTCTACCGCGTAACGAATGGCTAAAGCTATGTCCTTATCATACGCGTCACCGGAGGAGGGGACGGCACGGATAAGCATCAATTCCACTTGATCGGAAATTCCCTTTATCCCCTTGGCGACACCGGGTGCGGCGGCAATGATGCCCGCCACGGCTGTTCCCTCGTCGGCTGCAGCAGAAAGGAAGTCGTGGTTCCCGTAATATTTGTTTGACAGGGTATTGAAATCATCGTTCGCCAAACTCCTCTCGTCGACCAATGCCGCCCACGCTTTTTCACACTCCTGACGCTGTGCCTCACTGCTTCTGTAGCGATTTCGATACAGGGTATCCCATTTCTTATTTTGATTCCCGAAGCTCCATATTATACTATAAGTATAGTAGGCGATTTTCTGAAGCGTATCACCGGATTGTTGCACTATCGGGTTCAAGGCTGCAAAATCTTCCAGTGTAGGTTCACGATCGGGACATTTTTCCCGTAACAGCCGATCTAATTCTTCGACGCCTTTAGCTATATTGTAATTAAAACTTGCTCCCGTGTACAGGGATACTAACCGACTGTTCTTTGCAAATTTAAGATACCCGATGTATTCGTTGCTTTCTTCATCACTTCTTTCCTTCCCGTGAAGTTCATCGAAACGCTCCTTTACTTTCAAGAACTGCCGGAAAGCTTCATCGGAAGTCCTCTCGATTAACTTACCGTCAGGGGACGCTAGAAAATTCCAACCATGCAGGTCGTCACGATACCCGTTTTTATCGTCGTCTTTTCCATTCCCGGCAACTTCTTTCTTGTTTCGCCACAAGACGTTAGCCAAAGCCTCGTGTTGCACGTCAAAGCCCGCGTCAATTAACGCCACTACCACTTTTCGCTTGGGAGTAGTATTCTCCAGCTCGCGGTAAGCTTCTAAAATACCTGCCCCGTAAACTTTGTCTTTGGCAGGCGACAACAAGTGCCAATCGACAGGAGTCTGTGCTTCTGCCACAAACACGGCACACATGAACAACACGCTCCCGAATAATTTCTTTATTTTCATCACTCTATTTATTTAATACATTAATTACTTCATTTTATTCCCCTGTTGCTGTTTCAACATAGAAAGGAAATAGGGGAAATACTCATTCCCCGGTGATACACTCCACGGGATTAGGAATTTCCCTTTCGCGTCAAACAATATACACCGGGGGATGGACTTAATACGATATGCCTCGCGGAAAGCAGCGTTCTCGTCGGCAAAGAGATGAATGCCTTTGCCCTCGTGACCGTTATCCCTCAAAAATTGTTTCCAAGCTTCTTTCTTGCCCAGAGGTTCAACGACCACCGTCACGAACTGAACATTTTTATGTTCCGACTTCAATTCTTCCAAACGTGCCAAATCTTTCCGACAATTCGCGGAATCAAGTTTCCACACTTCTATATACAACGGTTTCCCTTGCAAATCGTGCAAACGAATGGTTTTCCCGTCGCTCGACTCGAGTTCAAAGTCCGGGGCATCCTTTCCGGGTTGCAAAGGTTCGTACAAGGCTACCAATTCCCGGGCTCTATTTGTCAATTTTTCAGACACGGAACACAAATCCATATCCGTGAAAATATGCTCGATAAACGTGTTATCCCCTCGATCCAATTTTTCAGCTAATGCCCACATGACGTAACATTCTCTCACTCGCTCGCTCCGGATGTTATATAATACCCACGTGGCACGCCCCATCACGTCCAACTTGGGTTCCTTGAGAGCCAAGACTCTATTCACGAGGCGAATGATTTCGGGTTCCCGCAACGATTCCAAATCCGGGGTGTCGAGATTCATTTTCACGACCGTACTCGTGTCAGAAGCTTGTTGTTCCCGTGCATAAGCGGACACACAAACTCCCCATACAATCATAAATTGTATCAATAATTTTTTTCCCATTTGGAGTACAATTTATTTGTTCAACAACTCGATGATTTTATCTCGCAAAAGATTGCGACGCAAGTTTTTACCCACGATTTTCCCGTCTTTGCCAACCAGTATGATGTGAGGGATGGATTGTATGCCGAACAGTTTTCGCACCTCGGAATCATCCCATCCACCATCCGCCAAAGTACTGAGCCAAGGAATGTTCTCTTCCTTGCACGCTTCTTTCCATTTTTCCGAAGAGGCATCCAGAGAGATGCTCACGAAACGTACGCCTTTATCCTTGAACTCCTTGTATTGTTCTCTCAAACTTTTCATCTCCTGACGGCACGGACCACACCAAGATGCCCAAAAGTCGAGAACGAGAATATCTCCCTTCAAGGAATTCATTGTAACCGGATTACCATCCTCGTCCGACACGGTAAATTCCGGACACACGAGTCCTTCGGCGGACGCTGCCAAACCGTCAAGGTGCTGTTTCAACAGACGTCCCCATGAATATTGTTGAGCCCGGGGAGTCAGCAACTCGTACAACTCTTTTGCCTTCGTGTAATTCTCTCTCCCCGCTTTCTCCGAAATGTAAGCCGAAAAGATATTGTCGGGATGCTCACGCACGAACTCTTTCGTGAGGACAAATTCCGATTCTCCAACTAACAGCACTTGAGTCATCGCCTCGTCTGCCGCTTTTTGATTCCCGGCATCCATCGCTTTTTTATATTCTTTTAAAAAACGCTCTTGCTTTGCCGTATAGTCTTCTTGGAGTTTGCCATACTCTATGGACAAATCGTTTGCCGGAGCTCCTTTCAAGTACTTGGACGAGAAAGAACGATAGGGGCACTCTATTCGCATTTTCTTTCCATCCATGAAGAACATGAATTGTTGCCGGTTCACTCTCAATACATATTGCCCGGGTTCGTTCAAAGTTCCCCGCAATTCAAAATCACCTCCATCGATTTTCGTGGAACAAATGACTTCTTCCTTGGGTGTCAACAAGAATGCTTTGCCATATTTGGCACCTTCCACGTTTCCCCGAATCGAGAAGGAGTATTGTTGTGTACCGGAACACCCGATACACAACAGCATGATAAAAATAATCCCTATTTTCATTATTCTTCTCCTAGCAAGATTTTACCGGTAAAATCATCATTCCATCCTTTCAGTAAACTGGCTTTAGACCTTTCCAATGAATCGTCCTTCAAGAGGTTTTCCAAGGCAGATTGTATTTCCTGTGCCTGTGACACGTTTGTTTCCTCCAACAGATAATTCACTAAATAACCTATCACTCCGATGTCTACTATCCCGCTTACAGTCCCCCCGGATTGTAGCATTCCAACGAATAATTTCACCATTTTATCAATATCTTTCCGCTTGTATAATTGCCACATTTCCAACAAAGTTTTACAAGTCGGGGACACGGCTGCCACGTTGTTATTTTCCAATAATAACACGATTTCTTCACAATCGGGCTGTGCCGGCTTTTTCTCGGCGGGAGAAGTCATCCAATGAAACACCGGCCATAAAATCATCACTTCCATCTTGGGACTCATCTGTTTCACCTGTTCTTCACTCAAAGTGAGTTTATCCCAATTCTTGATATAATCCAGACAAACCTGACTTTCCTGATAATCGATGTAACTGATAAAATCCTGTACACTTTGTTCCGCGTACCGTTGTTCCTCGGGCAAGAGCACGATATAACAATCCAATGCCCGACTCAGAGCCTGACGCTCTTTACTCTCTTTTAAATTAGCGATATAAGACGCTAAAAAATCGATATCACGTTTTCCCTGTTCGAATTCTTTCTTTTGCTGTTCCAACACGTTCGCTTGTCCCCAACCGCTCATGAAAGCAAAAACAGCAACGACTAGCAAAACGCCTTTCTTTACACAATTATTCATATCTCGTACGCTTAAATTGAACTACCTAATAATTTATCCACAAATTCTTCGAAACCATTACCCGGACCGGGAACGTCGGTATCAATTATTTTCCCGTCTTTATCTATTATGATATACCGGGGAATACCGTGTATGTCATAATCGTCCTGAAAGGGTGTCGATTTCGGGAAGGCAATCAAATTCTTAACTCCTAACAATTTGTATCTTGGCAAAGAGTACTTCCAATGATTGAATTTGCCCTCCTCGTCAATGGATATCGTGATAAATTCCACGTCCGCACGGTCTTTATACTTCTCCGCAACTTTCATAAAATAAGGTAATTTACGGATACATCCTCCACACCAAGTCGCCCACACGTCGATTATCAATATTTTACCCCTGAAATCTTGAAGAGAGTGCTCTTGTCTTTTATAGTCTATTAAAGTAAAGAGAGGAGCATCCTTTCCCGAACTCAAACGTTCCTTCGCGGCATACAAATCCATCACTAACTGCCTTAATTCTCCCTCCGGCATATATAGCACGAATAGAGGGCGGGCTTTTTTCAATGCTTCCGTGTAGTTGAGAATAAAATCACTCCTAATCCCTGCAAAATAAGACAATATCAAATCGGAATTTCGGGATTCCAGTATTTGTTTGTATTTTTCGTACTCCAATTCATCCCGTTTATCGCCTAAAATCCGGGATGCCTCGTAACCGTCCGCCAAGGCTTTCACGTTGAAATAAGTATTTATGTTTCTTTCAAGATTGGGAAGTGCCAAAAACTCCCGCGAATCAAAACGTACGCCTTTCAATACTTTCCGTAACGCACTTTTATTCACACCAGCGTCCCGGTGTTGTCTATAATAATCGGCAACCAGATTTATTGCCTTCACTTGATTGGCAAGACGTGCCATTTCATCTTTCTTGTCACGGGCAAGAATCATTTTCTCCACAGCCGCTCTCTGCTTTAAAATCGATTCTACGGTGGCTCCCTCAAGACTGTAGGTGTTCCATTCTTTGATTACTTCATCTTGCAATGAAGTTCGGGATTGAGCATTCCCACTGCACGGGAAAATAAAAAAGAGTAGTCCCAGTAAATTTACATACCAATAATTCATACAATACATTTTTTAATCAATACTAGAGTGGGAACCGTCTAACAAGAGAAACGTTAGACAGTTCCATTATTTGAAATATTTTTTTGATAATTAATTCACAGCCGGAATTTTAGCTATCGCCTCCAAATCCAAATCGTATTTAGTCTTCATGTAATTAAGAACGTATTGACGCTTTTCCCACAACAAGGGATTATTTGCTTTCGGATGCTTTGCTTCCAGTTCTTCCGAAGTGTACCTCATACCCAAATGTATGTAAGCGAAAAAGTTCTTACTCGGGTTGGTGTTTCCAATACTCTTCAGCGCATCCATCCTCGTGTAAGTAACCGATAAACCCGGGAAACCGCGCTTCGCGTAATAATTGGGATTTCCCTCTGTTCCCGGATCGGATTCAACCTCTGTTCTATAGTCAATCCCTGCTTGAAATTCTTCCGGCATAATTATATTTCCCTTTTCATAGGCTTTCTCTAAAATTTTATACAAGATAACTCCTCTCCACTCCCAAAAATCTTCCGGGGTTTCCGGAGCTTCAAGTCTGCCATAGAGCATATCCGACATAGCATCCGATTCCCCATAGAACATACAAAGCGACCAATAATCCATCCCGTCAAAAATATTTTTCATGGGTGCTTTCAAATTGTAAGGTCCAAACACGAATGGAGCATGACAATCATAAACCATGTAATAATACATCGGAAACACCTTTTGAGTAATCGCCGGGTTCAGATAGGCAAAAACATGGTTTTTCATGAAACTAATCATGAACTCCGCTTGTTCATCACTCTTTAATCCCTCGCCAAAATAGGTCTGGCTTCCAATAGTTCCCGTCCATGTCCGATTCAAATCAGAGGCTTGGAAATCCTTGTAAATAATACACACGTTGAATTTCTCCTTGATAGCTACCACGTCATCATCCCATGAATTCGTGCCTTGAGGGAATTCAAACCGAACTAAATCTTCACCACTCGCGTCATCTGTCAATGTATCTTCATTATAGCAGGAAAAAAACAAGACGCAGCCTAATAAACTATATAAATAATATCTCCATTTCATAGCATATTCTCTTTAATTTCTTACTTCCGGTAACGGATTTTGTATCAACTTTCTGTTATCTTCCATCACATCCTGCGGGATAGGCCACGTGTAGAACGGGTCTTTTTCTTTCAACGTGTAACGCTTGATAACCTGTCCGTTACTCTTCCACTCGTGGGTGATGGACGGCATCCCGTAGCGACGCAGGTCAAACCAACGATGTCCCTCGAAACATAATTCCAACCGTCTTTCCAAACGGACACGTTCAATCAATGCATTTCCCGTTTCCGTCACCGAAACTGTGCCCGGCACAAAACGCTTCTCCAACAATGTTTCCAATGCTTGTTTAGCTGTTTTCTCATCCTTATCCAACGCAGCAGCCTCTGCCAAATTCAAATAGGCTTCCGCCAACCGAAACGCGTGAGCGAAGTTCGTGTTGCTAATAGGTTCATGGGCATAGTTCACCGCGAATTTCCCGTAAGGGGCGTATCCACCAAGATGCTGGTTATCTTTGGAATCAGTGTAAGGAGAACGCACGATATAATTCTCTTTCCGAAGGTCCCCGGCTTTGAAAGCGTCAAGCAACCCGGAAGAAGCATTAAAGAAATTAGTTTCTAAGTTTTGTCCCGGTTTATAAGGGTCGGGAAATATCATTTCCTGCTTCACTAAATTCACAAATTTATCTATCTTCCCGAACACCCAAATCACTTCCGAACAATCTTGCGAAATAAAATTATAATACGGTTGTGCCGTCGTTTTCTGGGGCAAAGAGTTGAGGTCTGTCAACATGAAATCCCAATCATCAATCACTTTCTGCGCGTAAATAGCCGCATTTTTCCAATCCTCCATGTACAGGTAAACTCTGGATTTCAATAATTGCACCATGGGTAAACTGGTTCTGTAATCTTTCCGGTATTGTTGTTCCTTGGGCAATTTCTCGTATGATTTCTCAGCTTCATTCAAATCCGCCAAAATCTGAGCGTACACTTCTTCAACCGTGTTTCGTGGAAGTTCTTTCGCTTCCAACGCACTGGTCACTTTCAAGGGTACCCCCAATGCTTTCTTGTCATAGTTATAGGGAGCTCCCCACATGTTTACCAACTGGAAATAATAGTAACCGCGCAAAGCGAAAGCCTGAGCTTTCACGATATTTTTTTCATCATCGGTTCCCGAAACTCCATCAATGTAATCCAACGCCGCATTCGCTCCCAAGATATAAGAATAGAACCAGTCCCAAGGGGATTGATACATCAAAGTACCTTCCTGTATAAAAATGTCCGGCTGCCACGCGTAAAGTTTCTCCAATAACAGAAAATCATCTCCCGTCATCACCATCGTGTTTATCGCACCTGCCGAATCCGAACACATGATATCATCGTCGAACATCAACAACAGATTCATGACCTCGTCCCCTCCTGCCGCTTGTATATAAGCATTCCCCAATAACATTTCATTCAAGGCAGCAGCTTCTCTCGGGATATATTCACTTTGCGATTTGGGTTCCAAGAAATCCGAACAAGCGGCTAATAAACCCGCGCATAATATTATCAATAACTTTTTCATCATCCTACATTTTTAAAATCCAATATTAATTCCCACGGAATAATTCTTCGGATGCACACTATCCCCCAATTCCGGGTCAAAACCGTTAAAGCGCTTGCTTGCTATAACAAATAAATTTGAAACCGTGGCGTTCAAGGAAAGCGTCTTCAACCCCATCCGTTTGCACCAATCTTCGCCAATCCGCCAAGACAATGACAATTGCCTGCAACGCAAGAATGAAGCATCCGCCACCAAAGCATCAGATTGTTCCCACACTCTCATCCATTGTTCCTCCGAACCATTCGGTAAAACAACATTACTACTCAGCGTCGTCACCAATCCGGGGATTTTCGTGTAGTTTTCATCTCCCGGTTTCTTCCAACGTTTGGTTAAATCCTTACTCAAATTCACATCCGAATCCGGGATTTTCGCTCCATTAGGTATATTGGCGTATGGAGAAGGCAAACGTTTTTTGCATCCTAACAACAGGGAGAAACCGGATGAAAGTGTCAACGTCTTCCAACGTAAACTGAAATTCAATCCCCCGGTGAAATTCGGTTCTTTCGTACCGGAATACACCAAGTAAGTAGTCGGGTCTACCCCGGAATTTCTTTCAGCTTCCGGCACATCAAGATAATTAAACAAGGGGCGACCATCCTCACTGCTTAACCCGGCAAAAGAATAAGACCAAAAACCTCCCACCGGATAACCTTTTTTCAAAATTTTCTCGCTATTACCGGCAAGTAACTCATCTCTTGTGGCTTCGTATTCTTCTTTTCCTGTTTTATTCCAGTTTTTTGAAGAGTTCAATGCGATACTTAAAGCCCAATCTTTAGTCCTTACCGGGGTAAAGCTAACCGTGAACTCAACTCCTTCGTTCGTTATTTTTCCCCCGTTCATTTTCATATCCGACATTCCGTATTCGGAAGGCAAATCTTGGGTGACAATAACGTTCGAATTTCTTCTATAATAATCAACCACAACATCAAATATATTAAGCAAGGTCATATCCACACCCCAATCCCAAGACTTTGTTTTTTCCCAAGAAAGATTCGGGTTCGGCAAACCGGAGATTTTAGAATAATGCTGGTTATAAACCGAAAGAATGCCATATTGTCTTAATGTCAAATCCGGTCCCAATTTAGTCATCGCATTTCCCTGTATTCCATAGGTGGCACGAACGTTAAAGTTGTTCAACCAATTCTTTATTCCCGCTAACCACGGCTCATCCATCACTCTCCAAGACAAACCGAAAGAATATGTCGGGTCAAACCGGTTATTCACGTCCTGCCCGAAACGATTGGACTCGTCATTTCGCATCGAGAAATTAAAGACGTAACGATTTTTCAACGAGTAAGCCACTGTCGCGAAGAAAGAAAGGTAATTATCCGTATTCTTGGTGCGCGTCCATCCTGTCCCGCTCCCGTAAATCTCATCCAATATTCCCCAACCGGAAACAGCATTACTCAAGGGACGCAATTCATCCGGCGGCGTGGGTTTTACCAGAGTTTCTCCCCGGTCGGGCATATATCCCCATACTTTATTAGCATTGTTGGTAACAGCAGAGGAACGAAGTTCCATTGCCAGCATGGCATTCAGACGATGGTCCTCGTTAAAGGATTTGGATATTAACACTTTGTTCTGGATATTATAAGCACGTTGCGTGGCATCCGTGGTAAACAACACACCCCCGAAAGGTAAAAGTGCCGCTTTAAATAATGAACTGTTCGGTTCCGCCGCTCCATAATCATACCCGCGATACCTCCAAGCCACACGGAACGTTCTCTCCGTGTTATAAGTTTCCCCGTTGGTGTTCGAGGCTGTATATCCCCCGGTAAATTCATAACTCAACCAATCCAGTATATTCCACCTGAAGTTAAGGGCGGCAGATACATGCAAATTTTTGTTGGTAGAGCCGCTATTATCCCGTTCATTGATAAAATTGTAACTCAAACTCTGTACACTTTTATTGTATAAATACGTTTTCCGTTTTTGATAATATACCGGATTTCCCTCTTCATCATAAGCCGGGATGGAACGACTCGTTGTCGTGGCATACGACATCGGATTCACTTCTTCGCCAAAAGCCTTTGTTGTACTGGAAGTTGCATTTAAGCTGGCATCCAAACGCACTTTCTCGTGTAAACGTATATTCACCGCTACCCGACCCGTCATTCTCTCGTTGGAGTTTCCGATTTCCTGTCCCAACGTGTTGTTATACCCTAAAGAAACATTGTAAGTTACCGCCTCAGTACCTCCTGCCAAACTCACGTTATGACTATGACTGACAGCCGAACGGGTTAACAAATCGAACCAATCCGTATTCACCGTTGACAAAAAAGTCTTTCTTTTCATGAATTCATCATAACTTAAATCGCCCGCCAAATACATTTTCATGGCTCCCTCGTAAGTATACGGCTGAGTTATCGGTTCTTCCATGTAATACACTCCGGCATTATACACGTCTTGCGAGAACTGCACCCGCTCCTTGGAGTTCATGTAATTGAACATCCCGTAATTAGGGCGGGTGTTAATAGTCATGTTGCCCGTGTAGTTCACGGTCAACCTGCCTGCTTTTCCCTTCTTCGTGGTAATCACGATTACCCCGTTAGAAGCCTTTGAACCGTAAACAGCCGTGGCTGAAGCATCTTTCAGCACGGTAATCGTTTCTATATCCATCGGGTTCAACCAAGAAATCTGACTGCCCACAATGTCTTTCAGGTCTTGAGTCATAACGTCCGCGGTTTCCAACTCCAGTGGGTCTTCCTGTACGATACCGTCTACCACCCATAACGGGGCTTGGTTTCCAAAAATAGTCGTTGTTCCCCTCAATTTGATTTTCGGGGTTGTTCCCACCCGGGAACTCGTGTTCATCACCACCATACCGGCGACCTGCCCCTGCAACATCTGGTCTATCGAGTTATACGCCGGCATCATGACATCAGCGGCTTTCACGCTCGTGTAGGAACCGACCATATCCCTGCGGTTGACAGTATTGTACCCCGTCGATACCACCACCTCATCCATAACATGGGAATCTTCTTCCAATACCACATTCAATGTTTCCTGTCCGTTCCACTTGACTTCTTTGGTCTTCAGCCCGATAAACGAGAACACGAAGACAAGGCTATCCTGTTTCGCGACACTTATAGCGTATTGTCCGTCCCCGTTCGTGGAAACACCCACGGTAGTACCCTTGATTAAAATAGTCACCCCGGGTAGAGGCGCACCGTCCTTATCCACGACCTTTCCTCGAACCGTAACCTTCTGTATTTCCCGTGTAGTAACCCCTTTTCGTTTTATCACCACTGTATTCTGTTGAATAATATATTCGAATCCCGTGTCTTTCAAACATATATCCAACGCCTCCCGCACCGTTTTGTTCTTGATTTCCACGCTAATCTTCCCTACCTTATCCAAGTCTGCCGTATTATATACAAAAACAAGCTTGGATTGTTTCTCGATAGCCCAAATCACATCCTTTACAGGTACATCTTTCATAGAAAGATTAATCAATGGTTCTTTTTCCCTGGTATCCGCTAAAATATTACCGGAAAGCAAAAGAAAAAGAGTCACCTGACAGAGAAAGAACAATTTTTTCATTTTTGTTCCCTCCCAATGAGTACATCTACATTTTTTTTTCATAATTTTGAATCAGATTTAATTACAATTATGCCTCCGCCAAGAGGCTGATTAATGAGCGAAGAATATGCGACTATTCTTCGCTATTTTATTTACTTACAATAATCTTCTTACCAACAATCTCGAAGTGAACAGTACCCGTACTTTGGAAAAGTTCCAACAAAGGTAATACTGTCGCATGCCTGTCGAAATTACACCCGAAAAGATAATCCTTCACGTCCTCATCCTTATAAACGACTTCCACATCATACCAACGGGAAATAAATCCCATAATCTCTTTCAATGGACGGTCCCTGAAACGTATCAGCCCGTCTTTCCACGCAATAGCATAGGATACATCTACTTCACTCACTTCTATTTGCCCGTTTTCCTTGTTAAACACAGCCTGTTCTCCGGGAGATAGTACACACACTCTCTCGTTCTTTTCCGATGAAATTTTCACACTCCCGTTTATTAACGTAGTTCGTACCTCTCCACTTTCATCATACCCGAATACATTGAATTCCGTTCCCAGAACAGTTACTTCCATCCCGGATACTTCAACAATAAAAGGAGAATTCTCGTTTCGCACTACATGAAAATATCCCTCTCCCTCCAACTTAACCACTCTCTTATCACCTACAAATTTTACCGGGAAACGTAACTTTGAATCCGCATTCAAATGCACAGCCGTACCGTCGCTCAGAGTCAACACGTACTCCCCGCCGCGAGGCACCGTTAAAGTATTATATATTGCCACTTGAACACCGGAAGTATCATTTGATTCATACACGATACTTTCCCCGTTCAAATCTATTAACGTACCGTCCTTCTCTTTAAAAGTATCCACTTGCCTAGCATGTAACAAAACCGACGAACCGTCAGCCATTTGAAGAATAGCCTTACGTACCCCGGGCAATATCTCTTGCGCTACACTCGTGGGAACTGTGGATTGTTCCTCATGCATAAAAAAATACATCGTTAATGCCAGAACGGGAAGTATAAATATACCGGCGTATTTCAACAAGCACATCCGCAACACCCGTTTACGTTCCTGTTGCTTCTTACCCAAGAGAGAAAACCAACCTTGATTTATATCAACAGCTTTTAATTCCTGACGCTTCAACCTGACAAACTCCTCTTCCGTAACCGAACGAAACCAAGCGCCATTCTTTTCGGACAATTTCACCCATTCCATTAAACGTTCCCGTTCGGAATCCGTCAAATCATTCACGAGGTATTTACTTACCAATTCGGCAATATCAAAATATTTATCATCCATATTCAAACCTATCTTCTGTATTCATTTTATCCTAGAACACAAAAAATAAATTTTATGGAGTGTCAGTATGCTTTGATTTAATATTTATTAACTACTCGAAAAATAAATACACAAATACAGATAATAAATAATAACACTCTCTTAAACTGATTTTCAACTTTTTATAAGCCTCTTTTTTATAAGCATGCACCGTCCCTTCTGTCAGATTCATTTTCTCGGCAATCTCAGCATTCTTCAATCCGTCCAACGAATAATTAATCACGGCACGCATCTGGTTTGGCAAACTATCAATCGCCTTATTAAAAATACGATGAGCCTCCTCTTCCATCAAGTAATCATGAAAGTCTTGTTCGGTATCTTTAATCAATTCGTCGGAAACCTGCAATCGCAAATTTCTATCCCGCAAATGATTCAAACAAGCATGGCGAACCACGACATAAAGGAAAGACTTTATCCTCCGGTAATCATCAAAATCAGCCCGTTTATTCCAGTACTTCAAAAAAGACTCCTGTACAATATCGGCAGCTTCATCCTTATCTCCTAAATAATGGGTAGCGAACAAACATAACGAGGGATAAAACTCTTCGAATAAACTCCGAAAAGCCTTCTCATCCCCTTGTTGCAAGCGTAGTAACAACATATTAATATCTACCTGTTTTCTTTCCATATTTGCATTCGCACCAACGTGTGAAAACAAAAATATAAAAAAAGGAACTGTTTAACAAATCAGTTCCTTCCTTTTTGCAAAAAAATGATAAATCACTCCCTATTCATCCCCTCCAGTTCCATGGAGAAAAAGAACGGGAAATATTCGTGATTCGCCCCGACATGCCATGCATTCACAATTTTTCCACTTTTATCAATCAGGATATACCGGGGAATACCCGTGATACAATAATCCCCCGTGAAATTATCCTTTTCTTTATTAATAATCAGATGCGGCATAATCCCGGAATACTTTTTCTCTCGCAGAAAGTTCTTCCAACGGGCTTTTGCTTCCACCCCGTCGTCGGAAATAGTCAGAAATATAATATCATCCCGATTCTTATATTGCTTTTTGAGTTCTATAAACGCGGGCAATCCTGCCACGCATCCCCCGCACCAAGTCGCCCAGACATCAATAAATACAGCTTTTCCCTTGAAATCCGAAAGTTTTATCATTTTCCCGTTCTCGTCTTCCATTTCGAAATCCGGAGCCATAGCCCCCACGCGCACGGGATAATACCTCTCCTTCAATTCCAACGCTGTCTGACGGGTTGATTCGGTCTTGGAACAAATTTCTATATCCTCCATCAGACCTTTCACCTCATCCGTGTAGCCGTGCCGCTTCAACTCGGAAACCAAAACGGACAACACGTAAGGATTGCGCACCTCTTCACTCTTGATATTATACAAAACATAAGTAGCACGTGCCAGTTCAGACAATTCCGGCATAAAAACACGGAAATACCCGTTCAACAAATTGGTTCTCTCCACGTCTGTCAACACCTCCAATACCGGAGAATCCAAATCCAGCCCTTTCACTCGTTCCGCAACTTCATTTTGTAATGCCTTATCTTTCATCTCAACAGCTTGCGCACCCAGACTCCACAATATCCCGTTATAACAAAGCAACTCCGCCTTCTGCTTGGCATCCTTGCCGGAAAGAGAATCCATAGCCTGCCGAGCCTCCCTTTCCGCGTCATTCACCTTCCGGACAAGTTCATCTTTACCCAATCCACCGGGGATACGATTATAAACGGCGTGTATCTTTTCAAACAAAACGTCGTCCTTCGATTTCTGTTGTTGGGCATAACTGCCAAAAGCACCACACAAGATGATACAAACCAGTAAAATATTTCTTGTCTTCATAACCTACTATTTTTGCAACAATTCGACAATCTTCTCCCGTAAACTATTCCGACGGATATTCTTTGCCACGATATTCCCGTCTTTATCCAACAACACGATAAAAGGAATGGCCTGTATCCCGAACAATTTCCGTATCTCCGACTTCGACCACCCGTTGTCATCCCTCACGCTAATCCACGGTATCCGCT
This sequence comes from Butyricimonas hominis, assembly GCF_014287455.1. Taxonomy (NCBI): domain Bacteria; kingdom Pseudomonadati; phylum Bacteroidota; class Bacteroidia; order Bacteroidales; family Odoribacteraceae; genus Butyricimonas; species Butyricimonas hominis. The sequence continues at coordinate 73,926 of NZ_JACOOH010000008.1, forward strand.
CTTCTTCACAAGCTTTTTTCCATTTCTCCACGGAATCATCCAAAGAAATACTCATGATACGCACCCCTTGGTCTTTAAATTCAGCGTACTGCTCCCGCAGGTTTTTCATCTCCTGCCGACACGGTCCGCACCAAGATGCCCAAAAATCCAATATCAGAATATTCCCTTTCTGGGAATCCAAAGATACCTTATTCCCAGACTCATCCGTTGCCGTGAAGTTAGGACAAGGAACCCCCAAAGCCGAAACCGCCAATTCATCCGTGTGTTTCTTCAACAAACGCCCGTAATAGGACGATTTATTCCTTTCCGAAAGCAAGTCGTACAACGCCTTCCCCTTCTCATGGCTCTCCCCTTTTACATTATCCGCAATATAAGCGGAAAACATATTGTCCGGGTATTTCTTGACAAACTCTTTCGTCAAACGATATTGAATTTCTTCCGCTTTCAACGCTTCCGTCATCTTCTCGTCCGCCAACTTTTGTTCCCCCGCGTCCAAAGCCTCCTTGTACTCGCTTATCAGTGCGTTTCTCACGGTATAGAATTGTTCTTGAGCAATCTTATCGTATTCCTCGTTCAAGTCATTGGCAGGAGAGCCTTTCACGCTACGATTCCCCAACTTTGAATAATCGCCTGTCACCTCCATATTCTTTCCATCCATGAAAAAATAGAACTGCCTACGATTCACCTTCAATATATACGACCCCGGTTCGTCCAACTCACCCTTGATTTCAAACTTCCCGCCGTCAATCTCTGCCGTATACAGAATCTTTGCACTATCCCCGGGGGCTATCAAAAAAGCCTTCCCGTATTTCATCCCGTCCAGATCACCTTTCAGGGTAAAAGCGTAACGTGATGATCGTGTACATCCTACACAACAAACCACTAAAAAAGCAATGAAGTATCTCATATCTTGTTCATTTAATATATCCTCGTAATCATTCCTCTCCCAGTTCCAACATCATCTTCTTCCCCTCAAAATTATCTCTTGACATTCCTATCAAATCCCAGAGTCCGGTACGCCCGTTTTTCTCGATGGCATGCTCCATAACTTCAAACATCTTCGAACATTGCTCAAAATTACATTCTTCCAATATATAATTCAATATATTCCCCAAAACGACACCGTCCAACATCAGGTCAAGTTGCAAAGCCCCCTCCTTATCCTCGTTCGCATATGCGATAACAAATTGTTCAAAAGCACGAATCATACTATCAACCTTTTTCTCCCGCCAATTCTGCCACATCTCTATCAATCGGCGACGGGTTTCCGGCACCGGGATTTTCGACCCTTTCAAAGCTGCCAGCAACGAGGAACAATCCACGGTCGGCATTCCCTTGGCGTCCCCTTCTTGAAAAAAGGTCTGAAAAAATGTCGTCTTACACACGTCATTAATCTTCTTCACGACCTCTTCCACCTGATTCGCTGCCAGAGGAATATCTTTCCAATGTTCAATAATACCCGTGAAAGACTTCGCATTCAAACTATTTATATCCTCTATAAAATAATGCAAGTTTTCCCCCGAATAACGTTCATTCAACGGGAGCACCATCAGATAACGGTCGACAGCATCATTCAACTCGTCTGTCCGCCCGTCAGCCTTCAAGGCATCAATATACCCCTTTAAAAACTTCGGGTCCTGATTTCCTTTCGCGTATTCACTCTTTTGTTGTTCCGTCACCTTACCTTGGGCATTTACCCGTTGCCCGGTTGCCAGCATACACAAAAGCACGCACCAAACAGTTATTTTCATACACTACTCTCTTACGTATTTTTCCAATGTCTTATCAATCAATGCTTCAAAAGCCTTTCCGGGTGTCGGGGCATAAACCGATACGATTTTCCCTTCCTTATCAATCAGAAAATAACGAGGAATACCTGTTATGTTATAATCTTTCTGGAAAGTACACTCACCCTTGGATGCCAATAAATTAGTCACTCCCATTAACTTCAAACGAGGTAAGGCATACTTCCAACTATTGAAAGCCCCTTTATCATCTATCGATATCGTGATAAATTCAATATCATCCCGTTCTTTATACTTCTGACTCATAGCCATATATGTCGGCAACTTGGCAATACATCCCCCGCACCACGTAGCCCACACGTCAATGACCAACACCTTCCCTTTATAATCCGCCAAAGAATGCTCTTTCCCCTTAAAGTCCTTCAGCGTGAATGCCGGAGCAACATTTCCCTCTTTCAGATGCTCGTACCCCTCGTACAATTTATTGATTTCATCCTTCAAATCCCCTTCCGGCATATTCTTCTCGAACAACGGACGGAGCTCGTCCAATCCCTTCGTGTACCCGTTATACCTGAAAACAGACCTCAAACAAGACAAATAAGCCAATGACAACTCCGGGTTATTCAATTCAAGTATCTGACGATACCTCCGGTAATCATAGTCATTTCCTATCGTTTCTACCGTGGTATTAAACCACATACTTCCCCAAGCCTCTTCTGCCGGGGCACCTTCCATGACTGCTTTCAAGCCGTAATAATCCTCCACGACAAACTCTAAACCGGAACATTTCACGAATTCCTTAGATGACAAGTCAACACCTTTCAATACTTTCTTAATCACGGAAGCCTTTAACCGGGCATCTTTTCCCTCGTCATACAAATCAGCCACCCGACGAATAGCTTGAGCCCCGTTCTCCTGTACTGCCTCCCTCGAAGCGCCATTCGCTTTTATATATCTTGCTATTTGTTCCCGTTCAGCCAGAATCGCTTTAGCAACCTCTTTTTCCGGCACCTTGAAATCTTCCCATCTCTTCGTCACGTATTCTTTCAACGTTTCGGCCTGCTGTGCCATCCCGCTCAAAGACACAAACAACAAGAATACAATTCCTATTAATTTCATAATCTATCAATTAATTCTACTTCTTCAACAACTGGTTCTCGATAATCTCCACGTACTTTTCCGGAGTCGCCCCTACGTCTATAATCGGTTTTCCCCCGACAGGAATAAAGAACAATGTAGGCAACGCCACAACATTAAACATACCGCACAACTCCTTCTCTTTATCGGCATTCACCTTCAGGAATATCACTTGGTCTTTATACTTTTCCGCCATTTTTTCCAACTCCGGAATCAAGCGCATACACGGTCCGCACCAAGTTGCCCAGAAATCAATCACGACAGGTTTATCCCCCTTGAACACAAACTCCTTGCTCTTCCGGTAATCGTAAACATGCTCCAAAAAATACTCCCGTGTTATCGGGTTCAATTTACCGGCTTCCACCTTTACTTCATTGCCTCCCGTCACTTCATCTTTCACCTCTGCCAAATCAAACGGTTGGAAATACACTTTCTGTTTCCCGTAATCAATGGAAACCAACCCTTGCTTCAAGATACCGTTTCCCAGTACCGACCGAGGCAAAGACTCGTTCTCGACAACAGCCACATCCGTGAAATCGCTTTTCACGAAACGACATTTCTCGGCAAACTTACTCGAGGCTGCCACGTCAGTACCGGCATACCCGACGCTTTTCTTCATTCCATTCCCGTCCTTCCCGCTGAATCCGGCAAAGTCAGCCGAGTTCAAAACAATCATTCCATCACTCCACGTATCCAGCAACAAAGAGTAAGATACCCCATCCAATTCCACGGGACAAACTATCCCTGAACCCGTGACCACTTCTATATTAGAACGATGGTCCAATTTCATATAAGCAGGACGATAAGGATTACTCATCGTAATTTTCTTTCTTCTCGAATCTATCGTCAACACGACACTCCGAAACAACGTTCCCCCGACAATACCAGCGACACCCAATTTTCGCAAATATGGTTCATCTTTCAACACAAATGCCGCAACCCCGTTACCGAACACGCTATTCCCAAAAGAAATTGTTTCTATATTTACCGATTTCTCCACCGGAACCCGTTTGTATTGAAATGTATCGTAACGGAAATCTCCCTTCACGTTCGCATCGATATTCAACTTTTCCACGTATTCCGGCAATATTGCATTATGCCCCGCCAAATCCAGAACAAAATCCGCCATCACCCCGTTCACCACCATTTCCAAAATAATCTTTCCGTCCACCTCCCGGTAATCCTTTACCTCCACGGACGTATTCTTCGATTGAGCCCATGTCATTATACTCAACAAACTCAACCCCAATATCATCATTAACTTTCTCATAATCATAAATCGTAAATCCAAAATCATAAATAAAATCACTCCCTCCTAATCTCTATCTTTTCCTTCTTTCCATCCCGCAACACAATAATATAAGCAGTATCCTCCACGATAGCATTCATCAAATCATCAATCACCGCCTGACTCATCGGGAATCCCGTGATATCCGTACCGTTAATATCAATCACTTGCTCACCCAAAGCCACCACGTCTTTCATGCTATCCCATATCGTGGTAATCTCGAAACGCTCGTTAGCGGGCAAAATACCCACGTTCCATGTTTTAGGCGCACCGCCCATATCCGAAACTCCTGAATCAAAAGGGAAAAAATACAAGCGATTCCGCATATAATCAATCACCACTTTCCCGTATTTCAACAAATCAACCCCAACAAGGATAGAGTTACGCCCTGAAATCACGCTCCCGACATTCGTGAATTTCTTCCCTAAAACAACCATTTCTTTCACGTTGACTTTCTCTATCTCCACCGGGTCGCACAATCCTTCCAATCCTATTCCATTAATTCCGCAACCTCGTGCCACTCTTTCTCCATTTCCATTCTCCTCAATCTCTTTAAAAACAGCATCATTCAACAACAAAAAGCCTCCCGCACCCGTGTCAAACAACACTTCTTTTTCTACTCCCCCCAACTCCATTTTCACGATAGAGTGGTGAGTCATCCCCCCGAACATCTCCACCCCGTCTGTAATCTTCAAACGCTCGGGACGATACGGGTAATTAATCACCATAATTTGCTCCCTTGCGTCAAACGTCACCACCGATTGGGCAAACGCATCTCCTCCAAGGATTCCGGCTACCCCCAACGCCTGAAACAATCCGCCCACGGGGAAAACCATGGTTTTCATCTTTGACAACTTATAATTCGGGCTCAACTGCACGTCTTTCACTTCCGCCACCTGATACAATTGTTTCATCCCGTTCAAATCAGAAATAGGATTCGAGGCTCCCGTGGCAACACCATCCATCTTCTGCACGTTCTCCCAATCCGTCCCGGTCTGCCCTCCCGTGTCCACGATATATTTCACAGTCACCCCGTTCACCGTCACCGGAATAATAATCTTATTCTGCACGAACTCGTAATGTATCGTGTCACACACCCGTTTCGTCGATTGTGCCCATGTAGTCATCCCCAACAGACACATCCCGGCTATCATCGCCAATTTCCTCATAATCATAAATCCAAAATCATAAATCGTAAATCATAAATAGCCAATCCCCTCATTCTTTTTGATACACTATCACCTTCTCCCCCTCCTTCGTGAGAATTGTCAATTTTGTCTTTTTCTTCGCTTTCAATTCCGGTATTCCCGTGATAATACTCTCGCAAAAATCATATTTCCCCGTGGGTTTGCCATTTATCTTTAGCACTTTATCACCGGGGTCTACCACTTCTTTCATAGCCGTCCATACCGTAGCAACCACTAAATCTCCATCCTTCACTTGCAAATTCACGTTATAATGCTTACTTGCCATGTCAAACTCTTGCTCGTAAGGCTCAAAATACCAGCGTTTACGAGAATAATCAATCGTTACCTTACCATATTCCAACAACTTCACCCCCAACAACGTGTAAGGCGGCGTTGAAGTTTCTGCCGTCACATTCTTGAATTTAGTCGCTCCCACCGACAAAAGCGGTAACTCCACTCGATACGCGACCTTTGACTCTGTCATCCCCCCGACACCTATAGAGCCTCCCCCGACTCCTTCACTCTTCACCTCAAAAGCACTTTTAGCACTTAGCTCCTCGTAGTCCGTGTCCTTCAAGGACAAAAAACTAGGACACCCCGTGTCAAATAAGGCAACCAAACTATTTCCCGCCCCGGCTTGCAACGTGATAATCGGCATATATCCTTTCCCCGAAAACGGAAGCATTTTACGCAAAGAAACGGTCGATGCTTTCTCGGCAGAAGTTACCGTTATCGTTTTAGTTTTACCATCAATCTCGACAATCAGATTCTTAAGCAAATCACTCCCAATCAATCCGTCCGCGTGGAAGCATTCGAAAGGAGAAGGTGTTGACAACTTCATTGCCGGAACTCCGGAGAAATTAATTCGCTCATCCGGGGTCAACAGACTAGACACTAGCACCCGGGGAAGTCCCACCTCTTTTCCGTTTACATCCGTCACCTTCACCGAATCCACCACCGGAATATTCAACTCATCACAAAGCTCCCCGGTCAAAGCCATCTGTCCCCCCGTGTCGAATATAAACGAACGCACCTTGCCATTCACACTCATATCCACAATCATCTTTCCCCCCACCATCCGGTACGGTATCACGCTTTTGACTTGTTGTGCCGAAAGCGGCACAACAATCAAACACAACAACAATCCGAGAATAATCTTAATTCCTATTCTCATCACTCATTATTTAGACACCTTATCAGCAGCCACTACTGCCTGATAAGCATTAATAATCCCACCGGAAAGGCACAAATCTCCAAACAAGAATAAATCTTGTGTCCGTTGACCATTCACGACAATAGCCTTTTCGACCTCCGCGTCTTTTCTGGATGTCACGGACTCTAACAAGATATTTCGAATCTGCGTTCCGGTCAACTCCGGGTAATACGCTTTCATCAAAGCAGCGACCCCCACCGTGGTTGCGGCAGCAAAACCGATAGCGTTTCCTGTTTGATAGGTATCTCCCGTGTAGGTAGAATAAATATCTCTACCCGGGGCAAACAAATCCACCTCTTTGGCTCCATAATTCGAATCCATGGACGGATTCCCCGCTTTATCAGAAGAAGCAACTATCATCAAATTCGTCAATTCCTTTTTACCCGTCATCCAACGATTCGGGAAATAAGTTTCCTCTGCCAAATCCTGCGCCGCATCCCACACTTGAGAAACAACGAAAACACCTTTACTCTCCGCGTATTCCAAAGCATCACTAACCCATTTTTTCTGCTCCTCCGGGTAAAGCGTATTCTGAACCGGCAACATGATAACATCAGCGTTGTGGTCCACGGCATAACGAATGGCCAACGCGATATCTTTCAAATAAGGTTCTCCCTCTGCCATAACCCGCAACGCCATAATCTCTGCCTCATCCATAATACCGTTTCCCCCCAAACCATTATCTCTCTTACCGGCAACAATACCGGCAACCATAGTACCGAGCGCAGCATCTGTCGTCAACAATACATTATTCCCGTATTTATTATCATTTATATCCAGATAATTATCTCCTATGATTTCAGCACGCCCATCCGACCCGAAACGCTCTACTTTCTCCCTGTATTCTTTTCCAGACATTTCAATCTGTGCTCCACTTCTTATCCCTTTATAAACATCTTCCCATTTATCTGACTGATAAACACTAAAAGCATAAGCACACATCATAAACGCCACTTCAGACAAAGAATCGCGAGGTGCTTTCGGGTCATAACAAATCCCGAATTCTTCTTGGGTCAACTCTTTTCCCGGAAAACGCTCTTTCATCATCCGGTCAAACTTAGCGGCATAATCCCTTATCAAATAAGTCAATTGCCATCCGGCATAACTACCTGCCATCGGAGATTCCGGTAACACCTTATTACGAAAATAATTATATTCTTCTATATTTTCCGGGGCAGCCACCTTCGTCATCTTCTCGTTAATAACCTTGTAATAATCCTTCCCGTCGAATATATAATCAGCATACTTATCTTTCAACCGTAAAAACTCCCGGTCCCCTTCCCGCATCGTACTCTCCATCACTTGACCGTCTTTACCGCCCAAGAAATTCCAACCGTTGATATCCCCTACCAGACCGTTTTTATCGTTATCCTTTCCATTAGCCTTTTCTTTCGGGTTAAACCAAATCGCCTGCTTCAAATCTTCATGTTCCACATCCATTCCCGTCCCAATCAAAGCAACCACTGGTCTTTTTTTAATCTTTTTCCCTTTCAAAAAATCGTACGCCTTGTTTATTTCCGCACCGTACACCCCGTCCTTTTCAAACGAACAATTATACCAATCCAACTCGGACTGCTTCTTTTCACCCCGCTCATTCTGTTTCACCAACTGCGCATCAGCAACACTGATACATGCACTTGCCATTAATAACAAAAAATACTTTTTCATCTCTTACAGTTTTACCTTTTTTACAATACAATATCAATACGACTCGTTCTCACCAATCGTTAATCCAAAATCAAAACCTCAAATCTTAAATCTAAAATTTAAAATCGTAAATCATAAATCTAAAATTACCCCCTTCTGGCTTTCAGAATCTCCTCTTTCACCCGTTCTCCCCTCAAATCCTTTGCCAGCAAACGTCCTTCCTTGTCAATCAAAACAATGAACGGGATACTATAAAAACCATACGCCCGTTGAATCGTGTTCGGCTTGTTACCGATAACAAAACCTTCTTCATCCCACAACGTCACCCAAGGCAATTTCTCCTCTTCCAATGCCTTTCTCCAATTCTTCTCTTTCGAGTCCAACGATATACTGATAAATGCCAAATCATCCCCCTTCAACTCGTTGTATATCGGTACCAATTTCTTCATCTCCCCACGACACGGTCCGCACCATGAAGCCCAAAAATCCACGAGAACCAATTTTCCACGAAAATCACTCAACCTCACCTTTTTCCCACTGGCATCCCGAAACGTGAAATCATACGCCGGGGCACCTATCGAATAATGATATAAACTATCCGCCCGATGCTTCAACCACTTCCCGGAAGCCGTTTCCAACGCTCTCCCCGCCATACAGTCCAACAACAACTTATTCGGCTCATAAGTTGACATATTCGCGATATACGCCAAGGCACTATACATATTCCCCTCCAACTTCCCTTTCACACCCACATCTATCGTCTTATCTTGCGCAAACTGCTCCTTCGGCAACCACTTCAACAATTCATAATACTTGTCTATCCCCGTGAAATCCAACGAACTATTCCCCACGTTCTGACAATCGTAAAATCCTTTTATCGTCACCTCGGTATTCGTCAAATAAATCGGCTGACTTGTTTCCCCGAAACAAATCAGGTAAACATCCGGCACTATCTCCAAAGGTCCCATAACAAACTCCTCCCCATTCTTTGCCGAAACCGCCAACAACCTTTCTCCCTCAATCGTCCTCAATTCTATTTCTGTTGATTTCAACAACCTCACCTTTCCGGCAATCTTCAATCCTGATTGGGCAAAAGTTGTAACACTCAACAATAACGCAATAACAAGTATATATCCGATTTTAAACATACCATTCGTTTTTTATCGGGAGGAAAATTCCTCCCGATTTATTTTTCAAATTATTCCCCAATTTCAGGTCCCTCTATGATGGCATCAAAATCAACACCATATGTTGTCTTAAAATAATTAGCCACGAAATCTCGCTTCTCTCTCAAAAGCGGATATTTAGAACGAGGATATTTTTCATCTAATTCTGCAACAGAATAATACAAGCAAAACTTAATATAAGTTTGGAAATTTTTAATATTACTCATTTGACTTATATATTCTAAAGGTTTAAAACCATCTCCAATAGTACCAGATCCCGGGTATCCGGGAAATCCTCGAGTTAAATAATAATTTTCATCATCTACTTCCCAATCAGCACTTTTAACTTCCGTTTTATAATCAAAACCCGTTTCAAAACTTGCAGGAATTTCAATATTACCTTTATCAAAAGAAGTCAATAATATATGCTCTAGTACTCCTCCTCTTCTTAGATAAAAATCCCTTGGGGTTATAGGAAAATCTATTTTATCACCACCCGCCATCATACCTGAATCTTCCGGATCTTCACCTTCCAGACAAATTACCCAAAAATCCAAACCATCGTTATATTCTGGTTGAGGATTTTTAAATTCCAAAATTCCCGGAAGGATAATATTAAGAACATGGACATCATAAGCCATATACCAATACATGGGCAATACCCTAGATATAACCTTCTCGTTCAAATATGCAAATACATGCTCTTTCATAAAACGAGTTGCCCGTTCTGCTTGTTCATCCGTCAAATCCTCCCCATAATATTCAATTCCTAGGCTACTACCCGTCCAAGAACGATTAAAATCAGCATGCGTAAAATCCTTATATATCAAATATACATTAAATTTTTCTGCAATCTCCTCTATATCCTTATCCCAAGCATTTGTCCCTTGTGGAAATTCATATCGGCTCATACCTTCCCCATCTTCCGTGGGTGTCAATGCTTTTTCATCATAACAAGAGGCAAACAACCCCATAATTATGGCACTACACAATATATATATCCATTTCATAATCTATCGTTTTTATATTCAACAACTATCTAGGATTAGGTAACTTATTTTGTTCCAAACTCTTGTTCTGTTCTAACACATCTCGTGAAAGAGGAAAGGCATAAAATGGATCATTCTCGGGCAATAAATATGTTTGAACTAATTTTCCCTCCATTTTCCATTGATGTTCAACCTGAGTTGTTCCATAACGTTTCAAATCAAACCAACGATGTCCCTCGAAACAAAGCTCCAAACGTCTTTCCAAACGAATTCTTTCCACCAATACTTCTCCACTAAGTCCTGAAACAGATTTATACTTTTCTTTTGCAAAACGCATCTTCCTCAACTCATTCAATGCCCATAACGCTGTTTCATCATCTTTATCCATTGCTGCGGCTTCAGCCAAATTCAAATAAGCCTCCGGCAATCTAAATGCATGCGCAAATCCAGATCTGGCAGCTACATTATGATCCGGATTAATTGCGAATTTTCCAACTGCTAAATAATTACCTTCATATTGATTACCCCACGAATCATTATACCTTTCATGCAACACATAATTAGCTTTTCTCAAATCACCATCTGTATACAATTTCAACAATTTATCAGATGCATTAAAAAACTTAACAGAAATATGCTCCTCATCATCCATCGGATCGTCTATATATACATTAACATCTAAATAAGTCATATATTCCGCTATTGAACCGAACACCCAAATCGCCTCGGTACAATCCATAGATATAAAATTATAATACGAATCCTTTGGCAAATTATTCAAGTCTGTCAAAGCAAAATCCCAATCTTCAATTACTTTTTTTGCATATATTGCCGCATTTTTCCAATCTTCCATGTACAAATACACGCGTGACTTCAACAATTGTACCATAGGCAAACTTGTCCTATAATCTTTTTTAAACCGCAAACTTTCAGGCAGTTCCCCATACAATCTCTCTGCTTCATTCAAATCTTTCAATATACGTTCATATACCTCTTCTACTGTATTTCTCGATATATCTCGCTTTTCTAATCCACTTGTTAATTTCAATGGAACCCCTAAACCTGCTTTATTTTGGCTATAAGACTCTCCCCAGATATTCACTAGATAAAAATAATAAAAACCACGTAAAGCCAAAGCCTGAGCTTTCACTATATTTTTCTCGTCTTCCGTACCAGATACCCCGTCCACGTAATCCAAGGCTGCGTTTGCACCTAAAATGTAAGTATAATAATTTCCCCAACACTTTAGCGGGCTTTCATAATTCTCCGCCACAACACATACATCTGGTTGCCATGAAAATAAGGCACGTAACAAAATAAACTCACTCGCATTTGATTCTGTGACTGAAGAATTAATAACTCCCGGAGTATCCGTACACATCACATCATCATCCAAAATGGAAACAATATCCAAAAGCGACTTTGCATTATCTCCTCCTGATAACATAGGATAAGCTTCACCCAGCAACATTTCATTCAAAGCTGTTGCTTCCTTAGGTATATACTCACTTTGCGACTTTGGCTCCAAAAAATCCGAACATGCCGCAATTGCTCCTGCAAACAATACTATTAATATTTTTTTCATCTTTCTCATTGTTTAAAATCCAATATTAACCCCAAACGAGTAATTCTTCGGTTGTACACTATTACCTAATTCCGGATCAAAACCGTTAAACTTCTTACTAGCGATAACAAATAAATTAGAAACCCCTGCATTCACACTAAGAGTCTTTACACCTATTTTTTTACACCACTCCCTATCTACATTCCAAGATAAAGATAATTGATTACACCGCAAAAAGGAAGCATTCACAACCATTGCATCTGACTGCTCCCACATCGAAAGCCATTGCCCTGTGTCATTATCTGGCAAAACATATTCATATCTCTGTCCAGGAAGTACAACTCCCGGAATTTTTGTTTTATTCTCGTCACCCGGTTTCTTCCAACGATTATTCAAATCCTTACTCAAATTATCCAATTCCCCCGGTACGGCTAATCCTCCATATGGGAAATTTTCATAAGGTGAAGGCAAACGCTTTTTCGCTCCAAGTAATAGAGAAAAATTGGTTGATAAAGAAAGATTTTTCCAACGCAACCCTAAACTCAATCCTCCGGTAAATGAAGGCTCTTGATCCCCGGAATATACCAAAAATGTAGTTGGATCCACTTTAGAATCCCGTTCCTCTTCTGGAACATCAAGATTATTAAATAATGGATGTCCATCTTCAGCACTCAAACCCGCGAAAGAATAAGACCAAAAACCAGTAACAGAATAACCTTTTTTCAAAATTTTACCAGAAGCTCCATTCAATAAATCATTCTTGTTAGCTGTATATTGTTGATTACCTGCTTCATTCCAGTTTTTAGATGAATTCAACGAAACACTCAAGGCCCAATCTTTTGTCTGAATCGGAGTAAAACTAACAGTAAACTCCACCCCACTATTACGAATCTTGCCTCCATTTATATCCATCGAAGTTCTACCATACTCAAATGGAATATCCTGAGATACAATAGCATTTGAACTTCTAGTATAATAATCTATTGCCACATTAAACATTTCAATCAATTGCATATCCAATCCGAAATTCCAAGACTTCGTTCTTTCCCATGACAAATTGGGATTCGGCAATCTACTAATTGATGAATAATATTGATTATATACATTAGCAGCCCCCTTTTGATAAAGAATCAAATCCGGTCCTAATCTCGTCGCTGCATTTCCTTGTATACCGTAAGTCACACGCAAATTCAATGAATTCACAAATCCGACAATACTTTCCATCCAAGGTTCATCCATAACTCTCCAAGAAGCACCGAATGAATAAGTCGGATCAAAACGATTATTTGCATCCTGCCCAAATCGGTTTGACTCATCATTACGAATCGAGAAATTAAACACATATCTATTCTTCAAAGAATAAGCAATAGTAGCAAAATAAGAAAGGAAATTATCTGTATTTTTAATTCTTCTCCAATCTCTCGAAAATAAATCGCTTAAAACACCCCAATCTTCAAACGATCCATTTATCGGGAAAAAAGCATCGGGAGGCGTCGGTTTTATTAATTTTTCACCACGTTCTGGCACATAACCAAACACCTTGTTCTCATGTCTTTTTACCGAAGATGAACGAAGCTCCATTCCCAACATCACATTCAATCTATGCTCATCATTAAAACTTTTAGAAACCAACAACTTATTCTGTATATTATACGAGGACGATAAGCCATCAACAGTGGCTAACACGCCACCGAAAGGCAATATTGCTGCCTTAAACAACGCACTCCCCGGCTCAACAGTTCCGTAATCATACCCCCTATACTTTGATGCGATATAATGAGTTTTCTCCAAACTCCAAGTTTCATTATTACTTTGCGCACGAGTATATCCTCCCGTGAATTCATATTTCAACCAATCAAGAATATCCCAACTAAAATTCAAATTAGCAGCTAAATGCGTATCTTCAACAAGTGAACCACTATTATCCCGTTCATTTATAAAATTATAAGCCAAAGAACTCACATTATTGTGTGCATACCCTCCGGAAACTTGATAAAAAACAGGCTCTCCATTTTCATCATAAGCAGGAACTGCCCGATTCATCGTTGTTGCGTATGACATCGGATTTACATCAACACCAAATCCTTTATTTGTAGTTGTACTTCCACTAATACTTGCGTCTACACGTATATTTTTGTGTAAATTGACACCGACACCAACACGTCCCGTCATTCTTTCGCTCGAGTTTCCGATTTCCTGCCCTTCTGAATTATTATACCCCAAAGAAATATTATATGTCATTTTTTCAGTACCACCGGAAACACTTAAATTATGATTGTGACTCACGGCAGTTTGTGTCAATAAATCAAACCAATCCGTATTTACCGTTTCGAAATAATGTTTCTTTTGCATGAAATCATCATAACTGATATCTCCTTCTAAATACATCCTCATTACTCCCTCATAAGTATAAGATTGTTTTATAGGCTCGTTCAAATACGAAGTACCGGCATTAAATACTTCTTGGGCAAAAATAATACGCTCCTTAGAATTCATGTAATTAAACATACCATAATTCGGCTTCGTATTTATAGACATATTTCCTGTATAATTAATCGTCATACGATCAACCTTACCTTTCTTAGTTGTAATAACAATGACACCATTAGAAGCCTTAGCACCATAAACGGCAGTAGCGGAAGCATCCTTCAATACCGTAATTGTCTCTATATCCATAGGATTCAACCAAGAAACTTGATTTCCGATAATATCCTTAAAATCTTGGGTAAACAAAGCTGTTGCTTCAATTTCCAAAGGATCTTCCTGAATAATTCCATCCACAACCCACAAAGGAGCTTGATTTCCTAATAACGTCGTAGTTCCCCGAATCTTAATTTTAGGACTCGTTCCCACACGGGAACTCGTGTTCATAACCACCATACCGGCAACACGACCTTGCAACATCTGGTCAATCGTATTATAGGCTGGCATCATAATATCCGAAGCCTTCACCGTTGTGTAGGCACCAACCATATCCCGGCGATTCACATTCTGATACCCGGTAACCACCACCTCATCCATCGCCTTCGAGTCCTCTTCCATCAACACCATCATAATCTTCTGTCCGGTGTACTTCACCTCTTTCGTTTTTAACCCCATAAACGAGAACACCAACACGGGAGCCTCCATTTCCGGGATGGTAATAGTAAATTCACCCGCCATATCCGTGATTACACCAGTAGACGTACCTTTCAAGATAACCGTCGCCCCCGGCACCGTGGTACTATCCGCCATGAACAAACGTCCCTTGATTGTGATCATTTTCTTTTCATCTTTCTTCTCATCCCTCACCCTAGCAGCAGTAATCACCACCACTCGATCATCAATCTTGAAAGACAACCCGAGCGGATTCAATAAATCCTCCAGTAATTGACTGAAATCTTTATTCGTGGCTTCCACGTTCACTTTTCCACACTTGCCTACCAAATCCAACTTGTACAGGAACGTGTAATCCGTCATCTTCTCCAAGTTGGAAAAAACTTCCTGCACGGTAGCGTCTTTCATGTTTAAAGACACCCTTGTCTGCGAAAAGCTGTTTGCCGAGAGGTGCAAAGACCCGATCAGCAATAAAATCATCAAGATTCTCATACACAAAAAGAATTTAGTTTTCCTGTATTGCCATATTATTGGCAACAAGTCCCAATTTTTTTTCATAGATTTGTATCACATTTAAATTAAACATTTATTCTACTCGTTGCCCAACGAGTGAGTAATCGCGAACGGGATTGCCCAATCCCGTTTGTTATTTGTCATAAACCATTAAAACTCTTCCTTTTAAGTCAAACCGAACCTCTCCCGAGATTTCGAACTTCCTCAACACGTCTTCGATAGAAGAATACATCGGCAATTTACCACTGTACACCACGCTTCTCGCTCCCTGATTCACGTAAAACACCTCCACGTCATACCACCTCGACACGATACGCAGGATTTCCTCTAAAGGCAGATCCTTAAACAAGAAGAAACCATCCTTCCAAGCAATAAATTCAGCCACGTCTACCGGGTTAACACTCAATGTTCCAACACCCTTGTTATAGTAAGCCTGTTCGCCCGGAACGATCACTTTGTCCGGTTGCCCATCGCGAGCAATAGCAACACTACCCTCTACCAACGTCGTGTAAACACCCGGCTCGTCAACGTAAGACTTCACGTTAAAAGATGTGCCCAACACCTTTACCGCCATCTCGTTGACCTGCACTATAAAAGGTTTATTCTCATTTCTGGCCACTTCAAAATAAGCCTCTCCCTTCAAAGTTACCTGCCGTTTTTCTTTACTAAAACGAGAGGGAAACTCCAACTCTGTTCCCGAATTCAAATATACCTTCGTTCCATCGGCAAGAATTAATGAATAAGTACCACCATAAGGAACTAATATCTTATTCCTCCCTACCTCGGGAACATTATCGCCCACGGTATCAACCTGCTCTTCAACTCGAAGAGTACCGTCACTGTTTTCAAAAGCCACGTTAGCCCTGTCATTACGAATCGTCGAGGTCAATGTATCCAACACGAATCTAGCCCCGGAAGCCATTTCAAAAGTAACCTTCGCTTTCCCGGGTTCCACTCTTGCCACAACAGGTACGCTCGCTGCCTTCTCCGGAACACGATTCAACAAAAATAAAACTGTCATTCCGGCAACAACCACGACAGAAGCCGCTGCCACCCACGGTATAAATAAACGCCGTCCTTTTCCACGCTTCCGATTTATTTCTCGCAACGCTTTTTCCGTGTCAAAAGTCCGGATTACCCTCAACTCCTCCCCGATACGTTCCTTATCCCCCAACTCCCGCGCCAATTCATCCAATCTCTCCATTTCCTCTAGTACATTCTCCATCTCTTCCCTCTCTCGTCCTGAAAGTTCTCCCCGGCTATACCGTAATAATTCCTTTGCAAACTTAAATGGATTCTTCATCTCTTTCTTCAAATTTGCCCTAATACAAATAACTCGAAAAAAAGGATTACGCAAAACTCATTTTTTTTCTTGAAAAAGTAATCTTTTTTTTACAAACAACTATTTTTCAAGAAAATACCCCCCCCCAAAAAAAAATCTATATATTCAAGAAAAACAACAATACTGGATACAACCCTTTCAACTTCTCCCGCAATTGAATCTTTGCCTTATTCTTCTGGGATTTTACCGTGTTCACGCTGATAGATAATTGTTCGGCGACTTCCTCGTTACTAAAACCATCCACGTATGCCAACTTGAAAACACGTCCACACTCGTTCGGTAATTCATTAACAGCAGCCATAATTTCCCCATAGACCTCTGCTCGAACGACATGGACAAAAAAGTCATTTTCATCTTGAGGAGTATTTTTTTGTATATTATTCAAGATTTCAGACCGAATTCCCGAGAGTTTTATTTGATTCAGACATGCATTCCGAACCGCTTTATAAAGGTAATGTTTCAAGTGTTCCTCATTATCAAAGCTTTCTGTTGCATCAAGCAATTTAATAAAAACTTCTTGTACAACATCTTCCGCCTCTTCCTGCCCCTTTAAATAATTATACGCGAAATAACAAAGTGTTTGATAATAAACACGAAAGCATTTATCAAACACCTCTTTTTGACGTATATTTATTTTCTTATCACCCAACATTATATATAAATAAACGATCGTTTAAAAACACCCATAAAATTTAGTGTATTATGAATGCATTATTATATTTCAAAAAATGTAATTACTTAGATATAAGAATTATACACATTCCTCCCATCTTAGGGGCAACACAATTAATAAACGATCCTTTATTCATATCTTGCAACACAAAGATATTATATTTTTCCGAATACCTATTACTCTCGTGATTATCAATTTCTACACATTTGACCTTACGACCTTGTGGACTTTCAGACTTTATAGACGAGAGGGTGTGTTTCAACACACCCTCAAAAATCCTCTTTCCTGTTCGTTATTCCTTTTCCAGTAACTTCTCTATCTTCTTGATTAACTCATTAAAAGACTTCTCCGAGTAACCGATCTCGATAGCTACAATCTTTCCCTTCTTGTCAACAAGAAAATTGCGCGGGATTGATGCCGTGGCAAACTTCTCGAAAATCTTACGTTCCGGATCTAATCCCATGGGAAAAGTATACCCGTTCTTCTCCCGGAATTTAGCTACCTGTTCCTTCGTTTCCTCCCGTGAAATCGCTAAAAACACGAAATCCTTCCCTTTAAACTTGTCTATAATTTCTTTCTGAACCCGCTTCAACTCTTCCTGACAAGGCGGACACCAAGTCGCCCAAAAATTAATCAACACGATCTTCCCTTTCAAATCCTTGATATCGATTTTCTTCCCGTCAAACATCTCAACCACGAACTCCGGAACATCATCCCCTACTTTCACCAACGTCTCTTTTGCTTGTGCTTTCAATCCCGTCAAACTCCCCAACGTCAGCAAGTAAACTGCTAATAGTAGAATTTTTTTCATAAGCATCCCTTTTTGATTTCATACAAAGATAACATTTTTTTCTGAAATAGCAGGCGGGGGGTGTTTTGACACCCCCCGCCTACTATTCGATTCAATTTATACCTAGTTAATCAACTGATTCAATTTCTTTGCTTTCTCCAACAACATCTGGTTAGATGACTGCTCTGCAACAGAAGTCGCGATCTGGGCATATTTCTTGGCCACGTCACCGAAACCACATTTGTTAGAAATCAGCACATAATTATAAAGCGCATCAAAATCTTTTTTGGATTCTACGGTCTTGCCTGCCCACAATTGGATAACCTTCAAACGGGAAACGTCATTCATGATCTCCAACGCACCATCGGTGATCTCCTTGATCATTTTCCGGTTTTCCGGGAAATAACGGAACAACTTACGAGCCTTGTAGAAATAGTCCTCAGACTTCCGTTCCGCACGCAACTGCTTGATGTAAAAATAATCCGAAACCACGTCGTAATGCTCGTACCCCGTATTTCTCAGGAAATCCAAGTACTTGTTATACTCCGTCCGGTTCGAGTTATAATACCGCTCCAAGTGTCCCACGAACACGTTATCCAATTTCTGGAACACATCGTCTTTAGAAAAACGCTGTATGAACTTGGATTGATTGTTAAACACGTATTTAATTTGTGGTGCATTCACGTCATCCACAAAATCACGGATAATCGACCAGTTGTAATCTTTCAGATAATCAGCTTCCTGCTGCGTCTGAAAATACTTGTTCACGACATCACCACTAGGTTTGCCTTGACTCTTCAACTCCTTCAACAACTTGATGGTGGTCTGTGGGTCCGCAGGATTCGCTTCGAACCTCTTCACTAAATTATCCAATGAATCCATCTCCTTCTCGTGAGCTTCCACTCCAACAAGATTGAATAATAATACTCCTACGATTAATACAATTTTCAACATACTGCTTGATACATTAATTTCAACTTACACCCTTATAACACCTAAAAGAGCAAAAAGGGTGACTCAAAACTCGATTTTAACTTAATATTTAACATGAATTAATTATTTTACTTACAAAACGAAACCAAACACCCCTCTTAAATAAAAATCTATAACTTTCAGACCAATTTTCATTTATTTAGAGAAAATGGTAACGTAAACACTGTTAAATACGTAAATTAAAACAGCGAAGTTCCGCCTTTTTACACTAATTTTGTTCTTATATATATTGACTGTTTTATTTTAGAAAAAATCATGAAGAAGTTTATTAAAATACTAGTTATCACATTGATAGTTATTATATTTTTAGTTATAATCTGTGCAATTATCGCACCGCCGATAGCCAAAAACTACATTAACAAACACGGGAAAGAACTCGTCGGCAGGAAAATTCAAATCAACGGGCTCTATTCAAATCTTTTCACGGGGTACAACCGGATCTCCGATTTCACCCTTTACGAACCGGACGACACCACGGCGTTCGTGTCATTCGACACCCTCGTGGTAGACCTGTCTTTATACAGGTTACTCGCTAACGAATTACGGGTAAACGAAATCACGCTCGTGCACCCGCGGGTCATGGTATGGCAAAAAGGGGACGTATTCAACTTCAACGACCTGCTGGCACTAGCCTCATCCGACACCACGGAAACGGCATCCTCCAAGGACACAACAAACTCCTCCCCCATGACAATAGCCATAAGCAACATCAATCTCCGGCAAGGTCGCGTGTACTACGAGGACAAAATACGCCAATCCGTCTGGGACATGGAAGATATGAACCTCCACATTCCCGGGGTTTACTTCAGCGGGGAGAACACGAACGTGGGCATCAACCTGAATTTCAGCAACGGCGGTAGCCTGCAAACTCAAACCGAATACAACTTGACAAACGGCGATTACCTCATCCATTTGAATCTCCAAGACCTTGCCATAGACAACCTGCAAGCCTACTTGACCGATTACTTGAATATCAGTAAGCTCGGCGGGTTACTATCTGCCGACATGGATATAACGGGCAACGTGAATCACGTGCTCGATCTCTCGGTCAAGGGACAAACCGGATTAAAGAAACTATCTCTCGCGGACATGCACCAGAAGAACGTGCTCACTCTCGACACCATCGGGATAGACATACAGGAAATCAATCCCTCGACAAACACATTCTATTTCAACACCCTCACCATGAGAGGCCTCACCACCTCGTTTGACTTGTACAAAGAGCACAACAACCTCTCCGACCTCATGAAAGCCTCCCCCGCCGACACGACACGAAGCACGGTCACGACAGATTCCGTGGCGGAAACACCCACGCGGTTGAAATTAAACAAACTCGACATCGCCGAATGTTCCTTCACGTTTAACGACCACACGCTGGCACAACCGTTCTCTTTTCCCATGACACACATCTCCGTGCAGGCAGACTCCGTGACTCTTTCCGGCACGAACCATATTCTAATGAAGATGAACATGGGGCAAGGCGGAAGCGCGTTCCTCAACTGGAAAGGGAAACTCGACGACATCAGTAACCTCATGCTGACATTAAGCATCAAAAACGTAGACCTGCGCGGCTTTGATCCCTATTGTCTCGCCTACTTCGCCTACCCGATACGGAAGGGAAATCTCGCTTTCACCAGCGTGAACGTGATTACCGACAATATGCTTGAAGGAAGAAATACACTGGATGCTTTCCGGTTCGAGCTGGAAAACAAACGCAAAGACCTGAAAGCGGAATACAACATCCCGATGAAGACTGCCCTTTATCTAATCAAGGATAAAAACGACAAAATCAACATGGAACTCCCGGTAAAAGGCAACATCACCTCCCCGGAATTCTCCTACCGGAAACTGATTTTCAAGACGCTTACCAACCTGCTCGTGAAAATAGCCGTCTCCCCGGTCACCTTCATGGCAAATTCATTAGGATTATCCCCGGATAAATTGCAATCCATCCCTCTCGACCCCAGTCAATGGGAATTTACATCGGAACAATTCACCACGTTCAACGATCTGGCAAAAATCATCAAGGACAAACCCGCCATGACGCTGGTATTGGAACAGCAAATCAACCTCCCGCGAGCACGGGAAGAACTGGCTCTATTCAACGCCAAAAAGAAATATTACCTGTCACAACACCCGGAAAAAAGCGATTCCACCCTTCTGGCAATCGACTACGCCAAAATCGGCGAAATAGAAACCAAAGATCAAAACTTGAATACCTACCTGTCCGGTATAGTCGCCCCGGAACACCAAAATAATTCCGTGACCGACAAAGCCCTGTCCCTCGTTCCCGAACAAACCCTGCAAGACCAAGTAGACCGCTTCATCCGCCTAAGGAATCAAAAAGCCGCCACTTACCTTATCACCCAAGGAATACCCGAGGCAAACCTCCGGGTGGAAACGATAAAGCCGGAAGCCTTAAAAATCTACAACGGTAAAAACCAGTACAAGATCAACCTTGTCCTCCCGGGTGACGAACAAGCCCAAGCCGAAGCGGCGACAACACCCGCTACAAACTCCCCGGAAAAAACAAATGCTCAAACTACAACGGATCGGACATAATCTCCTACTCCATTTTTGCCAATAGAAAACATAAGAAAAGCTCAAAAAGAGCACGTCAAAAAAAATTGACGTGCTCTTCCTATAAATAACACTCTTTCTATTTCCTTTGCCTGCGCAAAAGCAAAATCATCCCTAACAACAACAAAACAGAAGGAAGAATCCATTTCACGAACACTTTCACCCATGTTCCCGAAGATATTCCCAAAAAGATTTTATTGTCAATCGGGTTCGGGTGTCGTATATCTACCGGCAATTCCTCATCGGACAACCAACAAAATGCCCCTTGAATCAACGAAAAATTCGAAGCCCGTATACCTCTCCGGACTGCAGAAAGCTCGCCCATACTAATACAATCGGCATCCCCCAGCACCAACACCCGTTGATTTCGCCCGTTACATTCCCTTTCAAGAGCCATCGCCGTTACCATCCGGGCTTCCCTCTCTCCTGCCGCGGGATTCAACTTCACGGTTCCATTCACGAAATCCGTCGTTTCCACCTCATTCCAACAACCGGAATCCCGAGATACCAACAAAGGAATCATCCTGAATCCCTTGTCTGCCACCGAATCAATTCCCATAGCCCCCGGCATGGTAAAAATCGAACGCCGCCAACCGGCACTCACCCTGCTTAATCTCGCTCCCGCCAACGTCGAACGAACCACCAGCAAATCGGCAGGAAACTCTTCCATCGGTTGCACCAATGTCCCCGGAACATATCGAATCCCGAACTTTTCCAACACAGGAGCTAAATACTCATCGTTCTTCGGTTCTCCGGCTATAATCAAATTATTTCCCCGGTCAATATAATCCGACAACTGCTCTAGTTCCCAATCCTCAAACGCTTCCAACGGATCTGCTATCACCAGAATATCAATATCCTGCAAATTATCCTTTTCCGGTTCCAATTCGGACTCCACCACATCAAACCCTTGATTTAACAACGAATGCCTGAAATATCTGCCATAAGCGAACAAAGAATAATCCCGATTCTTATTTCTCGTAATAGAACGTTCCCCATGCCCTTTCAAAAAACCGACCTTAGGCAACTTCATAACCATACGTTTCAACGTTGCAGAAACCTCCGTTTCCGAAGGATGCTTCTGCATATCGGTAAATATCCTCAAGCGGGCGGTCTGACCGTTATCCCTTTCCAATATACGAACAAAATGATTCCCTTCCTCAGAGAGATCCACACGCTCACGGATCTGCTCCGGGGACAAATAATCATCCAAATTCAAGTTGGCAGCCTTCACCACCTTTTTCGCTTTCTCCTCGGCACTCAAACCGGGATACATCTGCTCCAATTTCGGATTATCCACCTCATCATAATAAAAAACATACTTCATCCTAATATCCGGCTTAAAGCGCACGTATTTCTCGAAGAAAGCCATATCACTCAAAACACCCTTTCGGGAAAAAGAATAAACATTATCCAAGAGATTCACGTAAGTCGTGATCGTCATTCCCCCGTCCAGTCGTTTCACGATATCCTGACTAGCCTCGGAAATAGTATTCGCCTTCGTGTAAGTCCCGTCATAATACACTTTCAACACCGGACGAGAAGTCACGTAACCGGCAAGCATCGCCACCGCGAACACTCCCCCGTAACGCATCATCTTGGACAAACCGGAATAACGGGCACGCCCCAGCTGGATCTTCAAAAAACAGGATGAAAGAAACATCGCGATCACGATAATAAAATACAACACGTCCTCGCTACAAACCATGCCCTGCAAAAACGTGTTCACTCTCCCTCCCAAAGAAAGCCAGTACGTGATATCCCGCACGAATTCAATATCTTGCCCGACCCTTCCGACCAGATTCAACAACGCGAACACGACAAAAGTCCCCAAAGCGGCAACAATCTGGTACGAAGTCAACGAAGACATAAAAAGCCCGATAGCCGCATAAGCTCCCAGCAAAAAATACAACCCCAACATCCCGATCAGCACCGGTCGCCAGTCAAAATTTTCAATCGTCACCCAACCGATGGCAACATACACCCCGATAACGAGCATCAAACAGAACCCGTATATCATAATGCCGACATACTTTCCAAGCACAATCTGCCAACTGGTAATCGGGGCAGAGAAAAGTAATTTCACCGATCCCCGGCTAAACTCCTGACTCAACAACCCCATCGTCAACAAAGGAATATAAAGATACAAAGAACTTGACACCCCGCGCAACAAACCACCCATTCCCCCGTAATACACCCTCGCCGTCAAATTCATTAAATTCCGTCCCAACTCTTGGAACCGTCCCAACGACCCCATCATCTCCCCGAAATTAATACCCATCTGCAACATGAATATTATCAATATAAACCACGCGATCGGAGAATAAAAAAGGTTAGCTAACTCTAATTTCGCTATCTTATATATTGTTTTCATCATTCCACGTTTTATAATTCACGAATCTCTTTATTTGACAATTTTGCGAACACGGCATCCAAAGAACTCTTCTCGAAACGAATCTCTTCCAACTCCCAACCATTCTTCACACTGCACTTCACCACATCCTTTGACACATCCCGCCCACCGTCAAACCACAGGCGATAATTCTTCTCGTTCACTTTTTTCACCTTGGTGATTCCCTCCACGGCCAACAATTCATCTTCCAGCGGAGGGCGTTCAAAACATGCCAACAACGTGTTAGGTTTGATATAATTGTCAAAATCATCCACCGTACCGGAGAAAACAACACGCCCGCACTCGATCATCTTTATATCCCGACATGTAGCCTGCACTTCCGACAAAATATGAGTGGAAAGCAAAACCGTACGATCCGAGGCAATCTCTCGAATCAAATTACGAACCTCCACGATCTGATTCGGGTCCAAACCATTAGTCGGTTCATCCAATATCACAAACTTAGGGTCATGCACGATAGCTTGGGCTATTCCCACGCGTTGCTGGTATCCCCCGGATAAATTCCGTATCAAACGATCCTTGAAATGCGTGATACCGCAACGTGCCATTGCCCGGTTCACCGCCGACTGAATATCTTTTTTAGCGACAAACCTCAAGTCCGCACAAAACCGTAAATACTCCTCGACATTCAAATCCGGATAAATCGGCGGCTTTTGGGGTAAAAAACCGATATTCCTTTTTGCTTCCACGGGATGTTCTCTCAAATTAACCCCATCAATAAACACCTCCCCGCGAGTCTGATTCAACACCCCGCAAATAATATTCATGGTCGTTGACTTACCCGCACCGTTAGATCCCAACAATCCCACGATTCCTCCCGCTTCAATCTCAAAATTAATATCTTCTATCGCCCACTGCACCGTGTAACGATGAGATAAATGTTCCACTCTTACAATTGGATTTTTCATACAATTCATTTACATACAACATATTATTATACAGTGTGTCAAAACACACCTTTAGTCCGTAAAGTCCATAAGGTCCATAAAGTCTGTAAAGTCACTGGAGTCTTTCGGACAGAGTTTATCGGCAGCAACACTGCCGTAAGCAAAGCGCCCCGCAGGGGTCCATGGACTTTTGACCTTATGGACCTTACAGACTTTATAGACTAAACTTACCTCCTAAGCCCCATCTCCACGGCGATACTTTTTATAATATCATATTTCTCGAGACATCCTTTAAACCCCGCGTTCCTTTCCGCGAACCCCTCGTCATCACCCATCAACACCTCTATCAGATAACTGCACACATCATCCTTATACTCCGGTGTATACCTTTTACTCTGCCACCAGCGCAAGAAACCGGCCTCCCTCGGGTCTGTCGCCGCCCCATTCGATCCGGCATTATAATTCGGAATATTACTCTTGAACTTCGTGATAATATCCGAATACACGTCTTTTTTCTTGCACAGCACGAAACTCACTTGAAAAAACGCATCCACCTCCTTGGAATAATTCAACTGGATACTATCATACACTTCCTCCGCGACAACCTCCCAAGCCAAACGCTCCCGCTCCTCCTCGGACATTTCGTCCACTTCTGCCACCCGACCGATAACCGTCGTATTCATCCCCTTACGAGCCCCCACGACATCCGTATAAAACTCCTTTTGACGCAACTGATCCACCAAAAGATAACACGCCGAGCGATATCCTTTCGGGAGCTTGGGATACACCTCATCCCGAAACAACTCCACCCCCTTCTTCAATTTTTCCCGGTCCGTAGACTTCGTGAATGTCCACAATTTAGACATACCCTCTATCATGTAATTCGGGTTCAATATCTGGTAAAGCGTGTACACTCCCCCCCATTCATTCACCTCCGTACGGCTCCGAATCGTGTCCTTGTAAAAAAGAGGAATCCCCGTAGATTTATAAACCTCGTAAATCAAATGGTCTAACTCATCGTCGCTATCCTCCACCACGTACCACTCCATATCTTTATAAGAAACATGAGTATCCTTATCATCCCGGTTACAAGCCATCAGCCCGCAACACAGCATCCATACAAATAAAATCTTTTTCATCTCTCTCTTTTTTAATATTCAACCAAAGGCGCACCATCCCTCTCGTTAGCGACCAACGTACCGTCATTAAAAGTAATCGCGTACTCCGGTATCGGCCATACCCAATTCCCGCTATTCTCGGAATAAGGAGCCAACCTGTAATAACCGATACGTGCCGATTGATTCACATACTCGTGTATAATCTCCTTCTCTTCCGGGAAAGTCGGGTGAACAGCGTAACGCCGCAAATCAAACCAACGGTGCCCCTCCCCACACAACTCCAAACGGCGTTCCAGCCGCACGAAATCCACCAAATCCTTCTGATTCGAGGGAATAACATCCATTGTCCCCTCCACCAAACGTTTTTCCCTCAACGCCCTCAACACCTCTACCGCCTCCTCCGTGCGTCCCAACATAATCAACGCCTCCGCCTTATTCAAATACACCTCCGGCAACCGAAGCAAAAACTCGCTCGAAACCATCGTCGAAACAACCGGCGTTAAAGGCGAATACTTCATCCAAATCCACCCGATATTCCTCACGTTATTAAACCAATGAGAATACCTCAAATCGACATCCGCATCATACCTCCCCAGCAAATCCTGTGTCAACATATAAGTAGCTACTTGAGATTGTCCCATGAATATCGGGTTTCGGGCACTACACTTTCCCTGCGTGAATATCGTTTCCGGGGAATCCAAAAAAATAAAATCCTTCTTGGGCTCATGCTCGTTAATATCATACAAATCGTACCGTTTACTCTTCAAAACGGAATCGCACATCGCCACACAATTCTCCCAATTCTCCTCTCCCGCCATGTACAGGTACACCCGGCTCAACATAGCACGTACCGCGTCCACGTTCGCCCTTCTCTTCGTCGTTTGCGTCGTTCCCTCCAGATAAACGGCAGCACTCTTCAAATCGGAAACAATCGAAGCGTACACCTCAGCCAGCGAAGCCCGCACGTAATGCTTATCCTCGACATACTCCGTCAACTTCAACGGTACACCGAGTTCACTCGCCGCCGTCTTGGCGGAATACGGCTTCGCGTACAAATTCACCAGATAAAAATAATCCATCCCCCTCAAGAAATAAGCTTCACCCTTCACTTTTCTATACGCCTCGCCTTCCGACGCGAAATCCTCCGCTTTAGTCATCACCACGTTAATCGCCGCCAGATATTTATAAAACGTCGACCACACCCCGTCCTTCTGCTCCACCCCGGCACTCGACACGAAAGGATTAGCCAACCAATAATGGAACCCCCAATATCCCGGCGTCGTGGGTTTTCTCACGTACTCCGTGTCATCATCCATCACGTGCAACATAGGCAAAAAATCCGACGTGTTTGAAATATAACCGCTTCCCACCAAAAGCTCATTCAAATCATCCACGGTCTGTATATAAGTCAAATCCTGCGAGTACTCTTCCAAAAAACCGCTACAAGCGGAAAAAAGACCACCCAAGCAACACAGCCACAAAACATAAATCATCTTTCTCATAACCATACTCGATTAAAAAGTTACATTCAAACTAAACGAATACGTGGGACGCACGGACTGCGCGATTTTCGTCGAACTACCCGTTTGCGTGGAAGGATCCTGCCCTTTCAACGCCTTAGCCCCCCAAGTGTACAGGTTTGTACCCGACAAACTCACGTAAGCACTTTTCAAAAACAACCGGTTACACCATCTCGTCGGCACATTATAACGCAACGACACCGATTGTATTTTAAGATAATTCCCGCTCACGACACGAATATCCGAGTAATCATACATTTGCCAGATATTCGTCCCGAACGAATACGTTTCTTTACGCCACCAACCGTTAGACAAAGACTTCACGAACTCATCATCCGATATAATCCCCGGCACATTCGTGTACGCCTCATCCCCCGGGCTCTTCCAACGCCTTAAAAACTCCCGGCGAACGTTCTCCATCGGCTGTGGAGCCAACGTTCCGTTCTCCTTGGCAATATTCGGGTACATTCTCAACAAACGCACCTTGGAACCTATACTATAACTCAAATTCAACGCCAACGCAAACCCTCTATAAGAAAATGTATTACGTACACCTCCCTGCAACTTCGGCACACGGCAACCGGAATAATCCATCACTTCCAGGAACACCTGCTCCTTCGTCATCTCAGCGTAACGACTCTTGTTCGTGATCACCTCGCCATCTTCTCCCAGCACTTCCTCTCCATTCACCGTGTAATTAACCTCTGTGCCACTGAACATCGGGCGGCCATCCGCCGGGTCCAAACCCGCGAAACGGTAAGAGAAGAAACTATTCAACGGTCGACCGGCAACTTCTACCCTTCCATTCAAATAATCCGTGTAAGTAATATTATCCTCGTCGCGCAAACTCTGCTTCTTGCCGTTATTTATAGCTTTGTTAAGCAACTTATTAATTACCTGACCGAACTGAGGATCAAAACTCCAGCGAAAACCGTTTTTCGAACCACCGCCAAACGTGTTCACCGGGATAAAATTCAACGCGAGCTCCATCCCCCGATTCGTCAACGTACCTTTGTTCACCACGTAAGCATCTATTCCGTTAACCTCCGAAACCTTCTTGCTCAAAAAAGCATCCCTCGTCTTCTTGTAATAATAAGAAACAGAACCCCGGATCTTATTTTTCAAAAAAGCAAAATCCAAAGTCGTATTCACGCTGGAAATTTTCTCCCACTTCAACAAAGGATTGGGATACTTGTAAATCGTAGAAGCGTACTCGTTAAAATACTTGTCATGCGTTCCCCGCTTTATCACGGTTTCCACCGTTTCCGAATCTAGCATATTTCCCTGATAACCGAACGAAGCCCTCAAAGCCAACGTGTTCACCCAATTGGCACGCTCCATAAACGCCTCCTTCAAATTAAGCCTCCCGGAAACCGACCATATCGGCAAAAACTTATCATTCGCGCGGGAACCAAACTTGTTCGAGGCATCCACGCGGGTATTAAAATTCAACGTATAGTAATCCTTGTAACTATACGACAACGTGAAATACCCCGAAATCATATTCGTCAACTGATCAGTACGAATCCCCTTCGCCTCTGCCGTTTGCAACCACTCCGCGTACTTCACGTACTTTTTCAAATCAATCTCCGCCATCTGCAACCCGCGTTCCTTCAAAAAACCGCGATAAGTCTGTTCCAGCCCCTTATACTTATTAGAAGACATTTCCCCACCTACAGCCGCCACGATCATGTGATTCCGGGCAACATCCAAATACTTGTTAAAATTCAACTGTCCCCTCAAAGTATAGGCATTCCTTCTCGTGTTCTTCTCCTGCAATTCCCCACCCACGGGCAATCTATTATAATTAAGATTCTCCGAGCCATCCGGCATATTCGACCTCAACTTCCTGCAATAATAAGTATCCTCCCCGTGCCAGATATCCTGTTCCGTGTTATTCACCGAATAAGAAAGCGTCAAGGCAAACTTCAACGGGTCCATGATACGGTATCCCAACGTTCCGGTAAAAGTCATCCCGTGAGAATCAATATCCTGCGTGCTGTTTTCCACCTCCTTCAAGATATTAAACAATTGATAATACCCCGTATTATCGCTTCCCTCCCGCGCGTAATACCAGTAATCTCCCGATTCCGTGTAGGCTGGAAGAGCCCTCGTGGTATTATAAGCGTATTCCGTGACACCCACATCCGAAGGCGTGTATCTCTTCTCTCCCACGTTCCCTTTCATATCAAAATGCAAATCGAAACGATTGTAATTCACATCCACCTTCAAGCTGACCGAGTACAACTTATTCTTCTCCCTCCGCTCGGCACCCTTCATATCGCTATACCCCACGGAAGCGTAATACTTCGTCTTGTCCGTTCCGCCCGACAAACTCAGCGTGTGCTTATGCGAGAATGAATTCTGCATCAACAGATCGAACCAATCCGTGTTCACTCGCTCGTAATACCCCACGTCTTGCTGGAACTTCTCGAAAGAAATCTCCCCCCTGTAATACTTCCTGATCGCTTCCTCGTACCCGATCCAAGTCTTAATTGTCGGGTAAACCGTCTGCTTGGCAATCAACTCACGCGAGAAATCAATCCGTTCCTCGCTATTCATCACGTTCACAGCACGGTCCGTGTAATAAGGGCGACGGGTATACGTGCCGGAAAACGAATAAGACACCGAGGGCGGACCCGCCTTCCCCTTCTTCGTCGTGATCACGATCACGCCATTCCCCGCGCGGGCACCGTATATAGCCGTTGCCGAAGCATCCTTCAGCACGTCGATTTGCTCGATGTCCTCCGGATTCAAGCCGGATATGGCATTCCCCAACAGATTCACGAAATCCAAATCATTAATCTGCGAGGGATCCACGTTCACCGGATTCTCTTGCACGATCCCGTCAATCACCCACAACGGCTCCTGCGACCCCAACACGGTGGAAGTCCCCCTGACGCGCAAACGCGGTGCGGCACCAATCTGTCCCGTGTTCTGCATAAAAACCATCCCCGGCACGTACCCCTCCAGCATCTGGTCTATCGTCTGCAACCCCGGAGTAATAATATCCGCGGCCTTAATCGTGGTAACAGCGCTGGTGTTCTTTCTCGGGTCAATCGACTGGTAACCCGTTTGCACCAACACCTCCTCCAACTCAGCAACACACTCCTTCATCACCACATTGATCGTGTCATTGCCCGCGTACTTGACCTCCAAAGTTTCCATACCGATAAAAGAAAACACGATAACCGGCTTCTCCACCCACGGGAAAACCAACTTATACTTCCCATCCTTATCCGTGGCAGTACCCAAACTAATCCCCTTCACCGCCACCGTCACGCCCGGCAACGGTTTTCCATTCTCGTCCTTCACGCTTCCGCTCAAACTCCGGTTCCTCACCTCATCCCTCTTCTCCTTTTTCTTGATAACAATCGACTTCATTTCAAACTTGTACTCGAACTGTGTCCCGGCAAACAACTTCGCCATCACCTCCTCCACCGTCACATCCCTCATCTGAAGTGTCACCGTACCAAGCTCCTTCAACTGCAACGCCCCGTACACGAAATCCAACCCCGTCTGCTTGTTAATGGATTTAAACACTTCCTGTACACCGACATCTCTCACGTCGATCGTCACCTTCTGGTGTTGCGCCATAACTCCCGTCGTAAACAACAAAAATAACAGCAATACACACCCTCTCGCGACATAAATTCCCGATTCTTCAAATTTTTTCATAACTTTGCAATTAGTTTGACATTTTGATGCAAACGCATCAATCTATTACCGGTAGTTAGCCCAATAACTACCGGTTTTATTTTTATCACGTACCCACGGTCACGACATTTCCATTCAACTGAAAGCGCACGACAGCCGTTTCCCCGATCAAATGCAACACGTTACTCACCTCCGTGTAACGGGTAATCACCCCCGTGAACGTCTGCTTCTTCACCCGTTCGTCAGCATAAAGAACTTTTATGCCATACCAGTTACTCAAACGCTTCATAATCTCCTCGATAGGCTCATCCTCAAACACGAATTTACCCTCCTTCCACGCCGTGTACACGTACGGGTCAACCTTCCTCACTTTTACAGACCGCGACACCTCGAAAAACTCCGCCATATCATTCGGGCTCAACACCACCTCTTTGCCCGACTCCATAACCCGTATTCCCACCTTACCGTCAACCAACACGGTTCGTACCACGTCCGTCCCGTAATTATTCACGTTAAACCGCGTGCCGTAAACCGTCACCTCCACCCCGTTCGCCACCACCACGAACGGACGCTCCGGATCATGCGCCACCTCGAAATAAGCTTCCCCGCTCAAATGCACCTCACGACAATCCTCCTTGAATATCTCCGGGTAACGCAATCGTGTCAACGCATTCAACCACACCCGGGACCCGTCGGACAACACCACTTGATACTCACCCCCGACCGGAGTCGTCAACGTATTATACCGCTCCTCACTCGCGCACTCCCCCTCGCCCAACTCGTAAGCGATACTCTCTCCCGAACCGACAACACGCACTTGACCAGCCAGTTGAATATCCACATCCCGATTCGGAGGCAAGGCTATCGTATCCCCGCCCGCGATAGTCAATATCGCTTGACGGGTACCCGGATACACCGGTTCCTCGTTCAAAAGCACCCGCGTATCCTCCCGCGCAAACTCGTACCACGACAAATAAACAGCTATCAAAACAGGAATAACTATAACGGCAGCATACTTGTACCACCCCTCTTTCCAAACCAAACGCCTCTCTTTTCTCACGGGCTGTTGACGCATGAAATTCCGAAAACGCTCCAACTCCACCCGTTTCCGTTCCGGGGTAACACTCGGACCATTCACCAGATTCCAGACCTTCCGCAACTGTCGGAAATACGCCCTATTGCCGGACTCCTTCACCCACTCCGCCACACGGCGAATCTCCCCGGGAGAAGCCTTCCCGTCAAGCACTCGCCATATCAATTCATCCATCTCGTTTGCCATAGTATTTTCCTTTATACCTATATGACAACTCTGAAAAGGATAACCCCTACGCCCGAATCAAAAATTTGTAACAAAAATAACACAAAGTAACCATTCCAAATCCTTCCGCAAACGGGACAAAGCTTTAGTCATCTGTGCTTCAACCGTTTTCACGGAAACATTCAACTTCTCCGCGATCTCCTTATTAGACAATTCCTCCATTTTACTCAAGACAAATACCTCCCGGCAACGCTCAGGCAACCGTTCTACAGCCTCTTCAAGCACCTTTCTTATATCCTGTTCCAGCAATTCCACCTCTACCTCCGGTCGCTGGACAACCTCCTCGAAATAAAAATCCAACATCTCACGGTCGATATAATTGCGGACAACCTTTTGATGTTTAATCGCATTCAAACAACTATTATACACGGACTTATACAAATACGACTTAATCGACAATCGCACATCCAACACCTTCCTATCCTCGTAAAGTTTACAAAACGTGCTCTGCACCAAATCATTTGCCAACTCCACCTCCTTCACGATACGCCCGGCATAATTCACCAAACCGTCATAATAATTATCGAAAAGATACACGAATGCCCTTTCCTCACCACTCCGCAAGGACTTCACCAACACATCACTATCTTGAAAATCATCCATCTTACGACATCTTTACGAGCCACCACATCCTGTTCAACTCCGGCACACGCCCAACGTCCCCGACGCCTTCTTCCCGTCGGCACTCACGGCAAAACCGTACACCACCAACTTCCCCGCGTCCCAATCTCTCGGCAACTCCCACGCCATATCCCCACTCACACCCCTCGTCCCCAACTCCACCTTCCTACACCTCCGCAAGCCACTTTCATATACCACCCCGTACAAACGGTCATCCTTGAACATGTAAGGCATCAACGGTTGCTTCACCCAATGAAACATCACCCGCCGCATATCCCCGTCAACCTCCGCCTGTATCGACGGCAACGCCAACTCCCCGGCAGAAAGCGAAAGGGACAACAAATCGAACGTCACGTTCAAATCATCATCAACCTCCACTTTTTTGATATTCTCTTTCAAGAAACCATTCAAACACACCTTCCTTGACGAAGTACAAAACCCCAAGGGCAACACCCCCACAATCCCCCGCCTAAGCCGGGCAACCTCTTTCATCCGCAAACGCTGCTTTAACTGAGCCAAAGACTTCGCATCCCGCACGACGAAAGTCTTTGCCCTTGCCACCTGCTTGTCACCCAATTTATACGCGGTCACGTTTCCCACGGACCCTGACAAATCTCGAAAAATAGTCGAATCGAATATAGCCATAACCGTTTCTTTTTAAGATTTACTAATACTAAAATACCGGCACGGGGAATAACGCCTCTCCGTTTCCGAAGCGAAAAAACAATATAAATGTACCGTTTTCCACGTACCCTCGGGCAAATTCACGACTCCCGCACCGTCACCCCTGCACGACCTATCCATCTCCAACACCACCGGACTATACGGTTCATCGTCAAAGATCGCGGCTACCAGCAACCGATCTGTCGCCTGTGCCGTCACCGAACCGGAATTATCTATCCAACTAAACAAAGCGTACGTTTCGTCCCCCTCGATCATTTTCATCTCGAAAGGCAATTGCAAACTCCCTGCCGTCAATTCCAATCTCGAGTAATCAATATAATGCTCTTTCCCGAACACGTTCATATTAGCATGCAAAAACCAATGATAACCGGAACGCCGCTCTTCCTCGCGAGCGGCAACATCAAGCACATCTTTCAACATACCATCCCGCATCGCACGATACATCGTCTGTGCCCCCGGCAACTTCGCCCGCTGCATCGTCTGCCCGTCCGTACGAGGGTTAGACACATTCTCCGCCAATTTCCGCATATACGTCTTCTTCCCCACCCGATAAATCACGTAGCCATCAAGTTTCCCTGACGCTCCACTCAATAAAGAATCATTTAATGTAGCCATACCTTCCTTGTTTTACTTACACCATACATACCAACTTATCGGTCAAATCATAAGAAAATCCTATCATTCACCGTTATCTATAACAAATATCCGATAGGACAAATATATAATAAAATCTATCTAAATGCAAATAAAACACAATAAATATTTTATTAAAATAGACTTTAAATGGGAGTGGAATGGGAAGTGAATAGGAGCGGATACCTAGAAAATAACTATAATATTACAGTAATATACCCTATTGAAGTATGTCTTTTATATTATTTTATACAATAAACTATAATTACCGGAAACCACACCCAGTAATCGATATTTATGCATATCTATCACCACAAACTTCCATTTCTTTTACAAATGGAATACCCACCCTACCGTTATTTTCTACCTATCGGCAACTCTTTTCACGATATACCATATCTATAACATGCCTATAACGTTCTTCTTGGCCATCTTCGCCGGAGCCTTAATCTTCGGGTACACAAGAATTCAGCTAGGATTCGGTCATGTTATCGCTCTACACGTGTTATGGAACCTGGTAACTTTCCTTCGCCTTTGGATAAGTTAATTTCGCGAAGGTTGTTTTCGATAGCCTTTATTCTCCATA
This sequence comes from Butyricimonas hominis, assembly GCF_014287455.1. NCBI lineage: Bacteria > Pseudomonadati > Bacteroidota > Bacteroidia > Bacteroidales > Odoribacteraceae > Butyricimonas > Butyricimonas hominis. The sequence continues at coordinate 109,286 of NZ_JACOOH010000008.1, forward strand.
ATACATTGAAAAAAAACATCACGAACCTTGCAACCGATACTCCGACGGGGTACACCCCACCCGCTTTTTGAAAACACGCACGAAATGCTGCGGGTACTGGAATCCCAGTTCGTAAGCGATCTGGCTAATCGTTTTAGCCGGGTTAAGCACTTTATCTTTGGCGACACCTATCAATTTCAACTGGATATATTCCTGTGCCGATTTCCCCGTTTCCTTTTTAATCAAATCCCCGAAGTAATTGGGTGACAAGCATATTTTATCTGCAAAATATTTCACGGAAGGCAATCCTTCCGTCTGTACCTGATTTTGGAAATACTCGTTTATCAGATTCTCGAACCTCGTGAGCGTATCCTTGTTCACGCTCTCGCGAGTGATAAACTGCCGCTCGTAGAAACGGGTACAGTAATCAAGCAATAACTCGATATTCGTGACAATAAGCCGTTTACTATGCTTATCAATCGAGTGCTCCAATTCCATCAATATCTTGTTCAGACAGTCGAGCACGATTCCCCTCTCCCGTTCCGAAAGGTGCAAAGCCTCGTTCGACTCGTAAGAGAAAAAAGAGTAATTCTTAATATCCCGCGCCAATGACGTACCCCGAATCAAATCGGGATGAAACACCAATCCCCGCCCCTTCGGCTGATAGACCTCGCCCGTGTCCTCGAAACCGACCACCTGTCCCGGGGCGATACAAACTACCGTCCCTTCTTGGTAATCGTAATAATTACGCCCGTAACGCATATCCCCGCACTTGACTTCCTTCAAGAAGAGAGCGTAAAGACCAAAATTCATCCGGCAATACCTTCTCTCTTTTGATTTCGAAAGATCGACAACACTCACGAGAGGGTGCAACGTTTCCTGATTGTACAGCTTATTGTACTGGTCTATTGTTTCAATATTCAATATCTCGTCCATGGGTTCTATTATTATATGTCTGATACAAAGTTAAAAATTTTCTTTATGAATTTATTCCCGACCTGTAAAATGGGTACAAACATCCGTAATCCATATACCATCCTGTCGCACGAGGTGAAATATCTTTGTAATAAAGAAACCGGATAGAATTAAACTGAAATTTTAACCTAAAACAAAATACACATGAGAAAGAATTTCGTTTTAATAATGGTTTGCATGGTCATGACATTTACAAATTCATGCAAGAATGGCACTTACAGTAAAAATAATAATCAAAACAAATTAATGATGGAAGCATCTACAAAGAAAACGGAGCCGGTGCTGGGTTTAGGCACACCCGTTACGGCAAATTTCACCGGGGAAGCTTGGTTGCAATACCTATCCGGTCAACCGGAGTACGAGTGTAACGTGTACAATGTCACTTTTGCCCCGGGAACACGCAATTACTGGCATTCGCACACGATAGGTCAGATTTTGCTTTGCACGGAAGGCATCGGTTACTACCAAGAAAAAGGTAAACCGGCACGACGCTTACAACCCGGCGACGTGGTGAATATCCCCGCCAACACGATTCACTGGCATGGAGCCGCCCCGGACAGCCGCTTCACGCATATCGGAATTACGCCCAGAGTCAGCGAGAACAACACGGAATGGATGGGCGAAGTGACTGACGAGGAATACTCGGAAGCGATTTCTACTTTCGCGCAAGAAACGCCTAAAAATGAAAAAGATACGGATAGAATCGAGTTATGTAAAAAGAATTATACCACCTTGTTCGGCGGAGAAGCATTAACCGGACAAGGTTCGGATCCGGAAATGATGGATATTCTCCAGAAGTTCATCTTCGGGGATATTTTCCGCACCGGCAATCTGGACATGAAAACATGCGAGATGATCACCTGCATTACATTAACCGCGATGCAGACGTTGCCACAACTGAAAGCCCACGCCGGGGCAGCCTTGAACGCGGGAGTAACTCCCGTTGAATTGCGGGAATTAGTTTACTTGTGCGCCCCGTTTATCGGTTTCCCGAAAACACTGAACGCACTTGGCACGATCAACGAGGTATTCAAAGAACGTGGTATCGCCCTACCGTTGGAATCCCAAGAAACCGTGAAAGAGGAAGAACGATTCGAGAAAGGGAAAGAAATCCAACACGCGCTCTACGGCGAAAAAATGAAAGAAGCGTTGAAAACTCTCCCCGCCGGAATGAATGACACTCTTCCCCGCCTCCTCACGGAAATGTGTTTCGGCGACTTTTACACCCGGAGCGGGCTGGATATTAAAACTCGTGAATTATTATCCCTCTGCATCTTGGCAACCCTCGGTGCAGAACGGCAAATCGAATCGCATGCGCAAGGCAACCTTAAAGCGGGAAACAACAAGGAAACCCTCATCGCTGCCATGATTCAATGCCTGCCATATATCGGTTTTCCTCTGGCATTGAATGCGATACATATTATTAAGGATATAGAATAAGTAAATACAACTTAATAAATCCCATTACTTTTTCGGGAAGTAATGGGATTTTTATTTAAAATCGAATAAACACTGATACAGTTTACATAGATTATTTCAATTCCAAAGCCCGTCTTATCTTAAACAACAAATAATCATAGTGTTGACGAGTAGCCCCGGAACTAGATTGTATTCTCGTTTTCAATAACTGTTGAATATCCAACAACATTTTGTAATAAATATGGGCAACAGGATAATTATTCTGTTGAATCATGGGTATCGGACTGAAACCACTTTGCTGCATTTTTGCCCTGTCACGAACCATTTGTTCCAAAACAGTCTTACAGTAACGTGCGGCTAAATTATTTCTTTCAGGAGTAACTAACGCAACCTGACCGACTGGTTCGAAAGATGATACGGAAGCATCTACCGCAGAAGTTTGTATAACGCTTGTCAAAAAAGCTCTTTGCACATCCATTTCATTCCTAGTCAGTTTTTGGTTCTTTAAAGTTTTTCCCCAGACCCATTGATAAAGATCACTGATATATTCCCGAATCGAATAAGCCTCTTTAGATTTTTCCGTACACAAGGCAACCGGTTTAATTCGAGCAAACAAACTGGACACGACCAACTGTCGCATTAAATCTCCCCGACTGTCTTGAATTTCTAATTCATTCATCAATATATTATCGTCAAGCCAAGAGAATTCATTTGTCAATTGAAGTAAACATTTTACCGCGGCACGCTGTTTCTCGCGAGGAATAACTTCGTAAGAAGGCTTATCATCACCATTTCTCACATCCCGGAGATAAATACCACCGATAATATTAGCCACATCCTGTATTCTACCTGTTAGCAGACCGTCCAGATACTGGGACAGTTCTGCCCGCATCTGTAAGTTCTCGTCATTTTCCGCATACCATTCATTCAAGTGTTGAACAGCTATTTTCGCATTCTTCAGCAAATACCCCAACGCTTTTACTTGATCATCCCCCAAATCTCCTCGCGCCACGGAAGGATCATAAACAGGATATCCTATCTGCTTGCTACCGAATCGACAGTAAGGTTGTTGTTGGCCCTCTTTAATCCATCGGTCAAGTGTCGTGAGTTCCTCTTGGAAATCTTGTACCCCGTAGATAGGCTCATACAGCCATTTTATGGCAAAAAAATCATATACTCCTAAACCTTTAGGCTCCAAAAGAACGCCTTTTTGCACATCTTCCGGCTGAGCGATATAATTATAAACCAGATCATCCATTATCGAAGGACTCAACCCGTATTCCTTTGTAAACGAAGCCGAACGCAATGAATCCACCGGATACGCGTAGGATGCACCCAAGTTCTCCGCCAACCCCAAACATTTTCCAACAGCTTGCATCACATGCATCTTCATCATATTACCGACTTCCGAATCAGGCAAACAGACATGCCTCACGGAGGAATCCGCCGTCATGGTTGCCACCATACGATTTTTTATCATCGCATAAATCAAATTCTGGTGTATATAGATCGACGCATTCAAAATTTCCCCGCTTCTCGGATCTTCATGTAATGAAGTCTGTATATTCGTCATCCATAATACTGACGGGGAAAAACGTATCGTGGAAAACCGAATGTCATTAGCATCAAAAGTCGTATCCTTCACGGGAAAATCCTTCACTCGAACAACATTTTTAAACCCGATTCTTTCAAAAGCCTGATTCCAAGCCTCAACACCAGCCCTGACATAAGGTTTCCAAAATTCAGGCATCAGAGAGTCCAAGTAAAAGACAATTGGCTGACGGGGTTCCACTATCTTCCCCTGTTTATAATCGCTTTCACTCACTGGTTCTATTCTCCAACGCTTGGCAAGGTAAATTTGCTTTGCCCCGTCCTTCGAATCCGAAAAATTCATTTTCCTTTCGGGTAACACACCTATTCTGGGATCTGCCAAACGAGGACGCATCATATTTTCCGGCAACAGGGTCAGCATCTTGTTCACTGTTACCGTTACGGGTACATCTTTATCTTTCAAAAACGCACCGAATATTAAACGGTCGACATTATAACTCAATTCACATTTTACATTTATGTTCCATGCCTTAGCATCAATATCTTTCAAAAACGAACGTTCCGCCCTGTAATTATGAATTCTGGATACAAAACCGAACAATGAATTTCCAGAAAAACCGGAAAACGGATTGGTATTGTAAGAACTTTCCAGAAAGAGAGGTGTCATATCTATTAAATAGGATGAATCTGTCGGGTTTATCGCTTCTATTTTAAAACTTGTGTACACACCACCACAATTTGATTTTTGCAGCAAATCTGTCAAGTCCCGATTATCACCCGTGTCAAAGGGAAGATTTCTAATCATATTTGCCTGTATCACTGAATCCTGCTTGATAAACCGGAAAACAATTCCCGCACCGGCAAATTGCCCGACAACACCTTCTCCATTATCACTGGTATTTTCAATGGAAGAAGCAAACAACATATCTTTTCCTAAATAAACAGAGGGGAACTCCACGTACACTTTTCCATTTATCCGGTGTACTTTCATCCATCCTTCTTTGGTCACTTTTTTCTTACCTTCAAAAAACTTCTGATAAGGGGTCTTTATTTCCGTTTTTTGTCGGTCTTCTTCTTTCTTTTGTTTCGCGGCAACAGGCATACCCCATCCGCACAACAAGAAAACAAGTATATTAAAATATAGAATCTTTTTCATATCTCATTTCACATTTTCAGGACTTACTATTTCAACGCTTTTTCAATCTTATACAAGAGTAAACGATAGTGCTCACGAGTATCTGAAGACCCAGTGTTCGCCTTTTCTTTCAATAAACGTTGTATGTCTTTCAATAAAGAGAAATAAAAATGCTCCATAGGCTTACCTTTCTGTTGCGCCGCTACAAAGAAACCGAATCCGGCTTTTTCCCGGGGTGTCATATTATCTGTACAAATCGGAACAGCCTGCTCCACTTGATTCGTGAAACGCCCTAGAATAGAGGGAGGCAATATTCCGAAATACGAACGACTTCTTTCCTTGATTACCTCCGGTATAGCAACCTGACATTGATTCGCGGTAAAAGCTAAAGCACCCATTGATTCTTCGTTCAGTCCCTTCTGTACACCTGCATTTCCAAACACATGAGTCAAGAATTTAATCTGCCACGATTTTTCGGTTTCTGTTAATGTTTTTCCTTTTCGGGTTGATTCCCAGACGAAACGAGAAAAATCTTCCATAAATTCTTCTTCCGTGTAAGGATTACTTTTTGTTTTTTCGGCACATAGATTTAAAGCAAAAGGACAGTTCATCAATGATTCAAACAATTCATCTTCAATTAAATTCGACATATTCCCCGATAACGCAAACCCCTCTTTAAACTGCTCGCCATTCAGCCATGAAAGATCTTTCATCTCCTGCAACAAGAAGTGCAATGCTTGTTTTTGCCTCTCTTTGGGTACAGGCTGGTAACTCGGGCGTTTGTCACTTGCATAGCGTTCATTCAAATAGATACCCCCGATATTACTTAACACGTGATTCACGTACCGCAAGTATTGGTATAAAACCTCATTATACATTCTTGCCCGGAAAGAGTAATCAAAGTCTTTCTTTCCTACCCATTCATTGAGATGCTCCAACACGTATTTCAAATTTCTCACCCCGTATTCTGCCGATTTCACGGCATTATCTCCCAAGTCCTCTTCCATGGAACTGGGATCAATGTGCACATCAAGCTGCTGTTTTCCATACCGATAAATAGGATCTCCGGACTTTTCACTGATCCAAGCCGACAAGACCGGTACTTCTTCTTCCGGAGTCCGCATATCTAAAAAAGGAGTATACAGCCATTTAATTGAAAAATAATCATAGATTCCCAATTCCGGGGGAGTCAAGCGTACCCCTCGTTCTTTATCTCCCGGTTGGGCGATATAATTATTGCGCGCATAATCCATAATAGAATACGTTGTTCCATACTTTTGGGTGAAAGCCGGGGAACGTAAAGAATCTGTCGGGATAGCTGAAGAACCAGCCATATTATGCATTAAGGACAAACAATGACCGACTTCATGACTCACCACGTAACGAATACATTCTCCTAGCATATCATCCCCCAATTTCATCTTCCTCACCTCCGGATCTGCCGGAGAAGTTTGTAAAAAACGCCAGTCTTGCACCAACTGTATGAGGTTATGATATAAATAGACAGAAGCATTTAATATTTCTCCACTCCTCGGATCTGTCCAAGAAGGTCCCATAGCGTTTGCTACTTGAGAAGGAGAATAACGAACACAAGAATATTTCAGATTATCAGGATCAAACTCCAGATCATCCGTGGGAAAATCTCTCGTAACAACAGCATTCTTGAAACCTATTTTTTCAAAAGCCAGATTCCATTTTTCAATTCCTTCTTTAATGTAAGGTTTCCAACTTGCCGGAAACGCATTATCTATGTAGAAGATAATAGGTTTACGAGGCTCGACTAATTCACCATTACGAAATTTTTCCTCGTCTTTAGGTTCCAACCGCCAACGATTGGCATAATAAATTCTTTTTACCCCATTCCCCTCGTTACGGAATAAAGTTTTCATTGTCACGAATATATTGATTCTAGGATCCGCCAGTCTAGGTTTCATCGGTTCATCCGGCAACAAAATCAAACTACGATTCATCAGTGCCGTGAAAGGTTGCTTATAGACATAATAATATCGCTCATCCCTGACATTCACGGTATACACCATAGAAGACTGCACACTAATATTATCAGAAAAAGCCTTGATTGTTGCAATTCGAGAATCTCCGGCTTTAAATTCTTTCTCTATCCAAGCTCTACCATACCCGGTGATAGGACTATATGGATTAAAAGGTCCCATATTATCGATATCATCCAAGAAAAAACTTGTAACGTCTATCACAATTGCCGTACTATCCGGAGTATAGGCTTTTACTTCGAAATTTCTCAAAATAGCAGGAACTTTGCTTTCCCGAATCCTCTCGATTATATTTTCATCCCGGGAAACAAAATCAGACGTAATCAAACGCAGGCTAACCATCGAATCTGCCTTCGTGAACACTACATGTAGAGGGTCATACGGCTTTTCTCCCACGATAGAAAAACGATTATCCGTAATCTCACTTACCGTCGAGCCAAGCAGCATCTCACGCCCCAACAAACTCAATGGTAATTCGAAATATACCTTTCCATCCATTTTATGAATCGTAAGCATTCCTTTTACCGATTCACAAGCTTTATCTTTAAATAATTCTTCATATTTAGAGTCTTTCTTCTCTAACTTCACCTCCTGACTCGCTTTTTTCTTATCTTTTTTACGAGCATCCACTGTAGTGGCAATACATAACATTGCCAGCAAAACAAAAATGATTTTAAATCTCATAGCAGTGATCTTGAAACAATTACATATATGTAAAAAAAAAACGTGTTCTCTAATATCAGGACAGGTTGTCTTCCCTGTCCTGATAACACCTATCTCATTTTTTATAAAATTCTACTTACACAAACAATCCACGACTTTCCCCGCCACCTTCGTATGATATATCGGTTCCGGAATTTGTCCGCTCATAAATACATCTTCCGACACATCCAACAAATAAAACTCGCCATTATCCAAACCTATACCCACCGCAGAGTCTTTATTTATATAATCCGATTCGATACAAGTGATATTCCCGGAAAAATCAGTTTTGTAAGGATATGCTATATTCGTGTTCAAATCATAATAATACAAGGCTGAACCCGTAGCGATAAATAAATAAGGTCTGGATCTCAAACGATGAAATTTTGTATTTTCATTTACCTTGTCACTTGCGGTAAATTCACTCATGGATAAAGCCGTGCATACATCATCGCCAGTGTCATAAGAAAAAGAGTAAGCAAAAATTTTCCCCTCCTCGTTTTTCAATAAAGCGAACACTCCCGTTTCATAATAACTGGTGTTGAACAACTGGGAATATAAATTCTCGTAGCCTGTCAGCTTGTTCGGTGTAGGAATATTAGGAGGCAATACAACCGGAGGATTCAATACACTGGGCGTACCCGCGTAATAATAAGCTGCCGCATAAATCGTCATAAAACGTTGGGTTGCCCGATCATATATGATAATATTATACATAGTCTGGAGCGGATGATCAGTCAAAACATATTGAATATCCAATATCCGATTGTTATACTTCATCGGTATATCCACAAACATACTATAATTCAGTTTATCATTATTATAAGTTCGAGTGTACATATCCCCTTTGTCACCAACAACAACAGCAGCATTAGCCGAGAATCCCATAGTAACAGGTTTCAAGCCATCGGGTTCCTCGCCGGAAGCGAATTCCGATGCAAGTGTTTTTGTTTTCTCCAAATTCTTCGGATTCAAGGAAACCGAACCCTCCGGACCATATTGTAGCACACGCAATTCCTTATTTTCATTCCAAGACATTCCCTTTGTATTCAAGAATAAGCGATAAGGTTGTGTACCCAAATCTTCACCATAAAGCGTCGTGTACAATTTCTGGTCTGTGACATACTCGTCATTCCTCAAGCGTATCATATTGAGTCGAGATTTCCCTCCATCATCGGATAAAACTATCCATCCTTTCTCGTAAGGACTTTGATAGGAAACAGAAACCGACTGATACCATTTCTTACCCGTGGTTGTGTCCGTTGCTATCACAATTCCGGACACACTACCCGTTTCACCTTGAAACACATAATTCATGTTCCGCTCCGTACACACAACACCATACTTCTCAAAACAATACTCAAATTTATAAATTGTCGTATCAACCTCCTTATTGGCATATTTAATTATCGGAACAAATATTGCAGGCTCACCGTAAAACGGTGTTACCGTATAAGATTTAAATGATATTGTGATATCGTTAACGCCCAATTCCTTGTAATCATAATTGCCTTTGTCATCATAACAAGATGAAAAACCGAAAACGGCAATTAATATTCCATAAAGTAATTTATTTATTCTCATCGTTTTCTCATTTTAGATTAACCTCTGACAGGAACACTCATTAATGAACCGTCAACCTCCGTGACAGGTCCTAACGGAGAAGATGCCCGTTCTTCCAAATGATATTTCAATTTCAAAGCCCAAGTACGAATTAACCCTTCGTCCACCTTACTCAAATCAGGTTGTGCCGCTGTCATCAATTCCCGAAATTTCTTATCGGAATACCCCCCTAAATAATAAGTCTCGACATCAGGAGTCCACCACGAAGGTTTTGCAACATTATCATTTATCTTCAAATGCATCCGGCGATAATAACGATCTCCCAGTTTAAAATTTTCGTTTTCAGCCAGTTCCAAACATAGGGTAACCGTCTTCTGCTGCAATTCCGGGAAATTTTTAAGTTTCACGTAGAAAGTATCCAAATGGCTCATCGCCTGAAACTCGGGTTGAGGCAAATCATAAAATTTAGTGTCAGCTGTTGTCCCTTCTTTATTCACAGAAAGAGAAATAGCCTCTTTCTCCAGCAGAGGATCTCCTGTAAACCGAACCGCAACAGGTAAGTCGTATTCCTGCAAATTTCCCAAAAGGAAAAACGAAATCATAAGTGTATCCGCCTCTTTATTCACAAAAGAAATATATCCATCTGATTGATACAAATCAATATTGTCTGTTGAACATCCGATCATCCCCAACAAACACAATGCTAAATATAAATATCTTTTCATAATTTCTTAATTAATAGATTTTCTGACTATCCGGGATTCCAAATACAAATACCTTATTGCTGGGATTAACTGCCGCACCGACACTCAAAATAGATTTGTTCAATCGTTTATACATGAAGAACAACTGCCCCTCCCCTATAAATTCCCGGCGAGCGTCATTAATCAAAATATCCTGTAAATCACTAATTCCCAAAGCAGAGCTCACTATACGCTTGCACCCTCTAGCCCTTCTCAATTCCTGTAATAATTCAAAAGCTTTTGCTTGCTCTTTTTCATACAAGCACTCGATCAAAATATAATATATTTCGCTCATTCGCAAATTGGGTAATACACGTCCTTCCCCGGAATCTATCGAGAATGAATTCACTCTTCTGTATTTTAGAGAGGTATAGGTCGTCTCCCAGTCCTCCTTCTTCTCCAATAGATAATTTTTACGATAATCATCTCCGTCATTTTCAAAAATTTCATCCACACCTTGAATCATCATCGGGTCGCCCCAATATACCGTATAATCAGCATAATTATCCAGCAAGTCAAAATTATAGAAAGCAAACAAACAATCAGACAAATGCTTCTTACATCGATATGTCAAATCATCTGTAAAGTCATAGGGGGCATTATATTTAAACCATTTTTTACCAAACACGAACTTATTATAAAATTCCCACGCGTATTGATAAGCACGTTCCTTATCTCCCTTATAAAGGTACACGCGGGCCAACATTCCCAAAACTGCACAATAATTCATCCGCATTCCCCGGTAATTCATAAAAGTACCACCTTGAGCGGGCCAGAAATTACCGTTAAAACGAGCATCAAAACTAGACATGGCCGACTTGTTAAACGAAGTATCGCATAAAGCAAGATAGTCTTTTGCCAATAACAAATCCTTGATGACCTCCTCCAACGCAGCCGTCACGCCGAGATTCGTTTTAATCTCCGAAGGCCATTCTGCCTGATACGGAATTAAGGGAGTTTCATCCTCCGTCACCGGAGCCGGAGCGTAAAGACGAATAATATCAAAATGGAAGAATGCTCTCAACGCTAACGCTTCCCCAGTAATCACATTTTTAGATACTGTATCCAAAGTAAATAACGAGGGAGAAGCATCACTTATCTCATTCAATAGTAAATTACAATTAGCAATTAATTTGTATAGCCCCTCCCAAACCGCGGTAACAATAGGTTTCGTGTATTCGTTGTCATACGTGTATTCAGAAAAATAAGATTCCGCCTCTTGTAGTGATTCCGGATTATAAGTCTGAGAAATAGCTGTTAACATACCCCAAGTCAGATTTTTACCATACAAATCTGAAACAGAGGCTCCTTGATATATACCATTCAATGCATTCTGGAAGCCAATTTCGTCAGAATACAATTTTTCCTTACTTATTTGACTCTTCGGTGTAATTTCCAGCCAATCATTACATGAAGCTGTCAACACGAATAATAATAACAAAACAATATTTCTTTTCATAATCAACACTTTTACGATTAAAAGCTAACATTCAATGTCAAATCATATACTCTGGCATAAGGATAGGATGTCCCTCTTTCTTGTTTTACCGTTGAAAAATGAGCCAATCCTGTCGTATTAAATTGTAACTTCAAAGTGTTTATTTTTAACTTCTTAATCCAATTGCCTTCAAATGACCATGAAACACTCAATGAATTAAAATCAAGGGTATTATATTTTTGAACAAAACGGGAAGTTGGACGAGATACTGCCGAACGGTCTGCAATATTCTTCAATGGAGTACGGTCGCCGATATGCATCCAACGATCGGAATAAACTCGTTTATCCGCATTATGTCTCCATAAATCCACACTTTCAATATGAGTAGGGTAAGTATCATTGTAGCGTTCTCCCCCGAATTCATACATGAAAGAAGCGTAAACAGATAATGATTTCCACATGAAGTTAAAACCAAATGAACCTTTAGCATCGGGCTCAGTGTTTCCTATTATCTGTTGCTCGTTTGCTTCCCAATCATAGGTAATTGTTCCGTCCTTTCTCTCGAATACTTCCTGCCCGCTAGACGGATCAATCCCCAAAGACTTCATTCCGAAAATGGAGGTTAACGAACCACCTTCTTCATATTTCATAAATGGTTTCGCATATTTCTCGTCACTGGAATTCCATTGATTATAACCTTCGTAATGTTCATTTACTTTATCGTTATAATTACTCAATGAATTGGATATTTTCAATATCTCATTTTTATTGTGGGAAAGATTGGCAAATACCGAAAACAACATATCTTTTTTATTCAATATATCCGAACGTAACTGGAATTCAAAACCTGTATTTTTGATTTCTCCCAAATTATCAAAATATTTATTGAAACCGAATGATGACGGAATATCGATCTCCGTGATCATATCCGTAGTTTTCTCGTGATAGTAAGTTGTTTTCAAATAAAGCAAACCTTCTTTCAACGTGATTTCCGCTCCTACATTCGTGGCATTTTTCACTTCCCATCCCAGTGTGGTGTTCCCTAAAGCCATTAATTGTACGCCCATTCCCGTGATGTACCAATTCTTATCATAGATTTCATAAATATCTTTGGCCGCATAGGGTTGGAAATTTACCTTACCGGTTTGTCCGAAAGAAGCCGTAAGCTTTAACTGAGAAATCCATTCGTTATCATTTAAAAATTTATAACGATGTACATTCAAACCAACTCCCGCAGACCAAAATGGAGCCCACTTTTTATCCGCACCAAATTCAGAGGAACCGTCCAAACGACAAGATACATCACACAAGTAAATATCTTTATACGAGTAGTTCATCGTCAGAAATGCTCCAAACAAACGGGTATGATTATCCGTTTCCTGTGTTTTTCCATCTTGCTGCTGGGCATACATGATGGAATTCAAACTTCCGGAAGGGAATCCCTTGTAAGCACTTGAAGTACTGTAATACGTCGTTTCGGTTGTATTTAAGCCCAATGTCCCTGTTAAATAATGATTGCCGAAAGTTTGGTTATACATTAACAACAAATTCGTGGTCCAGTGAAAATCCTTACCGTCAGAAACAGCTAAAGAACCTTTCAACTCACCAAGATCATCCCTCACGTTTGCGAAAGTACCTGATTTCGGATCTATAAACGTCTTTGAACCTTCTACTCTTTTGGTCAACGCCAATTGGGCTTTCAATCGGAAAGCATCTGTAATATACCAATCCAACATAAAATTATTCGTGAATTCCTCATAATAATTCTTGTCGAAATTCTTTGTTTCCTTCCCCTCGAACATCGGATTCACGGGAGGATTACCACTACCATACATTGTCAAAGTCGGCAAGTAGTGTCCCGTTTCATCTTTCATCTCGTTATAGGGTAACTGTTTCACGAAATCGGCAAAACTACCAAATGGAGAATTCTTCGCATTTACCCGATCATAGGAAACATGATTACGTATCTGCATATTTTTCAAACGATAGTCAATATAAAAACCGGCTCCCACCCGATTCCGGTATGATTTCTTCATCACCCCGTTCTCGTTATCGTACCGAAGTTCTATCCCATAACGTACAGCATCATTACCACCATCCACGTACAAGCTGTGCTTGTGATTAAAACCGGTTCTCAACGGCTGACTCAGCCAATAAGTATCGACTCCTTTATTGATAGCATTCATCTTATCAATATAGTGGGCGTAAACCTCTCGAAGTGATTGCTGGTCATTCACCTCGTAATATCCGGCAGCAACCTCCGCATCCAATTTTTCCTTTGCATTAAAATAATCATAGCTGGACAAATCCGGGGTTGTGATACTACCAACTAGATTATAGCTCACATTTAACTTCCCGGCTTTCGGGGCTTTCGTTTCAACAACAATGACACCATTCGAAGCCCGGGAACCATAAATAGCTGTTGCTGCCGCATCTTTCAATATCGTGATACTATGAATACGGGTTGGGTCCATATCATAGATTTTTTCAGCACTCACGTCAAAACCATCCAAAATAAAAATAGGTAAGTTGGGGTTATTCTTTAACTTTGCTTCAGAAACATCCGAGACATCCAATTCTCGAATACCGACACCTGATTGTCCCCGAATATAAAACTCCGGTATGGTATTGGGATCCGACCCCATCAAATTATTTTCCATAATCCGAAATGAAGGATCGAATACTTGTAAAGCCGATATCACGTTACGGTTTCCAACCTTCAATATATCTTTCCCCTCTATTCTGACTGCCGTACCCGTGTATGATTCTTTTCTAACATTAGCGTATCCCGTCACAACAACATCATCGAGGCTCTCTGCTTGCTCCATAAGCACCACCAACAAATCAGTTTTCCCTTCCAGAATATTCTGATCTGTGATATCTTTCAATTTCACCTCTTTGGGCTCCATACCGACAAAACGGAATTCTAGTGTCAAATCTTTATTTTCAGGCAACACCAAAGTAAAACGCCCCGCCGTATCAGTAGCACACCCCACAAGTGTTCCTTTAATCAAAACAGTCACCCCGGGAAGTGGAAGCCGCTCTTTATCCAGCACACGCCCTTTAATTTTTTTCTGTTCGGTTTTCGTCGATTTAGATTTCACATTCTGAATAACAATTGTTTGATCTACAATTTTGAACTGCAAATTCGTTCCTTTCAACACTTGTTTCAAAACATCTTGGACACTTGCATTCTTTACATCTATACTCAGATGTAATACATCAGCTACCTCGCTGTAACTATACAAACAAGTATAATTACCTTGAGATTCAACTGCCTTTAGTACTTCTATCAATGAAACATCATCCATCTTCAGATTAAACAATGTTTCCTGTGACTTCACTTCAGCTCTGATCTGGAGAACTGACAACAAGATAAATAAGATTGTAAACCTCATCATAATAGAACATTTTCGAAGACCACATCTATGGTCTTTGTAATTGAACTTTTTTTTCATACATTTGTAATTCAAATAAATACTATTTTTCCGGACATTCTCCGGGAGAATTAAACAGGTGATATTGAGAGTATCACCTGTTTTTTTATTGGCAATCCTTTATAAAAACATCATTTCCTTTTACTTCGATATCAATTTTGTTTATTAATTTCAACATTTCAATCACTTGTTCCAAGTCACCATACCGTTTGATATTTCCGGTAAATAAAATATCCTTCACGGCTTGATCTTCATAAGAAACATTAATGTTATACCATCGGGATATTGTATTCATTATATTTTCCAAACGTTCCTTCTCGAAAACAAAACGCCCCTCTTTCCACGAACAATATAAACGAACATCAACCATTTCCACTGTAGTTTCTCCGTTCTCTTTATTTAAACGCAACTGTTCATTAGGCTTCAAATAAACCTCCTTTTCGGATTGATTAAATGCAATTTTTCCACTTACAAGAGTTGTTTCCAGAAAAGTTTCGTCCTGATAATCCCTAACATTAAAAGAAGTCCCCAAAACTTTAATATTTCCGCGATCAGTATGAACAATAAAAGGGACTGCCGTATCCCGAGCTATTTCGAAATAAATCTCCCCACTCATGTAAACATCCCGTTGTCTTTTATCAAAATTCTCCGGAATACGAATTTCTGACTCCGAATTCATTGTCAAAATACTACCATCACTTAGTGTCAACGAATACTCTCCGCCCCGTGGTATAGTAATGGTATAATAACGCAAGGGAAGTGTATCGAGTTCCTCCTTCTCCATGGAAACTACAGGCAAAGACTTATTTGTAATATAATCCAAATAAGATGTATTTGAAATATCCACTTTCAAACCGTCCGGTTGGGTTAGGACAGCTTTACAAGTCCCAGGCATTATCTTTTGTGCTAAAAATACAGGCACTTCTTCTTTCTCCCGAGTCAAAAAAACGATACTTCCAAGCGTAAATAACAAAAGAATAACTCCGACGTAGCGATAAAACATGATTCTCCGTCTACGTCGTACGGCTCTATATGTTCTCTCCACGAAAACTTGATAGGCTTCTCTAAGATCATGTTCCTTTACAAATTCAAATTTATGAGCCACAAAAATCTCCGAATAATATTTCTTGTATAACTCCATATGCTCTGGAGACTCTTTTTTCCAACAGTCCAATTCTTGTTGCTCTTCTCCACTAATTTTCCCTGTTAGCTCTAAAGCAATTAAATCTGCAATGTGATTAATATATTGAAATCGTTCCGTCATTTTATTTTTTTATTAAATGACACGGAACAACAAGAAAAGTGACAAAAAATTAAAGAAAAATCAAAAACAATATCAAGAAAGGATGATCCAGATGCTCTCTCAATCGCTCTTTTCCTCTCTTTTTCTGCTGTTTGACAGCATCTAGCGTGATACCCAACCTTTCGGCAATTTCTTTGTCACTCAATCCATCTAAATTCAAGTTTATTACCACGCGATATTTTTCCGGAAGTTCATCGACAGCTTTTCTCAACCGAATAAAAATTTCTTCTTCTAACAAAACATTATAAAAGAAATCTTCCGTGACCATCTCTGCTTTATTTCTATACCCCTCCTCAACTTTCTTGTTCCGGATATAATTCAAACACCCGTTCTGAACCGAACGATACAAATAAAAACGTAAATCTGTCGTGTGCAGAAATTTTTGAGGAGTACTCCACAATTTAAAAAACACATCCTGCACGATATCTTCCGCCACTTCCCGTTCCACGTATTTACAAGCAACTGCCAGCAATACATGAAAAAACTCTTCATACAAAGCTTTAAATGCTCCCTCATCCCCTCGGGCAATTTGTTTGATCAATAAATTATCATCCGTATTCATTTGTACACCTTCACGTAACTTGTACAAATATACGACTTAATTTGAAATACCAAAACCTTCCCATAATTTTGAAAACACTTTGACAAAAGAAGGAGGCATCCGAAATTAACGGACACCTCCTTCACAAAACACATCTACGGTCTTCGAAAATTATTTTCTCTTTCTCCCGATCAAGAACATGATGCACCACGCCAGAATGGAAAGCGGAATCAACCAAATAAAGAATAGCTGAAGCCAGAACATTGAATCCTGTGGGATGTTGACATTATCATCCGGTGGACGCACCCGAGCAGTTTCTATCGGATATTCTCCATAAGAGAGGCTACGGAACATTTCCGTGATCATGCTAAAATTCGCACCGTTCAATCCAGCCCGTTGGGTTGATAATTCTTTCGTGGACAAACAATCGGCATCACCGAGCACGAATATCCGTTGCTGCGGTTTATCCGGTATATCCCGTGTCAAATATAGCATGACCGAATTGGATTGCTCGATTTCTCCTTTTTCCGGATTCAATTGGGATGTTTCATTCACAAAATCCGTTGTTTCATACTCAAGCCAAGAGCCCCGGGGAGAAGTTGCCAATACTTCCGAAATTTCAAAACCTTTGTTCCCATCCACCACTTGAACGGCACACGCCGAAGGGGTTATTACGGTATATCCCCGTCTTATCATATCCATAAAATAGGGCGAAGCTTTTAACGCTCCCTCCATGACATTCACGGCAATAATATCATCTAAATATTCTTTGGACGGAGCTACCAGAATTCCATCAGAAAAACGCAATCCCAACTTCTCCACCACGGGATTCATGAATGTCTGGCGTTTCGGTTCCCCTAACACAATCAAATTACCACCCCGCTCCACATAAGCATCATAATTCGCTTGTTCTTCCGGGGTAAAAGCTGATTTCATATCGGCAAGAACCAATACATCCACATTATCCGGAACGGACTCCCCAAGCGTCAATTCCCGAACTTGATAACCTTGGTTAATCAGTGCACTCCGGAACGTCGGATTCTTGGCAAAAGCGGCATATCCCCGATCCCCGTAATCGTTACATTCACGTTCCCCGTGTCCCTTGACAAACGCTACCAGAGGTGATTTGCCGACCAACGTTTTTAATGCCGCCGTGATCTCACTCTCGAAGGGATGGACATACATATCATTATAGATACGCAAAAATGCTTTTTGACCGTTATCCCGTTTGAAAACCCGAACAAAACGTCCGTTTTCTTCCGAGATGTCATCCATTTTCTGTACTTCCTCCGCAGAAATGAACATTTCCGGGTTATAATCGTACCCCTCGCATACTTTTTTCATTCGTTCTTCCACGGACAAATCTTTGTACACCTTGTCATAGTGCTGGTTTGTACCCTTCCCGTAATAATACACGTAATTGATTTTCATCTCGGGTTTGAAGCGCACGTAGTTCTCGAAACGCTCCATATCGTAATTTTTAGAATCCGGAGCACCGTTGTACCAAGTATCATCCAATAAATTCACGTATGTCGTCAAGGTCAGCCCCCCGTCCAGTTGTTTCACTATCTCCTGACTATTCTCTGTAAGGGTATTCAATTTCGTCGCCGTTGCATCGTAATAAACCATCATTTGAGGACGTGAAGAACCATATCCTGCCAATAACACCATAGCGAAAACAAACAAGTAACTACCGGACGTCCGCCACACGGTCCTCTTCAACCGTTCCCCTTGCAATTTAATGAACGTGAATGCCAAAAACATGAAAATAACCAACACGAAATAAAAAATATCCCGGCTACAAATCATACCTTCCAAAAATATCTTCGAGCGACCGGAAATGGACAACCAATAAGTCAAATCCCGCACGAAGTCAATATTTTGCCCGACACCGCCGATAAAATTCAGCACGGCTAGTACCGCCAAAGTCCCGATTGCCGCTACAACTTGATATTTCGTGATCGTGGACATAAATAAACCGATAGCCCCATAGGCGCATACCGTAAGAAACACACCTAACAAAGCCGTGAACATTAACGGAATATCCGGCTCCTTTATCGTGAATACCGTGAAGAACAAGGGAATCAACAATATACATACCAATATCAAACCGTAAACTACAATCGAGAGATATTTTCCCAATACAATCTGCAAGTTTGAAACCGGAGATGAATAAAGCAGTTTGATAGAACCGCTGCTCAACTCCCGGCTCATTAACCCCATCGTTAAAAGTGGAATATACAAGTAGAGATAATTCAACATTTGTGTAAATACCCCACCATATCCTGCCAACAAAGACCTCGTCAAATAATAAGGTCTGTATCCCATCGCCAGATCACGCAACTGATTAGCATATTCATCACAATAAGCCAATCCTGCTTGAAAAGCAAAAACAATCAGTACCATCCAAGCTATCGGGGAAAAGAACAGAACTCTCAGTTCTGTCTTCATTATTCTTGTTATTGTCCTCATCAATATAAATTCTTTTAGAATGATTTTCCAGATAATTTAGCGAATACTTTATCCAAAGACTCTTTTTCCAAAGATATCTCTCGCAGATGCCAGTTATTGCTAATCGCTTTATTTACAACTCTCCCGACAATCGCGGTATCCCCATCCGTGAAGTGTAAACGGATACGGGTTCGTGTCAATCGCTCCACCCGTTTCATTCCTTCTATACTCAAAAGATCGGCATCATTTTCCGGGGCATTATGCATAATCACCAATAGCACACTAGGTTCCATGTAGTTATTAAAATCTTCTATCGTTCCTTTAAATACCGTATTTCCATGTTCGATCATCATGATATAATCACATGTCGCCTGTACTTCCGGAAGTATATGTGTCGAAATCAATACAGCCCGTTCTTCCGCTATTCCCCGAATCAAATGGCGAATTTCCATGATCTGGTTCGGGTCCAACCCGTTCGTGGGTTCATCCAGAATCACGAACATCGGATCATGGATAATAGCTTGCGCTATCCCCACGCGTTGCTGATATCCCCCGGAAAGATTACCAATCACCCTTTTGCTGAAATGAGTGATGCCACATTTTTCTTTAGCCCGTTCCACTGCAGCCGGAATATCCGTCTTCGGCATCAAACGAATATCAGCACAATGGTACAGGTATTCATCAACGGTCATATCCGTGTGCAAAGGGGCTTTCTGGGGTAAGAACCCGATAAACTTCTTCGCCTGAATCGGATCTTTCCGAAGGTTGACTCCGTTGATAAAAACATCTCCTTCCGTCTGAGTCAATACATTGCATATGATATTCATGGTCGTGGACTTACCGGCTCCATTGGAGCCCAACAAGCCAAACACTCCTTTCGTTTCAATCTCGAAATTTATATCTCTGATAGCCCAATCCACACTATAACGGTGTGAAAGACCTTTCACTTCAACTATTTTATTTGTCATAACTTATTTATTTCCGTTTCCTACGAAATATTACCACGATTCCTAACATACAGATAAGCAAAGGGAAAACACACATGCTACCCCAATTTACCCACGAACGGCATCCTTTCGGAAGACGCAGGCTGGTATCTATATAATCCGCTCTTCTCGTGTCAACAGGGAATTGTTCATTCGACAACCAACGGAATGAACCATTGATAATACTGTAATTGGATGCACTGATTCCCGTGAACTGAGAGGTCAACGCTTCGTTAGCCACCACATCGGCATCCCCTGAAATCACGATCCGCTGTTCTTTATCACCGACCTTTCGGCTTAACGTGACCAACACGGCATGTACTCCTTTTTTCTCTCCCGCTTCCGGGTTATACTCAAACTCCCCGTCAACAAAATCCGTTGTTTCTTTCTCGATCCAAGCATCCTGATCTGAAACCAATACCGGAGTCACCTCAAAATCTTTAACGCCGGAATAATCAATCGCCTGTGCCGTGGGTAAGGCTACCACGTAATCATATTTCTGCAATTTCTCGTATGTCGGATATTTCTTCGCCGCTTCCGGGGTAAAGAAACCGACAAGTACTGTCGGAGAAGTGTATTCATTTTTATTCACCACCACGCCTTCTTCAAATTTAACACCTAAAGACGCAACCAATTTATTCATATTCACTTCTCGGTTATATTCACCTAAAATAAACAAGTTCCCTCCTCTGTCAATATATTTCTGAACGTTATTCATTGCCACGTCAGACAATGGTTCCCGCAGGTCGGATATAACCAACACTTGGATCGAATCGTCAATTTCATCTTTATCCAAATCTATTGTTTTCGTGTCGAAACCATTGTTCAACAACGATTGACGGAACCACTTATCCTTGGCAAACAGGTAAAATCCTCTTCCCCCGTAATTATCCATTTCCCGCGAACCGTAACCCGTGGAGAAAGCAACCATCGGTGAAGGTGAAATAAAACGTTTCAAAGCAGCTGAAATCTCCGCCTCATCCGGATGTTTATTATTATCATTGAACATTCTTAAATAAGCCTTTTGCCCGTTCTCCCGTTCCACGATGCGGAGAAACCTATTCAATTCCGGTTTTAAGTCAATCATTTCCTTGATCTCATCCGGCGTCATAAACATCTTTATATCCAAACGGTTCGCTTTGCATAACAGATCAACCCGTTCGTCGTCCGTCTTATTCGGGTACCTCCATTCCAGACTCGGGTTATTAGCCTTATCATAGTAATAGACGTATTTCATTTTTATATCCGGCTTAAATCGGAAATACTTTTCAAACCGTTCAAAATCCTTGTTCCTGTTACGGGGTAAACCGTAATAAAAACTCTCGTCCAACAAATTGACATAAGTCGTAATCGTCAAATCTCCTTCCAAATTTTTAAGCACTTCCTGACTTTCCTTGGAAAGCGTGTTTGACTTCGTGTACGTCGCATCATAATAATACTTCATCGAAGAAAGCGAGGAAACGTACCCCAAGGCTATTGCCACCACAACAATAGCGCTGTATTTCATCACCTTTGTCTTGAAAGACATAATACTCTTTTCCGTGTTCAATTTCAGTATGGACAACGAGAGAAAGAAACCGATGACAATCAAGAAATAAAGCACGTCGTCACTTGCCATCAACCCCTCGATAAATGAATCCGAACGCCCGGTGATAGATAACCAATACGTGATATTACGCACGAAATCATACTCCTGTCCGACACCGCCTATAAAATTCAAAATTGCAAGTATCGCCAATGTTCCAATAGCCGCAACCACCTGATATTTGGTAATTGACGACATAAACAATCCTATCGCGGAATAAGCCAGTATTAATAAATACAACCCCAGCATTCCGGTAAGTATCATCGGGTAATCAAAGTTCACGACGGTAATCGCGGCAAACAACACAAATACACCCAACACTGCCATTAATGCCAAACCGTATATCATCATCGATAAAAATTTCCCCATGATAATGGAAGCATTCTTTACCGGGGAAGAATACAAAAGTTTGATCGACCCACTCTGGTATTCCCGACTCATCAATCCCATGGTAATTAACGGGATATACAAATAAATATATCTTTGAATAGGAGGTAATATACCCTTCATCCCCACGAACACGGCAGAAGTAACCTGCCACAAATCATATCCCATATCCTGATATCGGATTTGCTCGCCAAACACCCGGGCAAAAGCCATCCCGATCTGAAAACCGAATATCACTAAAACAAGCCAAGCCACCGGGGAATAGAACATCGAATTCAACTCGATCTTCGCTACGCGAATAGCAGTCTTTATATTATTATTCCATTTCATCTTACTCCATATTTTTTGTTTTTCCTGACAATTGCGCAAATATTTCATCCAAAGAACAACGTTCTACCACCAAATCTCTCAATTCCCAATCATTCGCTTCACTTGCTTCTATATATTTTTCCGTAATTCCGCTATCTTCTTTAAAATAAATCCGAAAACATCCCGGTTCCAGTTCCTCGACACCTTTATTCTCACACAAAGAAGCCAACACTGCTTTACCGGGCGCTCGACCAAGTTTGATGACAAAACTCTCGGGAGCGATATAATTGTCAAAATCTTCCATACTGCCGGAAAATACCAATCGTCCGTGTTCTATCATCTTGATATCGTCACAGATAGCCTGAACCTCCGACAAAATATGAGTGGATAACAAAACAGCATGCTCCTCTGCAATCTCCCGAATCAAATTCCGAATATCCACGATCTGATTCGGGTCTAACCCATTCGTGGGTTCATCCAATACCACGAACTTGGGATTGTGCACGATAGCTTGCGCTATTCCCACCCGCTGTTGGTAACCGCCTGACAGATTTTTTATCAGACGATCCCGAAAATGAGTAATGGCACAACGTTCCAAAGCCCGCTCAACAGCCCTTGGCACTTCCTCTGCTGGCATCAACCGTAAAAAAGCCGAATGCTTCAAATATTCACCCACGGTCAAGTCCGTGTACAACGGCGGCTGCTGGGGTAAAAAACCAATATACTTTTTGGCTTCAACAGAATCTTCCCTCAAATTAATTCCGTTTATAAACACATTTCCCTCGGTCTGATTCAATACCCCACAAATGATATTCATAGTAGTAGATTTCCCAGCTCCATTCGAACCCAATAAGCCAACTACCCCATTTTCAGCTATTTCAAAGCTTATATCCTTGATAGCCCAATGCACAGAGTACCTGTGGGACAAATGTTCCACTCTTACAATAGAATTTTCCATACGATACAATTAGTGATTTACATACAAATACGTTTCTTATTCTGCATTATACTCTCGTGTCGAAGTTTGAGAAACATCTACAATTTCTCCTCCTACGTTAAACACCGATTTTTTAATTATAAAAGGTTTATTTTTATCTCGAATATCCACTCTCATAAAATCTCCGTTAGCCAATCCGACACCAAATTCTTTGTGTCTAGAAGAAGATAAGTCATAATGTATCGCAGTCACCTTATCGTCAAAAGTCATAAATATACCTTCTTGATAATTACTTCCACAATCAATATAGCGCAATTCATTATCCTTGGTGTAAAAAATAAACTTTCCGTAATTACCCGGACTATTGGCAGATGTTATTAAAATTTTATCCGCTTTTGTCAATTGTACCGGACATTCCACCTCTTTCATATAAGAATTATTCAGTGCACTGGCATAATAGGCTGGAGGATTACTATCCAGAACAAAATCAGCAATATAAGTCTTACCGGCTTTATTATAAATCATTCTGAATAAGTTTGCAGTATAAGGATTTAAATACTCTTCTCCTTTTTC
The DNA here is from genome assembly GCF_014287455.1 of Butyricimonas hominis. NCBI lineage: Bacteria > Pseudomonadati > Bacteroidota > Bacteroidia > Bacteroidales > Odoribacteraceae > Butyricimonas > Butyricimonas hominis. The sequence continues at coordinate 133,309 of NZ_JACOOH010000008.1, forward strand.
ACTGATAGCCAAAACCTCGACCTCCTCACCCAAATCCCAAACAGGAACGCTATGCCCTGAACCCAAAGGTGTTATCGGGAAAATCGCTCCAAAAGGAGTATACCACTGATTGATTGACAATACTCTATGATTCTTTCTGTCATAAACTAAACGATGGGAAGTCCACGTTGCCGTCTGACCATTGGCAATAAAATCTATCTCATATCCTTTAGCATCCACCTCATACGATTCCGTCAAAAATTTCCCGCCTAAATAATTATCGGAAAATAACCGACGGAAAAGACGACCGTCTTCTGCCACCAAAAAAGTCAGCTGCTTCGTATAGTAGGCATCAACAATACTAAAATTCACCGGAGTTCCATCCAGAAACTCATCTTTCAAATCACTTGCTTTCTTGAGGCTTTCATTACTGACCTCATAAGCGACTTTATCCGTAAGAATCAACGTGGCACCGGAATAAGCAGATAGCGCAGGAGCGTGATGATCTAATAATTTCCGGGGACTCCCGGGTATCGGCACTCCATTCATCATCCGATAAATCCCTACCGTATTTTCAAAAGTCGTATCTACTTTATTTCCGTTATTCTTTTTCGTCATCCGCTGGTAAGAAAGTTTTGAATTTCCTCCGTCTTTAGAAAGAATCATCCAATTTCCTTTACCATATTTAGGAACAAAATTATATAACACGGTAGTCATATACTTTAATCCTGTCGAATTTTCCGTTATACTATAACTCCCGACTAAATGTGACGAAGGAAACTCCGAAAGCCCGAGCATTTCCATCGCTTCATCCGTGGGAACATTAAAATCTTTTTCCGTACATAACACCACGCCATTCAGTTTCCATTCAAAACTCAAATCAGCCATTCTCTCCAACGAATCCGGCGTATCAAAACGGAATTCCCCTTTCATAATTGTCGTTTCTCCCTCGTAACAATACATGTGGTTGGGCGATTTAAAAAGAAAAGTTGGAGATGATTCAGGCAGATAAGTGTAATTTCCCTCATCTTCAAAACACCCTGCCATAAACAGTGCAACAAATAATGTTATATATATATATTTGGTTTTCATAGGACATCTAATTAAAAATTATAAAGCAACTTCCATTGGCTCTTCATCTTCATCCAGAATTACTGGGTCTTGATTCAACAGCCAATTTTTGAACTCCAGTGTCAATTGAATAGCTCTATCCGGATGTTTAGCGATTAACTCCTCACTCATCTCCGCTTTTTTATCTATTTCATTCAAAAACAATTTATATTTTTTCCCTGAATAATCTCCTAATAAATTATTTTCGACCTCTTTATTCCACCATGTTGGTCTATCAGCTACCGTTGTCAAGATCAGTTTAGCCCGAGTCCGCTCAATCTGTCCCAATTTCAGATACTCGTTGGGTATAATTTCAACAACCAAAGTAACTCCGTTCGGCATGGACTCAATCCGGTCACTCCGGTGAAATTTTATCTTGATTACATCACGCACATCATTAGAGTCTTTGTTCACTGTATTGGTGTGAAAAACATACGCCGGATCTATTGTATATTCCTCCGGGTTAGCCGTAGTTTCCTCCTCTACCACTTTCAATTGAAATTCTCGATTCTCTTTCAACGTATCCCCGGATAACAACACGGTCAAGGCTGCTTCAATATCCTTGGTTCCATCAGGATAAAAGAAAAAAGAAGCTACAGTGGAATCAGCCTGTGCCAAGCCGGGATACACTTCATCGATATAGAACTTCTCGAAATAAATTTCATTCTTATCAGTAAATATTTCAATCTCTCTCCTGTCACACGCCCCGAACGCAACAGCCAACAGTAACATAAATATCACATATTGTTTTTTCATCTCATTTTACTTTTAAATTTTACATAGATTGGCTTGCCGGCATAGGAACAACAGCTTCCTGCCGTTTGAAAGGACGTTTCACGCCTTTTCCGAAATCGACATCTGCGTTCAATCGTTTATATAAATAGAACAATTGTCCTTCAGAAATCCATTCCCGACGAGCGTCAACAATCAACTCTTTCACAAAATCTTCCCATTTATCAAAAGAGATATCATCCCAACATCCTCTAGCCCGGCGAATCTCATTCAAACTATTAGCAGCCTCTGTCCAATTTCCTTTTCGAGCATAGTACTCCGCCATGATATATTGCATTTCAGTTCCCCGAATAACGGGAAGGATTGTCACATTTTTTTTACGCATCGCTTCATCTTCATGATAGAACCATTTGCCGGAAACAGGGTATTTGTCTTGTGCCATGAAAATCATTTTCGTGTAACGAATGTCGTTGGCAGATTCATCATTACCTTTTGAAGATTTAAAGATATCATCTGTCCTTACAACAAAGTATTGTCCCACGAAACCAGTGGATTCTTTCAAAAAATACGTTTCTAGATTCAATTCGTCATAGGCTTTCGCGTTATACACTGCAAATATCAGATTGTCAACCAGACGCAAGTTGGACTTACCTTCAAAAGTCGAAACCCTATTATCTGTCCCATTCATTATTCCCGTAGTCTTGAATTCATAAAATGTAAATTTATCCCATTGGCTGGCTTCATATTTAAATTTCAGCACCGCATCTGCAGCTTCAAAAGCATCATCATATCTCTCTGCATATTGGTATGCGCGAGCCAACAAAGCCGTTATCGAATAATAGTTCAAACGGTAACCGCGTCCTTTGAAAAAATCCGTCAACGCACTAGGCTTACTCGCTAATTCCGTGTAAGACGGGAATTTATTATAAAACCGGGCATCTCCCGTACACACGGCATTCATCGCGAGTGCCGAAGTATCAAAATCAAACACAAGTTCTCTCGCTTGCTCCAAATCGGTTATAACCTTATTGATACACTCTTTCACCGATATCCCTGCCGGTTGAATATTAGGATATTGCTCTACATAAGGAACATAATTTGCTCCATCGTCACTTATCGGAGCGGGGGCAAACAATCGTAACATATCAAAATGCATCAACGCCCGACACGCATAAGCCTCTCCTAATATCATATTGCGCTCCATTGCCCCAAATTCAAATAATTCAGGAGTTGTATTTTCCACTAAATTCTGAATCAGGTTATTTGCATTGGCAACAACATTATAAGCAGCCATCCAAGTTTTTTCGATACTTGCTGCCAGTTGTACCTGCCCGTAATTCATCTCTCCACAAGCCTGAAATTCTTTCGCCCCATTATTTTCAGGACTAAGATCATATTGCTGAGAAAAACCATCCAACATCGCAAATGACAGATTCTTTCCATACAGCGATGACTTTCCCATATTCTTATACAACCCGTTCAATGTAGAACGATAACCTTCCGCCGTACTAAAGATTTGCTCTTCCGTGGCTTGCGTCACAGGCTTCAAATCCAACCAGCTTTCACAAGAAGACAGGATAAAAGCCATCGCGAATAATAATAATTTTATACGTGTTTTCATCTCTTTATTTTTTAGAATCCGACATTCAAGGTTAAACTATAATTTCTGGCATAAGGATAACTGATTCCCCGTTCCTCTTTCACACTTGACCAACGTCCCAGATCATTCGCGTTAAAACGTATTCCCAAAGAAGCCAAATGCCACCTGCTAATCAAATTAGTGGGGAAGTCATATCCCATAGACAGACTATTAAAAGACAAATAATTATAATCTTGCACGAAACGGGAAGTCGGACGAATATAAGGATTCGCTTTCATATCATAATAAGGCACCCTGTTTCCCGGTTGTCTCCAACGTTCAGCCAATACCCGTTTATCCACATTTTTATTTGTAATATCGGCATTTTCAACCCGATTAATCAAAGTTTCATTATAAGTCTGCCCTCCCCATTGGAAAAGGAAAGAGGCATTCAAGAAAAATCCTTTATAAGATACATTCAACCCGAAAGCCCCTTGAGCATCCGGAGTCTCGTCGCCAACAACAACCTGATCATTGGCATCCCATGTATAGGTACTGGTCCCGTTCTTCTTAATAAACTTTTCCTTACCGTTAGACGGATCTATTCCGGCAGAACGAACGGCATAAATTGCTGTTGTAGAAGCCCCCACCGTGTATCTTTTTAATGGAGCACTCCGTAAACCGATATAATAACCACTTTCTGCCCGGTCATTATAATTCTCATCCAAAGCCTTATTGTAAGCCTCCGCCGCTTTACCTAATTTAGTTATTTCATTACGATTGGATGCAACACTACCGATAACTGTTACCATCCAGTCTTTATCCCTATATAGAGTGGCTCTTAAATCAACTTCCACACCTTTGTTCACAACAGTCCCCGCATTCGAATAATAAGTTGAAAAACCCGATGATTGGCGTATTGAAGTTTCATCAATCATATCTTCCGTTTCCTTATGGTAATAATTTACCTTCACGTCCAACAATCCATTCCATAAACCGAATTCAATCCCGGCATCAAGAGTGTTGGTCGTTTCCCACTTCAATTTCTCATTTCCTAAATAATAAAGATAAGAAGCAGGTCCCGTGTAATACCACGCGTCACTATCCATTGAATAAGTAGTTACTGCCGTATAAGAAGGAAAATTCACCTTACCGGTACTTCCGTATGATCCGCGAATCCTTAACAAGGTAATCATTCCCATGTTTTTCAAGAAATCATAGTTATGAATATTGATACCGGCACCCACAGACCAAAAAGGAGCAAAACGCTTATCCGCACCAAATTGAGAAGAACCATCCAAACGCCATGATCCGTCAAAAAGATAAATATCATTATAAGAATAGTTCACACTAGCCAATAAACCGAACAAACGAGAGTTCGTTTCATCATGTTTTGTTTTGTCCTTTTGCTGAGCGGCAAATTCGGAAGAATGTACCGTTCCCATAGGAAAGCCCTCAAAAGTCATACTATTCGTTGAAGAGTGGGATTCCACCGCTTCAATTCCGGCAGTTGCATTAATAAAATGTTTTTTAAACTGACGATTGTACAGAAAAAGACCTTTTGCCGTCCAACTGTAACTTTCTGTCAAAGCTCGATCCAGTCGTCCCAATTCGTCAATAGTATTAAATACTCTTTGCGTGTCGAAATACGGGTCCCGAGGGTCCTTAAACGTTTCTGTTTTGGTATCCGTTTTCGTGATACTAAACTGTCCTTTAAACTGCAATCCTTCCGCTAAATACCAATTAATATTAAAATTGTCTATCAACTCGTTATATCTGGTCTTTCCACTATAACTATCTAATGTAGCACTGTATAACGGATTAGCAATATCACGACCTAATAGAGGTCTGTACGATTGTATCAGTTTACCCTCATCATCATGAATTCGCCAATAAGGCAACATATCAACGTAGGTACTAAAATTTCCATAAGGAGAATTTTGAGAACGGGTTGAATTATAAGAAACATAATTACGTATTTGCAATTTATTATAGCGATAATCCAAGGTTAATCCTGCCCCCATGCGATCCCGATATGACCCCTTCATCACTCCCCCATTTGTTTCATATTTCAAATCAACCCCATAACGAATACTTTCAACACCCCCTTCGACATATACACTGTGTTTATGATTAAACACATTCCGCAAAGGTTGAGCCATCCAATCCGTGTCATACCCTCTTAACACTTGTTGCAACAACTCATTATATTTCATCTCGTAATCCACAGCAAGAGACTCATTATCTGGACTATACACCCCACACAAACGTTCCAATTCAAGTTTCTCCGCGGCATTACATACATTATAATCAGAAAGATCCGGAAGATCTAAAGAGAATGTTCCATTATAACTCACCATCAATTGTCCCGGTTTGGGTGCGATTGTCGTGATAACCACAACACCATTCGCGGCACGGGATCCATACATTGCCGTGGCCGCAGCATCTTTCAATATGGTAATCCCCTCCACCCGGTTCATATCCATATCATACACTTTCTGCACATCTACTTCAAAACCATCCATAATAAATATCGGGAGATTCGGGTTATCCTTCAAATCGGTATGTTGTTCTTGTTTCATTTGTTCTACATCCAACCCTTTCTTCATACCGATACTCGATTCACCCCGAATATTAAACTCAGGCAATGCATTCGGGTCTGAACCCCACATCGAATTTTCCCGTATACGAAAAGAAGGATCAAACACCTGAAGCGCACTGATAATATTCTTATTATTCGTTTTCATTAACTCACTCCTTGTCACCGCAGTCGCGTTTCCCGTGAAACTCGATTTCCTGATATTGTTGTACCCCGTCACTACCACTTCATCCAAAGCCTCCACGTCCTCTTCCATCATCACGTTAATCTCCTTCTGGTTCGTCACCTTCACTTCCTTGGAAATCATACCTATAAACGAGAATACCAGCGTAATGTCTTTCTGATCCGGCAACGTGATTTTATACACTCCAGCCGTATCCGTCACCACACCTACTGAAGTACCTTTGATCAACACTGTGACTCCCGGAAGTGCTTCTTTTTTATGATCCGTGACCTTTCCCATGATCGTCTTGGCTTCCTTTTTCTCATCCTTGGGAGCCTCCTTGATAATAATCATGTCATTCTCTATCTCCGCGATAAATCCGGTACCTCTCAAAGCGTTTACAAGGACTTCGGCCAACAAGGCATTCCGCATTTTTACAGTGATATTATTCACCGTTTTGATCTTGTTATAATCATACAAGAATCCCATGTCGCACTGACTTTTGATAACGGTAATCAACTCCTCGATTCCCGCATTCCTCAAATCAACCGTGACCCGTTGATTTTGTGAATGAACGGCGGCATTCAATCCGAAATTAAACACCAGCAAAAAGATACAAAGCTGTTTCATTAATAAAATCATTTTTTTACACCACCTTTTTTTGAAAGGCGTGTACATTTTACCTCTTTTTTTCATAGATTTGTGTTGTAAAAATTAAACAATCGAATAAGCTTGCCGGCTTATCGTGTGACAGGGGAATATTGCCGTATTCTCCTGTTTCATTTTTCTATCTCATAACTTGTACTACTTTTTTATCTATTATAAATTTCACATCACTCGTGCGTTCTATCAAACTCAACAAATAGCTGAAATCACCAAATCGTTTTATTTCTCCCGAGAACATAACATTCTTCACGTCTTCACTCCGGTAGAAAACTTGAAAATCATACCAGCGTGCTAACGTGGTAAGAATATCTTCCAAACGCTTTTGCTTGAACACGTACACTCCATCTTTCCAAGCAACGTATTCCGCCACATCCACATTCCGTTCCGTCACCACACCGCTTTCCTTATTAAAAGCAACTTGCATCCCCGGTTGTAAAACATAGCTTTTATCCGTTTTTCTAAAATTGACTTTCACTTTTCCCGAAACCAAAGTCGTATAGTCGCTCACCTCACTCGCGTAACAAGTAACGCCAAAACTTGTTCCCAGAACAGTGATATCCTGTTCCCCGGCATGAACGACAAACGGTCTTGCCGTATCCCGCTTTACCTCGAAATAAGCCTCACCCTCCAAGTACACTTCCCGGCTCTCTCCGGCAAAAGCAACCGGGTAATTCAGCCGGGAAGCAGAGTTAAGCCACACCCTAGTCCCGTCCTCCAGTTCTATCTGGTATTCTCCCCCTCTCGGTACACTCAATTTATTATACACGATTTCTCTTGTGCCTTGTTCTTCTTGTGGCGACACGTAACTCAATTTTGTACTATCGGCAATAATCCGGTTTCCTGTTTTCTCTTGAAGTGAATAATGTTTCTCTCCCAAATAATACACGGACCCATCCGCTAATTCCAATACAGCGTTATTCTGCCCGGGTACAATGTTTTGAACGGCAGATTGTATCTTGAGCTCCGAGCGTTTATACGTGTACAAAAACAGACAACACCCCAACACGATAGCCACAGCCGCCGCAATTCCCGTACTCCAGATAAAATAACGCTTTTTCTCTACTTTTCTCTGTTTCTGCATCCGGTTTTCAAATACCGACCATGCTTTCTGCAATTCAGACTCCGACAACTCCCGTTTTTCATCCCGTGATAACTCTTCTCGTATCTTCTCGTAATAACGACGATGTTCCATGTTTTCATTCAACCACGTGTCAAAAATTTCCTCCTCTGCCGGAGAAAGAAGTCCTTCTACCTTTCGATATATTAACCGGGTTGATATTTGTTTGTTTTCCATAATTCAATGTTCAAATACACCCCTATAACGGTTTGCCTCTTGTTTTGTGTGACAAGAATTTTATTTTTTATCTAAAAAAATCATTTTTCACTCGTGTAAATTATTCTTTTAGCCAAACCCATTTCACAGCATCAGCAACTAACTCTTGAGAAATAACTCTATTGTTCCTTTTTATTTGCTCTTTTCTATCCCTGTCACTTAAGGTCACTCTCGCCTCTTTCGTAAAATCAAACACACCTAAAGAGATCCATCCCACGTCATCTCCATTCACGAATGCCACCACCTCATGCTCCCCGTTCCCGTCGAAAATGGAGTAATAAAACTCTTGTTTTCTATCCATATCGATATACGTTGGTTTTGCATAATGAAAAAACACTTCATATTTACCCTCTCGAGGCAATTCGGTACTCCATTCCACTTTCTGCTTGCCTGTCCCCGCCTGCTTAACATACGCGCTTCGAATGGGAAAACCATAAAAACCGCCATTTATCACGGGGGTCCATGTGGTTTGACGAGAATATTTGGCATCATATTCAGGACGTCCTTCATCTTTCCGCAGCAAAGACAAGAGATTAAAATCTTTTGACTTCACCACCCTGAAGCCGGGAGCCTCATTATCAACGATAATCTCATCCGCATTTCTATTTTGAAAGAAAACGGAAGAATCGACACGAACCACACGAGTCGCAGTATCCACCCATCCTCGAACATCCTTCTCTAACGACAACTTCCAACTATCCGGAAGATTTTGTGCCAAAGGTGCTTCTATACGATAAAAATTAAAATTCTTTCCTCGCCCCCTTGCCGTGATCATCCTCCCTTCGTGCGGTGGGATTGTCCATACCCGCAAATCAGTTGTAGCAATAAGCCCCGGCACATCACCTCGGTTAAACACTTTAAAACTAAACATCACGTCGTCATCCCTCTCTCCGTACTCGATTGCTCGTGCATCCCGGATGTCAAACAAAGGCAACCGATTGGAGCCATACCAGCGCTCAGCGAGAGAATCCAGACGCAAACCGAAAGATTGATAAAATTGTTGACAATACTCTTCCCAAGCCACCTCTTTAAAACTATTTTTCTTCAAAATGTCATGATGAAATTTGAGGAATGAGTCACTTTTGACATTTAACATGATAGACATACACAATTCTTCGCTTTTCTTTTGAATTATATTTCGCAACTCTTCCGGGGATAACGACCTATCATGCAACGCATCCTTCAAACTTCCATGTTTCAAGTATTCTATCACGTCAAAATTATTCTCTTCAAAATAAACAATACTCCGTTGACAACGAAACAACGCGTAATTCATAGCTTCATTGATTAGTGGTATCTCGGCAGAGGAAATAAAAGTCGTTTTTCCGCGGAATGCAGGTCTTATATTACAACTTCCTTTCCCGAAAATCGGGTCAAACGTCTCGTACTTGAACATCCTCATTACTCCTTTTTTCTCCTCTTCCCCCTTTGGAACCTCATACCGGTAATTTCTCACGGAATGTAATTTTTCCGGAAGAAACACAAGACCGGCCTGTTCTCTTTCCCCGGTTAATTGCATCAAATCGGGGAAAACATGATAGCTACATGGTACTTCCAAAAGGGTAAACCACCGGTACGGGTAATGACTGATTCGGTCAAAACCTTTCCTCGCGAGAACGATTTCAAAAGCCTCATTCAAATCTCTGGAACTGTCTTTCAACTTGTACACCATCGCCCAATCTTCCTTCGTGAATTTTTCATCAAAACTCAAGCACTCCTCTTGTTCCAATATACTCTTCATATCTTTCAATTTCATCATAATCTCTTCATCAGGAAAATCATATCGTTCGAGAAGATACTCGTGTCCCGGATGATAATAGAGTGTCAATCGGGTCGTATCAAACTTAAGACCCAGTGCGATCGTTATTGTCCGCTTTTTGTAATTACCAATACAAAGGCTGATGCCAGGCATGTCATGAGTAAAACGGAACGAAGTTACCCCTTTTCCCTCTTCAATTGTTTCTCCTTGGGCTATCGCGATTAACGCGGGATCATGCTCCACCCTTAACGAATACCGGGTAAAATTCAAATCCATTCCTCCCGAGGCTCCGTACGGGGGAAGTCCCACGGGATACCACAAACACTTCGGGGGCAACAATTTGTACCCTCTCTCGCAAAAGGCTGAAGTATTACCGTGACGAAAGATCCCGCTGGCATTCACGTCCGGGGAATAATACTCGTCGGAAGATACGTCCAAATAACAAAAGGCATTTTCAATATTCCCCTCGTAATCGATCATAACTTCCAGCGAATCTCCGGGAATCAGTTTTTCGTCCACAAGCACAGCCTGATACTCCCTCCGAAAAGAAACAGGATGCCCCTCCACCTTGATTGAAGTAATTTTCAAACCCGGATTCAAGTACATGATCAAAGGTACCTCGCCCGAAGTCCTATTCTTAACAGTCATCCGGCTATTCACGGAAATCCCCCCGTCTGCAAGTTCCTTCACGTGCAAGTCATTGCTTACCACCCGAATCTTGGAATCTCGTTCATATTTCTCGTACACTCCCTTGTAAACTTCCCTTAACTCCTCTTTTTTCCCGTACCGACCAAGATAAATAAACGCTCCTCCCGCGGCAAACACAAGTAAAATGCAAGCAATGCTTAAACAGACTTTCCGACTCCGCACGTAATTAAAGATTCTCGGGTAAGGGATAATCGAGAACACCGCAAAACTACCTCCCGTCAACAAAATACTTCCTCTTTGCAACAAATAATTCCCCAGATTCACGTGTCCCGTGAAATCTGAAAACATATTCGGGAGATAACGGGCACAAGGATCCAACACCCCATGCAAAAATCCAGCCCCTAAAAAAGTTATCCCGCCCAGTAACAAAAACGACACAATTAAACTTATCCCCAGGTTACGGATAACACGGATTACAAGACAAGAAAAACCAAGAAAATAAACAGAAGCAGGTAACGTAAGAGTGATCCAATAGAATAAATAATAAAACAAATTAAAAGACCCGGGATACAAGACAATATTAAAAATAATTGAAGTCAGGAATAAAAACCAATTGAGTAGAGTAAAAACAAGCAATAGCCCCAAAGCATACCCTGTGACCATCTCGTTGTTCCCCTGCGGACGAACGTACAACGCATCTCTGGTACCCACGTTTAGCATTCTCCAATCGTTCACCACAAAACACACGATAAAAAGTAACTGGATAATATTAAAGTAATAAGCACTTTTAAAAGGTATTGCCGAGGATAAGGCCAAAGAAGTCCAATCCGGAGCAAATTGTAACACATGCTTTACCGAACCGGAATCACTGCTTCCTAAAGATGTGAACTGGTAAAGGATAAGCCCACAAATTGCCAAAACCAGAAATAATCGAAATAAGATACTCCTGCGTGCACGTCTAAATTCGTACAATGCCTCAATCCAAATGTTACTTTTGTTCATGCTTTTGAGTTGTTTATAAAAAAGTACAAACTTGTCTTCTATACTCCCCTCCTTGTTTCTCACAATTCAATGTTCAAACGCACTCCTATAACGGCTTGCCTCTTGTTTTGTGTGACAAGAATTTTATTTTTTTTGAAAATTACAACTAATTTACTACCAAAGAGTATTCTTCACTGTATATAAATGACAAGAATTAATGTATCCCTTTCATTGGACAATATATCCCTTAATTTCTTGTATCCCCGGGAAACTTGTGTACGAATCGTATTGATTGATATTCCTAACTCTTCCGAGATTTCCAAATATTTTTTACCCTCGATTACATTCAATTTTATAATCAAGCGACATTGTTCCGGTAAACTTTCAACAGCTTGATTTACCCGATCATATATTTCCTCATCAACATTCTCATCCACATCCTCAGCCACGATCATAGCGTCAGCCATCAGAAATTTATGACGATCTATCACCTGCAAATGACGTAAATAATCCAGTGCGGCATTTCGAGCAACTTTATAAAGCCACGATTTTAAATTAAAGTTATCCGGTAAAGAACGACTGCTCTCAAACAATTTGAAAAAAATATCCTGTACTATATCTTGCGCAACATCCTGATCTCCAACATGTCGATTCACAAACACGAGAAGTTTCGGATAATATTTCTTAAATATTATCTCATAAACACGAGGATCTCGCTTTCGCAACCCATGTACATCATCCGGATTAGATAAATCAGTCAACTCCAATTATTTATATTCACATCTAAATTCCATTAAATGAACGTTTGTTAAGATATAAAATCATAAAGATTATCCAAAATATCGAATATGGATAAGTTGTTGTGTTACAAATTAATGTATAAAAAAGACTTAGACCTTAGTAAATAATGAAATTCGTTTTTTGGCACATCATCAAACGTTCATTTCTTGCTATCAAAAATAGCTAGAAATTCCGTTCCCACAACACCTCATCTCATTTTTTTTTGAACCGTTTATTTAAAACGAACAAACCGCCCCGTAAACAGGGCGGTCTTATAAACCGAAAACAAACAAATAATCTTACAACTGCCTCTCCAACTCCGTGAAATAATACGACACGTAATCAACATTAGCCTGAATATTCAAATTCGGAATAAACGCTTTCCCAATCTCCACGAATTCCTTCAACGCCTCTTTATCTTCCTGTGACCGGAAATAAACAGACACAGGCATAACCATCATCATCACATCGGCATCCGAGAAGCGGGGAAATTCTTTACGACATAATTTCAACAACTTACCCGTATCTTTCTTTTTATAGGCATTCGCCATAGCCACGTAGGCTAATAACTGTTTCTTCCGGTCTGTTTGCAACTCACGGATAACACGTTCCATCACTTTAACATCGTCCGGGGTCGTTTTAGTATCCCGTCCCCAAACAATAGAGGAAAGCACTCCCGCGTATAGATTTGCCAAGCGGGTATCTACCTTTTCTCGCCCCACGTGCCGATAGAACTGTTTTCTGTTTTCCAGTAAAAAATGATAATTAGCAGAACCGAAAGGAGCCAAATCATTATTATCAAACAAACTCCAACACGTCGGTTCAACCTTTTCCGTGTCAGTCAATTGCTCTGTCAACAATGCAGCAACTTCCCTCACTTGCCGGATATCGCTTACCTTCAACAAAGCCTCCAAATACTCCAATAGAAATTGTTTATCCCGTTCTCCCCGCTCGTAACGCATAGTTAAAGTCCCCACGGTCTTCTCGCTTTTCATGGAATTTTCCACCCGGTTGATAATTCCGGCAACATCGGAACCGCCGACCAATTTATCATGCACAGTCCCGTCCGGTTTTATCAACACGAATGTAGGGTAAGCTCCAATTCCCAGTTTCTTTGCTAAAGCGGGTCCTTCTCCTTTTTCCATGTCAGACTTCACGTTGACAAAATGGATATTGAAGAAGTCCCCTGCCTCCGCTCGTGTAAACACTTTCTCTGCCATCATTTTGCAAGGGCCGCACCAAGATGTATAAGCATCCAGAAAAATCCAACGATTCTCCGCTTTCGCTTTCTCCAAGGCTTCCTGAAATGTCAACTCTTCAAACTTCACCCCCTCCTGCGCCCAAAGCCATCCGGACGACAGAGATATTATCAATATTAAAAATGTTCTTTTCATGATGTATTTTTTTAGTCCGTAAAGTCTATAAGGTCCATAAAGTCCGTAAGGTCTTTGGTCTCCCCCGCGGGGTGCTTTTTTATAACAGCAAAGCTGCCGATAGACTTGTCTGAAGGACACCCATGACCTTATGGACCTTACAGACTGTATAGACCTTATGGACCTTAGTTCCCCATTCTACTCCTTATACCCGTCAAATCTCTCACGATACCTATTACCGGCAGCCTGAATATCCCAATTGTATTCCTTGAAATATTTGGTAATCACCTCGTATTTCAAAGCACGGGATTTACTGTTATCCAGATACTCCTTCTTAATATTCTCGTAAGATTCCATAACCAACAAGCGAAGCCATTCCGCAAAATCCCCCTCGAACGAGCGGGAAGAGCCTCCTGTAATATATCCCCCGTTCCGGCACAATTCAGCCACGGCTTTTTTATACTTGATCACGTAAGGGCGACTGTTCACCTCATCTTCGTCATCATCATTCGCATCCGGATTCTCCTCTTTCCAAGCATCCTCATCCTTATCGAACTCATCTCCCAGCTTCTCGTAAGCCACTCCGTCATCATACGCCTTGCCTGCCGCCACGAAATCTTTCAGAGGCTCCTCCATCCGGGCAACAATCATGGTACCTATTTTTCTCCACACCTCCGACGCCAACACGGAATCCCGGTAATAGTGATTCACGGGATCGGTCACCTCTATCGCCCCTTCCGACGTGTTCGGCCACATCAGAATCAGCCTGCTCCGCCCCAACGCTTTCACCGGGTAAATCCAATAAAGCGAACCGTATTCCTTCACGTAAAACAACTCCAGCGGGAAATACGAGTTAGCGTATTCTTTCGACACGTTACTCAACAATGCTTCCGAGTAATACAACACTTCCGGGATTTTCTCCTCGTCCAGATTCTTCGCCCCTCTCATGGCAACAAGGGCGTCCTGCGCAAGGATAGCATTCGTCAACTCGTCGATACTACTGAAATAAGTACGCACCCAAACCCCGTAATCGTTATACATCGATTTCACCCGGGGATCGGCATTCTCGTCCGGACCAAACATCTCGACGATCCCCAAATCATCCGTCGGGGACAATTTACTCTCCTTATTACAACCGCTCAAAAACAACACGAGCGCAGTCAACATCAAATATATAGTCTTAGATTTCATCATGATATACATTTACAAATTTATAATCCGTCATCTATCTCGGGTTTATCGGCATATTCGGGCTATTCAATTGTTCAGACAACGGTATCTGTAACACGTAACGCAAATCCCCTTGATTCAACGTGTGTACCTGCCCGTTCTCGTAAGCATGCCGGATACCCGGCTTACCGAGCCGCCTCAAATCAAACCAGCGCATTCCCCCGTCGAATGCCAATTCCACCCGACGTTCTTCCAAAACCCGCTGCAAGGCGGTTTCTGCCGTGAAATCAGCCTTATCCAGTGCCACGTAATCCGATTTCTTGATACGAGTCACCAGCAAACGGTTCAAATCCTCGATAGCCAAATCCTTCTCTCCCGTCCGGGCGTAAGCTTCCGCACGAGTCACGTAAGCCTCGCTCAACTTCAACCCGATATAATAACAATCACTCTGCTGAGTCGCGAACATCCGGTACACCGTCGGTCCCTGTTCCGCGTAATCGGCACTCCCCGGATCGGCATTCGATTCGAAAATATATCTCCGGTAATCCACCACACCGGGATCACGCTTGCAAAGATTCAATAACTCTTCCGTCGGTTTAAAACGGGTTTTGTAATAATAATACGGGTTTCCGTTTCCCTTGCCGCCCACGAAGAACAACACCTCGTTCCGGTAGTCCGTGTCTATAAACCCGTAAGTATAGCTGAAAGCGTTTGAAATCTTATCCAACCCGTCCAAGTAAGACTGAATCTCGTTCATGTCGAACAAAGACTTCGCGTCGATCACGTAACTTGCCGCCTCGATCGCTTCCTTGTACTTACCCGTGAACAAATAGACACGAGCCTTGAAAGCCTGCAACGCAATATAATCAAAACGATACTTGCCTTTACTTTCCTTGCCTACCAAGTCCTTGGAAGCCTCGTCCAAATCCTTTTCGATCTGTTCCCATACCTTCCCGACGGACACGCGCACGTTATTCTGGGTATTCTGGTGCACGTCCGAGGCACTCAGCGGCATCGGAACACCCGGTTTATCCATGTTCTCGTCCGCGTAATTCTCGGCGTAAAGATTCACCAGATAGAAATAACAATAGGCACGCAGGGCATAAGCCTCCCCCCGAACCGTTTCGAACAAAGCCTTTTCTTCCGTGGTGGGAGTCTTCCCGGCGAACTCGTCCAGCACCGTGTTGGCGTAAAATACAGACGAGTACAATTGTTTCCAATACGTATCCTCCGCCTCGTTATACTGGTGCGTTGCCGCCCAGACAAACCACGGTTCATACGACTTGGTAACAGCCGACGTGGCGCTCAAGTTCGCGTACACGTTATCGGTCGCCAAATCGGTATTGATAAAGAAATTCTCCCGGGGATAGCCGCCCAGCAGGACAGATTCGAAATCCTCCACGCTCTTCGGCAACATACTGTTCACCGGTTTTATATCGAGCAAATCACAACCGCTGAACAACGTCAGCAGCAAAAACACGGATGTATAAAATATCTTCTTCATAATCAAAAGCATTAAAATTGTACAGATACTGAGAACGAATAAGAACGGGGCAACGGCAAATAGGTATTCCCGAAAGAAACATTCGCGTTACTCGCCGAACTATATTTCATGATAGCCCCCGTCGCTTCCGGGTCTTGTCCTTTCAGTTTTGAATTCTTCCACACGTGCAAATTATTTCCCTGCAACATGAAACGGATATTCTGTATCCCCCACTCTTTCAACTTTGCCAGTTTCAGGTCATAACTCAAAGAAACATTCTGCAACCGCACGAAATCACCTTTTACCGTTCGCAGATCACTATTATTGTACATCGTGGCATTTGACGGGTAAGGATAGAACACGGCATCGTCAAATTCGTTCGCTTCCAACCGCGGGATATCCGTGTGTGCCTCGTCACCCGGGTTCCGCCATCTGTTCGCCCATTCTCTCGACATATTCTGTGTCGCTTCCGGGTAAGCGAAAGCCTGTCCCGTGGTCATATTCCTCAAGCGGATCACGTTCCCGAAATTGCCCACGAGCAACACGGACAACGCCAGATTCCTGTACTCGAAAGTATTCGTGAATCCCCCTTGTATCTTCGGCATCGTCGTCCCGGAATACACCAAACCTTCGACGTCATTCATACCCTTCAACACTTTTTCATCCTCGGCGTCATAGAATTGCGCCCGTCCGTCTTCATTCAACCCGGCATAGCGGTATGACCACAACCCGTTGATCGGTTTACCCACGATAGCCGCCGACGCGTAATCCGTCCGCTGGGCATTAGTCATAGAACCATACGTCGGGGTGGAATACACGTCCAGTATCTCGTTTTTATTGTAACCGAAATTCAAGTTGGACGTCCACCGGAAATCCTGCAAATCAATATTCACCGTGTTCAAGGCAAACTCCCACCCCGTGTTTTTCATCGAAGCCCAGTTCACCGACACCGACGGGAAACCGGAAACGAGAGATACCTCTTTCTTACCCAACAAATCCACAGCCTTCTTGTAATAGTATTCCAACGAACCGTACACCCTCCGGTTGAAAAGCCCGAACTCCAAAGCCAAGTTCGTCGAGTAATTCTTTTCCCACTTCAAATTCGGGTTCTTCGGCGCCTCGATCACCAGATAATTCTCCTTCTTCACGGCATCGATAGTACCTACCTTCGCTACCAGATCGGAATAAGCATCCGCCACGTTCCCCTGACTGCCGTAAGAACCTTTCAGCGTCAGGTAAGTCAACCATTTCACGTCCCGCAAGAAATTCTCTTCCTTCACCTGATAGTTGAAACCGACAGACCACAGCGGTTGGAAAAGATCGTTGGTCTTCACCCCGAAACGATTCGAGCCGTCCGTACGGGCATTGAAACTCACCGTGTAGCGATTCATAAACGTGTACCCCGCCACGCCGAACCACGAAACGGCTGCCGACTCGTTCAAGTTTTCCACCCAGTAAGGCTCCCCGATTTTCGCCATCAAATCCAATTGCAAAATTTGCTGGTGTCCCCTATCATGGGCGTAACCGTAAATCTGCGTGGTTTCCTCCTCGTACTTCGTGGTCCGTATCTCCTGTCCCACCATCACGTCAAAGCGATGATCCTCGTTAATCACCGGCATATAAGTAAGCTGGTTACGGAAAGTAAGCGAACTGTTATTCGTTCCCCTGCTCCGGCGGTATCCCCCGTCATGCCACACGGACTCGTACGTCGTGTTATCCTGCATCGTCTTCTGGCGGGAACGCACGAAATAACTATCCTCCGTGGCGATATCCACGTCCGTGGTATTCTGTTTCGAGAACGAGAACAAGCTGCTGAATGTCAAGTCGGATAATATCTTCCACTCGATATCCACCGTTCCTTTCAACCCGTAACTCTTTGACTTGCGCCAACTTTGTTCCCTATTCTCCAGAAAGTTAAATTTCAAATCATTATAATACATGTAATTGAAATCCCCGTTCTCGTCGTAAGCGTTATGGGCACGAGTCGTGTAAATCGCCCATTCGTAAGGATTCTCCCGTGAATCCACCGCGAAGAAACTCTTGTTATTGCGCATATTCACGTCGAGCATTCCGCCTACCCGTAAATTATGCCTTAACTTGGTAAACACCTTGGCTGCCATCGTGTACGTTTCCATCCCGACATCCTTCGCGGTTGCCTGCTCGTCCATGTAACTACCGGAAAGATAGAACGTCGTCGTTTCCGAGCCGCCGGAAATACTAATACTATGCCGTTGCGTGATCGCGTTACGGAAAAGATACTTGAACCAATCCGTGTTCACCGTTTCCAACCGATTCACTTTCTGCTGGAACTGTTCCCACGTCATCTTGTGATCATGCACGTCGATAAAATAACGCTCGAAATCAGAAACCGTACCGTATTCGCCCGCTTTATTGGAATTTGCCTTCAGCAATCCTTTTTCCAACATCTCCATGTTAATATCCACCCGTTCCTTCGAGTTCAACATATACGCGTCTTTCAACTTCGGACGCATTCCCACGCTCACGCTACCGTTATAAGTCACACGGGTTTTCCCCGCCGTTCCCTTCTTCGAGGTAATCACGATGACACCGTTTGCCGCACGCGTACCGTAAATAGCCGTGGCAGCCGCGTCCTTCAACACGTTGATCGACTCGATATCATCCACGTTCACACCCCCGATACCGGAAGCGATCAAGTTCCGGTTATTCAGCAAATCGTCCACGTTCGCGTCTACCGGGTCTTCCAGCACGATACCGTCTACCACCCACAACGGCTGCACGTTCCCGCTAATCGTGGAAGTACCCCGTATCCGGATTTGCGGAACAGCACCCGGGGCACCGCTCGTGCTCACGATCGTCATACCCGGCACCTGCCCTTGCAGCAACTTGTCGATACTCGGCTGGTTTACCATTTTCAAGCGATCCATATCCACCGTTGTGATAGAAGAAGTCAATTTACGACGTTCTATCTTCTGGTATCCCGTTACCACCACTTCCTCCATCTGGCTCACGTCCTCTTCCAGCACCACGTTTATCACTTTCTGTCCCGTGTACGTCACGGCTCTCGTCTTCATACCGATAAAAGAAAATTCCAACACGATAGAAGCCTGTTCCGGGAGCGACAATTTATACTCCCCGTTAATATCCGTCGCCGTACCCGTGCTCGTCCCCTTCACGAGAACCGTCACACCCGGCAGCGGCACGCTATCCTTATCCATGACCATCCCCGTGATGGTGACGGACTTCACCTGTTCCTGATTCACCGGTTTGTAAGAAATCACGATCACGTTATCCACCACCTCATAACTATAATTCCTCCCGAACACCAACCGCACGAAATCAGCCAGCGAGCCGTCCACGAGCTCAACGGATACTTTCCTGTTCACGTCGATCTCCTGTTTATTGAAAAAGAAGTCCTGTTTCAACTGATTTTCCGCACCCCGCACGGCTTCTTCCAACGTAACATCTTTTAATTTAAGGTTGAGCACCGTCTGGCTCACCACGGTGGCGGACACGTGTACCAGCCCCACCAACAAGATCATAAACACTACTCTAGTCACACGGAATAAGTTAAAAAATTCCCTGTTTGTGCCGGAATGGCACAACTTTCGTACTTTTTTCATAACTTTGAATTTCAAATTAATATTGAGGTTCTTCTTCGGGAGAATCAGATGAGGATTGTTGACGGCAATCCTCATTTTTCTCCGGTTCAGTTCTTAATTGCTACATATATTTTTCTTCCTTGAACATTAAATATCACGTTACTCGTCTTCTCCACGAGCGACAACACCTTACGCAAATCCATATCCCGGTTAATCGCTCCCCGGAATTCATACCGCCTTACCTCGGGAGCCTGATATTTCACCTCGATATCATACCAGCGTTTCAATTGGTGCATCAACTCCTCCAAGGTGGTAGATGGGAATACAAAGCGTCCGTCCCTCCAAGCGATAAACTGGTTCACATCCACTTCCTTCACTTCCGTTTTTCCGGATTCCACGTTCCAGACACTCTGCATTCCCGGTTGCAACACAATTTGTTCCCCGCCTCTCTCTTCCGAGAAACGCACGGAACCTTCCACCAATGTAGTGTATATATTCTCTTCGTCCTTGTAAGCCTTTATATTAAAAGATGTCCCCAGCACCGTCACGCTCGACTCGTTCAAATAAACCCGAAACGGACTCATCGTATCCCGCTTCACTTGAAAATACGCCTCTCCCTTCAAATATACATTCCGCCCGTTCATGGCAAAACGCACGGGAAAACGTAATTCGGATTCGGAATTGAGCCACACTTTCGTCCCGTCCGCCAGTTCCAGTTGGTAGAAACCGCCCGTCGGCACCTTTAACGTGTTGTACACCAATTCTTCGCTCTCGTTCACTTGTGCCTGCACGTAAGTCAATCCCCGCAAGGAATCATCCCGTATCCCGGACACGACATCATTCCCGATACGTTTTCCTTTCCCGTCAAGCACGACCTTCTCCCCGTTATCCAGAATCAACTCCACCGCATTACTCCCCGGCTTGAAACTCCCGGCTTGCTCAACCAACCCTATACTCCTCTCTCCCGACAGACCTCCCGCCATCCAAGTTACATACCACCCCAGTAACAGAATAATTGAAGCCGCAACCGATGACCACGTCATGATCCGTCGCCGACTTTTTCCCCCGATCGCTTTCTCGAACCGGGCATACTCTTTCGCCCGCTCCTTCTCGAAATCCACGTGAACATATTGCCCGTGAAGTGTCGATAATTCCTTCAACAACTCCACGTGTCCCGGCTCGTCCATCCACTTCTCCACCTGCCCATCGTCCAACTTATTCCGGTGCGCAAGTATCTGATTTGCAAACTCTATATCTTCTTCTCTATGCTTCATTTCTTTTCGCTTTTCACAGCTAATACACGTACCCCCCGAAAATGGGCGACAAGAAAAATAAAGTTTTTTCCTTTTTTTTATCATGAATCAACCCGACCGATACCAATAAAGAGGATACACTCCCGTTATCCTATAACGTAACATCCCCATGTTTTTTGAATAGCCCCGGTAAAAGGTGAATCCGCAAAAACACCAGATGTGTTAAACTTGTTTATTTTTCACTAAAACGTGGGCTAAGTGTGGGCGAACTACGGGCTAAGAGTGGGCGATGCCGCCTAAAAGTCGCCTAAAACCCTAGCGAAAGCCACCTAAAAATAGAGTAATACCCCAGCAACGGGGTAGGTCAACCCCGAATTATACTTTATTTTCCCAATATAAAAAGTAGTACCAAATCATCCTGCAACTCATCCCGCAAGAATTTCAACGCACGGGTAATATGCGTTTTTACCGTGTTCAAACTGATGTTCATCTCTTCCGCCACCTCTTTATATTTCTTCCCGTCCACGACACATTTCACCAACGCCTCCCGTTGTTTCTCGGATAACAATGCCAATTTCTCCTCCAAGCGTTCCAGACGTTTCTCGTAATCATCCAACTCTTCCGCCGCCGACTCCAACAGCTCCCCGACCATTCGTTCGTTCACCTCGATTACCCGCAAATGACGTAAATAATTCAACGCGCTGTTTTGTGCCAGAGTAAACAGGTAAGACTTTACCGGATACACCGGATTCAAGTGTTTCCGGTTCTTCCAGAGCGTCAGGAAAACATCATGCACGATATCTTTCGCCACCTCCTCGTCCCGCACGTAATTATACACGAACCCCGCGAGGTTGTTGAAATGCAACCCGAATAACTCCTCAAAACCACGATTATCCAAAAGTTCCTGCTTCATTTTACATTTTTCTCCTAATGAACGCTCCCAACTTCACATTCACAAAAATATACTTTTTATTAAATTAAAAAAAGAGTCTGAGAAATTATATGTTTACAAAAAAAGAGGAATTATCTTTTTCACAAGACAATTCCTCTAAACTCTAAAACAAAAGTCTAGTAATATCCTCTAAACTTTCAATGCACGATTCAAATTCAACAATAACATCTTGTAGTGATCTTTTGTTGCACTATCTACAGACGACAATTTACTCTCCAATAAACTCTTGATTCTATAAGCCAAAGCCACAATATAAGTCGTAGAATTGTCGATTGCTTTCACAGACACCTCTCGTTGCCAACCGTATCCTTGTCCGAAAGCATCCGGATGAATTTGACGGGTCACGTAATCCGTTCCCTTCTCATCTTCGATATTTTTAAGGATATCCATGTATTTACGCATCATTCCGGATTCGTCCAGTCCATAAGCGACCATCTCTTCCACGGAAGCCATTTTGCTCAAACCGAATAAAGACGACTTTTTTGTCTTTTCGCCCACCATTCCGTTAATCATATCAACAAGCGCAGTTTGCAGAATAATATCCCCACTCGTCAATTTTTTACCTTTCAATGTATTTTCCCAAATACCATTATAGAGATCATTAAAATACTCCTTCAAAGTATAGGGATCTTGTGACACATGAGCGGATAAAATTACACCCTTGTATGACTTCAATAATTCGCCAGAGATCACATCCTGTACAATAGGAGCAGCACTCACCTGAAGGTTCAACTTTTTGCACAATTCCCGGTTATTTAACCAGTCCGATTGACGGATTTGCCGAATAATCCAAGCTAAAGACGCCTTTTGCACTGCTTTGGGAACAGCTTGGTATTTCTCTCCACGGGTTCCTTCCTTGACACGTGTCAGGTAAATACCGCCAATATTATATCTTACATTCTGGAGATAGCGGAAATATTGTTCCATCAATGACTCCATCAACGCTTCCTTATGCTCTCCGTCATCATCCCCAGTAATCCATTGATCCATATTTTTCAATATATATTGCAAATTACGTATCCCATATTCTCCGGCTTTCATCGGGTCATCCCCTAAATCCTCTTCCAACGCACTGGGATCATACCTACTGGCTACTTGCTGACACCCGTAACGATACCGGGGATCTCCGGCTTTTTCATCCACCCACTTTTCCAATATTGCAGCTTCTTCTTTCATAGATTCAGCTTCCGGTATCGGTTGATAGTTCCACTTCACCAAAAATTCATCGTACACGCCTAAATCCGGAGGAGTCAATCTCACGCCTTTATCACCCGGCTGTGCTACATAATTGAAACGGGCATAATCCATGATAGAGGGTGTCGTCCCGTATTGTTGGGTAAAAGTAGCGGAACGTAAAGAATCTACCGGATAAGCAGCCGAAGCAGCCATATTATGCATAAAACCAAGACAATGCCCTACTTCATGTGCCACAACGTAAGCGATCGATTCTTTCACGATTTCATCCGGCATCTTCTTGTTCCGCACGGAAGGGTCTATCTGAGCCGTCTGCACGAAACGCCAATTGTTAATCAACTTAATCACGTTATTATATACCAACACGGAAGCATTAATGATCTCTCCCGTTACAGGATCAACCCACGAGGGTCCCATGGCATTTGCTGTCGTGGAAGGCAAATAACGGATACATGAATATTTCAAATTATCCGGGTCGAAATCAGGATCATCTTTCGGAAAATCCAATACCTGTACTACATTCTTGAAACCGATTTTTTCAAAAGCCTTGTTCCATCTCATCGTCCCCTCTTTAATCGGCTCTCTCCATAATTCGGGAAAAGCATCATCCAAATAAAACACGATCGGTTTTATCGGCTCCACCAACTCGCCCCGTTTATAAGCCTCCATATCTTTCGGCTCCAAACGCCAGCGATGAGCTAAAGAATACGTCTGTATCTGGTCTTCTTCTGTTGAAAGATTGATTTTATCCGTCAGGAATATCCCGACTCTCGAATCACTAATCCGGGGACGCATTTTCTTTTCCGGCAATAACAACAATGTCCGGGTTACCCGCACACTCACGGGATCATTGGAACGAATAGTAAACATTCCCAAAACACTCATGGATACTTTATACGCCATATCCGTTTTTATGGAAACATTATCATCAAAAGCCTTTATATCACGCAAAGCAAACCCATCATTATTCGGGGATGCGGAAACCGAAATAAAACCTCCGACATTATCAGGAAGAGCCGGCAACATCTCGTTATGCTTGGCAAAGAATTCGGTCATATCTATCACCACTGCCGCACTATCATTCGTGTATGCCATAATCTTATAGGCTTTCAACATCGGGTCCATAAAATTCCGCTCGTAAGCTTTTCGCATTCCGGCTTCTTTCTCGTTATACGTGGCAGCCGTGTTTACCAATCGCATATAGATCGTACTGTCTGTCTTGGTAAATTTGATATGTAACGGATCATTCGATTTGTAACCGACCTCGCCTAGGTCGTTATCACTTGCACCCGTCAACGTGGACGCAAGTAACATTCTCCGCTCCAAATAGGATAACGGCAATTCAAAATATAATTTTTCCCCCACTTTATGCAAGGTAATAAATTTACCTTTAGCCGTTTCACATTTCTTCCCTTTAAATAATTTTTCATAAGGAGTTTCAGGCTTTACCACTTCCCGCTTATTCTCAACCTTCTTTTTTCCCCAAGCACACGCATCTTGGTTTACCAAGGTTACCAATGCAGCAACCATAAACAATACCATCCAATTTTTCATTCCTTGTGATTTAGTTTTAAACATACATACAACTATTCTAATTATTCTTTCACGGCATCCCGCACACAACGAATACTCATCTGTTTTATTTTCAACGTCGTACCCCGGTACACTTTCGGCAAATCATAACTAATCTTTCTATAAATCGCATTAACATCCTCTGCCTCATCCTGCTCCGGTGATATAGCCCAAAAGAACCCGTACACACCCATGTAATCCGTGAGTCGACGAGTACCGTAATAATTAAAGAAACCTCCAAGCTGCATACATAATCCAGTACCAACAGAATCTTGCTGCATGAGTTCCCCTTGCCGATCACCCCGGTATCCCTCTTTATCCAACTCGTCAGAATCCATTCCTAACACCTGTTCCAGATTCTTCCAATCTTCATCCGTAGCCGCACGCCACCCCTCGGGTGCCGCGGTTAACGCAATATCATAAGGATAAAGCCCACCATAAATCTCCATATTACGCATGAAATCTTCCATTTGCTTATCGTCCGGATCATCTATGTTATAATAAGGTTCCACAAAATCGCCTACACCATAAACCAAATTTTCCACCATCCAATCCAGATTACCCAATCTGACCCACTTATATTCATGTCCATCCCGTGTATCCACAAAAACACCTGTAGCTTCGGGTTTTATACTAATCACCTCATGCTCATCCTTCTCGCAAGCGGAAAAAACCAGCAGTAGGAAAATTCCGAATAAATATATCTTGTTTTTCATCATCTCTATCTTTATATATTCAACTTAACGTTCCACGGTATACCCGACTTGTTTTATCAAGTCTTTCAATAAATTGTACTTAATACATATTACCAGATAATCCTTGTATTTCTGTAAAAATTCTTCTTCTGTCACTGAAAAATAAGCATTTAGATAATCTTTTAAATCTGTCTGCCGATCGGGAAAAAGATATGAACCGGAAGAAAGAAAACCGACCTCTTTCTCATCTTTTACCTCCGGATAATCACGTCTTAGTTCTCCATAATACTTATCGCTATTCTCGTAAAAAGCACCTAAATCACGTATACCTAAAGAAGTGATCTTTTGAGTCACAATTCCAGCTAACAACCTTTCTGCCAATTGGACCTGTTGTGCTTCATCCATTTGTGCAATCCCCTTTAAAGAAATAGCCATACACCGGTAACCTGCAAAGAAATCAATATTACTCTTGTTCCACTCACCCCATTTCAATACAGATTCTTCCGTTTGCTCCACAGCCAACACGGAATAGGGACGAATATCTTCCCGCATTGCCGGCATAATCCGATTCTCGAGAAACTCCGCTGCAGCTTTTTTATCTTCCAAGGTCTGTAAATATTTATAACTATATCGATTGTTTGAAAGTCCGGTCAGCGAATAACCGATATCAACAGTCTCGTAATGGTAAAGTGTATTTCCGTCTTTATCTATCCCGACAACTTCCCGACTTAAGGTATCCTTAAATAACAAATAAGAGCCTACAGATTCAAAAAAATTATGCTGTAACACAGAATCTTGCCCACTCGCCGCAAAAACATTAACATCAAAATGACTTGGAATAAGTTGATCTTCGGAACTACAAGCAGCGAACAATGAACCTGCAAGAAATAACATACTTAATCTATTTATAGTATTCATGATTTAGCTATTAATTAATAAGTTATAACATTAATTACAGGACGCTCAGCCCTTTCGTTATCCTTCATTCCATCATTGAAGTTAAGTACTTCTATGGGTATGGGCAAAGTGTAAGCATCATCATTTTCTTTTAATTCAAAAACACGAGTTTCGACAGGTTCTTTATCTCCCCAATCATCATCTTGAAAAATCGTATAACTATTTCGGATCGTCTTTACAAACGGATATTTTTCATTCACCATATAACGTCGCAAATCAAACCAACGATGTCCTTCCAAGCACAACTCCCGGCGTCTTTCATCTCGAATAAAAGTCACCAGTTCACTTCCACTTAATTCAACTGAAATATAACCGATGTGAGCCATCCGTTTCAAACGTAAAGCATTCAAGGCCGTTCTGGCTGTCGATTCATCACCCGAACAAGCAGCAGCCTCTGCCAGATTCAAATAAGCTTCAGCTGTTCGGAAAAGAAAATTATCAGAAACATCTATACGCCCCGTTCTTCCCGGCTTCACTTTCGTGTATCTCTGGTATCCTAAATAATCCTCCATAAAATAACTTCTACGTAAATCTTCATTTCCCAGATAAGGTCTATATTGAGCATACAAATCATCCGAAATACCAAAGTCTTCCATCAATCCGTTAACCGTCTGTTGAGTGATACTTGTTCCCATGGAAAAAATAGTTTCCTCGGATTTGGAAGAAAGAAAACTATGCTCCATGTTATCAAAACTATTCAAATCTATTAACCCATCCTTTCTATCCAACACTTTTTGAGCACATTCTTTCGCCAATGTATAATTCTGCATATACAAATACACACGACTCTGCAACAAATAGGTTGCAACAATTCCGGCTCGATAAACACTCTTCAATGGAATGTTTTCCAAACATATCTCTGCATTTTTCAAATCCTTTACGACTTGCTCGTACACTTCTGCCACGGTATTCCGACTAAATTTCAAGTCTTCGACATAATCCGTCAATTTTAATGGGACACCCGGATCCGTCGATGAAGTCTTTAAGGAATAGGGCTTCCCGTATAAATTAACTAACGTGAAATAATAAGCAGCACGCAAAAAATAAGCCTCACCTTTTATCCGTTGTATCTCGTTCCGATCGAAAGATGTTTTTGCTGTCTGATTATCAATTGTATTAATAACCATGTTCGCAATATTAATATGTTTGTAGATTTTATCCCAATCCGCATTTTCCGATGCCCGGAAAGTTCCTTCTACATTAATTCCAACCCGACGTTGCCAAGTATAATATCCAAATATAGCATCCCGGCTACTTAGCACGGTTGATCTACCCGTACCTACATTCTCTTGTGTTTCATCTGCCATAAAATGAATATACGGGTAATAAAATTCCGAATAATTATCACTTCCCAAGCTAGCTGCCGACGCCACATTCATATACCCGTCCCCGAGAAGTGTCTCATCCAAATCGACATAACTCCTCACGTATGCCAAATCTTGTGAACTTTCTTTTAAAAAATCAGAGCAGGAAGTTGTCAGTATCAACAAAATCCCAATTATATATCTCGTTTTCATCGTTAAACCTTAAAATGATACATTAATACCCAAAGAATAAGTCGGACGTTCTGACAGTTGAATCTCGGCAAAGCCCCCCTGAGTCGGTGTCTGGCCCTTCAATTTGGACGAACAAATCGTAAACATATTCGTCGCTGAAAACGAAGCAGCCAGTCGAGTCAATCTCCATTTACCCAACAACCAATCCGGAAATTCATACGTGAAACTCAAGTTCGTGCATTTCAGATAATTCCCGCTAACCACCCGTTGTGAACCATAATTATACATATCCCAATAATTTTGAGCAATCACGTTACCGTTATACCCCCGACTGTTTGACCAATGGTCATTATAGTACCTATACGCTGTAGAGGAAGTACTGATAATACCCGGGACATCCGTGTAAACCTCATCTCCGGACTGTTTCCAGCGATGAATGAACTCCCGGTTCACATTCTTTTCCGGATCCCAACTCACGGCACCATTATACATCTTAAACAACCGGATCTTAGACCCCAAACTATAGGATAAATTCACCTGTAACAACAGGTTCCGGTATTTGAACGTGTTATTAACACCCCCGGACATCGTCGGTTCCCTCGTACCCGAAGCCTCCAGCACTTTCGTGTATGTGTCATATTTACTGAGATTCTCCAGTTTTTCGTTTTCCTCCTGCCCGTCGTCAAAAACCGGTCCGCCATCTTCCGGGTTCAAACCGATAAATTTATAAGAATAAAAGGTTCCCACGGGCTTCCCTTTCACTAACGCAGTTCCACTCAAGAAATTACTCAACTCGTATTGTTCCGCACCCGGTTTTGTTTTCAACTTATTAAAGGTCTTGGAAAAATACGTCGATAAAGTCCATTTAAAATCCCGGATCACAACCGGAGTTATCGTAGCTCCAATACTATAACCGCTATTCCTAACATTCCCGGAATTAACCACGTATTGGTTCCTGCCGTTCACCGTGGAAATAGGTTTTGACAGAAATGCATCCTTCGTACGTTTGAGATAATACTCCGCACTTAACTGTACTCTTCGTTTAAAAAATCCAATTTCAATACCCGTGTTCAAGGAACTCGTTCGTTCCCATTTCAATTGAGGATTCGGGTAATTTATTACCTTTGATATTAATTCATTATAATAAGGATCCACGGGTTTCTTACTAATTGTCATTTCCGGAGATTCCTCATCCAGCATATTTCCTTGAAAACCGTAAGAACATTTTAACGATAAGAAATCGATCCCATTCCAAGCATTCCTCCAATGTTCCGACACATTATAAATTCCTGCCACAGACCACACGGGCAATAATTTATCATTACTTTTATCCCCGAACTTATTGGAACCATCTACACGAGCATTAGCATTGATCGTGAAATAACTCATGTAGGTATATGCCAGAGTAGCATAACCGGCGACCAGATTCGTGATGTTATCCGTCATATTCGGATAGGCATTATTCTCTATCCAAGCCCGATATGCCGGATACGCCTCCAAGGAAGTACCAACAGCAAACTGCTTTCCCCGATCGGGATAATATCCTCTTGTCACATTTGAATAACCATTGTATTCGGTAGAACTCATCTCGTATCCGATCACCGCATTCACATTATGCTGCTCATTCACACCAAAATATTTGTTAAAATTCACTTGTAAACGAAACGTGTATGAACTATTCCGGGTATTATCCTTTTGCAATTCCCCACCAAACGGCAATTTCGTGGTATTTTCATCCGGTTCCACACCATAATCGGAACGACGTTCTTTGGCCGCATAATAGGTTTGTTCGTCATAATATCCCTCTATATCCGTATTGGCTGTAGAATAAGAGAAGAGAGCTTGGGCAGTCAGATAAGTTTTTAGTTTAAAATCCAAACTCGCGTTAAATTGAAGTGCCGCATTATCCTGTTTATAGGAACTGTGCTTCAATTCATTCAAAATATTGTAATTATATTTCTCCGACATGTTCACGTTCTTCTTATAGAAGTAATATCGTCCCTCTTTATCAAAAGCCGGGATTGCCCTACTCGTGTTATAAGCGTAATCCATCGGGGCAATAGCCGTTTGGTTATATTCCCGGTTCCCCACGTTCCCTTTCAAACTAAAGGAAGTAGACAAATATTGAGACAACGTGGCATCCAGATTGATCGCCACCGTGTAACGTTCATTTCGATTTCCCTTGATAACATCATTATCACGAGTATAGCCCACGGAAGAATAATAACGTACTTTATCCGTACCCCCCGTTAAACTCAATGTATGCTGATGAGAAAATGAATCTTCCGTCAATAAATCAAACCAATCCGTGTTCGTC
The DNA here is from genome assembly GCF_014287455.1 of Butyricimonas hominis. Taxonomy (NCBI): domain Bacteria; kingdom Pseudomonadati; phylum Bacteroidota; class Bacteroidia; order Bacteroidales; family Odoribacteraceae; genus Butyricimonas; species Butyricimonas hominis. The sequence goes on from NZ_JACOOH010000008.1 coordinate 163,681, forward strand.
GATTCCAACTCGTTCACCCCTACTTGAAATTGCTCATAATCAATCTCATTCCGGTAAAGTTGATTTATTAATCCCTCGTATCCCACTTCCGTCATCGGCTCGGCATATTTATAATGAGCCTTTACCAAATCACGAGAGAAAGCCATCCGTTCCTTTGAATCCATCACGTCAATCCGACGATCCGAGTAACGGGGACGGCGCTTCAATGTCATATTTACATTGTAATTAACAATCATTTTACCGGCATGCCCTTTCTTCGTGGTAATCAAAATCACGCCATTGGCAGCCTTAGCCCCGTACAGAGCCGTGGCGGAGGCATCCTTCAATATATTGATCTGATCGATATCCTGCGGATTGATCCCGGCAATAGCATTCCCGATACGGTTCACGTAATCCGGATCATTCAATTCATCCGGGCTCACCGGAACCGGATCATTCACCACGATTCCATCCACTACCCACAACGGCTCCCGATTCCCGATTAGCGTGGAAGTACCGCGAATACGAATCTTCGGAACAACCCCAACCTCTCCCGAGTTCACCATAAACATCATATCCGGCACGTGTCCTTCCAGCATCTGATCAATGGAAGACAATCCGCTAACCATAATGTCTTCCGCTTTTAGCGTCGTGATGGCACTAGTTAAACGTTTCTTCTTGAAAGTTTCATATCCGGTCGTCACCACCACTTCTTCCATCTCGGTTGAGGACTCCTCCATCAACACGTTTATCACCTTCTCTCCCGTGTATTTTCTCTCCACGGTCTTCATCCCGATAAACGAGAAAACCAGTACCACATCTTTCGCTTCCGGTAAAACCAACTCGTATTCCCCTTTCCCGTTCGTCACCGTCCCAAATGTCAAATTCTTTATTTTTATAGTCACTCCCGGCAATGGCACACTATCCTGATCTGTCACAATCCCTTTTATAACAACTTTTTTCACCTCCTCGAGAACCACTTGACGAGTCGATATAACAATAATGTTATCAACAATCTCATAAGTATATCTCTCCCCGAAAACTTCTCGTACAACATCTTCCAATGATGCTTCAACAAAATTCACCGAGATCTTTTTATTCACATCAATATCTTTCCGGTTAAAAAAGAAATCTTGATTTAGCTGTTTTTGTACGATTTTGACAACTTGTTCCAACTTAACGTCTTTCAATTTCAAATTAATCGACGTATTTTGGCTAAACACGCTTGCAGACACGTGTGTCAAACCAACCAGTAATAGAAAAATAGTAATTCTCATCACTCGAATTAGGTTTAAAAATTTCTGCTTTGCACCGGATAGGTACAAAATTCGCTTTTTTTTCATAACTTTGAAATTCAATTTATACTAAGGTTCTTCCCGAAGGACCACACGGGAATTGTTCGAGCAATTTCCGTGTTTTTTATTTATACTAGTGAAACCTCACTTTTTCGCCGAAACAAACACGGTCTTCCCCTGCACCTCAAACGCCACCTTACTAACCTTTGCCACAATTGACAACACTTTATTCAAATCCATATTACGGTCTATCGTTCCCCAAAACTCATACGTTTTCACCTTTTCATCCTGATAAACAACATCAATATCATACCAACGCTTCAACTGCCGCATCATCGCATCCAACGTGATTAACTCAAAAACAAACCTTCCGTCTTTCCACGAAACGAATTGCTCCATATCAACCTCATACACTTCCGTTTTTCCGGAAACGCTATTCCAAATACATTGCATTCCGGGCTTTAGCTCGACTTGTTCCCGATTCCCATCATTTGTAAACCGAACCGCCCCTTGCACCAAAGACGTGTAAATATTATTCTCATCCTCGTAAGCTTTTATATTAAATGATGTACCCAAGACTGTAACCTTCGAACCGTTCAGCCGAACAATAAAAGGTTTCGAGGTATCCTTACTTACTTCAAAATAAGCTTCACCTTTCAGATAAACTTCCCTTGATTCCCCCGTAAAAGTAACCGGATAACGAATATCCGTCATGGAATTTAACCAGACACGAGTTCCATCCGCCAATGTCAATTGATAAAATCCCCCGATAGGTACTCGTATCATATTAAATACCGCCTCGCCATCATCATTTTGCATCTTTGCCATGGCATAATCCAACCCGGTCAACGAATCGTTTCGAATACCAATCTCCTTTTTACCGGCAATCATTTCACTTTTCTGTCCCAAACAGACTTTCTCTCCGGTTGCCAGAATCAATTCGGCTTTTACCCCCGGTGCAATTCGTTCCGTTTGTGCAATTAATCTCTCTTCATCCAAATTGCGCCATTCATCTACCATCCGCCCGATGAAAAGAGCAGCAATCAACACGATTGAAGCCGCCACGGACCAACGCAATGTCATCCTCCGGCTTCTCCGGTCAGCCACGGATTGTTTCAAACGAGTCAACTCCTCCATTTCCAAATGCCCGAACTCTTCAACTGCCAACCTCTCCCTCACGGTAGCCAACTCATCCAGCAACCGCACGTGTTCCTTATCTTTCATCCACAATTCAACGGCAGTATCATCCAATTCTTCCCGATTCGTCAATATCTGTCCGGCAAACTCTATATCTTCATCACAATATCTCATGATTATTTAAATTTTACAATAACACAACAACACCCGTGAAATGGGTGACAAACAACTACAATTATTTTATATTTTTCTTTCATTCCGACCAACCGGCCATAACAATCTGTTATTCATCAAAATACCCAATACTTCTCAATTCACTTCTTTCAGAAATACAACTTTTTCGGAATCAAATCCCCAAAAATCACAACTTTTTCGGAATGGCACAAAAAAGAGTGCTCCTTAAAGCACTCTCGACTTTGAACATTTGATGTTCTCAACTCATTTCTTATACTTTTCCAATGATTATTTTAAAGTGAACATCAGCAACACCACATCTTCCCGCAACTCGTTTCTCAAGAATTTCAATCCGCGGGATATATGGGTTTTCAAGGAATTTACACTGATCTCCATCTCGTCCGCCACGTCTTTATATTTCCGTCCCTCGACAAAACACTTCATCAATACTTCTCGCTGCTTCTCCGGCAATTCCGCCAATTTTTCATTCAACCGGTTTAGTCGTTCCTCGTAAACTCCCAGTTCTTCACCTGCATTCTCCAACAAATCCGAAACCTCCCTCTCGTTCATTGCCACCACCCGTAAATGCTTCAGATAATTCAACGCGTAATTCCGGGCTAAAGTAAATAAATACGATTTCATGGAATAGGAAACATCCAGACGCTTCTTGTTTCTCAACAGGGCAAAAAATACATCATGAACGATATCTTTCGCCACCTCCTCGTCATTCACGTAGCTACATACAAATCGCATCAAATCTTGGAAATAAGATTTGAATAAATCTTCAAAAGTGCTATCATTAAAATCAATATTCCCCATGTTTGTATGTCTCAGTAACAATCACATGTCACCACAAAAGTAAACTTTTTTCGGATACGACAAACAAACATTTTTATATTTCACGCGAACAACCGCTATTCCTCGACATTCTCCATCACGATAGAATCACGGATTTCCCCGCTCACCAGCAATAACGACAATTCCGAAACCTTTGCCTGATATATAGCCGACAATTTCCGGTCTACGGCATCAATATAACTACGTTGAAATTCCCGGAACTCGATTCCCGAGAGAGAACCGATCTTGTATTTTTCCAAAGCCGCATCCAGATTTGCCGCCGCAACATCAGCACTCTCGTTTTCGAAATTCACCATCAACAAGTTATTCTCGTACGTGTTATACAACAACGCTAAATCCCCGAGCATCTCTTTTTCTGCCTCTTGGTATGAAAGCTCGGTATTCTCCAACTCGATCTTCGCGTTTTTAATCTTCGTACGATTCTGTAAACGACTAAAAATAGGTACGTTCAGCGAGAAGCCCCAGTAAAATCCGTTCGTCCTGTTTAACGTGGTCGCGGAAGACGGTGTATCCGTTTTATTATAGTTATACCCGGAAGTAAAATCCAACGTGGGGAACAACACAGCCCGGGTATTTTTCAAATCCAAAGCCGAGATTTTCTGATCCTTTTTTGCCAGCAACAAAGTCGTGTTACTTTGTAACGTCCTTTGTTCCAATACACCTAAAGACAAAAGAGGTCCCAATAAAATCGTATCCCGCACGTATTCCACCAACTGCAAGTCAGTATTCATCAACTTGTTCAACGTGATGTAGGCTCCTTTTAACGCTTCTTTCTGTTTCACGTAAACAGAACTGTCCGCGTTTAAATCTATCTTTGCCTGTTGGGCTTCCAAACCGGAACGATTACCCACCTCGTAGCGGGTCTGTGCTTCCTCGTAGCGTTCATTAGAAACCTCCAACGAACGAAAAGCCGCCTTCAACTTATGCTGTTGCACCAGCACGTTATAATAGGCAGCGCTTACATTCACGATCAGATTCTCCACCGCCTGCTGAACAGCAAGTTCTCCCATCGCCAGCAACTCTTTCTGCTTCTCGTGCGTGGTAAACATCTCCAACCCGTCGAACAAACGCCAGTTCAGTGCAACCCCGGCAGAATAATTATCCGTCTTTATATCGGACATCTTATTCACCTCTCCCGCGCTATTTTCCGTTTTGGAATCATTACGCGTCTGTGTCTGTTTTGCATTCGCATCCACGGTAGGTAAAAAAGTAGAGTAATTCAAATCATTCTTTGCCATACGGGCTTCATTCCGGATAATCTTAATAGAATAATTCGACTCCAACGCCTGCGCTATACATTCCGGCAAAGTCTTTCGCTCTTGGGCGAAACAATTGAAAATTGAAAATTGAAAATTGAAAATGAGCAATAAAAATATTGCCTTCAATGCAATTCTCTTATATTGTAACCCACATTTTATCATATCAACTTGTTTTATTCCTTTCAAAAAACTCATGAATATATCCATTTTCAATTTTCAATTTCTTCTATGATCCGCACTTTCTTTGCTGACAAATACGTGTAAATAGCCGGAATCACAAAAAGAGTCAATAACGTGGAACAGACCATACCGCCCACCACGGCTATACCCATTGCGACACGGCTTTCTGCCCCGGCTCCCGTCGCCATTGCCATCGGCAAAATACCTAATATCGTGGATAAACTGGTCATCAGAATCGGGCGCAAACGTGCCACGGCAGAATCCTCGATTGCTTCCCTCATGGATAAGCCTGCCGCCTTACGTTGATTAGCAAATTCCACGATCAGAATACCGTTTTTAGATACCAATCCGACTAACATGATAATACCAATCTGGCTGAAAATATTCATCGTCTGCCCGAAGTACCACAAGGTCACCATTGCTCCGATCAAAGCCAAAGGCACGGTAAACATGATAATCAACGGATCCCGGAAACTTTCGAACTGTGCCGCCAATACCAGATAAATAAATACCAATGCCAACATGAAAGCAAACATCAGACTGGAAGAACTTTCCACGAAATCTTTCGAAGTACCGGACAAAGTAGTCTTAAAATCGTCATTCAGCACCCGGTCAGCAATCCGGTCCATCTCCTCCAATCCTTGTGAAAGCGTTACCCCTTTCGCCAATCCTGCCGACACGGTTGCCGACACGAAACGATCGTAACGATACAACTGCGGCGGCATCGAACTCTCGCTAATAGAAATCAAGTTATCCAGATGCACCAACTCTTTATTGGCATTTCTCACGTATATACCTTGCAGGTCACTCGGTTTATTCCGGTCTTTACGTTCCAACTGGCTCAATATCTGGTACTGCTTCCCGTCCATAATATAATACCCGACACGTTGCTCGCTCATCGTCAACTGCAACGTTTGAGCGATATCCTGCACGGAAACCCCCATGGCTGCCGCCTTATCGCGGTCAATATTCACGGTCAACTCCGGTTTCGTGAATTTCAAGTTCAAATCGGAAGCCGAGAACATCGGGCTTTTATTCACCTCATCCATAAACACGGGCAGCATCTCTTTCAGATCTTCCAGATTCTTCGCCTGAATCACGTATTCCACGGGCAATCCACCGCGACGTCCTCCGAACGTCTGTTGTTGTGAAACCAAAGTACGAGCCCCTGTAAATTGTCTTACCTTCAAAGCAAGTTCATCAGCAATCTCCTGTTGTGTACGTTTCCTGTCATCCGCATCAACCAACCACAACTGCAAGCTCGCCCGATTCGTCTGTCCGCCCCCGATAAACTCGATGACTTTCTCCTGCTCCGGTACAAAATCCTCAACAAAAGTTGAAATCTCATCCGCGTACCGGCTCATGTATTCGTATGTCGCACCCTCCGGCGCCACAGAATTCAAGCGAATATTGGAACGGTCTTCCAAAGGAGCCATCTCTGACGGTATCAACAACCAAAGAAAATAAATAGCCACCCCGGAAGCGCAAAGGATAATAATGGATACATAACGCACTTTCAAGAACATCTGCAACCATCGTCTGTACATATCGGTCATCCCCACGAAGAAAGGTTCCGTTTTCCGGTAAAACCAATTCTTGGCAGCATCCCGGGTCAATAATTTAGTGGAAATCATCGGGGTAAACGTCAACGCCACGAATGACGACACGCAAACCGCCCCGGCAATAACAATACTAAACTCACGGAACAACCGTCCTGTCGTCCCTTCCAAAAATACAATTGGAAAGAACACCGCTACCAGCACCACCGTGGTAGCGATTACGGCAAAGAAAATCTCGTTAGCCCCCTTGAATCCCGCTTGCAAAGGCGACATTCCCTGCTCTATCTTCGTAAAGATATTCTCCATCACCACGATAGCATCGTCCACCACCAACCCGATCGACAGCACGACGGCAAGCAAGGTCAGAATATTGATCGTGAAACCGGCAATATACATGATAAAGAAAGAGGCTATCAATGATATCGGGATTGCCAGCACGGGAATCAATGTCGTCCGCCAGCTCCTCAGGAACAAGAATATAATTAATACCACCATGATAAACGCCTCGAATATGGTATCCTGCACCTCGTTGATAGAACTACGGATAAATACCGTATTATCGAAAGCGATTGTCGCGTCAATATCATCCGGCAAATCCTTCTCCAAATCCTTCATCACCACGTATGCCCTGTCTGCGATATCGATATAGTTTGCACCCGGCTGCGGTATCAAGGCACACATCACCATCGGAATCCCGTTACGCTTGGCTATACTTCGGGTATTCTCGGCATCAACTTCCGCGACACCGATATCGCTAAACCGGATAATCTGTGCACCATTACGGGCTATCACCAGATTATTGAAATCATCTATCGACATCAAACGCCCCAACGTCCTAATCGTCAATTCCGTGTTATCTCCTTCTATACGACCGGAAGGCAACTCGATATTTTCTTTTTCCACGGCACTCTGCACGTCCATCGGCGTCAGCCCGTAAGCTGCCAGTAACGCCGGGTCCATCCGCAAGCGCACCGAATAACGCTTCTCTCCCCAAATATCCACGCTACTAACCCCGGGAATCGTCTGCAACCGTTCCTTGTAATAACGTTCGGCATAACCGCTCAAGTCAATCAGAGAACGTTGTCCGCTTCGCAAAGAAATAGCAAATATAGGTTGGGCATCCGCATCTGCCTTGTAAACGGTAGGCGGGTCTATATCTTTCGGCAAACGCCGCAAAGAACCGGAAACCTTATCACGCACGTCATTAGCGGCAGTTTCCAAATCCACGTCCAACTCAAATTCTATCGTGATTCGACTCTGCCCGTCACGGCTGGTACTACTTAGCGAACGGATTCCTTGAATACCGTTAATCGCCGACTCCAACGGCTCGGTAATCTGCGTTTCGATCACGTCGGCATTCGCCCCCACGAAAGACGTGGAAACCGAAATCACCGGGGGATCAACACTCGGGTAATCGCGTACTCCCAAATACAACAACCCGATTGAACCGACAATCACCAAAAGCAGGTTCAACACGGTAGCCAACACGGGACGTTTTATACATGTCGAAGATAAACTCATCTAATTTTAGATTTTAAATTTTAGATTTTAGATTCCTACCGCACAAGACCGACGCTTAAGATTTCACCTACATAAGCCCCGCACCTTTTCATTTTCAATTTTCAACTTTCAATTATTAAGGCTTACATCTACTGCCATCCCTTCACGCAACTGCATCAATCCGCCGGTCAACACGGTATCCCCGATTTGGATTCCTGCCGTTACCTCAACAAACTTATTATCGCGGCTTTCCGTCTGCACGGCGACACTGGTTGCTTTGCCGTTTTTCAGTACCCACAAACGCTTACCGTTCATTTCGGGCACCACGGCTTCCGTGGGAATCAAGATAAATTTCAATCCTTCCGCCGTGTTCCATTGTCCCTTCACGAACATTCCCGCCATCAGGTTATCCGTGTTTCGATAACGGGCACGCAATATAGCTGCATGCTTATCATTGATCTGCGGGTCTACGGCATATACTTCCGCGCTAATATCATGCTCCAATCCCGCCACTTCAAAATCAATCTTCCTGCCCACGATAGGAACTCCCACGATATATTTCTCGGGTATCACGAATTCTACTTTCAGAAAAGAATCATCCACGATTGTGGATACTTTCGTACTGGGTTGCAGGTAACTCCCCACGCTCACGTATCGAAAACCCATTTGCCCGTCAAAAGGAGCCCGAATCTCGGTACGGATAATCTTCACCTTCAGAAGTTCGATATCCGCCAGATTCATATTATACTCCGTTTCCAACTGCTGAAATTCTTCCACGCTTATCGACTCCCGCTTCAACAACACCCGCAAACGCTCCAACTTCGCTTCCTGCAATTTCTTTTGAAACTCCAACCGCTCCAACTGTGCCTTCAAATCGGAATCGTCCACCTTCACCAACAAATCCCCCTTCTTTACACGAGCTCCCTCCTTAAACGCAATCTCAACAATTTTCCCGGCAGTTTCCGAAACCAACTCCACCTCCTCGTTAGCCACCAACGATCCCGTCACCGGAATACCGGTTGAAGAAGTTGCAAGAGAAGCCACAATACCGGTTACCGGTAGCGCCCCCCTCGATGCGGCACGGGGTGATGCAACCGTTTTCGGGCTATCGTCAGCACTATCACTTGAAGAAAAATCCAAACGAGGGATCAATATAATACCCACAACAACAATCGGTATACCTATCTGTAAAACTCTTTTTAATCCTTTGTTCATATTAAAAACATTACATACAATTACCTTAGTGTTCGCTTACTTCACAGGCATTCACGACACTATTGTTAAGACATCAAATATCTTCAAAAGTTTATTGGCAAACCGTTAAGACTTTGTTAAAATACCAAGGATTTTAAATTTAATTTCAGAACCAATGCCTCCACTTGAACACCACGAACCCGAACACAGCAAAAAGAATGGAAATCACGATCACGATCAAAAAACCATACGGGTTTTCCTCCAGTGAATTGGGCACGTTCATCCCGTACAAACTGGCTATCAACGTCGGCAACATCAAGATAATAGAGATAGAAGTCAATCGTTTCATCACGATATTCAAATTATTGGATATCACCGAAGCGTAAGCATCCATCGTCCCGCTCAATATATCGCTGTATATTCGAGCGGAATCCTGTGCCTGCCGCAACTCGATCTCCACGTCTTCCACCAGATCCTCGTCAAAAAATTGCCGTTGCACCTTCAACGTCTTCATCTTGATCAGCAAATTATCATTTCCTCGCAACGAAGTGATAAAAAAGACCAAAGACTTCTCGATCTTCAACAATCGCTGCAACTCCTCGTTACGAATGGACTTTTCCAGTTCCACCTCCGCCATGTGCATCTGCGCGTTGATTTGCTTCAAGTATTTCAAGTACCAAACCGAAGAAGACAGGAAAAGACGGAACACCAAGTCCCAGTTATTCTCTATCTCCAGATTCTTCCGGATCACGTAGTTGATAAAATCCGGTATCATTGCCGTCTGGTGATAACACACGGTCACGAACACATCCCCCTTCACGATAATACCCAGAGGCACCGTGATAAAAGGAATACTGTTATCTACCGATTTGAAAGGAATACGCATAATCATCAGCGTCCATCCCTCTTCCACTTCCAGACGGGAACGCTCGTCAACGTCCTCGATGTCATCAATAAAAGCCTCGGGAACACCCTTTTCGTCGATTAAATATCGAATATCTTCTTGAGTTGGTGAAACAACATTAATCCAGCAATTGGGTTCCCATATTTTTTTCTCAACGAACCCTACTTTACCCATTAGGAAAGTTCTCATAATAATTCCTCCTTCAATTTATGAATAGAGGCTTTATTCGGAACCCCTACTCAGATTAATACCGTTGATGATAGTCGTCCATATCTTGTTCTATGAATTTTGCCACAAAAGTAATCTTTTATTTTTAAGATAGTTGCTTTACAACTGGTTTTATTTTTTCAGATCAATAAACACGGGAAGATGATCGCTATACCCACCGATATACTTTGGCCCCCTGTAAGTCGGTTTCGGACGTTTTCCAAAACTTCCCTTTTCTTCCTCCATCAAAAAATCGGAAGCCACAATTTCCATTCGCCCGGAAGAACGCAAATCATGCTTTCCGTCCAACAAAGTCCCGGAAACAATCACGTGATCCAGCGTCTGCCACTCTCCCTTGAAACGATAACTTCCCCGCATCTTTCCCAACAAATAATAACCGGTATTATAAAGATCGCGGGAGTTTATTTCTTGTCCCTCCGGATTTTTCGTTCCCAACGCCTGTTGTGCACGAGTATTTGCCCGTCCGTTCATATCCCCCATAATCACGATCATCGCTTCCGGCTGACACGATTGTATTGAATCGACTTTCTCCCTTACAACAGAAGCCGCTTTCACCCGTTTCCATTCACTTTTAGCCTCCCCGCCCCGCATGGAAGGAAAGTGACAGACAAAAAAATGCAACGTATCGACTTCCCTCAATACCCCTTTGCAATAAAGGATATCCCGGGTGGTTTCCCCTTTCCTCAATTCCACTGGGAAAAATTGACTTCTCAATTCCCGAAACACCGTTGTATTATACAAAAGAGCCGCATCAATCCCTCTCGCGTCGGGCGAATCCTCGTGTACAATCCCATAATTCCCATCAGCCAATCCGGTTTTTCGAATCAAGTCAAATAAAACCTGTCGATTCTCCACTTCCGCGAGACCGATAATCGTCGGCAATCTTTCGCTCGCGAGCAGCGCCCTTGACACATTCAATATTTTCCGGTAATAACGTTCTTTCGTCCAATACATTTTTCCCCTCGGGGTAAAATCTCCGTCCGCTCTCAAAGAATCTTTACGAGTATCAAACAGATTCTCAACATTATAAAACACCACTCGACAAGAATCCGTCTGTCCTGACACCCTTCCGTGAAGCAGGCAAAAGAGAAGAACGAAACATCCGATAGTCCTTCTCATCAACATATTACAATAAAATAATCCTTTTTTCCAGCAAATGAATAATTTTACTTTTCAACGCATTCGCGTTAATCGGCTTGGCGGCATAAGCATCGAAACCACTCGCCATGATTTTCTCTTCATCCGAGGCATAAGCATACGCCGTAACGGCAATAACGGGTACGGTTGAAGATATTTTACGTATCTTTTGAACCGCCTCGTATCCGTTCAATTCCGGCATATTAATATCCATCAACACCAGATGCGGGCGATGTTCCTCGAACAAATTCACCGCTTCTATCCCGTTCCACGCGTGTAGCAGCTTATAATCTTTCTTCAGAATAGACTCGAAAAGCATGTAATTACTCGGGTTGTCCTCGGCAATCAGAATTTTCAATTTGTCCTTTTCCACCGCCTCCTGTATGATAAACTCGTCTTTTTTGTTCTCCTCGTGATGCAATTTCACGGGATTATAAGGTACTGTAAACCAAAATGTAGAGCCATTACCGATTTCCGACTCTACCCCTATTTTTCCACCCATTCGTTCCACGATAGTTTTACAAATTGGCAATCCTAACCCCGTTCCTTGGGCGAAAGAATTTAATTTCACAAAACGTTCAAAGATAGCCTCTTTCTTATCGGCACTAATTCCGCAACCGGTATCCGTCACGTAAAAATACAAGGTATTCTTTTCCAGCAAATGATACCCGAAGCGAATACTTCCCTTTTCCGTGAATTTCGTCGCGTTATTAATCAAATTCGCTATAACTTGAGTCAATCGGTTCTTCTCCATATGGATACAACATTCCGGCAATCCTTCCTCGAAAACAATTTCCACCGCGGAAGTTGTCAATCGCAACGCGGAGGTTTGCTCCAGTTCATGCAACAAAGCGTTCAAATCAAAATCCGAATAAACAAACTCCATCGAACCGGATTCGATTTTCGAGAGATCGAGAATATCATTAATCAACTGCAAGAGCAACTTGTTATTATTCTCGATGATATTCACGTACTCCTGCTTTTCACGCTCCTCTTCCGCGGAAGCCAATATATTGGAAAAACCGACAATAGCATTCAACGGCGTTCTGATCTCGTGGCTCATATTCGCGAGGAAAGCCGACTTCAGACGATTGGATTCTTCGGCATGTTCCTTCGCCTCCCGTAAATCCAGTTCCATCTTCTTACGTCCCGTGATAACCAAAGAAGAACCGACCAATGATAAAGCCTTTCCGTTCTTATCCTTTTTCTCCACGGCAGCCTGCGCTTCCACCCACTCGAATGAATAATGGTGATTATTCCTGTCCAGAACCCGGTACTCCTCTTTTATCTTTTCCACCTTTCCCTCGATCAAGGCAGAATAAGCCGCACGTACACGTTCCCTGTCATCCTTGTGAATCTTGGAGAAGTATTGATCTTGAGGTACAGACAAAGTATCTTCACTTCCTTGGTAATGTTGCAACTCTATCGGACGATTCACATCACACAACATAGTCCCGTCCTCCAAATTCCAACGCCACGGGATAATATTGGCAACATCTAAAGCCATTGCCAACTTATAATTCACGGACTCCAACAGCGCTCTCGTGTTCCGTAAATCGGTAATATCCACGCAAAAAACATCGATCATCCCGACTTGTTCCGAAGCGACAAGCAACACCTCGAAATATTTCTCGATAGCCTTGTGATAATACTCTATCGTGAAAGACTTCTTTTCGGCAAGCATCGTCTTGTACAAGACAAGATACTCTTTATAATTACTATTCAGAATCTCACTCCCTCTCTTGCCAACAATATTCTCACCACCTTTAAAATACTTGCAAAACATGGGATTAATAACTTGCACGACATAATCCTCCAGTTCCCCCCGACTATTGTATATCAATTTATGCTTCGTATACGCGATAGGCATATTATTAAATAATGCCTCGTATTTTTTCAAAAAAGACAATTCCTTCTCGTGCAAAGACCGTTCCTTCCTCATCAAACGTATCCTCTCCCACATCAAATAAAGAGAAAACAATAAAACGGCAACAACAAATATCATGTACCGGTTCTTGGACCAGAAACTCTCCGGAACAAAAAAGTAATGCGCGTTATCAGGATATATCGACGTGGGAATACCGGCTTTCTGCAATACATTATAACACAAATAATTATCCGGTTCAACTTGTTGCCAAGCAACATCCTTGGGACTCTTTCCCGCCATGATCTCCCGTAATGTCCGGGCGACCGTATGCCCGAACTCTTGTCCCGAATAAAAATATCCTCCCGCCAGCTCTCCATCCTCAATCCCTATATCTTCCAATATAAACACGGGATGATGATCGAAAGTACTTATCGTCTTATGATTATTACATGAAATATATTTATTACCGACCATACCCTCACGTTGAAACCAAGAGAAATACAGTAACCCAACCTTGTTTATATCAAAAGAAGATATTGAATCCAACATATCATCCATAGTCATCTCCCCTTCCGTGAAATAACTTACTTGAAGATCCGGAAAATACTTCTGACAAACTTCCCGCATCTCGTATCTTACCTGCGCACTAACATAACGATGATCGGAAATAAGGACTACCTTTTCCATTCCGGGAAGCAACAATTTCATTTCATCAATCGTGCCCCTCACGTGAATGGGGCATTCGACAACCGTGGCATTATATCCTTTTATCAGTTCCCGAAAAGATTTCATCTCTCCCGGAACAATCTCTTCTTTCCCCAACACGGAAGTCCACGACGTCACATAATCTTCCTGCACGCAAAAGATTATCGGAACATCTTTCCACACCCCGTTAAAAGCATCTTCAAATAAACACCACGCGGGAGACCCGAGTACCACAATACAACGAGGCAATGGAATCGAATGTTTTTCTATTATCAAACGTTTCCTTTGCCGCGCGATGGAATCCTCCTCGACCAAAAGCATATTGAGGGACTCGACAAGAATATCCTCCTCGATCGAAGGATCTTTCCGAAGGCTGTCAATCACGTAATTCGACCACACGGTAACATCCGTGTACGAATTAATAACCAAGACATTATCCCGATCACGAGCCCACAAGGCCGAAAACTCAAACAAAACAAAAATGAATAAAAAACCGATCCGTAAAATATTCTTTAAGCACATGCCACATTTACCTTTATAAACGAGTACAAAGGTACAAATATAGCTTAAACTAACAACCGGAAAATGAATTAATTTCCCTACCTTGCCCGCACTTCGCAAATCACGGAATCGGCAATCACTAAATCACCGAATATTTCCCCAGTTCCTCCCAATACTCCAACGCCCGCCTCGTGTGGGGAATCACGATAGTTCCCCCGACAAGATTGGCTACCGAGAATATCTCGAACAACTCCTCCGTGGTCACCCCGAGTTGATGACACTTTTCCAGATGATACTTGATACAATCGTCACAACGCAAGACCATGGAAGTTGCCAATCCCAACATCTCTTTCACCTTGGCGGACAAAGCGCCATCCATATATGTATTCGTATCCAAATTATAGATACGTTTGATTACCTTATTATCAGCGGCAAGAATCTTTTCGTTCATTTTAGCCCGGTACGCCCGGAACTGTTCAACCATTTCACTCATAACTCTTTCAATAAATTCCGATCAACTTCAAAATATCATTTATATTCGCGAATAGCAACAAGAATATCAAAAAGAACATTCCCGCTATCTGGGCATTCTCCATAAACTTCTCGTTCGGTTTGCGACGGGTAATCACCTCGTACAACAGGAATACCACGTGCCCCCCGTCCAAAGCCGGTATAGGCAACAGGTTCATCACACCCAGAATCAATGACAGGAAAGCCGTCAAATCCCAGAACGCGTGCCAATCCCATACACTCGGGAAAACATTCCCGATAGACACGAAACCACCCAAAGATTTGAACGCCTCCGCGTTTTCAAACAACTTGAACTGCTTCAAATAAGATTTTACCTTATCCACTCCCATGTTGATACCCGCAGGCACGGACTCCAAGAATGAATATTTTTTCACGGCAAATTCGAAATCGGCTATAATCCTCGGCTGTATCCCCATGAGCTTGGAGTCGCCCATATCGAGATAGAGAGTTAATGTATCCTGCCCTCGCAACACTCTCACGTTCATCACGCTATCCCGATGATTCATCACCAGTGACTGGAACTCGTCATAATAAGTAAATCCCCGTCCGTCCACCTCGATAATCGTGTCGGTCGCCAACATCCCGGCATTCCTTGCCGGTGCGTCTTGAGCGAAAGCCACAATCTCACCGTTATACTTGTAACGAGGTGCCAACAAAGCCTTCTGGTCAAAACCATTGGAGGAATAAGCCAGTATCTTCTTGACCAGAGTAGGAGGTATTTCAAGGCTCACAACCCGTTCATCCCGTAGCACTTGCATAGTCTTCGGCTCATCCAGCAAAAGATGAAGCATGATATCACTGAAACGCTCCACTTTTTTGTTATCGAAAGACAAAACGATATCCCCGTTACGCACCCCCGCGTCCAACATAATGCTGTCACACACGACACCGTATTTCACGTTTTCCGCCGGCAGATACTCCTCGCCCCAAGTATAAAGCACCATGATATATATAAAGAATGCCAGCAGGAAATTCACCAACACCCCGCCAATCATGATTAGCAACCTTTGCCATGCCGGTTTGGAACGAAATTCATAAGGTTTTGGCGGCTCTTTCATCTGCTCCAAATCCATCGACTCGTCAATCATCCCGGAGATCTTCACGTATCCCCCCAAAGGCAACCACCCCATCCCGTACTCGGTTTCCCCCTTTTTAAAACGGAAAATCGAAAACCACGGGTTGAAGAAAATAAAAAACTTCTCCACCCGTACCTTGAAAAGTTTTGCCATAAAGAAATGTCCCATCTCGTGCAACATCACGAGAATCGACAAACTCAACAAAAACTGTAATATCTTCACTAATACATCCATGTTCTGATTTTAGATTTCTTGATTTCTTGATTTATGATTTTAGATTCCAATCGTCAATCGTAATTCATAAATCGTAAATTATTTATTTTTCAATTGCTCTGCTATTCTCCGTCCCTCCCGGTCGGTCGCTATATAATCCTCCAACGTCGGCTGTCCGATGAAACTGACTTTATCCAGCGTCTTCTCTATCACGTCGGACATCGCCGTGAAAGAGATTTCCCCTTGCAGGAAGGCAGCCACCATCACCTCGTTCGCGGCATTCAACACGCAGGGGGCATTACCGCCGCGGTTCATCGCCTCGTAAGCAAGTCCCAAATTGCGGAATGTCTTTATATCCGGTTTCTCGAACGTCAAGTTAGAACACACGCTAAAATCCAGACGGGGAATATCGGAATGTACCCGTTCCGGGTAAGTCAACGCGTATTGTATAGGCAAACGCATATCAGGTACACCCAGTTGGGCTTTCACGTTCCCGTCTTGAAACTGTACCATCGAATGTACCACGGATTGGGGATGCACCAGCACTTCAATCCGCGAAGGCTCCACCCCGAACAACCACTTCGCCTCGATAGCCTCGAATCCCTTGTTCATCATCGAAGCGGAATCAATGGTCACCTTGGCGCCCATGTGCCAATTCGGGTGCTTCAGAGCTTGAGCGGCAGTTACCGTCCTTAAATACTCGTGATCTTTCCCCCGGAAAGGTCCCCCGGAAGCTGTCAACAATATCTTCTCTATCGGGTTATCATGCTCTCCCGCCAAGCACTGGAAAATTGCCGAATGCTCCGAATCCACGGGCAATATCGCCACCTTGTACTCCTCGACCAGACGATTGATCAAATCCCCGGCGACAACCAGCGTCTCTTTATTTGCCAACGCGATCGTCTTTCCCGCTTTTATCGCGTTGATCGTCGGGAGCAAACCGCTATACCCGACCATTGCCGTTACCACCACGTCAATAGTAGACGTTCGCACGACTTGAGCGATAGCGTCACTTCCCCCGTACACTTTTATATCTTCATCCCGCAACAAATCCCGCAACTCCCCCAACTTCTCCTCGTTCCCGATCACCACCATATTAGGTTTAAATTGTTTCGCCTGCCGCGCCAACAACTCCACCTGATTATTTGCCGTGAGAACTTCCACGCGAAACCGTTCCGGGTTAGCCTCGATTACCTGTAATGTCTGTGTTCCGATAGACCCGGTCGATCCTAATATTGCTATATTTTTCATTAATTTCTAATCGTAAAAACTCCAATCACTTAAATTTAATAAATGTCTCCGGGTTCAATGCTTTCCCCCCTTGCCACAATTCAAAATGCAAATGCGGTCCCGTTGTTTCCTCCCCGGTATTTCCCACCACGGCAATAGCCTCTCCCGCTCGTACAAAATCTCCCTGCTTCTTCAACAACACCGAATTATGCTTGTATATTGAAACCAGATTCCCTTGATGCTGCACTTGAATAACGTATCCCGTCTTGATCGTCCAGTCGGTAAAGATCACCACACCATCCAGCACGGACAACACGTTAGAATTTTGCTTCGCAACCAAATCGACACCGTAATGACGGGTTCCCTCGTCAAAATGATTCGTCACGATACCGTCCAACGGTGAAAAGAAATGATAGAAATCATCATCCGAAAAACTGACTTGTCCCAACGCCAAATTATACCGCTCCTCTCTCTCCATCACCTCCCGGAAACCCGCTTCTTCTTGCGACACGCCCAACATCGTCGTGTCATAATTAATTTTTACGTTCTCGCTTGAAGCCATGTAATGAGTCGTATCCAACACCTCGTCCCTCAAAATCATCTGGATGGAACGCAGGAAACGATCTTTCTTCTCCACCTCGTTCAATAAAGAATCTACCCGTAAGGCATTCTGGGTAAGCTGCCTTCTCAACTGTTGACTCGGGTAACCGGGAATAAATTCTCTCAAATTCGTGAAAGCGATTAACATGATTGTCAAAATAATCAACACCACCGCCAACGAGCTTAAAGCCGTCAGCACCTGCAAGGGGGATAGACGAAGATGCATCACCTCCTCGTAGGTCGACTCATTAAAAATGGTCAACTTGTAGCGATTCTTTAATTTATTCCAGTATTTCCGTTTCTTACTCTTCATCCGAATATTTTTAGCCTCCAAAAATAGTACAAAAATCCAATTTTCCCATCCCGAAGGTTTAGAAAGTTTATAAAGTACCCGCCTTTCGTCCGTATAACCCACAAATTACCACACCCGCGTCACGAGTCAACTCCGTTTTTCCCTCTAAAACAACCCTAATCATACTGAAAACCTATAACAAACGTAAATATATAATGAACTTATCTTACACGTCATTTATAAAATAATCTACACAAATTCAACCCAAGCAAGGTCAAAAATCTATCGTCATAGGAGTTTCATGGAAGTATGATAGAAGTATAATAGAAGTATTACCCAACCAACACCCTCAAAAATAGATATAGCAACCTTCCCCGTCCTCTATCTTCTTACTAAAAACCTATTGATTTTCCCCCTCGTTTACAATTTTGACGGGTACTGGTAGATACGCAAATGGAAATAAGGCATCACGGCAAGCAAATGATCGAAAATATCAGATTGCACTTTCTCGTAAGCCACCCACTCCTGAATGCGTGAAAAACAATAGATTTCCAACGGGATTCCCGTGGCAGACGGTTGTAATTGCCTCACCATATACGTCATATCCATATTCAGATTCGGGTTTGCTTCCAGTTTCCGAACGGCATATTGACGGAAAATCCCCAAATTCGTCAGTCGCCTCTCGTCCAACACATCCCCTTTCCCCTTGTTCTGTTCTGTCAGCACGGGAAGTATATCCTCGATATATCCCTTCAGAACGTCAGATTTTCTCAACATGGCGATCTCCTCATCCGACAGGAAATGCACCGAATTCATATCTATATTAATAGAGCGCATAATCCGCCGTCCCGCCGATTCCTGCATTCCCCGCCAGTTCGTGAAAGAATTGGAAACCAACTGGTAAGTAGGCACTGTCGTGATCGTCATATCCCAATTTTGCACCTTCACCGTGTACAAATTGATTTCCAGCACCGTCCCGTTCGCGTTATTACTCGGCATCACGATCCAGTCCCCGATACGCACCATCTGATTGGACAACAACTGCACACCCGCGACAAACCCCAGAATCGCGTCTTTGAAAACCAACATCAATACCGCCGCGAAAGCACCCAATCCGACCAACAGATTACGGGGCGACTCCCCGATAAACACGCTCACGATCGTGATAACGACCGCCGACACCACGAATATTTTGATTACCTGCACGAACACCTTGATAGGTCTGTCGCGCGCTACCGGGTAGGACTCGTAAATCCGGTTAATGGCATCCAGTACCGTGACAATCACGTATCCCGCCACCACCAGAATCCACGCCACGATAAAACGGTGGAAAAGCTCAATATGCTCCCACTTCCCGTAAACAATCTTAAAGGCAAAATCAATAAACAGCGGGGGTATCAAGTTAAAAACTCTCTGGAAAACATGTTCATCCAAAAACACGTCATCCCACTTGGTCTTGGTACGCTTGACCACTTTGGCAAGCAACCTCATCACCCCTTTACGGAGAAAAAGAGTGAATAAAAAAGCGATCAGACAAATAACCGCGATCTGCAACATCACCTCCACGAGTGAAGCAGTTTCGGGATCTTTAATTCCCAAGTTTAGCCAAGAAAACCACTTACTTATATTTATTTTCCAAATCATACTATTCCTCTCCTTTTTTATATGCCCTATACGAGAATTGAACAGGAAAAAGTTAAGAATTACAGATTTTTCTGATTCCAAAACACCTGATAAGTTAAAATCATATTAACATATAATCTTTCCGACTACCCCGGAAAGCCTTCATTTTTCTCTATTTTTACAATTCCGCCATAAATTAACGTTAAAGATTTTAAGCGACAGGATAAATTTGCTTACACTTTACTATATTTGCAGACACAAACATTAAAACATTAAAATAATTCGTATGACAAAAAGACTATTAACCGTGTGTGCTTTATTGGCGCTACTCAGCTCTAGCTTGTTCGCCCAATATGACATGAAAGCACCACTTCCCAAAGACCCGAATGTCAGAACGGGAAAATTAGCTAACGGCTTGACTTACTACATTCGCCACAACGCGGAACCCAAGGACAGAGCAAGTTTCTACATCATCCAGAACGTGGGAGCAATCCTCGAAAACGATGACCAGAACGGATTGGCTCACTTCTTGGAGCACATGGCATTCAACGGTACCAAACACTTCCCCGGAAGAAAAGGTATCACCAATATGCTGGAAAAACACGGGGTTGAATTCGGTAGAAACGTGAACGCCTATACCGCGCAAGACGAAACCGTGTACAATATCAGTGATGTTCCCACCACGAACGAAGGACTCTTAGACACTTGTCTGCTCGTGCTTCACGACTGGTCACACTACCTTCTGCTCGTTGACGAAGAAATCGACGGTGAAAGAGGCGTTATTTCCGAAGAGTGGAGAACCAGAAGAGACGCAGGATTCCGCATGAGAGCCGTAACCATGCCGGTTCTTTTGAACGATTCCAAGTACGCAAAAAGAGATGTAATCGGTGATTTGGACATCATCAAAAACTTCAAATACCAGACTCTCCGTGATTACTATCACAAATGGTACCGTCCCGATTTGCAAGCGATTGCAGTTGTCGGAGATTTCGACGCTGAAAAAATGGAGCAAAAGGTAAAGGAATTATTCTCCAAGATCCCGACTCCGGTAAATCCTGCCGTGAGAGAAACTTTCGAAGTCCTTCCCCACGACGGAATCAAGTTCGTGTGCGCCACGGATAAGGAAGTAACCAATTCTTCCATCGCCGTGTACATCAAATACCCGGCTCCCACGAAAGAAGAAAAAGGACTGAACGAAGCCTTGAAGAAAGGACTTGTTCAATCATTCTACAACACGATGTTGGCTCAACGTATCTCCGAATTACTCCAAAAAGGTAATCCTCCCTTCATCAACGGAAGCGCAGGCTTCGCCGGTGGTATCGTGAGAGGCGTCAACGCTTATTACTTCGGGGCTACAGCAAAACCGAACGAGGAAGCTGAAGCATTGGAAGCCATCTACCGTGAAAATGAAAGAGTAAAAAGATTCGGTTTCACGCGAGGAGAACTCGAAAGAGCAAAAACAAACATGTTGGTAGGTTTGGAATCAGCTAACAAGCAAAAAGACAAAACCACTTCCGAAGCCTATATCGATGAAATAAAAGAAAACTTCCTTGAAGGAGATCCTATCGTTGACTTCGATTACTATTACGAGTTCGCGAAAGCGGTTATCCCGACAATCACCGTTGACGAAGTTTCCGCGTTGGCAAAACAATATATCGTTCCGACCAACATGGTAATCATCGTGCAAGGACCGGCAGAAGGCGTGAAACACATCACGGAAGCAGAGGCCCTCGCCACGTTGAAAAAAGTTGAAGATTCTCAACTTGAACCCTATCAGGACGAATCTGCCGAAGCCAAACTGATCAACAAAGAGTTGAAAGGCTCAAAAATCATCGCTACCAAGAAATTACCGCAATTCGAAGCAGAAGAGTGGACACTGGAAAACGGTGCGAAAATTGTATTCCGCAAAGCAGATTTCGAGAAAGACCAAGTAGCCGTGGCTTCTTACAGCAAGGGGGGTACCTCTCTGTACGGTGTTGACAAATTAGCCTCCGCACAAGTTGTCGCTGATTTCGTTGGAGCTTACGGATTAGGCGACTATGATGCTATTACCTTGAAAAAATTGTTGACAGGTAAACAAGCAAACGTCGGTATCGGTATCGGCGGATTGTCAGAATCTGTCGGTGGTGGTTCAACTCCCGGGGATTTCGAAACCTTGATGCAATTAATCTATCTGAAATTCGAGGAACCTCGTTTCGACAAAGAAGTCCACAACGCGATCATGCAACGTAACTACGCGGCTATCGCAAACATGGACAACAACCCGAAAAAGATCATGCAGGACTCTATCAGCAGGATCATGAGCAATTACAGCCCGAGAAACATTTTATTCGGAAAAGAATTTTTGGATAAGATCAGCATCGAGCAAATCGAGGAAATTTATCGTGACCGAATCAAAGATATCAGCGACTTCACGTTCTTTATCGTGGGTAACATCGACGCTGAAACCGTGAAACCGTTGGTTGAAAAATACTTGGGTTCCGTACAGTCCTTCAACCGCAAAGAGAATTGGGTTGACAACAAGGTAAGAGGCCCGAAAGGAAAAACCGTGAAGGTGATCGAACTTCCGTTGCAAGACCCGAAAGCTACCGTTATCACGAGCTTCTCTAAAAATATGAAAACCAGTATTCACGACAATATCTGCCAAAACATCTTGAAAGGAGTACTCGATCAAAGATACCTGACAAATATCCGTGAAAAAGAAGGCGGTACCTATGGAGTAAGCGTTCAAGCCGGATCATCCAGAGAACCGTACGAAAGTTATAGCATGAGCATGATGTTCGATTGCGACCCGGATAAGGCTGACCACTTGAAATCATTAATCTATGCCGAAATCGACTTGTTAATGAAAGAAGCTCCTACACAGGAAGAGATCAGCAAGGTTATCACGACCATGAAGAAAAACCGTGAACAATCCAAACCTCACAATAACTATTGGATGAGTGCTATCCAAACTTACTACCTCCGCGGTATCGATATTACCGACCCGAAAAACTTCGATAATATCATCGACAAGATCACCCCGAAGGATGTACAGAAATTCACCAAGAAATTATTCAAGGGTGCCGACGTGGTTGACATGACGTTCATACCGGAAGCAAAATAATTATTATTTGATATAAAAAAAAGACCGCTCAAAAGCGGTCTTTTTTTTTAAAACCCTCTATATTCATCTACCATACTCAAAATCAAAGCACCGTAGCGCTCCACTATCTTTTTCCCGATTCCCGGAACGGCAAGCAATTCTTTCGTGTTTGTCGGTAGCAGATTACTTATGCCCAGCAAAGCTTTTTGCTGTAACACCGTGTACACGGGCAGTTTCAAACGTTCGGCTTCTTTATTTCGCCATGTCCGAAGCGTGGTATATAATTTCGGGTGCAATATGTCGGAGGACACTTCCGCCTTTACCGTACCCGCTTTCTTTGCCTTGATTTTCACTTTCGGAGCATCAATCAAGGCTTTTGCCTTCGCCCGTAAATAAGCGGTCACGGAGAAACCATTCCCTATCGTCTTCAAAGTCTCCATTTTCAAGGTTATTTCACCCCGGAAACGTTCCATGGCTTGTTCGACGGACTTCCTTACTTCCTTGTTGTCAATTTCCGGTATCGCTTCCTCCAGAAAGTCCCCGAAAATTGTCTTCGTGTGTTCACGAAAATAAGCCGCACCTTTACGTACCCGTTCCGCGATCACCGGATTGTTCTCGTAAACCCCGTCTTCCGGCATCAAGCCCTCCAACTGGTTTTGAAATCGCTCCGATACCATCAACAGCTCCTCCGCGCAACGGGCTCCCGCCATGCGGTAACGCTCCACCCATTCGGGATACAAGCGACGCAATTGCTCGTCCAGTATCCGGTACAAATAATGCAACCGCCAACGTATAGACTCGTAATCAAATTGTTCCAGCAACAACTCCCGAAAGTACGATTGCCGTGCCTGATGCAGCTCCTCCGTGCCGGGTTCATGTTGCTCCACCTCACTCACGAACTGATCGATAGCATTATCATTGATCAGTGAACGGGGCGTCACGGGAGAACTCAACACCAATCCCTCGAAAGTCTTGCAACGGCTCAACGCCACGTACACTTGCCCGTGAGCGAAAGCTGCGTTCGCGTCCACGATTGCCCGCTCGAACGTCAATCCCTGACTTTTGTGTATCGTGATCGCCCACGCCGTCTTCAACGGGTACTGGCTGAACCGCCCTTCCACCATCTCGACGATCTCCTTCGTTTCTTCGTCCAACGTGTATTTCGTGTTCGTCCACTCCTCCCGGTTTACCAGAATCCGCATCCCGTCCTCTTTCCCCACGACTTCGATCGTGTTATTGTTAATCGCCGTGATCTTGCCTATTTTCCCGTTATAATAACGTTTCTCCGGGGAGGAATCATTCTTCACGAACATCACCTGTGCCCCTTTCTTCAACACGAGTAATTCATCCGTGGGGTACGAGTACGCCGGGAAATTATCTTTTATCTCCGCCCTGAACGTGTAGGCTTGGGTATTCAATGCCGCCATTTTCAGATCATTAATCCGCTGCGCTTGATGATTATGCGTGGTCAGCGTGATATACCCGTCCTCATCCGAAGGGGTAAATCCCGGTATACATCGTTGATTCAAAGTATTCAACACGGAGGCATCAATCTGTTTTTCCCTTATCCGGTTCAACAGTTCCAAAAAGATACCATCCTGCTGACGGTACACCTGCTTCAGCTCTATCGGCACGTAACGGGTTGCCGCCAACGCCTTGCTATGGAAAAAATAAGCCGACTCGTAATGTTGTTTCAACAACATCCATTCGTCATCCTTCACCACGGGAGCCAACTGTTGCAAGTCCCCGATCAACAACAACTGCACCCCGCCGAAAGCCTCGTTACGGTTCCGGTAACGACGCAACACGTCATCCACCGCGTCCAGCAAATCCGCCCTCACCATACTCACCTCGTCGATCACCAGCAAGTCGATCGTCTTGATAATATTTATTTTTTCCCGACTGAACTTATTCGTGAAACGAGCCTTCCCGTCATGCGTTATCACATCCGTGACACCCGGTATATACGGCCCGAAAGGCAACTGGAAAAACGAGTGAATGGTCACTCCACCCGCGTTAATCGCCGCCACACCCGTCGGAGCCACCACGATCATCCGCTTCGGGGAACGCTCTTTCAAGTTCCTCAGAAACGTGGTCTTTCCCGTTCCCGCCTTTCCCGTCAGGAACACGTTCACCCCGGTATATTCCAAGAAATTAAACGCCAACTCTAATTGTGGATTACTTTCCATGAATCAACACTTTTCGTGAATTATTACATATTCAGGTCATTACAGACGCCCTACTATGCAAAGATATGGAAAATCTACACATTTTATTAGGATTATTCATATTATATATCTATTTTCGTGGAAATTTACATGAAATACCATCTATGAAGATTTATCATTTCTTTATGGCAAGAAATTACAGGGTGAGAGGCTAACGAAGTCCGGGACTTGTTTTTCCGGCTATCTTGAGAAACTTTCCATTCACGGGAAAGATTCTATTTTCGCATTTATTATTAAAAAAAGAAACGACACATCCCGGGGTGAGATGCGTTTAAACGTTTAAAATTCATACAAAACAACCATGAATAATTGGAAAAAAGTATTCGCTATTATATGGACAGGACAGTTTTTCTCCATTCTGACCAGTTCACTTGTTAATTTCGCTATCATATTATGGCTGACATTCGAAACCAAGTCGGCTGAAACACTGGCATTTGCCACGATATCGGCCTTACTCCCGCAAGCCATGTTAGGTCTATTCTCCGGTATTCTCATCGATCGCTGGAGCCGGAAATGGATTATGATACTGTCGGATAGTTTTATTGCCTTCTGCACCTTCATTCTTGCCGTACTGTTTTACTTCGGGCAGGCAGAGGTATGGGCAATATACACGTTACTGGCATTACGTTCTGTCGGATCTGCCTTCCACATGCCCTCCATGCAAGCGTCCATCCCCTTGTTGGCACCGGAATCCCAGCTTTTACGCGTCGCGGGAATCAACCAGATCATACAATCCGTCTGCAACATCGCGGGGCCCGCTTTAGGGGCATTAGCCATCACGATGCTCGATATGACTTACGTTCTTATGCTTGACGTGGCAGGTGCGTTACTCGCTTGTACCTCGTTATTGTTTGTCACCATCCCCAACCCGAAACCCGGTGAAACGAAAACGAAATTGAACCTATGGCAAGATTTACGGGAGGCGCAAAGGGAAGTCACGAGCCATAAAGGAATGACACTCCTTTTCCTGCTTTCCATACTGGCAACTCTTTTTATCATGCCTATCAGCGTATTGTTCCCGTTGATGACTCTCAATCATTTCTCCGGAAGTGCTTACCAGATGAGTCTGGTAGAGGCAATATGGAGCGTCGGTTCCCTCGCGGGCGGACTCGTGTTAAGCCTCCGTCAATACAAGGTCAATAAAATAGTGCTGATTAATTCAATGTATATCCTGCTGGGTATATCATTCCTGTTCTCCGGGCTTTTACCGCCCACGGCGTTCGTGTGGTTCGTGATACTGACAGCCATAGAGGGCGTATCAGGTTCCGTGTACTACGCCTCGTTTATGGCCGTGGTACAAACAAAGGTCAATCCCGCCGTCCTCGGTCGTGTATTTTCCATATTCATGAGCATCAGCATGTTCCCCTCCATGATCGGGCTAATGGGAACCGGATATATCGCCGACAATATCGGCATCTCGAACACCTTCGCCATCGGCGGACTCGTTGTCTGTGCCATCGGTATTATCTCCTTCTTTATCCCCTCCCTGTTCGCGGTCGGACGATTAACTATCGAAGGAAAGACTCGAAATATTTGAGCAAGCAAAGAGGGGCTTCCGCAATGGAAACCCCTCTTCTCTCTTATTATTAATCAAATCTTATTTGTTGGCACGAGCTTTATACTCTTTCAAACCGTCTTGCAAAAACTTCACGAATGCATCCCGGTCTTTGTTATGACCTCTGGCTGGTTGCAATACATGTGGTTTCAGCTCTTTGTCACTTCCATGACGGCTATCCAGCAATATATAGTTCGGTTGAGCGTTGGATTCAAACATTTTGATCTGGAAATCAGTGTTTTTCTTTCCAAGCGTGTTTTTCTTCTTACCGTCATAGTCGGAAACATATACTTCCTCTGCCGGTAATTTGGTCTTATCGTCCACGTAGAGAGCCACAACAACATAGTCGTTTTTCAACATCTCCATCACACGAGGATCAGACCATACACTCTGCTCCATCTCTCGGCAATTCACGCAACCGTGACCCGTGAAATCGATAAACAAGGGCTTATCTTGCGCCTGAGCTGCTTTCAGAGCCTGATTGTAATCGAAATATCCATCCAATCCATGAGGCAAGTGCAAGAAGTCGGAATATTTCACCGGCTCATCGGAAACACCGTTGGAAGATTGATTCCCCACCCGGACACCACTTTTCATGATCTCCTTGGCGTTATCGCGAACGATACGGTTAATATCGAAGTCTATCGTTTCTTGTGGCGGGAAGTATCCGGCAAGAGCTTTTAACGGCGCACCGAACATACCCGGTATCAAATAGATCACGAATGACATCGTGATAATAATCATCACCAAACGAGGAACACCTATATGAGTCAATTCACTATCATGAGCGAATTTGATTTTACCCATCAAGTACAATGCCTGCAAAGTGAATACAGCAACCCAGATAGCGATGTAAACCTCACGGTCTAGCAATCCCCAGTGATAAGTCTGGTCGGCTACCATCAAGAATTTAAGACCTAAAGCGATCTCTATAAATCCTAATACCACTTTCACGGCATTCAACCAACCTCCGGACTTCGGAAGATTGCTCAATTTCGAGGGGAAGAACGAGAAGAACCCGAAAGGCAAAGCCACGGCGATAGAGAATCCTAACATACCGATAATCGGACGTAACACGGATCCGCGAGCGGCCTCAACCAACACGGTTCCCACGATCGGTGCGGTACAAGAGAATGATACCAGTACCAGCGTGAATGCCATGAAGAAAGCACCTACATATCCGCCCTTATCCGCTTGTTTATCTGATTTGTTCACCAACCAAGCCGGCAACACGATTTCGAACGCCCCGAAGAAGGAAGCGGCAAAAACCATGAATATGATAAAGAAGCAAATATTAGGCAGCCAGTTCGTGCTCAACCAGTTGATAAATCCCGGTCCTAACAGGAAAGAGATAATCAATCCCAACGCCGTGTAAATCCCAACGATGGATAAAGCGAAGAATATAGCTTTAGCTTTTGCCTTAGCCTTATTGGCATCCCCGTGCATAAAGAATGATACCGTCATCGGGATCATCGGGAACACGCAAGGCATCACGACAGCAAGCAAACCACTACCGAATGCCACCCAGAAGAATATCCACAGGTTATCGTCCTGCTCTGCATCCTTCTCCGCGGAAGCCTCAGCAACAGTAGCTTTAGCACCACCTTTGTCCTCTAACTTAATGGTAAAATCTTTTGAACCCGGCACGCAAGCACCCTCTTGGCAAGCCTGAAATTCAACACTACCGGTCACGGCAGTTACTCCCGGATCGGTAACCTTGATCTTTTGCTTTACGGTATACGTGTCCGCGAAATACAGCACATCTACCTTAAAGACATCATCGTGTTTTTTGTGCGGTTCACTCTCTACCGGAGCCCCAACCAATTCTACACCTTTACCAACTTCCTCGATCGAGATTGATGTCGGCATCGGTCCTCCTTCCGGGGTATTGATTGAATAAACCGTCCACCCGGGTTGGATTGTTGCTTTAAAGGTCAAAGTGTACTCGTTATCCCCGGTTTTCTCCTGCGAGAACGTCCAACTGGTCGGGTCGGAGATCTGGGCAAAAGCCGAGAAGGCACCCATGAACAACGTAAAGATCAACGTCAATAGTCTTTTTTTCATAAAAAATTATTTAATAAAACATCAAATTGCATGCTTCTCGAAATCGTATGCATTATCACACAGCGGACACAAAAGTACCATTAATTTGCAGTAGCGCAAATCCATGGTACTATTTTAACATCGATTTAATACGAGAAAACAAAATTGTAAGTAAAACTACCTATTCTGATTCTATTTCTCTATTAAAACGATTAAAAAACTTATACTCGTAAATATAAAAAGAAGGCACCCCGACCACTTTCAAATGTATACGATGCTTAAAAGCCCACTTCCTGCGCAGTGACCAGAAACCTTTTTTAAGATACGCCTCGATAAACGGATGTACCTTCAACACCAGATATTTAATTTTCCTCTCTTCCACGAGGTATTCCAGTTGGTCTTCAATCTTGTCGATCACCAGAATAGCGGCATCCGCTTTCCCGCTCCCGTGGCAAACGGGACAAGTTTCCGTCGTCGTCACGGTCATTTCCGGACGCACCCGCTGGCGGGTGATCTGCATCAATCCGAATTTACTTAAAGGAAGTATAGTGTGTTTAGCACGGTCGAGTTCCATCGCCGAGCGCATTTTCTCGAACAATTTTTGGCGGTTCTCCGCACTCTGCATATCTATAAAGTCGATCACGATAATCCCTCCCATGTCACGCAGTTGCAATTGGCGGGCAACCTCGTCGGCAGCAGCCAAATTCACTTCCAACGCGTTGGATTCCTGATCATCTCCCAGCTTCACGCGGTTCCCGCTGTTCACGTCGATCACGTGGAAAGCCTCGGTATGCTCGATAATAAGATAAGCACCGTTCTTGAACGAAACGGTACGTCCCAGCGAAGACTTGATCTGTTTATCTACCCCAAAATAGTCGAAAATCGGCACATCGGTAGATATATATTTCACGATATCTTCTTTCTCCGGGGCTATTGTACTGATATAGCGTTTAATTTCTTTACTCACGGCTAAATCATTGACATATATATTCTCGAACGAGGGATTCAAAATATCCCGGAGAATGACACTGGTCCGGTCTATCTCCCCCAGTATCAATTTGGGAGGTTCGATATCCCGAATATGCTTGAAAGCCATTTCAAAACGCTCCACAAGCTCTGTTAATTCACTGTCAAACAACTCCGCATTCTTCCCCTCGGCGACAGTTCTGACGATCACCCCGTAATTCTTGGGGCGTATACTTTCAATCAGTCGTTTCAAACGCTTCCGTTCCTCGACCGACTTAATTTTTTGTGACACCGATACCTTTTCAGAAAAAGGCATCAACACAAGGTGACGACCGGCGATACTTAACTCAGACGTCAAACGCGGTCCTTTCGTAGATATAGGTTCTTTCGCCACCTGCACGGCAACGTATTGTCCCACGGAAAGCACTTCCCCGATTTTCCCATTCTTGTTGATTTCCGGCTCCAGCTTCAATTTAGCGACAGGCATCCCTTTCCGGGCGATACACTGCTTGATATAACTGTCTAAAGAATAAAACTGGGGACTGAGATCAAGGTAATGTAAAAAGGCGTCTTTCTCGTAGCCCACATTAACGAAAGCAGCATTCAACCCGGGCATAATCTTCTTGACTTTCCCGTAGTAGATATCCCCTACTGCAAACTTTACGCTAGTCTTCTCCGTCGTCAACTCTACCAATCGCTTGTCTTTTAACAAAGCGATCACAATTTCTTCCGCTTTTACATCTATGACTAACTCAGTATTCACTACCCGATAATTAATCTATTAATCAAAATAAACCTAAAGGCACTGTAGCCCTTAGGTTTATATTTTCTACTCACAAACGATGACTATTTCTTCTTATGTCTATTCTTTCTAAGTCTCTTCTTCCGTTTGTGAGTGGCCATCTTATGTCTTTTTCTCTTTTTTCCGCTTGGCATAATTTCACTCCTTTCTTTATTTTACTTGATCTTTAACCTGATTCACGAAACTCTTCGAAGGCTTGAACGAAGGTATATTGTGAGCCGGGATCTTGATTGTTACATTTTTGGAAATGTTACGAGCGGTTTTCTCTGCTCTCTGCTTCACGACGAAGCTACCAAAACCTCTTAAATACACATTCTTTCCATCAATTACAGAACCTTTAATCGCTTCCATGAAAGCTTCAACAGTCGTTTGTACTGCAACTTTTTCAATACCAGTGGTTCTGGAAATTTCATTCACAATGTCCGCCTTTGTCATTTTCTTTAAGTATTTAATATTCAATAATATATTTCATTTATCCTAGATTTCAGTCTGCAAATATATATCTTTTCCACAAACAATGAAACAAACTTCGCCATTTTTGTCAATATTTTTTGATGTCTATGTTATTCAAGCAAAGGATAAACCCCATAATCGTACCCGTAATAATACAATTTTCTCATCTTTTTTCCTATATTTGTACCCGATAACAGCTAACTCGTCGTTTTTATAGTATAATTTACAATTTAATTAAAAGAAGTATGAGAAAATCTATTGTATGCGTGTTCATGATGCTTTGTGCATTACATTTATTCTCTTCCTGCAACGACGGGATTGTCAGAACATGGAAGCTTAGTCAAATCAAAACGGAAGAAGTCCCGGGAGGGAAACCGAAGTTCGTGTCCGGACCTCTATTCATGACATGGGAAGCATCCAACGATGCCGTGCTGGGCTTCTTCAAAGTTACAGGCATCCCCACGATGGTCGTTCCCATGGGAAGCAGCAAGCTGGCTCAACAATTAAAAGACATCACGTTCCAGAAAGACGGTAATGTTGTTGTGACCTATGCGGTTCCAAACCAAGAGGGAACAGAACCCCAATGGGAAAAATCCAAACCGGGAATGGTTACATACAAGGTAAAAGACGATCAAATCCTCTTTTTCCCGAATGTTGACAATCTTCTGGCTTCCTTGCCGGCAGACAGCTTGAGAAACAACGCCACGCTGAACGAAGCCGTTGAAATGGTAAAGAACGGCATCCCGGTAAACTACAAGCTGGAAGGCAACACGGCGAAATTATTTATCGACAAACCTTTCATTGAAAAAATATTCCCCCTCATTCTCGCCGGACTCGATAACGTTGATCCCGCCACGATGGGAAACATGGGCGGAATGATCAAAGGATTGCTTCAAGGCATCCCCTCCGTTTTGCAAAAAACCACGAAACTGGAAATAGGGTTGAATCTGGAAAAATAATTTGACTTTATAGACTTTAGGAGCCGAAGGTTCGACATTACGGACTTTCAGACCTGATGGACGAGAGGGTGTGTTTTTACACCCTCCCCCTTATTATTCGGAAAGATTAAACTTTCTCAGTTTATTATATAGAGTGGATTTACTGATACCCAATAATTTCGCCGCATTTCTTTTGTGACCGCCGGTTTGTTTCAGTACCTGCAGGATGTGTTCTTTCTCCTTGGTTTCCTCTTCTTGCACCGAAACAGTTGTTTCCGTCTGTTCCTTTTCGCAGCTCTGGCTCTCTTTTTGTTCCTGTAATTTCTTTTCCTGTTCGAGCAAACGATCGTGAGCCGCTATCGCCTCGGGATGATTACGGCGTACAAAACCTCCCACGCTCTTGTATTGCAGTCCCAGCCGCCGGGCAATAGACTTTAGCGTTTCGGTTGTCGTTTCATACAGGCGCACCGCCTCGTCATATTTCTCCGCACTACGTGCCAAGACCGACCTGCCGTTCGATAACTTCGTCCTGCCAAGAGTTGCGGCAAGCTCCGGTTCGTGCTCGTGCAGATACTTCCTGAATACATCGGGATTCAACCCGAACTCTTTCGCCACTTCCGCCATGGGGCTCCCGGTTGCCTTCAACCGTTCGATTGCCCCGGCGTACTTTGCGGCTGTTGATTTCAAGTAACATTTTGTCCCGGTAGGACGGGTTCCCTCTCCACGCCCGTCAACATCGTGACGTTCCTCCATCAACTCCTTGTTCCACAACCGCAAATGATGGCGCAATCCCATGACCGTGACTCCTGTTGCCGCGCAAATCTCCTCCTGCGTCATGGCGGTAGTCCGGTACAGCCGTATCGCCTCACGGTACTTTTTCTCGCTCTCGGGCATGGGCTCGTGCTTCCTGCCGTTCCCTGTCAACTCTCCCCGGATCTTGTTCGTTTTTGCACGCTCGCGTTTGTTCGCCCGTGCCCGAATCAAGTCCTTATAATAATACAGCAAATGTTCCCGTAGTCCCGAGGACGAGAGTCCGTACAAGTCAGCGGTCTGCCTGATGGTATCCTCCGTGATTCGCAGGTGCTCCACGGCTTCGGCATATTGCTCCTTGCACCACGATTTCACACCCCGATGCAAGTTGTCGTTCACCCCTAAACGATGCCGTTCCTTTTCGCGTCGTTCCAGTATTTCAGGATAGTGGTTCCGTAACTGGTTACCGAGGGCGGAAGGGTTCAGTTCAAACAAGCGAGCTATCTGCGACACGTTGAACTCGATATACGCCGCATCATCGCACGCCCGAATAGCATCCTTGTATTTGGCGTGGGCAGCAGCGGTTTGCCCGCTCTTCTTCCGCAACCGGACTTGAGCTATCTCCGGACCGCACTCGACACCATTGCGTTTCAGCATCAATTGGCGATGGTAACTAGCGATATAGCGAGAAAATCCGGTGTGAGAAACCCCACACCGCCGACATATTTCGACACAGGAGAGGTCTGTGGCGACATACAATTCCAAAGCCGGACGATATTTTGCTTTTGTCTCCGGCTTGCACCCTCTCATCCGGTTACATTCGTTCTCTGTCATGGATACTCCTATGGCTGTGTTTTAGTTGGGCGCACGGGAAAACCGTCTGTAGCATAGTAATTATTACACGGCCAAATATGGGGAGAATAGGTACTACCATCTACAGTAGTACCGCCTTGCGAGAATTCAAAATGTTTGACATTATACCGGAATCCAGCATCAGCACTATTTACAGGTACATCATAAGGAGAGGCTTGCGAATGCCATATCTGACCATTAACACCATAAGTGTGTAATAAGGCATTATCATCCCAATCTCTATATCCATTCAAAGGGAATCCTAAAGAAATCAATTTTGTTTTATTAGTATAGAATTCTATTATTCCATCTTTATAGTCCGGCTCCTTCATCATATTCTCCTCAATAACGGCATAGGAATTCGTACTAAAACTACCTGTTATGCCCTTGCCGTCCTCTGTAAAGCCGGTGAATTCATAGAGAGAACTTACATTATATCCTGCCGGACAAGGGTCATAGATTGTCTTAATAACCTTATCGTCTCCATCCCAATTACTATTGTCCCAAAGATTAAAATAAATATTATCTTGAGGTCTATAAGGCTGAGTAGTACTATTGTTGTTTATACGAGGACAATTCTGCCATTTGTCTGGGTTTTTGATAAGGTCAGCTGTCACCTTATACGATTCCTTTCTATCACTATCGCTTGCATACATTAATGACGGAGCAGAATTTTTCATATTGCCACCGGCGTCATACCATGTCTTGGTTGTCTTATCTGCATTGCCACCGGCGATGAATGGGTCTTTACGCCCCCATTGGAAATAAGGATTATTTCCACAAGGGATAGCTACGTGAGGCTCTTGGATGATTTTCACGGTCATCGATAGACCTTCTTGTCCTGCTTGGCTAATAAGCTGTGTAAACCTTACCTCACACTCGTGCCTGTCATAATACCGGATAGGCTTGCCTCCGGAACACCATCCGAGATTAACAGGCATTATTTCAAACTCCTGCTCCTGCGGTTTAGTCCATTGGTCAAACTCTCGGTATGGACGGCTGAGCACTACATTTTTTTCAGAAAAATCAATCGCCGTGACCCAAATATGCCAGCTCCACATGATTGTATTTTTCGAATCTTTAAGTGCTATCACAGCATTGCCTTCCTTGATGTTTCCAATTGAGAATCGGACACCTCCTATTCCACTACATGCACCTGGTTCATATCTTACGTCTGTAATCAGATTTAACTCATCCTGCCATACCAGCGATGCCGAAACGTTAGTTTCGCCGGTATCTTCCAAAATATAGGGACTTCTAATCTCGTCACCCTTATAATTCTTAAATTTTTTAAGATAATGTGCAGAATATCCAGGCAGCTCTGTCCCTTTAAAGGTGTAGGCATCGGAATTTACAACATCATTAGTAATGGCATTACCATATACTAGGGGAAATTCGTATGTTCCTTTTGCATCCACAATATAGCAATTGGCAGTATTTCTCTTACCGTCTTTCATCGATAGGTCACCGCCTTTGTTAGCGTTCACCGAAAGCATCGAATCCAGCTTCACAGACGTATAAGGGTTATTATACTTAATCTTCAATTTATACACACCATTCCCTTCATGTGTAGTGGTGAAACCGCCAAGCCAATCCGGACATGTTTCGGTAAATTCATCGCTACCGGCATCCTTGTACTCGATTTTATATTCCACCGGATCATGATTCTCCCAACTATCCGCCTGGTACATAAAACTCGTTACTGTAATGAAATTGTCTCCCATGAAAGTGTTTCCATAATTTGGCATGGTATTGTTGTAGGTTGGCACAAAATATTTGCCTCGGTAATCAACTGTTTCAGGATGAGTTACCCAAAGACGGGTCACATAGTCAATGCGCCAGTCAGGCTCATCGGCGAATCCGTTGAAATGCAGCGTCAGTTTATAATGGCAGTTGCGCTTGGCGTTATAATCCTGCACAACGTTTTGTCCAAGCATGAAGCGATAGGTAATGTTACACATTCCCGGTCGCTCTGGATTTGTAGACTCGTAATAGGCATCCACCTCAATATAGGTGGCGTATGGTTTTTGCCTGTATTGATACAAGGTATCAAGAATACCATCGTTGTTGTTGTCAATCTGTTGTTTATTAGGTCCGGTTCCCTGCATATTCTCGTAGAAGAAAAGTGAACTAGGGTTATTCTCAGAGTGAGCGTTAGGATCCATCACCCATGACATTGTTCCGTTTTCACCCGTTTCCTGTACTCTCGGGTAGCAAGGCGTGTCTTTTGTGATGAGCGCGGGATAGCTCGCATCATAACTCGCAGATTCGCTGTACACTACCTCTTCTCCTGTTGGAATAAGATTCTCGTCACTCTTGGCGGTGTTATCGTTACCGAGACTACATGACTTAGGTATATTTTTTATACGTAACTCTTTGAGATAAATCGAAACACCCTCTTTCAGGCTTGAACCGTCAAATGCCACGGTCACTTTGGAAGCGGCACGGCGTACCCACGCCTGTAGTTTCTCGCTCTGCTTGTTAATAGTCAATACAGGCGCTTCGTTACTTTGGGCATCCGAGAAGAAATGACCGAACATCTGGTTATTGGCACCTATATCATCTTTGTTCCATATTAAAGAAATATTTTTTAATCCCGCTATCGTTTTAATAACGTCATTATATCCGGATAAGTCCCCCATGTTGGCTACCGCGTAGATATAATACTTCCCGTAAGGTACAGTCAAACGGAAGGTGGCACACGGTGTTTCGGATTCTGCCAATGGCAACGTCTTGTCTTCCCCTCCGATTGATTCCGTTCTATTCTCGTCTTTTCTCTTAATATTTGTAATAGTATAATTCTCAACCGGATATTTATTTACCAAATTTCCATCTTCATTATATAGCAACACGCACAGGCTCTTGATTGCCTTTATGGCATCCCCCGCAGAACGCGAGTTCCCATTCAGAGTGGGGGTAAGAGGTTTAAACTTCACTGTTCCACTAATCACGCATTCTCCTTCGCCTACTCTTTCATCATCAATATACAAATCGTCCTTGCAAGAAAACGTGCCGATAAACAGCAGGCACAAGAGGGTATATATGGTTATCTTACATTTCATATCTGTTGCGATTTCTCGAATTCGTTCGTTTTTTCTTTAGGGTCGTCCAACCCGAATTTCGGATCCAGTACTACACCCCAGTACGGTTCCACATCTACTTGCCACTCGAGGGCGTTAAACACGATATTTACCTTCACGTGCGTGTTACGGAAGAGCGAACCGAGGCGTGGCAATGTGGAAGTATAAACTGCTGTCGTTTTGTTTCCATCCAATAATTCTTCTTCCGTGCGAATGGTCACTTTGTATTCCTGTAGCTTCAAAGCGTTATCTCCGCTTTTCACGCTCTTGCTCTCCGGCAAATAAATAGCGGCGGAAGCTACCTCGGGAAGTGTTTCGTCCGTCTTTGCCGGTAGCACCAGCGGGGAGGAAAGCAACCCGTGAGAAACATGCGTCGTTCCCATCGGCACCTCATAGTCCGTCAACCACTCGTAGTGGTCCGTTTCCGTTTTTCCCGTTTCTATTACCATCCAATCTATCCAATTCTTGTCCGTGGCGTTGGATGCCCCTTCGTCGAAGGGCAATTCTTTATAATTGTCCACGCTTGTACTATCGACCACCCAACAGTGCCCCCCGGCATTCTTGTTCACGTGAGGCATCAGGTACATTTGGTCGGTTATCAGGTTCTCGACCTCAATGCCGGTCACGGAAATCTTTCTCCGCGAACGGTTTTCAAAATTGAACGAGAATTTGGTGGCAGCCCGCACCACGTACAGCGTGTATCCTAATACGTATTCATCGTTTGTGATATTTTCCTTATCCGGTACCGTGATATCATACACAGCGGTCATGGGTATGCCGTCATCGCCGGGCTTGTAAGCGGGTTTGAAGACATACGCCTCCACCGGCGCTTTGCCGGATTCATTCGGGAGAAATGCCTGGTTAGTGAAATCAAACGGCTTTCCACCCGTATCCTTCAAGTTCCCGTGGTTGGCAATCAGGTAAATTCTCTTCTGGCGACCGGCTTCCACCTTGAAGGTGTGCCCGTCTGTCAACGGAATTCCGGTTGAAGCTCCTTTTACCAAGCGGTTGTGTTCCACCTCCCACTTGCCGTCATCCCCCGGTTCTTTCGACACAATCACGACCAGCAACTGCCTGATCTTCTCGTCAGCGCCCTCTTCACCCTCACCCGCGCGGGAAAAACCTCCTGCCACGTCAGTGTGGAAAGTGAGGAACACGCTGTTATCCTTTTCTTCTCCCTCTTCGCGAGACAGTTTAAAGGAATCCTTGTTGCACGAGGTGAATCCCAGCAAGCTGCAAAGCAGGAAAACTATGCTGATGATATGTCGATGCTTCAGTTTCATAAAAAAAACAGTTTTCTCTTTCTTGTATCACATTTTTCCGTCCATCACCATTCCACGTCATTGATACGTACCACCCAATCGTTTACCACGATGCGTGTGTTCAACCAAATATCGTTACTCCTCAAGAAGAAAAACAGCGTCCAACGGCTTTCGCGGTCCAAGTATTCCTGGTCGCCCATCTTGTAACGCTCGCCGCGAAGCAACAACAGGTAGCGCTTCAGCGGGAAGTCTATCACCGTCTTCCCGGTCTCGTGGTTTTTCACCAGAAGGCGCGGGTTGTTCTTCATCATCAACCGCGAGGTACTCAGTTCAGCGTACGCCACGTCCACGGGTTGGGGCACCACCTCGTCGGGCCCCACGATAGCGACTCCCGTCTGTGCCTGTCCCTTCGCCCAGGGAATGTAGGTTACGGTTTCCCCCTCGGGGAACAAAACGGCATCGTGTATCAGATCGTTGTCATACCCGAACAGGATGTTGTCATCGATAATCTCGAAGTCAAAGTCGTCAGCGTTGACCGTTCCCCCGTTCTCTTGTTGCAGCACGACGCGTATGCTGTTGGTGTTCTTCCTCATCTCCACCGTTCCCTCGTTGTAAAGGTCGGCGGTCCCGAGGGTAAGTTCTCCCCAGAACATATCGTGCAGCTCGCGCCGCTCAGGCACGGTGAGGCAGTCGGCATCCAGCATGACTTTCAGGTCAGTCCGCTTGCTGCCCACCACGGGAGTCTCCACCGGCGAGAAAGAACTCTGTTCGCACGCCATTCCCCCGTATGCCGCGAAATGATAATTTCCCTCCTCGAGCTCCAGCACCATCCGGTAATTCTCGTCCTGTAGTTCCGCCCCGGTCACCACCCGCGTGTCCACGAGGTTGTCGTCCTCGTCATAGATATAGAGTGTCAGACAGTCCACCTGCTTGTGAAATGCATTGGCATACTCCATGTTGTACTCGTAGACGAAGCGTAACGATACACCGTGCGGGCACGGGTCAAGGTCTTCATTGATGAGTTTGCACGACGAAAAAGCAAGCCCCATGGATGCGACACTTAATGCCGCACCCACGAGTCTTGATATAATATTTCGTTTGCTACTTCGCATGGGTATCCTCTTAGAATTCAATATTATTCACGCGAACTACCCAAGGCAACACCTCGATAGAGAGTTTAAAATAGATCTTACCTTCTTCGTCCGGTTTATCAGGATCTTCCGGGTCAGGATCATTCTCCGAGATGCGAGGATGCCCCAGCCGACTAATATCAGTAACAGCCAATTTATACACGTTATTGCGTACTACACCAAATTCCATGGCCCCCATGGTGGTTGCATTATTGTTATCGTTATGACGATTCCAATAGTAGTAATAACAATAGTACCCCTTAGCTATTACCTGCCCCTTTGCATCCACTTCCTTGCTAGACTGGTAAATAGTAAACTCAACACCCTCGCTAGTTGCAATTCTTTTGAATTCCTCACGAGCGTCTTTATCTTTATCTTCCTCTGAAAGCCCAGAATCATCTACATTCTCAGCATCCTGCCATTTTGCCCACCAGAAATCGGGACTATTCACGTCAGTACTATAAACAGGTGCTGCGCCTTCGGCTGCCGCTTTCGGCTGCTTATCCTCCTCCTCACTAACCGTGCCGAATACAGCATTATAGAACGCCGGATATGACTCTTTATTATCGATGGCAACAGCACGTACTTCTTTCCAAGTTAGATACAAATTACCACTATGAGCGTATAAAATCGGGTCTTCATTAGGATTCCCAGTAAGTACATCGCCTGCATTATTTATAGTGTTATACAATTCCCCATATTTTTCGGAACCTCTTAATGCATCCGGGACAACCATTTTACCTTTAAACACAATACCCGTAGAGATACCATGTTTTTGATTGGCAACATCAGTCGGAATGGTATTCTCTGTTACATAACGCCAGATTTTATAGCCTATTTTATCAGTAGCATTCCAACCGTCATCGGTATCATCTAAACCGTCAAGCACATCTGAAATTTCTGATGTGTACCATTGCCCGCGTGCATTCTCATTAATAGTCCACATATTAGTAAGTGTAGTATCACCCAAACAGAAATTGAAATGGCTAGCATATACTTTTCCTTTCTTTTCCAAAGTTCCAGTTTTAAAGGTCGGATCAGTATCTACCACGTAATTGGAAAGCGTTTCAACTCCGCAATAAGCGAAGTTATTAGTATTAGTTTCAGGGAAACCGGGTACTTTATCCGAACCGTCATTTGACACGCGACGAAGATAATAGAACTCCTTACTCATATTTACCAAAGCCATTTTCGTTAATTCTATTTGAATAAGAGTTTTATCCTCATTATTATCTTTATATGTCACCACATCATAGGTACAGGGCGATGTTGAGGCTAAAGGACTTCCGTCTTTGAAATCGAAACGAGCCACGGCACGTTCCACATCGATGGATCCTACCTCAATATTATTTGTTTTACCATTATCAATCTCGGAGCTACTTCCCAGATAATTAGGTCCGGTTAGATCGAATGCTTTTTCTGCCGTATTATGGTTATCCCATCCGGACAACGTTTTGGGTATTTCCTTTTCGATATCATTCGATTTGGCGGTAGCCATCAAAAAGCCTTGCTTGTGGTCTGAACCACCCCAAACAGCACCCCCATCTTGTTCAGTCGTAGTAGGAAATACACCTTTGTCACTCTCTATAACTTTTCCCGTTTCATCAATCCACTCTGCACCACTGCTCAAGCCCTTAAGTTTAGTCTGTAACCGTAGTGTGGGATTACAGAACACGTACACGTTAATTTTCTCTTTGCCGGACTTTAATGTACCATTTCCATCACCATTATCAGTATTAGTATAATACTGTGACAATTTCGATTTTTCAATAGATTGAACCGTCTTGATTTTGCCGTCACTCGGAGTAGCAAATCCGTTTTGTGTACCGCAAGCGATGAATTTATTCGTCCCTTTTTCAGCCAGTACCAGCAGAACGGTATTCACGACATTTTCATGATCCTTACCGATTTCAGTACCGCTTGTACTCGTCCCATAGTCACCATTAGTACCAGTATTGGTAATACTTCTCCCCCCCATTCCTCCTGCCACGGGCAATTGCACCGTCACGTTCATGTAAACGGCGTCTTTTGGGCCATTCTGATCCCCCTCTGGGTCGTCGCCTGTCAGGGCATCATGACTGCAACCAACAAACGCCAAAGCAAGTGCAGTTGCAAAAAACTGAAATAATTTTCTTTTTTTCATAATATGGTTATTTAAAATTTATTTGATTATTCTTCGTATTTAATTATTCAGTGAATCTTCTTTCCTTCAATTCTTTCAAGGTAGCGGCAGCCTTCTCGAGTCCCATTTCCCGGGCTTTTTCCAGGAATGTCACCGCTCTCTTGTAATCCTTCTCGCGTATGGCGAGAGCACCCCTCGCGTAGACGGCTTCCGCCGAATCGCCCGCCTTCTCGAGATAACGGTGGGCTGCCTCGTGGTCACCGTGGCGCATGGCGGCATTCGCGGCGTTCAGGTTGGCAACCGCGTCGTCCGGGAACATCCGCACCGCCGTTTCAAACACGTCGGTAAACTCCGGCGAACCCGGTTCGTACATCCTCGCCACGAGGTAGAACTCGTTCAGGCTCAAGTTCTGTGGTCGTTCCGCCAATATACGTTTGATCTCTTCCACATCGCTGTAGCGGCGTATATTGTAATCAATGCGGTAATCCGTGTGACGCAATGCCGGGTAACAATACTGCAACAGGAAACGATATTCTTCCGGGTAGGTGCGTTTGATTTTTGCCTCCTTCGCATCCGGCTCCATGTCACTGTCAATCATCCCTAGAATCTCCGCGCGATGATTGATATTGGAATTCTCCACGTACCGCCGCAATCCTTCCCAATCCTCCGGCTCGTGTTCCGTGATTATAATGTCATCGGCAAAATCATACAATTTCCGAATATGCTCCTTGAGCGACCGGGTACGCCCTATCGCCAAGTCCCGGTTGTGCGCGTACGGACTTTCGGGCGAAGCGTACCCCTTGAGCCACACCGACACGATGGTCACATCCTTGTCCCCCCGCACCGAATCGATGCTTGCCTCGATCTTACCCAACTCCTCCGTGTTGCGACGGTAGTCGGGGTAAATCTCCGTTTTGTCTACCGGGAAGTCGATAAATGCCGAACCCGACAGCGAACGGCTTTTCATCATTTCGGCTTCCGGGCGCACGAACACCAGTTCCGGGAAGAAGGCCTCGTCGTGCCTTCCCAGCGGACCGTCGTATTCCGCCACGATCTCATGGCAACATCCCCAGTCGCCACGATGCAGCTTGAGCGTCGCCCCGTCCATCCACTCCTCGTACAGGACGGAGCGGTTGTAATCAATACCATCCGGCTTCCCGGATGCCCGAAACACCATTTCACTCTCACCCGAAATCATGCTCA
Source organism: Butyricimonas hominis (assembly GCF_014287455.1). NCBI lineage: Bacteria > Pseudomonadati > Bacteroidota > Bacteroidia > Bacteroidales > Odoribacteraceae > Butyricimonas > Butyricimonas hominis. The sequence goes on from NZ_JACOOH010000008.1 coordinate 206,192, forward strand.
CGCCATTTCTCACGTAATAATAATACCGCCTGCGCCCGTAAATTCCCACCGATGGCAGGTCGAGCGAATCCGTCCCGTTGACCAAACGAGGCGTGAGCAACACGGCACGATTCGATTCCACCTCGAGTCCAGTCAAGTCCATCTCCATCTCCACCGAGAGGTATTTGCCGTTCCGTTCCATCTTGAAACGGCTAACGGAAACACCAGGCGTGATATTTTTCACCTCCTGCGCCACAGCCCCCGGCAAACATCCCAACCCCAGCAGGGTTGCCACTATGAATATCATCCTTTTCATCTTTATCGCACTTTAAAACAAGTAAACTAAATTGATCGCCACTTTAGTGGGACCCACGTAATGATGCGACTTATCCCTCGCTATTTTCTCCCCGCACACGGCGCACGGGAACTTGTCATAGCGAGTGTAGGAATAGCCGAAACCAAACTCTGCTTCCAGGTTCCAATGCCGCCCCAGTATCCAGGCATAACCATAAGCTACCCCCAACCCGGCAAACCAACCTTGATAGCGAACTCCCTGCAACTTCCGCGCATCGGTGCCCAAGAAATGAAGGCGCCCATTGAATCCTCCCATGTTATACTGCCCACCGTGCATGTGAGCTCCAAGAAAATGACCGGCGAAACGGTCGCAGAACCAGTACCGCACCTCGGGCTGCAAGAGCCAGTGCCTCCATCTCCTGTCATGTGACAATGTCCAGGCATTGAATTGCCCCGTGACGTCAACAGTCCAACGCGGTGCCACCCCCACCTCCACACCTAGGTTGGGAGAGAAGATAACATCCGAAACCAGATTGGTCTTAACCGCCACCTTCTGAGCCTTGACGCCCGAGAACAGCGCCAGCAGGACCACCGTGATAATTAATTTAAGTTTCATGTCCATTATCTGTTACAATACATTTGTTTTATCATTCCCTTCACAAGGGACTCACACCTGTTTCCCGCACGAGAAGTAGCCACATGTAAACGATATAGTGGAGTATTTTCTTCTCCTCGCTCATGGCAAAACTGTTACAATAAACATATCTCATATCCAAAAAAGATCGTTTATTAACATGGCAAAAAGGAGTACTCGTAAGTATTTACTAAAAAAACTAAATATCTAGTTGCGAGGAACAAAAATTATTATTTGAAAGATTTGCGATAAATAAAAATGCTGTATCTTTGTAACGCAATAAACGATCGTTTATTGTGATATAAATATACAGTATTTTTATTTACCGCAAATCCTCCTCGTGCATTTTTTTATTTCTCAGAATTAAGCGATTACAATTTTATGGATAGAATACTTAAGATAATTTTCGTTCATATCAATAAACGATCAATAAATAAAATTATAAAACCGGAAAATCGCCAACATCTTCCCCTATTCCCGAAACTTATTAAGCACAAAAAACTATCCAAGGGCAGGTGACACGCACCGGACCTACCGGCAATGGAATATCGCAGGACTGAATCTCGTGTATTACCCGAGCCTCACCCGAACCGTTTCCCTACCCACACTTAGCCTTTCCCCACCTCCATAAACACAGTAGAATTAAATCATAAACACACCATCAACGGTGATTTACGTTCATGCTACGTCCATGCTTCGAAGATGCTACGTCCATGGTGGCGAGCATCGGTAATGCAAGCATTAACAAAGGGGTAAGCAAGACACAAGAGATAATTTACAAAATATATTTTTGTTTCTCCGAAAATATTCCGTAATTTGTGACGAATTTTAACCCATACTTATTGATATATGGTAAACAAAGTCATTCTAATCGGAAATGTCGGGGGAGATCCCGAAGTAAGATACCTCGACGGAGGTGTAGCCGTGGCTCGTTTCAGCCTTGCCACATCGGAGGTGTACAATAACAAAAACGGGGAACGCGTGACGCAAACCGAATGGCACAATATCGTTCTTTGGCGTAGACTTGCCCAAACCGCGGAACAATACGTGAAAAAAGGCATGATGCTGTACGTGGAGGGACGCATCAGAACCCGTTCATGGGACGACCAGAACGGCGTGAAGCGTTACACGACGGAAATCTACGGTGACAACTTCCAGATGTTATCCCGCAAGCAAGACGGCAACGACCGTTCGCAAGACACCCCCATGCCACCGGCACCGGATTTGAGCGCGGGAAGTGACGATAGTGACGATCTACCGTTTTAATTTTTACGCCTATTCTTTCGGCGATTTAAGTTTAACCAATTATTCTAATTTTGGACGCAGATTATATTCCCCTCGCGGGACAGGTTTTCACGGGTGCCTTCACCCTTATTGATTTAGTTTTTTGCATCTTATTATTGTTCTTATTATTGTGCTCTGCGCTGGTTTCCGGATCGGAAGTGGCGTTCTTTTCGCTCTCCCCCTCGCAATTAAAATATCTGGAAGACAAGGGCTACCACAAAGCACTCAAATTGCACGAGAAAGCGGACAGACTGCTCGCAACGATATTAATATCCAACAATTTCGTCAACGTGGCTATCGTGGTGATTTCCACCTATCTGGTCAATTCCTTATTTGACTTCTCGGCATACCCGGTACTTGGTTTCGTCATTCAAGTCATCGTGGTCACTTTTGTGATTTTGCTGGTCGGGGAAATCATCCCGAAACTATACGCCAACCGTTCGCACCTCAACATGGTCATTTTCATGGCAGGCCCGCTGACATTCCTGTCCCACGTGTTCCGTCCCCTATCCACCTTGTTGATAGGTTCGACCTCGATTATCCGGAAACGCATGGATAAAAAAGACGGAATCTCTATTGACCAGCTTTCCAAGGCTCTCGAGTTAACACAAGATACTTCAATCAACGAGGAAAAGGACATTCTCGAGGGAATTGTCCGTTTCGGCAATATTGACGCGATAGATATCATCTGTCCCCGCATCAACGTGATTGCCATCGACTCGCAATCCACGTACAGGCAAGTGAAAGAAATCATATCGGAACACGGCTACTCCCGTATGCCTGTTTACGAGGAAAATCTGGATAATATCATCGGTATCCTCTACGTCAAAGATTTATTGCAACATTTGGATGAAACCGACGAGTTCAAATGGCAGACGTTGATACGTCCGGCATACTTCGTGCCCGAAACCAAAAAAATCAACGACTTGCTGGAAGAATTTCAAGTAAAGAAAGTCCATCTGGCTATCGTCGTGGATGAATACGGCGGTACTTCCGGTATTGTCACCATGGAAGACATCATCGAAGAGATTGTCGGCGATATCAACGACGAGTACGACGAGCAAGAGATTGCCTATACCCGGGACAAAAACGGGGCTTACGTGTTCGAGGCTTCCACCCTCTTGAACGACTTCTACAAAATCACGGATATTGATGAAGACACGTTCCGGGAAGTGGAAGGCGATGCGGACACGCTCGCCGGATTGATACTTGAATTGAAAGGCGAATTACCTCAAAAAAATGAAATAATCACTTACAAGGAACATCAATTCAAAGTCCTTGAGGTTGACAACCGCCGCATCAAGAAGATACAATATTCTAGTTTATAAGGTTCATAAAGTTTATAAAGTTCATAAGGTAACCAAGCACTAGCGGGGACTAAGAATTTTATGAACCTTATAGCTTTACAAACTTTATAAACTTCCTTCACTGCATCGGTTTCCCGTGCGCCGTGTACGGGGTACGTATACCCAATATTTTACATAGCGTGGGTAAAAGATCGGACATCATGGCATCCTCTTTTATCCCCGGTTTCACGCCCGCCCCGTACAGGTATAGCGGCACGATAGAACGTTTGCTGTGACGGAAATAAGTATCCTCCATTTCCTTCAACTCGGAAACCCACGTCGGGTGAATACAGAAAAGCACGTCACCGCTACGTTTGTGCGAGAAAGAATTTTGCACCAACCGGTTCATACCATCGGGGAAAGAGGTATGAATCAATGAATAAGCGGTCATCACTTTCGCCACGCCCTCGAACTCGATCATGAAATCGGCCACCTTGTCCTGTACCTCCTTCACTTCCAGCTTTCGTTCTTCTATCAGCCCCCGGTTCAAGTAAATTTGTCCCTGATCGTAATCGGCTATCCAATCACCGGGACCGTATATTAATGCCAGATAAGACTTCAGTAACGCCACCGCCCGGAAAATACTGAAATAATCGGAATTGACTTTTATCTTCCGCAAATCCTCCGGCATCAATTCCCGCGTTTCCGAGAAAGTCATGAATACCGTGTAGTTCCCTTTCCCGACCTTGGCATCCAACTTTCTCAACAGTTCGGCAACATCCATATCCAAACGGATCAGCATATCTTTCTCTTCCTCCGAATCAATGGCAAAATCACGATACATGTAATCCAGACAGGAGAAATTCACCGCCAGAAGATCAGGATCGTTATCCTCCCCCAAACGTTCCGCGTCAATCAACTTTTCCGCCAAGACTCGCACAAGAGTATTCCCGTAAGGGGTAGCCTTCAATACCCGGTAAGTATTGTATTCCCTTTTCGCCCGGGCTATATCGTAATAGAAATGATTGCGCAACCGGATACGTGCCGCCGATTTATCCTCATCGGAAAGCATCATCCATCCTTTGTTCACGAAATGATCGCTCTCCACCCACGTGTTGTAAGCCCTTAACCAATCGGGTAACACCGGTTGATAATAAGTAGACGATACCCACTTCCCGGTCTTCTCGCTAAACCAGATAGCCATATCCGCGCTAGACCCGCCGCTCAACACGGCTTCATCGCCATTCATGGCCACACTGTACACCCGGGACATCGGATTATTCATCTTCATCGCGCTTCCCAGACTCATCGTCTGCAAATAATCCGGTGCCAGACTTTTGATACTATCCGCTTGCTGCTCACCGATTTCCGTATAACGATCTGAATTTGTTGCAAATTGCCGTTTCCGACGCAAACGATCATGCCACGCTCTCGACACGATACCGTGTTCCGCGGGAAGCATCCCCGTGTATATCGAAGCATGGTCCACCCCCGTCTGCGTGTACATGTAATTGTAATTGGCATTCACCCGCAAGCCCTGTTGTACCAATCGTTTCAACCCGTTTTCGGACAACTTGTCACCGTACATATCCAACCATTCCGGGTAAAAATGACTTACCACGATTCCCACGACCAATTTCGGTTTATTTCCCTCGGCAAACACGTTTTGTACGGCTAGAAACGCTAAACCGAGCAATATCAATTTTCTCACGACTAATATTCTCATAACATTCAGAAGTTTCAGATTCTCAGTATTCGTGCAAAAATAATCAGAATATGATAATTTACAACCTAAAATTCTTTCAATTCTTAATTGTTTCGTATCTTTACGCCAAGAAACTATAAACAACCACATCCATTATGACTGAGAAGAAGTGTCTATTAACTGACAAATTGAGGAATTACGTTTATCGTCACGGAACGGAACTCTCGGACGATAAACTAAAAGAAATGGGAACTTCCCTGGAAGAGATCAACGAGAACTTCTCGGGAATGGAGGATATAGCTAACAGCATTTTCGAACAGGAACGCGTAGCGTTCGAGAAGATATTTGAAGAATACGATTTTGACGGTTGGAACGCGATAGATATTTTATTACTGGTAGGAAATGAAATTCACGATCGTTTCTTTAACGTGTCGCCATCCGTTTCGTTCAAGTTGGCCGAAACATTCCCGGGTATTTTTGAAAGCCATAAACAACGGCGTTCCGATTTTATTTACGAGAAGATAAAAATAAATATAGAGAAGGGGATGCAACAGGGAATGTACAAAGATGATGTATCCAGCGAAATGGTCGCTCGCATGTATATCGCCAAACTCAACGACATTCACAACCGGGAGATATATCCCCCGGAAGTATTTGACTTCGGAACGATTTTCAATAACCTGATCGATGGCGTGATTCGCACGATCACGAACGAGGAGGGGTGGCAATATTACAAGCAAAGGAAACAGCTGTACAGCGTGTTGAGTTTTAACAGGTAAAATAAAAAAACATGAGCGTAAAATATCAAATAGACGATATAGATCGGAAAATCTTGTCCCACTTGGTGAAGAATGCAAGAGTCCCTTTCCTCGAGATAGCGCGGGAGTGCGGTATATCCGGGGCAGCGATACACCAGCGGGTGAAAAAAATGGAAGACGCGGGGATTATTGAAGGCTCACGTTTTATAGTGAAACCCGATGCCCTCGGGTTTGGCGTGTGCGCTTTCATCGGGGTAGTCCTCGATCACGCCCACACGTACAAAACCGTCGTGAAAGAAATAGAAAGTATCCCGGAAGTCATGGAATGCCACTTCATCACGGGAGGATTCACCTTCCTGTTGAAATTAAGATGCAATGACCACCAGCACCTGATGGATATTTTAATCAACACACTTCAAAACATCCCGGGCATAGCCAAAACGGAAACTTTCATTTCATTGGATGAATTGATCGACCGGCAAATCATGTTAACCGCGAGCGAACAATAGTTCGCCTGCGGCGAGTTGCAGGCAACTCAATCAAACCTTTCCGCCATCCTTTTTATGGGACAATTTCGGGGCGATTACTTTCAACACTCCCGGGTGGACTTTCACGGTAACGGGTGGTACCAACGTGTAAGGATCACCGTCAATATGGGCTTTTGCCAAATCCCCTTCGATAAACGCCTCCGTGCATTGAATCTCGCTGAAATAAGGCAAGCGGGCAATCTTTGAATTCATGAAACAGTACAGGAAACGGGGAATCTGGTAATACTTGGGACGCTTCAATATACATATATCCACCAACCCGTCACGCAAGGAAGCCTTCGGGGCGATAGAAGCGTTATTGCCGTACTGCGAACTATTCGCCACGCTCAACACGAAGCACTCCTCCTCCCACGTCTTGCCGTTCACGTGAAAACGATAACGTTTACCGGGATAGCGGAACCACATCCGCACGATTGAATAAATATACGAGAATATTCCCCTTATTTTCATGGTACTGAAGAAATGAGCCACCTCGGCATCAAACCCGAAGCCGCTCACGTTCAGAGAATAGAGCCCGTTAATCTCTACCACGTCTATATTCGTCGTTTCGCTCTTCAATATCTGTTTCAGCGCTTTTGTCATCATCTGGGAGAAACCCAAGTGGCGGGCAAACCCGTTACCGCTTCCAAGGGAAATTACCCCGAAAGCGATACCCGTCCCCATGAGTGCCGTACCGATCTCGTTCACCGTTCCGTCACCGCCTGCCGCCACGATATGCGTGTAATTCTGACTTTTCGCCTGCTCCACGATCTCTTTCGCGTGCCCGGCATACTCCGTGAATCGAATATTATACTCGATATGCTTGTAGGCGGCAATATGCCGGATACGGTATGGAATCTCCCACCCCAAGCCAAATCCCGAAATCGGGTTCACGATAAACAATATTCGATATTTATCCATCTTTTCAATTTATGATTTAAGATTTATGATTTAAGATTTAAGACACGAACAACTAGCACGCAATCATAAACCCAAAATCATAAATCGTAAATTACTTCGTTTTTCTTCCAATCCCGTAATACTCGTACCCAAATTCCTGCATTTGTTCCGGGTTGTAGATGTTTCTTCCGTCAAAGATAATCTTGTGTTTCAAGGCTTTCTCGATAAAGGTAAACTTCGGTATCTTGAATTCCGCCCATTCCGTCACGACAATCAAGGCGTCGGCACCCTCCAAGGCATCGTACATATTATCTGCATACTCTATCCGGTTGCCAATCCGCCGCTTGCACTCTTCGACCGCGACAGGATCGAAGGCCCGTACCACGGCACCCGCTTCCAGCAATTTCTCTATCAACACCAGCGAGGGGGCTTCCCGCATATCATCCGTTCCGGGTTTAAAAGCGAGTCCCCACATGGCGAAACGCCTTCCCTTCAGCTCTTTTCCGAAACGCGAGGTTATCTTCCGGAACAACACGCTCTTCTGGTTCTCGTTCACACGTTCCACGGCCTTCAATAATTCAAGACTATGCCCGTGGTCGTCACCCGTGCGAATCAACGCCTTCACGTCTTTCGGGAAACAAGAACCGCCGTAACCGCAACCGGCATTCAGGAATTTCTTCCCGATACGGGTATCGCTACCGATTCCTTTCTTCACGGCCTCCACGTCCGCACCCACGATTTCGCACAGGTTAGCGATATCATTCATAAAAGAAATACGGGTTGCCAACATCGAATTGGCTGCATATTTCGTCATCTCCGCCGACAGGATATCCATAAAAAGAATAGGCGTATTGTTCAATATGAAGGCGTGATACAAACGCTCCATAACGTGTTTGGCTCTATCGCTTTCCACCCCTATCACTACCCTGTCCGGGGAAATGAAGTCATTCACGGCGTCCCCCTCTTTCAGGAACTCGGGATTGGAAGCCACATCAAACGGGATATCCGCCCCCCGTTTCTCCAGAGCCGCCTTAATCGTGGCTTTCACTTTATAATTCGTTCCGACAGGCACAGTAGATTTAGTCACCACCACGATATAATCGTTGATAATCTCCCCTACCTCCCGGGCAACATCCAACACGTAATGCAAATCGGCACTCCCGTCCTCGTCGGGCGGCGTACCCACGGCAATAAACACGGCATCCGCATCCTTCAACCCCTCCCGTAATGAAGTGGTAAAAAAAAGACGCCCGTCTTCCCGGTTCCGGATTACTAACTCCGCCAGTCCCGGCTCGTATATCGGCATACCCCCGTCGTTCAATAAATCAATTTTCGTACTATTCACATCGACGCAAGTAACAGTCACTCCTGTTTCTGCCAAACATGTCCCGGACACAAGTCCCACGTAACCGGTTCCAACAACAGCTATTCTCATATATTTTTTCCTTTATTTGCCTTGTTTTACTTGTTCGCAAAAATATGAATTAAAAATGAACAACACCGCTTTTTTTGTGCTATATTTGTAAATACAATACATAAGATTCAAATATTTGGTAAACATGAAAAAGGTTATTTTTCTCATTTCTATTTTGCTCCTGACAATCAATTTCTTCTCGTGTAAAGAGAAAACGAAGGAACAAAGTAAACTGGAGTACAGCAAATACATTTCAGGCTTCACGCAAGGAATGATAAAATCCACCGACCCTATCTACATCCGGTTGGAAGGAAAAACGATGAAAACAGGCGACGACGTTCTCGTGCAACCGGAAAAATTAATGAAAATCAGCCCGAAAGTGGAGGGAAGTGTCACTATCCGGGACGGTAATACCATAGAATTTACCCCGACGACTCCGATGAAGAACGGGCAGACCTACGAGATTTCGCTGGCATTGGACAAAATATGCAACGTGCCGTCCGACCTGTCGACTTTCCGCTTCAACGTGAAAGTGCTGCCCCTCGTTTACGCTTTCCAAGAAGGCAGCCTCAGTGTCGATCCCAAGGACAACGACAAGTTCTCGTATCGAGCCTCCGTCACCAACTCGGACGCCGTTACCCCCAACGAGGTGGAGCAACTCGTGAAAGCAAAAATCAACGGGCAAAACCAGACACTCGAATGGGAACACACCCCTTATATTCATTATTTCACGATAGCCGGCATCACCCGCGCGAACGACAGCCAATCCCTTGAATTGAGTTTCGACAAAAAAATAAAGAACGGTAACGACCTAATCGTTGAAATACCCGGCAATAAAGTCTTCTCCGTGCTGGAAGTAAAAGCGAGCGAAGAAAATTCCCGCACGATTGACATCACGATGTCCGACAACGTGGACATCAGTCAGGACTTTCAAGGGCTAATCACGATCGACGGGGTCGGCACCTTGAACTTCAACACGCGAGGCAATATCATTCGGGTATATTCCAACGAACGGGACAAGATGCAAGGCGTGGTTCAAGTTAATATATTCAAGGGAATCAAAAATACCACGGGCGAAAAACTCCAATCGGATGCCACTTTCAACGTGAGTTTCCAGTCAGCCAAGCCCGCCGTGACGTTCATCGGCGAAGGCACTTTCACCCCGGCAGAAGGCAACGTGCTTATTCCTTTCTCCGCGGTCGCCTTGAAAGCCGTGCAATTACGGGTAATAAAAGTATTCAACCAGAATATGAACTTCTATCTTCAGGAAGGAAATTACAACTACAGCAGTGACTACCAGCTACGCCGCGTGGGACGCATCATTCTCGACAAGAAAATCTCGCTGGAGAAACCGGGAGTACCACAAGACAACAACAAGTGGCAGGACTATACAATCAATCTGGCAGACCATATCCAACTGGAAAAAGGCGTGATTTACCGGGTACAACTCCGATTCCAAAAGTCGTACACTACCCTCGATTGCGCCAAGGAAGCCCAAGACGCTATCTCTGAAGAAAACTGGGATGAAACGTCTTCCGCGTATGACTATTATGACGATGACGACTATTATTACAGCTATCCCTCCGATTACTCGTGGGAAGAGCGGGACAATCCCTGTTCCAATTCCTACTATTACGTGAGTGACCGGTTCCCGAAAAAGAATCTCATCGTAACATCTCTGGGTGTCATTGCCAAAGCGGGTTCCGACGGCAAATACGTGGTTGCCGTGAATGACTTGCTCACGGCGGCACCCGTGGAAAATTGCAGGATATTCTTTTATAACTTCCAGAACCAAAAAATAGACTCTACCGTCACCAATTCGGCAGGAATAGCGACATTGCGGGTTCCCGGCAAACCTTTCGTTATCGTGGCGACCAAGGGCAATGATAAAACCTACTTGAAAGTCAACGACGCCTCGTCCCTCTCGCTCAGTAATTTCGACGTGAGCGGTGAAGTCGTGCAGCAAGGACTCAAGGGCTTCATCTATGGCGAACGGGGCGTATGGCGTCCGGGAAATGACATTCATCTCTCTTTCATGCTGGAAGACAAGGAGAACGTGATTCCCGTCGGACATCCCATTATAGCGGAACTCTATGACCCGAACGGTAACGTGACTCAAACCCGCAAAGCGGGACGCGATGAACACGGTTTGTATTGTTTCACGTTCAGCACCGACGAGCAGGCCGTGACCGGATACTGGCAGGCTGTTGTACGTGTCGGGGGTGTTTCTTTCAGAAAAACCGTCCGTATCGAGAGCATCAAACCGAATCGTTTGAATATCATCGCCAACTTGCCGGGCAACGTGCTCGGGGAAGGCGTGACGAAAAACACGATACCCGTTCAAACCCGATGGATGCACGGGGCGAAAACCAGTAACTTGAAAGTTATCACCGAACTACGGCTCTCGAAAGGCAATACCACCTTCCCCGGGTACAACGGGTATAACTTCGACGACCGTTCCCGTTATTTCAACACGACAACCGAAACATTCTTCGACGGCACGACGGACTCTGACGGAAACTTTAACCTGTCGGCAAACAACATCACCTCGGAGAACGCACCCGGTATGCTCAACGCCCTGCTCACGACGCGGGTGTTCGAACCGGGCGGAGACTTCAGTATCGTCACTTCCGGGTTCAAATACTCCCCCTACAAGGAATACGTGGGTATCAAACTACCGGAATCGGACGATAATTGGTACAAGGCGGGCAAACCGATGACTATCAGCGGTGCCGTACTTACCCCCGAGGGCAAACCTGTCAACAACAGAGATATCGAGGTGGAAGTCTACACCTTGGAATGGCGTTGGTGGTGGGATTCGGAGAATGACTATATCGGTTCATACGTCAACCGCTCATACCGTCGCCCCGTGTTCAACAAAACGGTCAAGAGCCAGAACGGCAAATTCAACGTGGACGTGACCTGCGACCAGTGGGGACGTTACTACGTGATCGCACGGGATAAAGAATCCGGTCATTCCACCGGTTCCACGTTCTACATCAGTTCTTGGCGCAACGACATGAATATCCCCGGCATGGCAACCCTGCTCACGCTCACCAGCGACAAGAAATCCTACCGTGCCGGAGAAAAAATCAAGATTACATTCCCCTCCTCGGCAGGTAGCGTGGCTCTCGTGAGCGTCGAGAACGGAAAGACCGTGAAAGACATTTTCCGGGTTCCGACAACTGAAGGGACGACTTCTTTCGAGATTCCCGCCACGAGCGAGATGTGCCCCAATATCTATGTCAACGTGTCACTCATACAACCTCATAAAAACCGGAACAACGATAAACCGATACGCCTGTACGGGGTTTTGAATATTGACATCGACGACCCGGAATTACGACTCACTCCCAAAATCGACATGCCGGAAGAGCTCCGCCCGTCACAGAATTTCACCGTCACGGTAAGTGAAAACGACGGCAAACCGATGACCTACTCTATCGCTATTGTCGATGAAGGACTGTTAGCCATTACCTCGTTCAAAACGCCGAACCCCTTCCCCGCTTTCTACGCCCGGGAAGCCCTCGGCGTGAAAACATGGGACTTCTACGACGACGTGGTAGGAGCCTTTGGCGGACGCTTGGAGAAAGCCTTTGCCGTCGGTGGTGACGAAGCCCTCGACCCGGAAGAAACCCGCAAGAGCGACCGTTTTACCCCCGTGGTGATATTCAAAGGTCCTTTCACCATCAAGAAAGGAGAGAAGAAAACCCATTCATTCAACATGCCCGAGTATATCGGCGAAGTCCGTACCATGGTCGTTGCCGAAGATAACGGTCGCTACGGTTCGGCATCCCGTAACACGAAAGTCAACAAACCGCTGATGCTCAACGTCACCATGCCCCGTTTGTTCACACCGGGCGACATCATCGAAATTCCGGTCACGGTATTTGCCATGAAAGACAATATCAAAGATGTCACCGTGAACCTCAAGACGGACGACAAGATAGAAGTTATCGCCCCGGCAAGCCAAGAAATCAAATTCTCCGGCACGGGTGAACAGATCGTGTTCTTGAAAGCGAAGATTAAAGAAAATACCGGTAAATCCACGCTTACCTTCACCGCTCAAAGCGGATCGGAGAAAGCTCATTTCAGTTGTGATGTAGACATCCGAATCCCGAACCCGAGAATTACCCGCGTGGATGCCCGCGAAGTGGCAAGCGGCGAGTCAATCACCTTCAACAACACGATGGAAGGACTGGAACCGACCTCGTTCCTTGAAATCACTTCTATCCCGCCCCTTAATCTGGAGGAACGCATCCAATACCTGATCCGTTACCCGCACGGGTGTGGCGAGCAAATCACTTCTGCCGTATTCCCGCAACTGATGCTTGACAGGCTGATGGATCTCAGCGAAGCACAAAAAGTAACCGTGGAACTGCACGTGAAAGACGTTATCAATCGCTTGAGGAACTACCAGTTAAGCAACGGGGGATTCAGCTACTGGACGAACTCCAACTATGTATCCGACTGGGTATCCACCTATATCACCGACTTCCTGACGCAGGCAGAGAAACTCGGTTACCGCATCCCGGCATCCATGAAGGCTTCGGCTCTTGATTACCTGTCGAAACAAGCGAATAGCTGGCGCCGGGACGATTATTATTCCGAGTTGGAACAATCCTACCGTCTTTACGTGCTGGCATTGGCGGGTAAACCCAACATGGCGGCCATGAACCGGATGAAAGAGGATAATTACAACAACCCGATTGCCCGTTGGCAACTGGCGGGAGCCTACGCCCTCGGCAAACACGACAAAATTGCCCAATCGCTGGTAGCCAACCTTCCGGCAGAAGCCAAACTCTATCGCCAACTGGGCAGGTGTTACGGCTCCGATCTACGGGATAACGCAATTATCATGCAAAGTATGGTAGACATGAACATGAAAGACGACGCCTACAAACTGTTGCAGAAAATGGCTCGTAAATTTGCTTCCAACGAATGGCTGAGCACGCAGGAAAGTGCCTTCGGACTTTGCGCTATCGGCAACTACGCGGGACGCTACTTCAAGGACGGCAACGGCATTGACGTGCAAATCGGAAAAGAGAACTTCAAAACCACGAAGACCGTACTGCAAAAAGAATTGGCAGTCAAAGATAACCGTTCAGAAGTAACCTTGAAAAATAACACTTCCGGCACACTCCACGTGCGCACGATCAATAGCTCAACCCCATTGGGTGTGATCACCGAAAGCGAAATGTCCGGGCTGAAAATGACCGTCAACTACTATCGTAACGGCGTGCTCAACAACCGGACGGATTATCGCCAAGGCGAAGACATCGTGGCTGAAATCACGATACAAAACACAGGAAACATCGGGTTATACGAGGAACTGGCACTTACTTTCATGTTCCCCTCCGGCTTCGAATTTCTGAACGAACGCCTTACCACGAACGAGAACCCGTTCAAGGGAGCCGACAATGCGGACATCCGCGACGATCGGGTGTATCTCTACTTCTCGCTCCAGCAAGGCGATTCGAAAACCTTCAAGCTACGCTTTAACGCGGCTTACCCCGGTAATTACCTGCTTCCGGCAGTCACTTGCGCGGCGATGTACGATAACTCCATCACAGCAACCCTACCGGGTAACAAAATCACGATCACCCGGGGAGAATAACTCTCTCCCCGGCGCATACGAGGGCGTGTTTTGACACGCCCTCTCGTTCATAAAGTCGAAAAGTCCATAAAGTCAAACACACAATTACACTGAATATCAGCATAATATTAAATCATAAACTTTATAGATCTTAGGAGCCGAAGGCTCGACTTTATGAACTTTATAGACTGGAGGTGTGTCAAAACACACCTCCATATACCCGTTAATTTAATATATTTTTAAGACAGAGATTCATGTTTATTATTTAGAAATAATCTACATTTGCAAAGCAAAGTAAAAAGGTATGCGTAGTAAAAACGTAAATAAATTCATTCACTTATTCTTGTTAGCTCTATTTTTGAGCTATTACGGGAGTATCACGTTTTTCTCGCACTATCATGTGGTCAACGGGGTAACAATCGTACACTCGCACTTCTTCTGCGGTCATACCGATTCGGACGGCGGTGCAAATCACACCCACTCGGCAAAAGAGCTTACCTTAATCGCCCATTTGAGCAATTTCATCACACTGGTCAGCGTTGCCCTTGTCGTTAGTGTTCCTCACTTGATCCACAAAATACATTACTATATTCATAATCAGGAGGAAGAACCTGATAAACAAACATTCACCTTAAGCCCCCTTCGGGCTCCCCCCTTTACAGTGTAAATAGTTTATTCTGCCGAAACAACAGTTCCGGTAAGAATCTCGTGTAATAAAGCAATACCCCTGCTATTTCACGAGGCTTTCACCTATTAATGATATTTCTATTTTGAAACAAGACGCGAGGTCGTGTCAATACCATACGGACACGCTCGTGAAAAATATTGGTTATGAAAAACTTACTTACACTTATTATATTCCTTCTTCTCGGTCTTTTCTGTCGTGCAGACGAGAAAGGAAGCGTCAAAAAAACGACAGACGCGAATGTCAACGGACACATTATCCATAAAGAAACGGGCGAACACCTGCCGTTCCTCACGATATTACTGAAAGGTACGAACATCGGAACCGCTACCGACGAGAGCGGACACTATTTCATGAAAAACCTCCCCTTGGGAAAATACACCCTGCGCGTGCAAGGAGTAGGCTATAAAACCGTAGAAAAAGAAATCGAGATCGTGAAAGGCAAAACGCAAGAGATCAATTTCGTCATCGAGGATGACGTCGTGATGCTTGAAGGAGCCGTGGTCACCGCCAACCGGAACGAAACCGACCGCCGGGAAGCCCCCGTTATCGTCAATGTCCTGTCACCCAAAATATTCGAAAACACCAACTCGGTATGCCTGTCGCAAGGATTGAATTTCCAACCGGGACTACGAGTGGAAAACAACTGCCAGAACTGCGGTTTCCAACAAGTACGTATCAACGGGCTGGACGGGCCTTACTCTCAAATACTGATTGACAGTCGTCCCATGTGCAGTTCCCTTGCCGGAGTTTACGGTCTGGAACAAATCCCCGCTAACATGATCGACCGGGTAGAAGTTCTTCGGGGTGGCGGCTCGGCATTGTTCGGAGCCAACGCTATCGCCGGGACAATCAACATCATCACCAAAGAACCGTTACACAACTATTTTCAAGTAGGACATACCCTCTCCGCTATCGACGGCGAGAGTTTCGACAACGTGACCTCTTTCAACGGGGCTATCGTCAACGAGCAACGGAATGCCGGAATCCACCTGTTCGGGATGGTGCGCGACCGCCAGCCTTATGACCATGACGGTGACGGGTTCTCCGAGCTAGGGGAGATCAACAGTACCACGCTGGGCTTCCGTACCTATTACAAGCCCACGCATTTCAGCAAGTTATCCATGGAGTACCACCATATCAAAGAATTTCGCCGGGGAGGTGACAACCTTCACCGTCCCCCTCACGAGGCTGACGTGGCAGAGCAAGCAGACCACAACATACACGGCGGCGGGCTGAACTACACCCTTTCATCCAAGGATTACAAACACCGTTTTAACGCCTACACCTCGTTACAAAACATCGCACGGGAATCCTATTACGGTGCCGGTCGCGACACGAACGCCTACGGGCAGACTAAGGACTTTACCGTCGTGGGCGGAGCACAATATTCCTATGACTTCGACAAATTCCTGTTCATGCCCTCCATGTTGACCGCCGGGGTTGAATTCTCGCACAATAAACTGAATGACAAAATGCTCGGCTACAACCGGGAAATCAATCAGGAAGTAAACGTATATAGCGTCTACCTGCAAAATGAATGGAAAACGGCACGTTTCAGCTTCTTGCTGGGCGGGCGTCTGGATAAAAACAGTCATGTAGACGATCCCATATTCAGCCCCCGGTTGAATATCCGCTACAACCCTATCACCGATCTCAGTTTCCGGGCAAGTTACTCGGAAGGATTCCGGGCTCCACAGACCTACGACGAAGACCTGCACGTGGCAGCCGTGGGCGGAGAAGTAACTCTTATTCAAGTCGCGGAAGACCTGAAAACAGAAAAATCACGCAGTTACAGCGCGTCCGTTGATTACTACACCACGCTGGGAGCCGTGCAAATCAATCTGCTCGTGGAAGGCTTCTACACCCGCTTGAAAAATCCTTTCGTGCTGGAAGAGGTCGACACCGGTGATGAAGAAAATAAAATACTGGAACGCCGCAACGGTTCGGATGCCAAAGTAAAAGGAATCAACATAGAGGGAAGAATTGCCCCGCATAAATCCACTCAACTACAATTCGGCGCGACTTTCCAAAGCAGTAAATACGCCGCTCCCGTGGCATGGAGCAATGACCCCGATGTTGCCCCCTGCCGGAAGCTGCTCCGCTCCCCGGATCAATACGGGTATGTCACGCTGAACTTACTCCCGTTCAAGAACTTCTCCACCGCCCTATCGGGAACCTACACGGGTCCCATGTACGTGGGACACTTCGCCGGGTACATCGAGAAAGACGTGCTGAAGAAAACCAAGTCCTTCTTCGACGGTACCGTAAAACTGGCTTATGACATCAAAATCGGTAGCGGCTACACGGTACAAATCAACGGTGGCGTGCAAAACGTGTTCAACAGCTACCAGAATGACTTCGACAAAGGTGAGTTCCGTGATTCCGGTTACATCTACGGTCCCGGTCTTCCGAGAACCTATTTTGCTGGAATCAAATTCGGTATATTCTAACAAGAAACATCAAGATTACCTTCCTTAAATATCCCGTGGAGTCCGTTCTGAACTCCGCGGGATTCTCATTTTATACCAAAAGGTATAATACCGTTTAGTAGAAAATATTTTATACCAAAAGGTATAAAATATTTTTACCAATAATTGGAAATATCTCGAATAAATCATACATTTGTTGAAAACAAAGAAGATATGGATTCACCTTTTCAATACGGGAAATTAGCCATGGGCGCAACCTTCGTGAATAGAGTTCACGAAAAACAAATACTCAAAAATAACTTGTACTCGGGTATTAACACGATGTTGATTTCTCCTCGTCGTTGGGGCAAATCATCACTCGTCAAAGAAGCCATGCATGAACTCATGGCAGAGCGCCACGATGTAAAAGTATGCTTTTTAGACGTATTCACGATAAGAAGCGAGGCGGAATTTTACCAGACTTTCGCACAAGCTGTAATTAAAGCCACCAGTAATAATTGGGAAACTTGGATTACCCATACGAAAGAATTCTTGAAAGCTCTTTCTCCCCAAATTACCATCGGGACAGATCCGATGACCGATTTTTCAATAGGTTTTGAAATTCATCAAATTAAAGAAAATGAACATGAACTTTTGAATTTACCGGAGAAAATTGCCGTTGCAAAAGGAATGAAAATTATTGTTTGCATAGACGAATTTCAAAATCTGGCAGGATTAAAAGACTATGAACATTTGGAAGGCAAAATGCGTAGCACATGGCAGCACCACCAGCATGTCAGCTATTGCCTTTACGGGAGTAAACGCCACATGATGATAGAGATATTTAACTCATCCTCAAAACCTTTTTACAGGTTCGGACAAATCATGTTTCTGGCAAAAATAGACAAGCAGGAATGGGTGTCATTTATCGTCAGCGCCTTCAAACACACGGGCAAAAACATCACGGAAGAACTTGCGGGAATTATCGTGGAGAAAGTAAGTTCTCACTCGTGGTATGTACAACAATTATCTCATTTTGTCTGGAGCATTACAAAAGAAACGGTAACACTTGAAATCATAGACAAAGCTTTCCAACAAATCGTAGATACCAATCTTCCCCTATACGTTGCAGAATGCGAAGCCTTATCTATTTCACAGCTCAATATCCTGATCGCTATCGCAAATAATGAACAAACGCTTACAGGGGCAAAGGTTATGACTAAATACAAACTGGGAACGCCACAGAACGTGACAAAAAATAAAGTGATACTGCAACAAAAAGATATTCTGGATAATACACCTCAAGGCTTTCTCTTTCTTGATCCTGTTTTCGAATATTGGTTCAAGAAGGAATACATTAAATAAAAAAGACTGACCGTCCGGTCAGTCTTCATTTCCCTTAGAGTTTTATTACTTGAATCAAATGTCTTTAATTAACTTCTCCGACTACATCTTCGCTGCTCACCAGTTTGCGTTCGTTATTACTCTGGTTCAGTCCGCTGTCTGCTTCTTCCTCATTACTGCCGGAAAGCGTGTAAGTTCCGCTATCTTCACGGGTAACAGTTTCGATTGAACCATTCTTGTATTCTGTCCAAAGCAATTTAACAGGTACGGATTGTTTTCCTTCCGGCACGATAGAAGTCAGGTCGAAAGATACCATTCCGCGACTCCACACGTGATTTGCACGATCCCCGTCCTTAGGAGCTTCCCCGTAAGCATTATGGCGTAAAGTCACGTATACCGTGTCATTCGCCACCACATCATCTTCTACCAGATTGATAAAATGCTTGGTTGAAGAACCGGATTTCACGGGTATTCTGAACTCCACGTTCAGATACTTGCCACCGAACCATGCTTCGGACACGTTAATCGGATCGTTACCGATACTATCCTGTCGCACTTCCTCGTTTTCCTTGATGAAAGAAAGTTTCACCGGGTCCTTTGTCAACACGTCGGTAATACGATACAAACGAATATAATAATTCATTCTACCTTCCAACCCGGTTTCATCTCTCTCGCTTCCCAGAATCGAGTAGTTGGCGAATACCCGCAATCCTTCCTCGGCATCCGAAAAATTTATCCCGTATCCCTCGGTCACGATCAAACGACTGCCGTCATCCCGACGGATAGCATACTTGGAACGAGTACCGTTATCTATCTTCTCGAGGTTACCGTAACTGATCCACGAACTTCCACCTCCCACGTAATAATACTCGTCATCGTCATCACACGCCGCAAATACGGCAATAAATAATGACAACATTAATACAATTTTCCATGTTCTCTTTTTCATAGCTGTTTTTTTAACGTTTATATACTAGATGTCAACAAAGCTCATCCGTTGCGTCAAACGCTTGAATTATTGTATTTTTTAATTTTCGTTTGTCTAAATTTATTATTTTCGAGGACAAACAAAAAGAACTATATTTGTGATGAATTTTTGAAACCATGAAATATATATTCATCATATACACGAGCATTTTGTTCATCTTTTTGCCCATCCACGGCTTCACGCAAGAAACCGGAACACCGGGAAAAGGAGAAGGCATACTCCAATTTCTGAAACGCTTCGAACGCACGAAGCCGGAACATTACACGCAATTCATGGAACTCAACAAGAGTAAGCTGGACAAAAATAACGGTCTGCGGTTAGGCGTGAAATACACTTTACCGCCAATGAACCGGGAAGGTAATGAACCTTTATTCGGGGAGAAACTGGCGAAATACACGATAGAGTCCGACGAACTCAAGGGGGCCTGCTTTTATCTGGTTTCCGGTCATGGCGGTCCCGATCCCGGGGCTATCGGGGTGTTACAGGGACACCAACTGCACGAGGACGAATACGCTTACGACATCATGCTCCGGTTGGCACGCACCTTGATGTCGAAAGGAGCCAAAGTTCACATCATCATCCAAGACGCCGCGGACGGTATCCGGGACGATAAATTCCTTGCCACCGGCGATAGGGAAACCTGCATGGGCGATCCCATCCCTTTGAATCAAGTACAACGCCTCAAACAACGTTGTGACAAAATCAACACGCTATTCCGCAAAGACAAGGAAGCCTATCGACGGGCTATCTTTATCCACCTTGACAGCCGGAGCGAGAGCAAACAGATTGACGTTTTCTTTTACCATTACGAGGGTAGCGCCAAGGGCAAACATCTCGCCAACACGCTACAAGACGTGTTTAACAAGAAATACGACAAACATCAACCTAACAGGGGATTCTCCGGAACGGTAAACACCCGTGACCTATACGTCATTGAACAAACGCTCCCCGTGGCCGTTTTCCTAGAATTGGGTAATATCCAAAACAGCCGTGACCAACAACGTTTCCTGCTAAACGACAACCGCCAAGCTTTAGCTAATTGGATTTGCGAAGGCTTGACACAGGACTTCCGCCACTATTCAAAATAAGGCGGTTTACCAAAAAGAAAGATAATCATCAAATTATTCCACGAGCCACTTCCCGATATTACGTTCATTAGCATCAAATTCCACCCCAATCTTTACCACTTCTCTGTTATCAACCGAATAAGGCAAAAGATATCCCTTATCATCAATTTGCTTTAAAGCTTGCTCGGCTGTACCATCTAGTTTAAACTCGAAGACATAAATGTATTTCGGTGTTTTCACCACGGCATCAGCCCTTCCCTTGCCACTACGTACCTCAGCCCCCGTGAATTGTCCCATTA
Organism: Butyricimonas hominis; assembly: GCF_014287455.1. Lineage (NCBI taxonomy): Bacteria > Pseudomonadati > Bacteroidota > Bacteroidia > Bacteroidales > Odoribacteraceae > Butyricimonas > Butyricimonas hominis. The sequence goes on from NZ_JACOOH010000008.1 coordinate 227,363, forward strand.
ACTTGAACACGAGATAAAATACAACTTGGTAATGACGTTCCGTCCGGGTATTCAACTCGTAAGGGAAGTCCGCGAAAAACGCCCGTAACCGCTTCATAAAGGCATCAACATCCCCCACACGAAGTTCCTGTACGAATTTTCCAATGTAAAATCCTCGCTCATCTTCTGCCAAAGAGGTATAAAAAGGTACTAAAAAATCCATAAAACCATATCTTACCTCATCATTCGGAAAAGCAAGCAGATAATTCTGGAACTCCTTGTCGTATTCCTTAATCGTCAAATAACCACTTTGATAAATCAAAGGAATCGGGTTATCAACATTTACCCGGTACTCGGTGAAAGAAGAAGCAGGAGCTTCTACCCCGTCAAGTAATTCCCGAAGGTCGTAATCACTCTGTTTCAACAACTCGACAAGAAAAGTCGGGGTTCCCGTCTGAAACCAGTAACGACCAAATACTTTAGACGTGAATACGCTCAACACGCTAAACGGGTTAAATACCCCCGGGGCATTTTGATAAAAATGATAGCCATCATAAAGCGTCGTCATCTTTTTCACTACTTCGCCGACGTCCATAGCGTTAGTTGCCGCCAATTGTTCAATCTCCGGTTGAAAATTATCCTTTAATTCTTCCAAAGTTATCCCGCAGATAGTAGCGTAATCCGGCCACATACTAATGTCACTCAACTGGTTGAGATCACTAAATACACTAACTTGAGCAAATTTAGTAACCCCAGTCAAAAACACGAAACGCAAATAACGGTCGGCACTCTTGAGTACCCCGTAAAAAGCCTTCAAGGTATCGCGGAAGTCTTCGAGTAAGGCGTTATCCTTTCCCAATGCTTGCAGAAGCGGTTTATCATACTCGTCCACGAGCACTACGACCCCGCGTCCGGTCTGCTCGCAAGCACGACGAATGACATCAAAAAAACGACCTGCCGGGGTACTTTCGCCGTCACCCCGTCCCCAACGATCTTCCCACATCTTCAAATACCTGTCGAGGATAGCGTACAATCCCTCGGGAGAATCATACTTCTCGGCGTTCAAATCAAGATGTAACACGGGATGCACGTTCCACTCTTTCTCCAACTGCCCGATAGTCAATCCCTCGAATAAATCCTTACGTCCCTCGAAATAAGACTCGAAAGTCGAGAGCAACAAACTCTTGCCAAAACGTCTTGGACGACTAAGAAAATAAGGTGCACTGGAGGAAACCAGCTTCCACACGAAAGCCGTTTTGTCAACGTATACATAGTTGCCAACACGTATTTTTTCAAATGTCTGTATGCCTATCGGAAGTTTCCTCGTTTCCATGATGCTCTCGTTTTTAATCTATAAGCAAAGATAATCTATAAAGCTTACAATATCAAATCTCCGTTTGATTATTCCCAAAGGGCTTTCTCTATTTTTCTTTCACCATTAATCCCAACGCCTTCCCCCATTTGGTAGCGATAGATATCGAGCCGTCTTTCGGTAACATTTTTCTCAACCCGACAAGACATTTATCCAAGTAACGATACGATTCTTTGAACGTGTTGCTCCAACCCGCTTGCACCAGAATATCTTTTGTCACGTAGCAATTCTTGTTCTCGCACAACACTTTCATCACCTTCATTTCCAACGGACTGAATAATATCACTTCCCCGTCCACGACAAGTTCACGGTTCACAAGGTCAAGATACACCCCGTCGCTAATATCTATCGTTTTCTCGCTACGCTCACGAAATCCGATTTGTCTTAAAGCGGCTTCGATACGGGCTTTAAATTCAGCTTCATCCATATCCTTGCGGATATAATCATTTGCCCCGCTCTTAAATCCGGCTACCGCGGCGGATGAACTGCCAATACTACTGATAAACAAAATAGGAATGACAGAATCATCTTTCCGAATCACTCTAGCGACCTCCAAACCTGTCATTTTCGGCATCATCACGTCGAGCAACGCCAAGTCCGGTTTCTTCTGACGATAAACCTCAAGCGCATCCTCCCCGTCGGTAACGTGGTAAACCGTGTGCCCATTCTTTTTCAAGTAAGTTATGAAATCCTCGTAATACTCCGCCGAATCCTCAGCGTACAAAATTTTAGCCATTTTCCCGTTTGTAAAATATTAATCGTTTTCGTCTGTTACCAAAGGCACCATGACCGTGAACGTGGTTCCGACACCCTCGGTACTGTCCACCCGAATCACACCGCCATGAGCCTCTATTACCTGTTTCACGTAACTCAACCCGATTCCGAAACCGTGTACATCGGCAGAACGACCGCGAGCAACCCTGAAATAACGCTCGAAAATCTTCTCCCTCAGTTTCTCCGGAATACCAAACCCGTGGTCTTTTACCGATATAATCAGCATATTCCCCTCGTCCTTGCACGATATCTCGACTTTCGGCGAACCACCCGAATACTTGATAGCGTTCTCGATCAAGTTACTGATGGCGTTCGGAAAGTGAATCGGATCGGCTTCAATCACGTTCCTACTCAATTGATAATCCACTTTAATCGAAACATTTCTTTTCTCGAACACGGAATTGAACTGTCGAACAAGTTCATCAATTGAATCCTGCAAAGATAACTTTTCCCACGTAACCTTGAACCCTTGTTTCCATGCATTTAATAATTTAAACACGAAATTATTCAAATGCAGCACTCTATCAAACCCTCCATTCAATGCTTCCAATTGCCTTTCATTCAAATTATCAACCCCCTCCTGTTTTAGCGCAAGGAGCTTTTTCTTAATTATCGACAGCGGGAACTTCAATTCATGCACCATACTGCTCATAAATTCCTCTCGGACTTTTGCCACGTTTCGTTGGAAAGAAATTGTCTTCACTTGATAAATAGAGCATATAACCAAGAATATCATTATAAGAAACGAACTAATAAGAATACTTGTCATCTGAACAAAGAAGGTCTTATAAGGTATATCAAAATAAACAATCAAACCATGATGACTTTTCATACCTAATTCAATAATGTTAGAAACAATACGTTTATTTACCCTTGAAGAACCATTTTCTGTTGTAGCAACAATCTGTCCACTCTTCGTATCAACAACTTCTAGTATATAACGATCCGTAATTCCATTACGATTAAAATAAGCATGACATATACTGTCCAACATAATGATATTTTCACTAGACTGCTGGTTTATCAAGTCATAACAAACTTTTCGTATTGTACCTAAATAACTACTCTCATTCTCATAATTAATAATTGTTGTGTCGCCGTTTAAAATAAACTTCACAATTTCTTTGTCTAAATCAAGTCCTACCTTTGGTTGATTTTGTCGTATTGTTTGATTACGTACTAAATGTTCTTCAAAACCTGTTTCAACAGCCATGACCAAAACATTATTTACTCTATTCAAAAATTCAGCCTTTTTATATTGAACCATACGATTCAGCCAAAATCCTTGAAAAATCAATAAACAAGCTATTGCAAATATTGAAACTCCCCACGCTAAATGGAATCTTCTATTCATAACCACTATATTTAAGACTACATAAAAGTATCGAAATTCTCACCTTATTATATATGTTTCCCTTGCACTGCAATTTTAAGAATAAATTAAGAAAAATAGGAACAAATGAGGAACAATTTATCTCAAATTTTCCCTATATTTTTGTAACACATCAAAACGCTCAATATATGAAGAAATTTATTATTAGTATATTGTTTATATCTATAATCCTCGGACTAACATTAGTAAATGTTACTCTTAGGAAAGATTCCACGAATATAGATATAAAAATTAAAAATATCGAAGCTTTCGGAGATAATGAAAGCGGGGAAGACAATCCATGTACAATTGTTGGCGCTATTTGTATGGTGTATGATACTAATGGAAATCCTACATTCTACCCGGGACTTACGCTAGATGTAAAATAACATGAACATGAAAAAGGCATTATTTATACTATTAGCCGTTGCCTTCGCCTACAGTTGTTCTGATGAAGTGCGAACTGTACCGAAAGAGCAGAATCCTTTGTTTAGCATGAGTCGTGCTGTCTCACTAGACAGGTTGGATACAAAAATCAATCTACAAAAGCTGGGCATTATAAACCCGACAAAAGTAATCAAGAAAGATTCTATACTTATCGTGCTTGACCGGGAAGGGTTGAACAAGATTTCCATATACAAACAAGACGGAACATTGTTGGGAAATTACCTCCCGACAGGTTTAGGCGGCAACCAAGGTTTGTACATCTTAACGATGCATCTTGACGAGAAAGGAATCTTATCAGCCTATGACTTCGGGAACAACCGAATGGTCGAGTTCGACATGAATCAACTGGGACAAGCCGGATTCGGTCCTACCTTTACCCCCGTGCCCACGGACAAGAAACACTTGTGCGCTGCCAAATGGGGTTCCACAATCGTGGCAACGGGTATGTTCGACCAGCGTTACGCTTTACTGGAAAACGGGCAAGAAAATTTCTTCCTTCCCTACCCGAATTACCGGAACGCCGACAATTCCCAGAAAAGCATCTTATTTGCAAGTAATATCATAAAGATAAAACCTGATGGAACGAAATTTGTCTGTGCGAATATGCAAAGCGGTATCATAGATTTATGCTCTCTCATACCTTGCAACACCATCACTCGCATCACCGAGCAAAATCTCTATTCTCCAAAAGCCACGGTCAAGAGTACCAGGAGAAAGCCCGTCGCGTATTCCACAGACAATCTCTTCGGGTTTGTTGATATTGAAGTATCTGATGAATACATATTTGCCCTCTATTCCGGGAGAAGTTACAATAAATACAAAGAGAAGATAGGCTATGGTGAACGGATTGTAGTGTTCGACTGGGAGGGCAATCACGTTCACACCTATTTACTAGGGAATCCGTTCACCTCTATTTCCTTTTGTAAAGAAGAAAACGCCATTTATGGCTTGACAAACCATCCGAATTCAGTGTTGATTAAATATGCATTGGATTAATTTCCGTGTGAGAGTTTTGTACCTTGGGATGTTCATCCTCCTCGGGGGATGCCATTCCAAGGATTACAAAGCCCGAAAAGTAATTGAAGAATGGTACGGGAAAACAATCACGTTTCCCACCTCCCCGGCGGCTAAAATCCTCGGGAGAGACACGACCGTCACGCTCACGGAACTATTGGATAAAGAATACAGCGTTCTTACTTTTTTTGATTCTACCGGGTGCACGGAATGTAACATGAAATTACATGACTGGCACTTACGCGTGAAAGATATAGTCGGACAACAAGATAAAGTGAATTTTATCTTTATCGTCCACGCCAAGAATTTCGAGGCCGTATCGGCATTTGCCGTGAAGAACAAATTCAATCACTTGATATTTTACGACACGGACAATGCCCTGTGGAAGGCGAATCCGAACCTGCCGCACGACCCCGAATTTCAAACATTCCTACTCGACCGGGAACAAAAGGTCGTGTTAATCGGTAGCCCGGCGAGAAACAACTCGCTGTGGAAACTGTACAAACAACAAATTAGTGTAAAGAATTAAATGACACAATGGATTAACAACACCGTGAATTTCCTGTCCTTCATGGGCTTCCTTCTATTAATCGCCACGATGCTGGTGATCGATTCGGAAAGCATGAACGGGATTGTTGTTGCCAAACGTTTTTGGTTCTACACTTTCATGTGTATAACCGGAGTCATTTCTATCATTCTGGCTTTTTACAGGAAATCGACCACGAGAGTCGATGAAATCAAAACTATCATAATAGGGATTTTGACTGTAGTGATTATTGGCATATCCCGTAACTCCAATCAGGAAATGATGAACGCGGAAGTATTTCTGTTAATAGTCATTTCCTATTTTTTCTTCGATATCTATTTTTCTTACAATAAAAAATCGATCAAGACATTTCAATTCGTTCTGATCGCACTCGCTTTATTTGAAGTCATTTGGGGATACTGCCAATTATACGCTTATATCCCGGAAATGCAAACAAAATTTCAATTATCCGGGTCCTTCGACACCCGATACGCTTATGCCGTATACTTGGCCTCGATTACCCCGATTGCGCTTTACTGGACAATCACACTATATCAAAGATTAAGTGCCAAATTCTCGACACCATCTTATACCGAGCAAGCAAAGCCGGAAATCATCGACGAGATCATGTTGTTCGTGCTATCAGCCCTCTCCTTGTTGGGCATACTATCTATCATGCCTTTTACAGGGGAAGCCATCGCGTGGCTCACCGCGGCGTGCGGATGCTGTGTTGTTCTGTATTTCAAATTCAACATGCACGCTTTCATCAAACGCTTACAGACACAAAAACAAAGAATAACCCTCTTGATCAGCGTGCTGCTTATCAGCACCGGTATCGTGGGCGGCTATTACAAATTCCGGAAAGATCCAGTGGACGAAAACCTTCTGGCGTGGAAAATATCCATGAACGTGCTGACGGAAAACCCGTTATTCGGCATTGGTATCGGGAACTTCCAAAAAGCATACGGGGATGCCCAGTCTTACTATTTCGAACACGGCAACCGGACAGAAAGAGAACTGGCATTGGCCAACACGCCCTGTTACCCGGTCAGTGACCTTGTCCGTATCACGGCGGAAACCGGATTGCTGGGATTATTACTTATCCTCGGGTTTGTCGCCACAATTCTTATAAAAAGTATCCGAAGTTTAAAACGATACCCGGAGAAGTTAGCTACCCTAGGTGCATTAATTTCGCTCTCTATGGCAGGGCTGATGTCCTCCCCTATCAGATCATTACCGTTAGCTATCATCCTGATGCTCTTGCTCGCCTTGTGCGCCCCCCGGGAAGCCCGTCAAGAAAAAGCCGGACTGAGTTTCAAAGTAATTTATCTCGCGTTGGCAGGCTTGGTGTTTTTCACCGCCTTCCCCGAAATGAGAAAATACAACTCCTATCGCGCATGGGCAGAAGGAAAACTATATTACAACATGAAGATATACGCGACGGCGGTTAATATATACGCCCCGCTGGCAAAGAATCTAAGACATCCCGGATTTCTTATCGAATACGGGCAAGCACTCTCCCAAACAGACCGATACGAAGACAGCATCGCTGTTCTCCGAGAAGTATTACAATCTGTATCCGCCCCGGTAATATACAATATCATCGGGAAAAACTATCAAGCCATGGGAGAGTACAAGCTCGCCGAACAGAACTTCCGGAAGGCCCATTACATGACACCCAGCCTCGTGTATCCCAATTATTTGCTGGCAAATCTTTACCACGAAATGGGATTACATGACAAGACCTTGCAATGCGCCCGACAAGTAATCACTCAAAAACCAAAAAAGGAATCAAAAGAAACACAAGAAATGAAAGCACAAATGGAATCGCTCATCAAGAGTATCCATTAAAAGAGCCATCCTCGGACCGTTCTGGTCCATTTCACACCATAGTACATCTAAATCCATCACTTTGGGGAGACATTCTAAGTCTCCCTTTCTTTTTTGTACCCATAAATCCGTATATTCGCGACATTCTAAATCAATGACACAAACCATGAAATATATATTATCGTTCCTTTTCACCACGATTCTCGGCATCACGCTCCTCTCCGCGCAGGATTACCCGAAGCGCGAATTTCGCGGGGCATGGATACAAACCGTGTTCCAGAGTGAATACGCCAAAATGTCGCCGGATGAGATGAAAGTTGACTTTATCCGCAAGCTGAATTACCTGCAAGAATGCGGAATCAACGCCATTGTCTTTCAAGTACGACCGGAAGCCGACGCGTGGTATCACTCCGAGATTGAACCGTGGAGCCGTTTCTGCACTGGCAAACAAGGTGTAGCGCCGGAGCCGTTCTTCGATCCGATGGCATTCCTCATCAAAGAATGCCACCGACGGAACATGGAATTTCACGCTTGGCTGAATCCCTTCCGGGCATGCACGTCGGGCACTGCCGCGTTAGCGGACACGCACGTTTATCACGAGCATCCCGAATGGTTCGTCACTTACAACAAGCAGTTACTTTTCGATCCCGGTATCCCCGCCTGTCGGGAATACATCTGCCGGGTGGTGGAAGATATCGTGAGCCGCTACGACGTGGACGCCATTCACATGGACGACTATTTCTACCCCTATCCCGTGAACGGAATGCCTTTTCCCGACGATAACAGCTTTCGCGCTTACGGGTTGAAGAAAGGATACTCCGAGGACGAACGGGACGACTGGCGACGGGAAAACGTGAATCAATTAATCCGGGAGTTGAAACGCACGATCGTGAAGACAAAGTCGTGGGTACGCTTCGGCATCAGTCCTTTCGGGATATATCGCAACAAACAAAACACGCCGGACGGTAGCGGAAGCAATACCAACGGGTTGCAGAATTATGACAACCTGTACGCGGACGTGACGCTATGGGTCAAGAAAAAATGGATTGACTACAATATCCCCCAAGTGTACTGGGAAATCGGACACCCGGCAGCAGACTACATCACCCTTGCCAAATGGTGGGACAAAAACGCCCACGATATCCACCTTTACTTGGGACAAGACGTGGCACGCACCATGAAAGCCGGCGACCTGACCACCAAAATGGAAACCGCCCGTTCCCTACGCCACGTGAAAGGCAATTGCTTCTGGCCTGCCAACGAGATATTATGGAATAACGAGGGCATCGCCGACAGCCTCCGTGAACATTACCACCACTACCCGGCATTGATTCCCGCCTACACGCACATGTACAACGGACGGCCAAAGAAAATCGCCAAACCCCGTGCCAAACGCACGGACAAAGGCTACACCGTGAAATGGTTCTCCGTCGGCGACCGTGAAGATCCCCGCAATCCCCAGTATTTCGTGATCTACCGCTTCGCCCCGAAAGAAAGCATCAACCTCAACGATCCCTCCAAAATAGCCGCCATCACGCACTACACGGAATGCTACCTACCGCTTCCCCGAACAAAATACCGTTACGTGATCACCGCCGTCGACCGCTTCCACAACGAGTCAAAAGGGAAAAAGATAAAACTTAAATAATTTTCACATGAAAAACATTATAGATAAGTAGCTGTAAGATATTCCTTCTTTAGCAATTCATAGGTATATGATGGACTTTGGATATATAACTCATTCTCCTTATCTTGTACTAAATCATAGACTTTAGAATTATATATCACATCTAAAGCAGAAATAGCATCCAAATTAAAATCCGCCATCAAATATTGTGTCATTTTATCAACAATATGTGCAATCAAATAATCCGTCTGTTGTTGTATCATCATATCCGTTTTAAAAATTCAATAGCACGTTTCGTTCCAAAAAAGAATTGATTATTCAATTTCCTGTATTCCAACTCTTTTGCCAATTCTTCCAAAGTAAATGAACCTTCTTCGTAACGATTTAGCAAATAAGCTACTCCATCATCTGCTATTGGACCAATAACAATATCATATTCATGCTTGAATGAAAGAGTATTTCTATTGCGGTTTCGATATATAAATTCTGCCCATTCTTTAATCGGCTTTTCAAAAACCAACACATTCAACAAATGATTGGTAAGAACAGCTTCGTCAAAATCATAGACCTGTACGATGGGATTTCCGCCAAAAATTCGGGCTTTCTTTTTTGCTAATTCTTCTGCCTGTGTCTGAAGATTTGTCAAATAAAACCCCTTGCCAAAGTCCTTGTACGGATTAGATTTCTCTATATCAATCTTATCAAAATCTACATTGGTCCCATGATAAAGTATCATTGCAATTGCCCTCCATTTTTGCGACATAAAACAATCAGATCATCCACCGCATCATCTATAGACTGAAGATGCTCCGTTTCGTAGAACTCATCCAAAAAATGAATTCCTTTGAAATGATACAAATACAAAAACGCACTTTTAACCGAAAGCTGAAAGCGTTTGGCAAAAGCACGAATGCAAGCATTCATATAAGGTATTTTATATTTATCATTCATCGTGGATAGATATTAAATAATTTGATACACACAAAAATACAAAAAGTACAGTTCAACCGGACATTTGAACCGTACTTTTTTTTCTGATTCAACAACAAATATCCTCCAAAAACGGAGCATATTGAAAAATTCGCAAGCATGCACAATTTCGAGAAGCTGCTAATATTTAAATTGTTCACATGCTTGCGATATCAATATTTCTATTTTTTCAACGCCTCTTCCACCACTGCCGACAACTCTTCTTTACTCTCCATGTGTGCCCGCACCACGATTTTCCCTTCCTTGTCCACAATCACGAACATCGGGACAGCGCGCACGTAGAACAAACCTCCCACGCGATAAGTGTCTTTCACCCATTCGTCAATCACCTGCGGCCATGGTAATTGCTCCTCGTCCAATGCTTTCTCCCACGAGGCTCTATTCTTGTCGATGCTCACCCCGACAATCTCCACGCCCTTGTCCTTGTACTCCTTGTAAAACTCCCGCACCCAAGGAAAAGAAGCGCGGCACGGCTTACACCAACTTGCCCAAAAATCAAGCACCACCACTTTACCCCGGAAATCAGACAAACTCAACAAAGAACCGTCCCGCCGTGCTAACGTGAACTCGGGTGCCGGACGTCCCGGTTCAATCCGTTGCCTCAACTCGATACAATCTCGCACTTCTTTCACCAGCTCACTCTCCCGCACCTTCTCGTCAAACAAGCCGAAAACTTGTTCCAACTGCTCCAATGACATTTCGTTCATCATGAAATTCAAGTTATAAGCAGCCGTTTCCACGGACGGGTTAGCCGCCATAATCTTCAACTGCTCTTCCTTTACCCGTGCCATATACGCATCAAACTCCTTTCTATACACCCAATAAAACGTTGTATCCTCTAACGTTTCTGGAGCATCGAATACCATTTTTGCCAACTCCGCGTATTTCTTGAACTCCGGCATTGCCTCCACCACGTACCATTGTTTATTAATCTCCTCATTTACATCATTATTTTTAGAACCGGTAACCGTCATTCCCTTGATAACCAATTCCTCTTCCTCGTTTATTCCCACGTTTCTCCAATCCCCCCGCATCTCTATCTTACTGTTCTCCAACGCCACTCTCATCTGAACCGCCTCCTTCCCCTCCGGAGCCACCGTCACTAAGGCAAATCCCACGCACGGCACCTCTCCCTCGAACACGAACTTTCCCCCCTTCATCTTCACCGTGTCGCAAATCACCAACCCTCCTTCAGTATGCATCGTCAAAATCGCGTTACCGTTTCCCGCACCTTTAAACACACCTTTCAACACGTACCCCGCTTGGCTGTTGCAAGCGAATAGCACAGTCATTACCAGTAATATCAAACATTTTTTCATCTCTATTCTTTTTAAAATTAATTACTTCCCGATTTCCTTATCCATTAATAATCCATTTACCAACTCCTCCAATTCATACTCCAGATAACCGCATTTGACTATTTTTCCCTCCCGGTCAATCAACACCAAGTGCGGAATACCCGTCACGTCATACAAGTCACTTGCCGTATGCTTCCCACCCGGGAGTTTCTCATCCCGCACGTGCAACCACGGTAATTTTTCTGCATCCAGTGCTTTTTCCCATGCTTTCACGTCCTTATCCACGCTGACACCGAGAATTTCCACCCCTTTGTCATGATACTTCTCGTAAAACTCCTTCAACCAAGGAAAAAGCTCACGACACGGACCGCACCAGCTCGCCCAAAAGTCCACCAACACCACCTTACCGCGTAAATCGGCAAGCGACAGCACCTGCCCGTCACGCTGTGCCAACGAGAACACGGGAGCCATCCGTCCCGGAGACAAACGCTGGCGGGTTTCCAATTCCTCGCGTATTTCGGTCAACATCTCGCTGTTCCGCACCGCCTCGTCAAACAGCCCGAAAACCCGTTCAAACTCTTCCAGTTCCATGCCGCCTATCATGGGTGTCAAATACAACGCTGCCGCTTCCGACGACGGATGTGCCGCCATGATTTCCAGTTGCCTTGTAAACATCAACTCTCGAAAACGATCCTCCAGCACCTGCAACGTATCCGCCTTCCGCATCACCTCGTCCGTCAACTCCGCGTTGTCATCCAACGAAGCGAACCACTTTTCCAACCGTTCATAATCCTTGAACTCCGGCAATTTCCGTAACGAGAAATACACTTCATCCAGAAGATTGCACACCTCCGTGTTCTTACCGCCCGTGACCTTCATATCCCGGATAAAGAAACTCCCCCCGGCATTCCTTTCCAGATTTACCCAGTCGCCTTGCAACTCAATCGGGCTATTTTCCAACACGATAAGCATATCCAACACCTCTTTTCCTTCGGGTGCCACCCGCAAAGAACATGCTGCCACGAAAGGCGTCTTACCTGCGAAACGGAACTTTCCCCCGTTCATCTCGGCTGTGTCCGCTATCACTGATGCACCCGCATGGTCGGTCACGGAGATCACCGCGTACCCGTTCCCAGCGTTTTTCAAATTTCCCTTTAGCACATACCCGTCCTTGGGTGTGCCGCAAGCCAGAAACAGGCTTGCAAGCACAACAAACATACTTGTTTTCATCCGATAAAATCAATTCATTATTATTTCCAACCTCCATTCTGTTCCCAACCCATGGTCGCCGCTTCAAACGTGTAGAAAGGCAATGCCCAACGCGGGTCATCCGGAGCTATTTCCAATTGCACGCGAGTACTCAAATCAGTCGGGTCTGTCAAAATCTCGCGGCGAACATAGATACCGGCATTTTCCGCCCCGTTCAGACGTTTAACATCATAGAACCGCCAGAAAGCTCCCATCTCGCGCAAACGCTCGTCCAACACCTCCTGCACGCTACCGGTAACCCCTGTCTCAGCAGACACATCGTCCATAAAGCGGGTGCGACGCAACGTCTTCAACGTCTCTGCCGCGGTTCCCTCGTGTCCGCCCCGGGCCTCACACTCCGCCTTAATCAAGTACATCTCCGCCGTCGTCATGCCGATAAGCGAATTACCCGCGAAACGCGAATAACTGTATAGATTCCAAGGTTTCAAATATTGCCAGTTTTCATAACTGATATATTGCTCGAAAGTATTCGTATCCATTTCAACCAAATTCTCACCGGTCATCAAAAGAGGCGTACAAGAGCTATAGAAATGAATCCAGCGGGCATCATTCTCCCGGTCCCAAAGCTCATAAAAAGACTCGGAAATCGGGCAAGTACCCCCCAATCCTTCCCAAGACACGTTGGGCAAATACAACTCCTCGTACTTCGCCACCGCCTCCGTATCCATGTCATCCAGTTCAAACATCGAACTCACGACTATTTCATCCATCGGCTCACCCTCTTCATCCAACACGCTAATCCAATTCCACTCTTCCAACTCGTATTCGGGTTCATTCTTAAAATCCACCAGAGTATTATGAGCTTTCAACGCCTCCGTCGCGTTCGACAATGCCAGCTCGTAATCTCCCCTGTACAGGGCTACCCGCGCCCGGAATGCCTGCACGGTCGGCACCGTCGGGCGGAAATTATGCGCCTTGTCAAACGTCGTGCGCCCCGCTTTAGTCAACGCCTCTTCCGCCAGCCTCAAATCCTCGTAGATACGTTCCAGCGTGTAGCCTACCGTTTTCCGTCCGGGAACTTCTCCCGCCGTGGCATTATCCCGATAACCGATACCCGGTTTATCGTCTCCCCACAAACAATACTGCGTCAACAGCATAAAGTGGTAATACGCCCTCCCGAAACGAGCTTCGCCTTCCACTTGATCATGGATAGCTTCCGTCGTCTGAATCACCTTATCCAGATACTCCAGCACCGTGTTAAAACGATAAATTCGTTCCCAAACCGGAGTCCAAGTCCACATCATCCACATCGATGTCATCAACGTCTCTCCCTGCCAGCAATATGACTCGTACGTGGTCGGTTCACTTGCCCGCAACCCGTGCACGTAAAACTCCGGTGTCAACTCCACCGCGTCCGTCAACGGAAGAGCTTCCGTCAAGTAAGCACCCGAGGAACTACCTTCCCCCGTTTCAGCATCAACCCGTTCAAACAAATAAAGATCGATACTTCCGGTCAGCCCATAGAGCTGGTCCATGTGGTATATGTAAGCGCTGCCCGACTTGTCCGTGGTCTCATCCAGAAAATCACTGCACGAAGCCATTACCAAGGCTCCCAACAAGGCAATGATTGTATATATTTTTCTCATATTCCTTACTGTTTTTATCCATTCATACTCATTTTACCAACTCTTGAAACCAAGTTTCACCCCAAACGTGAAAACAGGCATCGACTTTAGACTCCCAAGCGGGTAATCAGGATCCATTTTCCCGTTTGCGCTCCAAATCAATCCCAAGTTGCTCGCCTGCGCGTAAACATGGATACGGCTGAACACCCCCTGTTTCGACAACAGGCTTTGCGGCAAGTCATACCCCAGAAACACCTCGTTCAAACGGATATAATCTCCTTTTATAAAATTGTTTCTGAAATACGTGCTAACCTGTATCATGGACGAATATCCATTACCACTCAAGAAATTAGGTCTATTATCATCGTTATAGAGCGGCAATTCGGAATAAGACACCTGATTGGCATACCCCTTGTCATATACCTCAAAAGCCTTGTCCAGACGTTTAGAATAAGCAGCAAGATTTCTGCTATTGGGCGAGAAACTGTCATTATAACTCGTCATAACATAATAACCGAACTGCCCCGTGAGCATGAAAGAGAGTGTCACCCCTTTCCATGTGAACATATTGCTGAAACTCAGCGTGCTTTTCGGTTCCATCGTTCCCAAATAGTAAGCCCAGTTATTATCACCAAGCGTTTGCCCTTCCCGGGGAGTCACAAAATCCATCATGTGAGAAGATTCATCATCCAAAATGGGTTCCCGTGAACCGTCTTTCCCGCCCAGCAACACGTAGCCTTCCGGCGAATACCCCACCGGTTTCAGAACGGTGAAAGAACCGATCGGACGCCCCACGACATAAGAGTTACCAACCGCCAGATAAGGACCCGTGAAACCGAATTTTTTCAATTCGTTGTGGTTGTACGAATAATTCAGTATCCCGCTCCAGCTCAAATCTCCCGTGATAGGCAAGTCCGAACCGATTGAAAACTCCACGCCCCGGTTCACAATTTCCGCGTTATTCAACAACATAGACTCCACACCCTGCGAAATCACCGGTACCGTCGTGTTCGCCAACACGTCATAAGAATATTTGTTATAAAACTCTGCGCTACCGCTCAGTTTATGCCCGAAAAACGCCATATCCACACCGATATTCAGCGTCCGCGACTTCTCCCACGTCAGTGTATTGTTGCCGCGTTCCGCTATCGTGTTAAAAGATTCTCCCCCGGAATAAATAAGGCTACCCGGGTGCACTGCCACCGTCGTCACGCTGGACGTCCCCGACTTGCCTGCCGCCACACCCGCGATACCGTACGATGCACGCAACTTCAACTGGTCTATCCAAGAAGCCCGTTCCATGAACCGCTCGTTTGAAATCAACCAACTAGCACCGAACGACCAGAACGGGGAAAACTTATCACGCACGTCTTCCGCTTGAAAATTGGAAGCATCCGTGCGGAAACTGGCAGTTACCGAATAACGGTTGTCATAAGTATAAGCCGCGTTCGCGTACACCGAGAAAAAACGGTCTTCCAATGTCGATAGGCTCCCCAACTTCTCGAAGGGCATATACGAAGATACCCCGAAAATATTGTTTTTCTTCGTCACGTAATCCAGCTCCGTCAACACGGAATTGGTATATTTATTATACCCGTAACGTGTCACTTTCGGGTCTGCCTCCGTCGTGGCGGAAATAACCTCCGTACCCGCCAGCACGTTAAACGCGTGTTTATCTTTCGTCAGACTATAATCAGCCTGCCCGCGCAAATTATAAGCCTCATACGTGTGCCCCTCGTTCGAGAACACTCCCCCGGTCGGGAAATAAGAAACATACCGCCCCGTTTCGCCCAACGCGGAATAGGTATTATACAAATCCCTCACGAAAAACGATTCCGACTCGTAAGACACGTGCTTGTCGTATTTCCGTCGCTCGTACTGTCCCTTGACACTCACGTTCAGTCCCCAGTCCGTCCGGTACTCGAAACCACCTTGTACCCTGTAATTCATCGTCTTCGAATAGTTATCCGTGTATTCCCTATCGGCAACAGGATTATACGTCCAGTCCACCGGAGTCTTGCCGGCATAATATTCCTCCGACATCAACAGAGGCTCGTACACAGTCCGCGAGGTCGATATATGCGTGAAATTCCCTTCGTCATCCTTCAAACGAGTCCACGGGCTAAGCCATTCCCGCACGCTTTCAACACTCGTACCGTTATTCTCCTCACGGCTAAACATCGTGTTCACCGCGAACTCGAACGTCAGGTTCCTCGTCAAGCGGGCGTTACTCGCCAGATTCAGCAACACGCGCCGTTTGCCATTCTCTTGCAGGTAACTATCCTCGTCATCATAAGAAGCCGAAAAAGCGTAATCCAACTTATCGGCGGCACCCCGCAACGACACGTTATACTGCTGACGCACCATACGCCGGAAAATATACTCGTTCAAATCATCTTTCCACATCCCGCTGTTTCCTCGCTCGATAAGCTCCTGTTTTTTAGCATCGTACTCCCCCGCGGTAAGATTCTTCCTATTATCCCGCTCGTACAGCATACTGTATGGAGCCGACATATACCGCCTCCGTGCGGAAGCTTGCGTGTAAGGGTCGTTACCTGCAAAATTAATCGGTTTGTACTTGTGCATCAATTCCTCGAAACGAAACTGATTCTCCGCCGACGCCATGTTAAACAAATAATCCAAATCCGCCCGGGAACTCACCGACCAATATGCATCCGCCGAAATTTCCAACTTGCTCTTTGCCTTGCCTTTCTTCGTGGTAATCACGATTACCCCGTTCGCCGCACGCGCCCCGTAAATGGAAGTCGCTGCCGCATCCTTCAACACCGTCACAGACTCCACGTCGTTCGGGTTAATCGACGCAAACGGATCACTTTCAAGCATATAACCGCTGATGGGAAACCCGTCCACCACGATCAGCGGATCGTTATCCGCCTTAAAATTTCCATCACCCATACTGACTTGCGATATAGTACCTTGTCCCCGGATAGCGAATCGTACCTGTCCGTCCACCGGTGCGCTCACCACCGTCAATCCCGGTACCAACCCGACCAACGCTTGCGCGAGATTGGACGTCGGTTTCCGCCCCAATGTCTCCGCATCCACGATCGAGTAAGCACCCGTGGCACGCTCCTTGGAAATCGTCTGGTAACCGGTAACCACCACGTCGTCCAAGTTCTCGCTATCCTCCTCCATCGTCACCCGGATAAATTCCTTTTTCTCCACCGCTATCTCCTGCTTCTTCATGCCCACGAACGAGAAAACAAGCACATGCGCCCCTTTTTCC
This sequence comes from Butyricimonas hominis, assembly GCF_014287455.1. NCBI lineage: Bacteria > Pseudomonadati > Bacteroidota > Bacteroidia > Bacteroidales > Odoribacteraceae > Butyricimonas > Butyricimonas hominis. The sequence goes on from NZ_JACOOH010000008.1 coordinate 244,673, forward strand.
GGCAAACGAATCTGGAAACCACCCGTCGAATCCGCCACGACTCCCGAAGCCGTTCCCTTCAACACGATAGTCGTTCCCGGCAGCGGGATTCCCTGCTTGTCAACTACCACACCTTTGACAATCCTCTCCTCCACTTCTTTCTGCTGCTGAACAGCCTCCTTCCAAATCACGATTGTCTTCTCCTCGATCGAAAACTTCAACCCCGTGCCTTTCAAGCAAGTTGCCAAAATCTCCTCCACCGTGGCATCTTTAAACACGACATTCCGATTTTCAATACCCCTCAAATCGGCATCACTGTACACGAAACTAAACTCCGTCCGCAATTTAATCTCGTTGATAATCTGTTTCATCGAGGCACTCTCCAACTCCATGCTCATTCGCACCTCCTGAGAATAGGCTCCGGCATGCACTTGCAGCACCAACAAAACCGATAAAATAAACGTCGCTTTCATCATTAAAATCAACTTCATTAATTTTCTATGCCTATCCATATAGGCATAACATTTTTTTTCCATAACTTTGTATTTAAGATTCGACAATATTTCAACTCCTGTTTGCAGCAGGATTGAAAAGTTTGACAAGGGGCGGTGTTTGCAGCACCGCTCCTTTGTTTTTATTTCACTCTAATTTTATTCTCATTAATCTCAAACTTCACCTTTCCCGTCCGTTCGATAAACTTCAACACGTGAGCGATATCCTCGTGCTTCTTGATATTCACCGAATAAGGAATCCGCTTCAACTCCTCGTTGGCATAAGTCACGTCGAACGAGTACCAGCGTCCCAATTCATCCAAGATGATAGATAACGGCTGATTATCAAACACCAATCGCCCGTCCTTCCAACCGACATACAACTCTACATCCACTTCCGCCACCGTCAACCGCTCGCTCTCCCGATTGAAATCAGCCTGTTGCCCGGGTATCAACTTCACACGCTGTCCTTCTGCCGACACGTCCACCCGTCCCTGCACCAGCGTGGTCAACACGTTTTCCTCTCCCTCGTATGCACGCACCCCGAAGGATGTACCCAACACCAATACCTCCACGCCTCTCGCCTCCACCGTGAAAGGCTTCTGTTCATCATGCGCCACGTCGAAGTAAGCCTCTCCCCGCAAATACACTTTCCGCCTCTCGCCCGAGAACTTCACGGGATACCTCAACTCTGACTCGGCATTCAGGTACACCGTTGTCCCGTCCGCCAGCACGAGCGTGTATTCCCCGCCCCGCGGTATCCGCAACAAGTGATATTCCTCCGTTCCGCCCGGTTGTCCCCCTTCCGCATCTTCATATCGCAATGTATCGCCTGCATTACTTACCCCGTTCCCCACCGTCCGATTTGTCCCGTCTGTCAACAAAACCTTGTCACCACCCGGCAAAATAAGTTCAGCCTTTGCTTTCCCCGGAGTTATTTCCGCCACAACAGCCACCTGTGCCTTTTCGCCCTCACGATTCAGGGAAAAATAAACAATTCCCCCGATTACCAACGGTAAAACAAACATGGCCGCATACCGAATCCACGATAATTTCCGCACACGCCGTCCCCCGCATGTCGTCCGGTTCAAAATCCTCTCCCACGCCCAATTTTCCGCCTCCGGCGATTTCACGAACCGACGGAATCCTTCTTCCAGATTCCGCATGGACACCAATCGTTGAAACATCTCCTCGTGCTCTTCGTTTGCTTCCCGCCAAACCCTCAACTCCCGTTCACCCGCATCATCCAACTCACCCTTCACGTGGTTCAAAATCAATTGTTTTATCCTATCGTCATCTCGTATTTGCATACTTTTGTTCTTTGGTTTTATACTAAAGCACGCAAAGTAGCGTTTGGTGTAATACCAAAACACACTTTTTTTCATACTTTTTTATTTTACGCTAAAAATCAAGCTATTATACAGCTACAATTTCTGAAAAAATTTAGGGGTAATTCTCCAAAAGATATTTATCTTTCTACTACATACAAAGTATTTCAATTGAATAAATTTGTATTCAATTACTAAATAATTCCTATTTATTTCCTATTATAATAGGAGATGAATGGGAGTTGAATAGGAGTTGAATGGGAGATGCTATAAAGCAAGTACAAATCAATATAATATAAAATATTACTTATTTTATAAAATTAAGGATTAACACGACTCGTTCTTAAGAAATCCACAACAGGATAGACAACACATTTTTCAAACGCTCTTTCATGTAATGATTGGCGTTATTCTTGTGCTTTTTCACGGTATTAACCGAAATATTCAATTTTCGGGCAATCTCCTCGTGACTGTTCCCGTCCAGACTCATTTGGTACACCTCTTTGCAGGCGGGGGACAGTTCGTCGAACACGGAAAGCAAAGCCTGAAATATCTCGGATTCCAGAATCTGATCGAGAAAAGACTCCGAATCATCCCCTTCCTGAATCATCCTTTCGGCATATTTATTTTCCACCTGCCGATGCCGAAGCAAATTCAAGCAATCGTGCCGCACGGCTTTATAGAGATAAGCCTTCACGGCATTTTCTACCCGAAATTCCATCCTTTTTTCCCACAACGCCACGAAAGCATCCTGCACGACATCCTCGATCACATCCTCGTCAGTCACGTACTTCGCCGCGAAATAACGCAAAGCAACCACATACCTGTCGTACAGCACACGGAACGCTTTCTCCCCTCCACGAGCAAATTCCTGTATTATATCTACTTCTCTCGTGTCCAAATTAACGCCATTTTCTTCTACAAAAATACAATAAAAAATGGAATAACTTATTTACCCCGTGATTTACAGAACACGTCCGATACTTTTATAAAATTCCTCTTTCGCTTCAATCTCCAAGAACGGAGAATGCCCACAACGTTCCAACACGTGTAGATCATAATTGACTTTAGCCTCGCGCAAAGGTTCGATTATTCCATTTAAGGGGTGCGGGTCCAAGCTGCCATGAATAACGTGTACTTCGGATCGTAGCCGCGGAAGAATCTTCATGAAATATCCCTCCCGCCGGAGTGTTGCCGCCTCCGTCCAAACCCGTGCATACATCTGTCCGTCCGGTTCGTATTCATTCGTGAAATCCGATACATGATAGTTATCACATTGGGCAACGAGCTTACCCAATTCTTCCATATCTTTATCCGTGGCGTTTCCCGATAATTCCGGCAGGCATCTTTCAAAACGTTCCCGCTCTCCCGGCGAAAGTCTTTTCAAACGATTATCCATGATTTGAGGTACATATTTTTCCTCGAAAGGGGGACACCCGACCAGCACAAGTTGTTTTACCCGTTCCGGGTATCGCACGGCAAACAAGATAATCAGCCATGCCCCCCATGAATGACCGACAAAAGTCACCGCCCCATCGGTTTCACGGCAAACCTGCTCGTGAAGTTCCTGTATCAATTCCTCGATCGAATAGCGGGTCTGGAATGGTTCCAACACTCCGTTTTGTAAAGATAGTTCTTCAGCCATAGGCTTTAAAGAACCTTTAGCACCCGGTCCGCCATGAACCAAAACAACGGAGTACGGGGCACTCCCGTATCTACGCGTTATATTCATCCCTTTTCTTTTTAGGCAGCTTTTTGACCACTTCTTCCACCGAGTGATTTATCAATTCTTTGATTAGTTTATCGGGTACATCACTTTCCAGATATACCGTTATCCAATATTTTTTATCCGAATAGAAACCAAAGAAAATCCCCTCGTAACGCTCCATCAACTCCACCGATTTAGCCGGATCACATTTCAAGTTCGCCCAGAATCGTCCGTCCTTAGTGCGCAACGGGGCAAAAGTAAACATCTTATCCATGATTTTATAGACCAAGGTGTACTCGTCAAACGGCATACATTCCGTCGCCCCTTTAACAGACAGGCAATAATCTCTGTATTCTTCAATATTCATAAACACCTATCATACTTGTAATGAATCCAAACCAAACGTTTCCCTATCTCACGTATCCATTCTTGTAAAAATCACAGGCCTCCTCTATTCTAGCGGGTTCGTCGGCTTTCAGCAGCAACAGCAATTCACGGGTAAATTCGATGTACCCGCAGCCATTCGCGGTCACGATATTCCGGTCGCCGACGGCTTGTGCCTCGATGTAACCCGCTTCATTCGTGTACCGTTCTCCGGCATATTGTTTCAGGTAGGGAAGCGTGTTGCTCGTGTGCTTCACGTCATTCAAGAAACCGTGGATACCCATGAAGACGGAAGCGTTGCAAATCGCACCCACGATTTTCCCTCGTTCCAAGGCTCTCCGGACGATAGGAGCTACTTGTTCCGCCTCGGGCGAAAACCAACTCGTTCCGCCGACCAGAACCAAAGCCGCATAATCATCGGGCATGGTTTCAAAACTATAATCGGGTTGCGTGCGGAATCCCCCTATCGAGGGCACGAGTTCCAAAGTCGGGGCGACGGTCTTTACAGTGTATTTCACTTCACTGCCCGGCATAACTCCGGTACTCAACGCAGTTGCGAGAAATGCCCCTTCCCAATCGGCATATCCATCCAGAATAATAAATAAAACTTCTTGCTTCATATTAATTATCATTTTATCCAATAACAAAAGTAACTATTTTTTCAAACAAGGGATGGAAACAATAAACCTTTCTCTTCGTTTTTTGTCTTAGAATCAGATAGATTAAAAGAACGAGCATGGAATTATATATATGGATTCCACGCGATTATAAACAATTAAAGAATAAAACATGAAAACTTTAACCCTAATCATTTCGTCATTATTCCTTTTAATGACAGTAAGTTTGAACGCACAAGAACGAGGTCCACAACATCGAGGTCCGAGAGGTCACATGAACCCCGAAGAAATGGTCAAAAAAATGGTAGAGCAAATGAAAACCGAGCTGAAACTCGACGAGAAACAAGAAAAACAAGTGAAGGAATTGTTCACGGAAAACTTCAAGAAAAGAAGCGAACTCATGAAGAAATACCAAGGACAACGTGATTCCGTGATGTTCTACAACAAGAAAATGGAAGACCAACAAAATTTATCCTTAAAGAAAATATTGACGGAAGAGCAATATAAAATTTACCAAACCAACTTGGAAAAGAGAAAACAAGAAATGGAAAAACGCCGCAAAGAAGGCATGAATCACCGCGGACAACGGGGCGGACAAGATAACCCGGCTGTGAACGGAAAGAAGCATGACTGCAAAGGATGCGGCGGTTGCGGAGAGAATAATTGAGCCTACCTTAAGAATATAAAACAGGAGGGAGTTTAAAATGACTTTTAACTTCCTCCTGTTTAACTGAAAAGCACTAACTTACTTACGATTAAAGTATTCCTCTACGGCTTCGACCAATTTCGGGCCGTGCGGATTGCGGGCAATAATCTTCCCGGAACCATCTATCAGCAGCGTGAACGGTATGGCTTGAACCCCGTAATCATTACGGGAAGCGCTTTCCCAACCTTTCAACTCGGAAATTTGAATTCCTATCGGTTTATGTTTTTCAAGAGAACTTTGCCATTTTTCCCGTTCTTTGTCAAGCGAGATACCGATGATTACCAAGCCTTTTTTCCCGTATTTTTCATGCAATTCTTTCAACAAAGGCATTTCTTGAATACAGGGCACGCACCACGAACCCCAAAAATCCAACAACACGAGTCCTCCTTTTTTCACTTGTTCCGACAAACGGACTTCTTTCCCCTCGATAGTTCGCGCGACAATCTCACGGAAAGGCCTCCCCACTTCCGTTGCTTTTTGCGAACTAGAAAAATAATTCTGCTTTTCCTGACGTGTCCTTATGAACGTTTCGTACTGTTCCCGAAGTTCCGGATTGATTGTCGGGTAGATTCTCTCGACAAATGCATCACTATAAATATCTTTCGAGCAACAAGTGAAGAAAAAATAGTCACCCGTGCTTGTTCCGGCATACTCGCTGATAAATTCCTCGGCAGCAGGTACCATGATTTCTCTAAAGATAATTCGACTTTGCTCGTTGTAGTAATTATTTATCTCGTTACTGACATTTCCCGCTAATTGCTGCACGCTATCCCGCTCGCGGAATAATATTTGGCTTCTGCGTTGAATTTCCTGTTTTCCTTTCCCGATTGTCGCCATGTAACGGTCATTAGCAGGGGTTCCGGACAAGGTTATCCCTGTCGTGTCATAAAGAACTTTAATATTGCCACGCTCGATAATCACCGGTACGGAAGACATTCCCGGAATCCTGTTGTCACGAACGTCCTCTATGGTCAATACAAACACCGCAGGTTCCTGTACCGTTCCCCGGAACCGGAACTCTCCGTTTTTGATTATACCGCTATCTACCGGAGTGGATTTATCCGGCGAGAAATAATATGTCGCGGGGGATAACAATACCCGACATCCGTCGTAACGTGTCGGCAGACTACCAGTAAGCGTGTAATTATTCCCGTCCCCGCAGGAGCAAAAGAGTCCCGCTACCGCAAGCAGCAGGACTATAAAACTATTTTTGAATACCATCATTTTTCCTCTTTTAGCATTTCAACCACGTAAGAAATTTCATCCATCAAACCGCTGGGGCTTCCACCGTATCCCTCTGCCAGATAACGGATACGACCGTTTTTAAGGATGGCTTTCTGGGGAATGCCCGAAGTCCCGGGGAACATGGATTTATATACCATATCACGAGATTTCTTTCCCTCTCGATTTGCATCGTAAAGCACCTCCATGTCGTGGAAATTATTCTTTTTCCACAGGGCATCTATTTTTTCTTTATTGGGTTCGTCCTGCGTAATGATGAAATAGAATTTCACGCTTGAATCACCGGCATAAAGGTCTACAGCCATTTGCATCCCGTCTAACGCCGCGATACACGGGGCGCACCACAATGCCCAAAAATCGAGAATCACGATATCATTCTTTTTGAAACTTGCAGATTTTACCTTACCGCCGAGATGCGATTCCAAAGCAAACGGCTCAAAAGGTATGTCTATCATCTTTGCCCGAAGTTTATTCTTTATTTTTTCCACTTCACTTTGGGGCTTCAATGATGATACCCAAGCTTCAAAAGTCGCCGGTTTCTTTTTTAAGCCATTGTAGTACTCTCTCAATTTGTCATAAATAACCGGAGTCATCTGTCCTGCACCTGCTGCCCCTTTCATCGCCTCGAAAGCCTCAGCCTGACGTCCTAATTTCTCCAAACTTGCCACATACGCCTCGTTCCCTGCCGGATAAAAGAGATATCGTTGCTCTTCTTCTATCGCATTCATCGTGTTGACGGCTTCCTCGTAACGCCCACTTTTCTCTGCCACCTGCGCATGAACACTAATATAATAATACAACCACTGACGAGCTAATTCTTCCGCTTGCCGAGGTGAATATTGCAATCCTTGCATATAAGAACCGTCATTCACTTTCCGTATCATCTCGTCAATAAATCTCTTGGATATGTCGACAAAAGTTTCTGCCGGGATGGGAGTTTTCCGAATCGCGTATTCCACGGTTTTCTTGTAAACAGCATTAAGCATAACCATATCCATTTCCGGCAATATTTCCTCCAATTTCTTGTAGTCGCTTTCCTTATAATATTTTACAGCCAGTTCCCGGTAAAAATTAGAGTACACGAACCCTTTCGAATCGGGATTCTTTCGCCACTCCGCTATCGGGAAATCTTTCCTGAATTGCTCGGCAACGACAAAATATTCATCGGGAGGAACGGTGTTTAATGTAAAAGAACGGTTAAACCGGGCTAAACCGCCACGGGGAAACATTTCGAGAATAACCCGATCTACACTATCCGCTTTTTCTTTATTCTTTAAATCATAACAATAGGTATGGCTTATTTCCATGTATTCATTCTCTGTCAAATCAGCTTGGCTCTCCATTGTTTTAAGCAAATGTGCTATTCCCCGACTGGCATTTTCCCCGTACATCTTTCTCAAAACGGACTTCATTATACCGAAAAAATGACGTCCGTACTGGGGATAATGTTTCGTTTCCTGATCTACCCAAAACATCAAGGCTTCATCGGTAATTTCCTTGTAGTTCCCCGAAAAATAATTTCCAGCACCTTCACCAAATGAAGGTATACGGAACATTCCCCAAGCAAGATACCTTCCCGGCAGGTAATCCCCGACAACGTCTTTCGGGATAAACATATATCCTTTATCTTCATTATTGTCCGTCGTATCCGGTTGTAAAGTAAACGTGGATTGAAATTTAAAGGCAATGAAAGCACAATTATCCGGTACATCGAATGTACCTTTCCACAATTCTCCGTCTTGTTTCAACAGCACGTCGCTGATCTCCCAACGATAGAAATTATACATATACACTATCCCGACCAAGTCTGTCTTCCCCTCTAGCGGACCGCCTGCCGGGTCATAAACCAATTCTAAAGGCTGACCGGTAATCGGAACCTCCGGATTTAATGTTAATCGAGAGTTCTCTCGCGGGTCTTGAGCGACGTTTTCCTCTTGCCCGAATACTCTGCCAGCAAGGCTACATAACAGCATTACAATAATTACGAACTTACTTTTCATAGTGATTATCTATATTTTATCTATTCCGTGATTGATTAATCGATAATCAATCACAGAATTATTTAATTAGCTTGATTTCCTATCGCGTGAAGATCAATATTAAACTGAGTTTTAAAATATTCCAGCACAATCTCGTACTTGTTCTTAATCGCATAAGTACGCTTGTACGTGCCGGACGCCTGATCCCAATCTTTGCTCGAGTCTACCTCATCCGATAACGCCCATGCCTTAAAAGCCTCCTCGCTCATCGTGGTCAAGTATTTCACGTAAAGTCCGAAGTCATAGGCGGCATCCATATCCTTGTAGTATTCAAGGAAACCACAACCGTACTCACCTCCATCCCAAACATTGTTTCTGTATTTATCGTACCATTCTACAAACTCTGCCGGTATTTCAATTTTATTCCGGGAAGCAGCATAACCGATCAAAGACTTGTTCAACTCTCCCACCGTGTTCAATTGTTCCTCCGGAGTCAATTCATCCAATTGCTCGCTCGTGTAACCAAACGCGATATGATTCAGACCGTAAGCGGAAGCATGATTAGTCGTATCATTATAGCTTTTATACTCCCACTGTTGCGTTCCTTCATCCCAAACAGAACCATATTTTTGCTCCACGCTATAAATCCGCGATGCCAATAATATTCGCATCGGTAAAATATTTTTGTAAAAATTCTCACCCCACGGGTTCAGGCACCGATCTTTGATAAAACGGTAAGCTTTCTCCACGTATGCCTCATCCGCGGGAACTGAATAAAAAGGAATGTAACTCGTCACGTTCCAACGGAAGTCACTTTCCTTGTATTTATACAGGAACTGGGTGTTGTATTTCTCGTAGAAAGCCACAAATTCCCTATCATAATCGGAATCTCCTTGTGGAAACTCGTAAAACTCCTGAGGAGCGGACGGAGTCAGCTTATCCTCATCGCAAGCCACAATAACGCCCGCCATCAACAATAACAGAAACAATATATTTTTCATCTCTTTTATGTTTTATCAATTAATAACCTTGTCTATCCGGAGCCAATTCATTCTGAACCAAATTCTTGTTCCTATCCAACACGGCTTGAGGTATAGGCACCGTGTAACTCGGATCTTTCTCGCTCAACGTGTACGTGGTCGTTTTCCCCTCGTCGGCAATCCATTTGTGCTGAATCTGCGGCATCCCGTAACGACGTAAATCAAACCAACGGTGTCCCTCGAATATCAATTCCCGACGACGTTCCAATTTGCAAAGTTTCTCCAAATCCTCTGCCGTACTCAATTGATAATCCGAGTAATTCGTAATCCGATTACTCCGCAATTCATTCAAATCGTCCACAGCCAACTGTCCCGCGGACGATTCTCCTGCCTTGTATTTCTGCATATACGCTTCTGCCCGGTTCAAGTACAACTCGGCTGTACGCCATACATAACCCCGCTCCGCAATTCCGTGTTTCAACTCCATGTAAGGATAAATAAGATAACTTTCCGTTTTCTTGAAATATTTTCCATTCCGGCTATCTCCATTATCCGTGTAACTATTGACAACATCATCCGACAGACAAACGGGAGTTCCGGCAAACCTCATACTTCCGGGCATAGCCCCGTAAACGAATATCGTTTCCGGGAAATCGGATGAAACGACCGGATTCTTTGAATTTTCCGGACGGGCAGGAACATTATACACGTAATCCGGTAAATACACCAATTTCGGTGCTCCCGCCATAGCCTTCGTGGCATGGTCAATCACTTGATCCCATTCTTCCATGTAAAGATAAATCCGAGAAGCAATCAAGTGAGCTGCCACATAGTTCACCCGGAAACGTCCGTTATTCACTTTGTCTTTTTCCAACAAAACAATCGCCCGCTCGATATCTCCCGTGATCTGTTTGTACACTTCCGCCACCGTGTTACGGGCGTAGCCTTCATCCAATATCTCGGATTTTATAACCAACGGAACTCCTAATCTCCGGTCGGGGGTTGAGCGTGCATCATTGTACGGGGTAGCGAAAATATTTACCAGATGGAAATAATAATACGCCCGCAAGGTCAAAGCTTCACCCAAAACATTCGCAATTTCGGATTCTGTCCCTAAAGAGTTTTCTACATTATCAATCACCACGTTGCAAGCCATAATTTTGGCATAAAAATTTTCATACGTACTTTGATCTTGAGAAAGTGCCTCTTTTAAAGACTGGTCCATATCATATTGCCACGTGAAAACATCTTTATAGGCCATCTGTTCCTTAGTCGGAGTATAAGATGTACACCCGTCTACATCGTCATCCATATACCAAGTCAAGGCATCCAACGTGCTAAAACAATACCCTTCCCCGTTTAACAACTCCGTGTAAGCAGTTGTTGTCGAGGGTTCAAACTCATCCTGCGAAACTTCTTTCAAAAAATCACCGCAAGATACACTCGCTAAAACGAGCACGGTCAATAAGATTATATTCAATTTAGAAATCATAGTTACACTCGTTTTGAAAGATTAAAAACTGATGTTTAAAGAAAACGTGTAGGTCTTGATTATCGGCAAAGCCGTGCCTCCCGTTCCTTCCTGTTCCGGATCCTGCCCACGGAATTTGCTACTGCAAATCGTCAACGGGTTTGTCACGTTAAACGTGCAGGACGCCGTGGATAATCCCAAGTTCTGTACAAATTTCGATGGCACCACGTAAGATACCGACAAATTACGGCATCTCAGGAAATCTCCTTTTACCACCCGAATATCCGAGTAATTGTACATATCATAAGAGTTCAACGTCACGGTTGACGGGATAGGTACATACAAATTATACTCGCTCGTTCCGTCAAGCACGAATCCCGGGATATTGGTCTTTGCCTCGTCACCCGGTTTCTTCCAGCGCTTCAACAAATCGGAATGCAAATTATCTTGCGGTGACGGCATCATAAACTTACCCTCGTACAAGAAGTTCAAACGCTTCACGTTCCCGAAACTATAGGCGAAATTAGCATTCAAGGTCAAATTCTTGTAACGCAAGCTGGTGGTGAAACCTCCACTGATTTTCGGGTCTTTCTGACCGGAATAAACCAAGTATTGTTTCGGGTCATCCATTTTTTCCACGTCACCTTGTACTCGTGAAGTATGCGCGAAGGTCGCGTAACCGTATTGCGGGTCCAATCCCGTGAATTTCCATGAATAAATAGCGTTCACCGGTTTACCGCTCTCGAAAGCGTTTCCTACCAAGTAATCCGTGTACGTGTACTCGCTCTTTCCGGTATTCTCCACGTTGTTGCTATTCTTCGAATAAATCGGAGATATCGTCCACGTGAAATCCTTTGTCCGCACGGGCACGAAGGTCAAAGCCAACTCGAAACCGGTATTCTTTATGTCCGCCCCGTTTTTGTAAGTTTTGGCAACACCGAACTCGGCAGGTACATCCAGACTAAAGATAATATCGTTTCCTTTCTTGTAGTAGTAATCCATCGTACCGCTAATACGTCCTTTCAAGAATGAAAAATCCAACCCGAGATTAATCGTGGTCGTCTTTTCCCAACGCAAATTCGGGTAAGGCAAACGACTAATATTCAACACGTACTCTCCCGACCAGCGATTAATTACCGTTTGCGGGTATTTCACCACCAAGTTCGGTCCCACGGATGTAGGAACGTTTCCCTGCCGACCGTAAGAAGCACGCAAATTCAATTCAGCCTGTTCACCCAAACGGCGGAACCAAGGTTCCTCCGACACACTCCAACGTCCTGCCACACTCCACACGGGCAGAGCCTTGTTGTTCGTGTATTGCCCGAAACGATTGGAAGCATCCATACGAATATTGGCATTCAACACGTAACGGTTTTTAAAAGCATATACCAAGGTAGCGTATCCCGAAACCGTGTTGGATATCGTATTGGTTAGTTTCGCGGTATGTTTATCCAACGAGGAATTACCATTCAGGGATGTGCTTCCGGAAGTTCCCGTGTCGTACTCGTAGCTGATACCCAGTCCCCTATCCGGGAAATACCCCCATTCCGTCGTGTTGAAACCATCGTACTTGATGGAACGAATCTCGTACCCCAGCATGGCATTCACCACGTGATTCTCTGCAAATACCTTATTATAATTCATGGACGCACGAGCCGTGAATGTCGTGTTATTTTTATTCTCGTAAATCAAAATTCCCCCTTTAGGCAAACGGGAAGCTTTCTCCTCCGCGCTATTCGGTGCCACACTCCCGTAATCATATCCCCGGATTTCGGCAATATAAAATGAACGCTCGCCCGCCCACTTCTGGTTCAACGTGTTGGCATAAGTCACCCCGAAAAGCGTATTCAGTGTCAACTCGGGTAAAATCTTGGCATTAACACCCACGCTGGCGTTTGTCTGGCGAACCTTTGCCTCATTGCCAGTATGCTTGAGCTCGTTCAAGATATTATATGTCAACGGATAATTAGATGATAAACCCGCAACCGTCGTCAACCGAGTCGTGTAAAATTCATCCTTCCCGATAGCCCGTGACGCTTTCAACGCGTAATCCAAAGGATTTACCATGTAGAAACCGTCGGATTTCCGGTCTGAAAAACTTAATTTACCCTCGACATCCACGAAACGACCGATTTTCGTGTTCACGTTCATGTTCACGTTATACCGCCGTAAATTATCGCCCTTGGTACTTCCCTTGCTGTCATTAAATCCCACGGAAAGATAATAGCGGGTGTTTTCCGTTCCGCCGGATACGCTCAAAGCGTAGTCCTGATTGAAAGCGTTCCGGAACAGGATTTTAAACCAATCCGTGTTCATCGTTTCCAAAGAGGCCACACGTGCATCAAATTCATTTTTATTTATCTTTCCGTCATAGTAATCAAACAAAGCTCCCTCGTAACCGGTAGAAAATGGCATTATCGAATACAGATAACCGCTCTCTGCCACCTCTCTCGACACCCCAACACGTTCTTTTGAATTCATCAAATGATAATCCTCGTATCTCGGACGAGCCGTGAACCCGAAAGAAGAAGAAAAATTGACAGAAGGTTTACCGACTTGCCCTTTCTTCGTCGTAACCACTATCACACCATTAGCCGCACGGGTTCCATAGATTGCCGTGGCTGACGCATCTTTCAGAAAGGTAATGGTTTCAATATCACTCGGATTTAACCCGGAAATAGCGTTACCCAACAAACTGAAACTGGCGTTATCATTCAATTGTCCCCGCAACGTGGCATCCGTACCGGCAATCACGTTATTAATCTCGTCATTTGATAAGTCCACCGGGTCCTCCTGAATTATCCCGTCCACTACCCATACCGGAGCCGCGTTACCATGAATCGTGGAAGAACCGCGGATTCTCATTCGAGGGGTTGCGTTCGGGCTACCGGAACTTGTCATCACCATCAATCCCGGTACCCGTCCCTGCAACATGGCATCCACCGAAGCCACGTTCGGGATGCGGATATCATCCATCTTTATCGACGTGGTCGCACTGGCGGACAATCGCTTATCTACTTTCCCGTAACCCGTGATCACTACTTCCGCAATCTCGGTCACATCAAGTTTTAATTGAATATCCAATTCCTTATTGTTTTTTCCCACATAAACTGTTTCCGTCTGATACCCGATAAATGATACCAGCAAAACAACCGAATCTCTTTGTGGCATATGCAGGGTAAACTTTCCGTTCACGTCTGTCGCTACACCCAGCGTCGTACCTTTAACCAAAATAGTAACCCCCGGCAGAACCTCCCCTTTTTCATCTTTCACTATACCTTTTACCGATAAAATAGAATCTTGTGCCACTTTCGGGGAAGTTTGATGAACAATAAAAATGACATCATTTTCAAAATACCATTTCAAATCACTTTTTGCAAATACATTATCCAAAACTTCTTTTACCGTTTTATTTTTTACAACTACATCAAAACGGTCCACTTTCATAATATGTTCCTCGTTAAACACGAATCGCAAACCCGTTTGTTTACGAATTTCCTTCAACAATGTACCTACATCACATTGATGCATATTCAATGTTACAATTTGTTGTTGAGAAAAACTGCTAGCAGCTGTCCCAAAGACAAATACAAACATAAAAACCGAAAATAATTTCATAATTCTGAACATTCTTGTTTTTTTTCGCCTCAATAAGGCAAAAATCAATTTACATTTCATAGATTTGTAATTAATAATTAAACGATTGAACAAGGACGCTTCCCAATGTGCTTGTTCATGATTTTAGTCAGATGATGGAGATGGTTGCACATCTTCATCATTTTATTTATAACTTACTGTTACAGTCCTATTTTTAATTAAAAATTTAACATCCGATATTTTCTCAAAAAAATACAATAGTTCTTGGATATCTTTATATCGCATCATATCACCTGTCAATTTCACATTTTTGACTTCTTCATTCGCGTAAAAAACATCGACATCATACCACGAGGATAATTTATTCATAATACGCTCTAACGATTCATTATCGAAAACAAAATTACCATCTTTCCACGCTACATAAGGAGAAACATCCACCTCTTCAACAACCCACTCATCACCACCATGGTATTCAGCTTTTTGATTAGGTACCATTAAAACTTCTCCCCTTGGGGATTTTAGTTTAACACTTCCTTCAACCAACACGGTTTGCACGACGCCTGCCTCTCGATTATTCACATTGAATTTAGTCCCCAATACATTGACCGACATCTGATCTATTTTCACGACAAAAGGTTTACCCTCCATTTTCGCCACCTCAAAATAAGCCTCTCCTTTTAAATAGACTACCCTGTTTTGAGCATCAAAATTAGTCGGGTAGCGCAACTCGGTTTCCGCATCCAACCAAACTTTCGTTCCATCTTCCAGCGTAATCATAAATTCCCCTCCCCTAGGCACAACCAAACGATTGAACAAAGAACGAGCCGCCCCGTCTTTCTCTTCAACATTATAGTGCACTTTCCCCTCAGCGCTCACCGAAATGGAAACCCCGTTATCTTCACGTAATTCTCGATTTTCCCGAGAAAGTAAAACACTTTTCCCGTTGGAAAGATAAAGGTACGCTTGATTTTTTCCCGGAGTTATCTGATGCTCTTGAGCAAATTCTTCAACCCTAGAATCGGATGGCATCCAAAGAATACCCACACCTAATAGCAATACAAAGACAGCAGCCACACGCATACCCACCTTTATCAATCGCCGACGTTTAATCAACCGTTTCACTCGATGAACGTCGCCTTTCACTAATTCCCCCCGGGCACCCCATCGCATATCCAAATGTTTTGAACGAACTTGAATAAATATTTTCCGAAATTCCTCATCAATTTCTACTTGATGCAAAATTTCTTTCTCTTCTTCTTTATCAAGTTCGCCAAGAAAAAAATCCATTAACCTTGATTCTATATCTTCCATATTATAGTCATCTTACTTTTCTAACTATAATACAGAAAGAATTTAAAAACGGTTGAATCTTATCACTGATTTTTTCAAGAAAAAGTGTAAAAGAATAGAATCTACTCCCGTCGAATTCGCCCTCAGTTTCTTCAATGCATTCACTAATAAAGTTTTAACCGTGGCGACAGAAATATTAAATTTATCCGCTACCTCCTTGTATCGCAACCCTTCCATATAAATCGCTTTCACGATATCTCTACTCCGAGGAGGCAATTTCTCGATCTCACTCTCCACCCGACATAACAATTCCTCGGTCAAATCATCGTATTCAATCTGGGGAGTATCAATCAAATTTACATCATATGCTTTTTTTAAAGGATCCACTTTCTCGAGTGCATTCAAAGCTAAATTTTTTACAGAAGTAAAAAGATAATATTTTAAAGTATCCGGACGCAAATCAGCTATCAAATGCCTTTCCCATAATTTGACAAAAAATTCCTGCACGATATCTTCCGACTTCACGATATCATTCAAAAAGGTATCAGCCCAAAGCACTAAGCTTTTGTAATATTTCACAAAAAGCAAGTCGATCCCTTCTTCCTTACCGTTTTGCAATAGTAAACATATCTTGTCATCACTCCCTTGCATCTGTAAAACTCTTTATTATAACCCATTTGTAAAACAAAAATAAGCATTATCCGTTGAATTTACAAATAGGATATATGACAAAGTCGAATCCGATACTTTTAAAGCAGGATTCGACTTTGTTCTGTTTTACACAAACATTTAACAACTATTTCTTCTTCTCCAAAGACTGTTTAATTTTAAACAAGAGATATTCGTAATGTTGTCTTGTGTCACCGGTGCTGGAAGGTAATGCCTCCCGCAACATATCCCGGGTTCTCAACAACAAATCGTAATAACGTGCAGAAGTGGAGTAACTGGAAACACGTATGGGCTGCACCGGGGCAAAGAAGCTCACCTGAGCCTCGTCAGAAGATTTCCCAATTTGGATAGCCGGCGTTCTCCAGTAAGACTTATTTCTAAATCTGATAGCATTAGAAGCATCGAATTTAGCGGCAGGCGCAGTCACAGTAGAGGTTGTGATGATACTTCCCAAAAATACTAGCTGTAACTCCCTTTCGGTTTTTGACAAGGAACGCTTTTTCAAAGTTCCTTCCCATACAACACGGTACAGATCGTTCACGTAATCCTCCGGGGAATAGTTCCCGCCTTTCTCCGCGCTCAATTCCACCACGGGAATCCGTTCCAATAATGTCCCCAGAATTCTCATTTGTACTTTCTCTGCCTGCAAGTCCTTGATCTCGAACTCTTGCTGGCGTTTCACATCGTCAACCCACGCGACATCTTTTGCCAATGCCAATAAATAATTCATAGCCTCTTTCTGCTTGCTCTTGGGAATAAACTCGTAACTGGGTACAGCATCACCGGCATACACCTCGTTCACTTGTATTCCCCCTATATAAGAAGCGACATTATCTACCCCACGCGTGAACAAATCCACTAACTCCTCACGCACACGCCTCCTGTAATCCAATGTTTTATCCCGCTCGGTAAACCAATCGAAATAATTCGCCATCCCTATTTTTATATTCTTAAGCGTGTATTCCAACGCTTTAATATGGTCGTTTCCCAAAGTTTTCATTTTCGCTGTCGGGTCACCACCTAAATTAGGTTGCTGATAAGCAAAACGATAAGCCGGATTTCCTTGTTTCTCGCGAATCCATCCGTCCAACACCTCTTTTTCTGACTCCGGGGTCTTTGCTTCCGGTATCGGTTTATAGAGCCAGTGGATAGCATACATGTCATATTCGCCCAATCCGGCAGGAGTCAAACGAGCCCCTTTTTCCACGTCCTCGGGTTGCGCAATATAATTACAATACACGTCATTCAAGACAGAGGCAGCCAATCCATACTTCCGCGTAAATGATGCCGAACGCAACGAATCCACCGGATAAGCATACGCCCCGGCAGGATTGAGCGACAATCCCAAACATCTTCCGGTCAATTGCATCATCTCCACCCGAATCATTTCTCCCATCACATCCTCCGGCAACTCGTAAGCCCGCACCCGGGGATCGGTGGCCATCGTTTGCACGGCACGCGTGAAATACAATCTCGAAATAAAGTTATTGAAAATATACATGGATGAATTCAATATCTCGCCCGTCCGGCTATCAATATGCATAGACATGTCGGGAGTACTCATCCACGAGGGAGCGTAACGAATCGTGGAATACTTGATATTATTGGCATCGAACCGCGGGTCATCTTTGGGAAATTCCATCACCCGTATCACGTTTTTCAAGCCAATTTTCTCAAACGCCGTGTTCCACTCCTCGACTCCTGCCTTGATATAAGGTTTCCATTCTTGAGGGAAAATCGTATCCATGTAAAAAACTATCGGCTTCTTCACATCGACCAATTCCCCGGCGGCATACTTTTTCTCGTCCACCGGTTCCAATCTCCACCGACGGGTATAATTGAGGCGTTTCAATTTTCCTTTCCCGTTCCACACGGATTGGTTCACGGGGCGTACCCCGATACGGGCATCGGCAATCCGGGGATGCATCGTTTCTTCCGGCAGCAACATCAAAAATTTATCTACAGACATCGTCACCGGTATTCCCTGATACATCAACATGCCCATACCATAGTGATTCACGGAATACGAATAATTTCCCTTCACCACGATATTATCATCGTAAGCAGCGATACCAGTGAAGCAAGATTTATCCTTCTCCAATTCCGCTCTACGGTCTATCATTCCGAAGAAAGAATTTGCGGCATAAGCAGCAAACGGATTGGTATAAAAAGAGTGCTCCATGAAAATAGGAGTCATATCGACAACTACCGCCGTGCTATCCGGGGTATAAGCTTTAATCTTGAAAGTTTTGAATATTCCCCCGATATTAGCTTGGTCCAAGGCTTTGGACAACCCCTCTTCCCGACCGTCATACAACATCTTTTTCGTGAAAATCACTCGCATTTGCAAAGTGGAATCCCCTTTCGAGAATCGCACGGGAAGTACCCTCCCGGCAAACTGACCGACAATCCCCTCCCCGTTATCACTGGTTTCCGTGATAGATGAAGCCAACGCCATATCTTTACCGAGCAAATTCAACGGGAACTCTACCCATGTTTTCCCATCCACCAGATGAATTTTCATTAACCCATCGGCGGAAATCATTTTTTTCCCGTCAAATAATTTCTGATACGGAGTCTTTTGTTCCTTTTTCTCTTTCTCCTCTCCCTTTTTCTTACGCTTGGCAGACACGGGTTCACAAACACCAGCAAAGAGCAAAAGAACAACTAAAGAATATAATATTTTTTTCATGCACTTCTTTTTTGTTTTATAACCCAAGACCATTATTTCAATACCTGTTCAATCTTGTAAATCAACAGGCGATAGTGTTGTTTCGTTTCCGTCGAGCCGGTATTTGCTTTATTCTTCAACAACTCTAACGAGCTTTTCAACGTCTTGAAATACAAATCCTTCAATGGCTTGGACGAAGGTTCCACTCTAACTTCGAAACTAAACCCGTATGTTTCTTGCGGGGCAAAATGATGTTTCCCGTTCAAATGATTAGCGCCACACAGGCAAATCCCCTTTTCCGGTTGCATCCCGAAATATTCCATCCTTTTCGCCGTGATGTACTCAGGTACTTCTATCCCTTCATTTTTGAATGCCAATGCACTACCGCTCAATCCCCGTTCCGTGGCTCCGGAACCTTCCATCAAAAATGTCAGGAACTGCATCTGGAAATTTTTCTCCATTCCCGTCAACGCGGCCCCTTTTCTTGTCGGTGCCCACACGCGGTCATAGATATCCTTCATGTACTCTTCTTGCGAATAAGCATCTTTCACAGCTTTTTCCGAACACAAAGCTATCGCACCGAAACGATGCAAGATTCCGTCAATAATAGCACTCTCGAAATCTTTGCCAATATTATTACGAATAGGATACCCTTTCTGCAACTCTTCATCATCCAACCAAGAGAAATCTTTCAATTGCTCGAACAAGAACTCCAATGATTCTCGTTGTTTCTCTCTCGTCACCGTTTCGTAGCTCGGGAACTTATCCCCATCATATCTTTCGTACAAATAGATTCCCCCGATATTACAAAGAGCCAACTTCAAATAATGTAAATACTGGTAAACCGTTTCGTTATATATCATTTGCCGGAAACTGTAATCTTTATCATCCGCAGCAGGAATCCACTCATTCAAGTGAGCCAATACATATTTCAAATTCTTGATCCCGTAACGTCCGGCTTTTATCGGGTCGTCACTCAAATCCTCCTCGAAAGAACTCGGGTCTAAACGGGAACGAATTTGTTGTTTCCCGTAACGGTAAATCGGGTTACCGGACTTCTCGCCGATCCATTTATCCAACGTGGGAACTTCCTCGTTTGAAGTACGGGCTTCCGGAAGAGGCGTGTACAACCATTTTATGGAGAAATAATCATAAACACCCAACTCGGGAGGAGTCATACGTACACCCCGTTCTTTATCCCCGGGTTGAGCCACGTAATTGTTACGCGCGTAATCCATAATAGAATAAGTTGTTCCGTATTTTTGCGTGAACGACGGCGAACGCAAAGAATCTGTCGGTATCGCGGCAGACGAAGCCATATTATGCATCAACGCCAGACAGTGTCCCACCTCGTGCGACACCACGTAGCGCAAACAATCTCCCAAAATATCCTCCCGCATCACCCGGGTTCTCACCTCATCATCGGCAGGTGCCGTTTGGATAAATCGCCAAGCCTGCACAACGTTCAATATATTATGGTAAACCGACACGTTCGCGTTCAATATTTCCCCGGTTCTCGGGTCTACCCAAGAGGGCCCCATGGCATTTTCCACCCAAGACGGGCAATAACGCACGCATGAATATTTAAAATTCTCGGGATCAAACTCCGGGTCATCCTTGGGGAAATCTTTCGCGATAATAGCGTTCTTGAACCCGATAGCCTCAAAAGGTTTCTGCCACACTTCCACCGCCTGCCGGATATAAGGTTTCCAACTTTCCGGGAAAGCATCGTCGATATAGAACACTATCGGTTTCACCGGTTCCACCAATTCTCCCCGCTTGTAAGCCTCCATGTCTTTCGGCTCCAAACGCCAGCGATTGGCGTAAAACGTGTTTTGTATCCCTCGTCCATAATTAGCGAAAGTAGCCATCTCCGTGAAAAATATATTGATACGGGGATCAGCCATCCTCGGACGCATCGGTTCTTCCGGCAACAAGATAAAACTACGTGTCATCACCGCACTGAAAGGCATATTATACACGTAATAGCCTCGTGAATTGCTCACGCTCACCGTGTAGGATAAGGTTGTCTGTACACTCACGTTATCGGAGAAAGCCTTCACCTTCTCGAATTGTGAATTATCTTTCTTGAAATCCCGGCTCAAATTACCGCCATATCCCAAAATAGGTGCATACGGGGAAAAAGGATCTATCGTGCGGTCGTCGCTCAACAGATAATCCGTCATATCGATAACCACGGCGGTACTATCCTCGTTGTACGTCTTGACCTCGAAATTACGCAAAATAGCCGGTACGAAACTCACGTCCAGACGGTCTTGAATGTTCTTGTCTTCCGTAATATAACCGATACTCACGTAACGCAAGCTTACCACCGAATCTTTTTTCGTGAATTGGATATGTAACGGCGTGTGCGGTTTTTCTCCCACGCAACCGAAACTATTATCCGAAATCTCCGCAATCGTCGAGCCTAACAACATATCCCTTCCCATAAGACTCAACGGCAACTCGAAATACACTTTGTTATCCATTTTATGAACGGTAAACAATCCTCTCTCCGTTTCACATTTTTTCCCTTTGAAGAATTTCTCGTAAGCCGATTCTTTCTTCACTTCAACTTTTTCTCCCTTCTTGTTCTTTTTCCGGAAAAGCTCTCCCGCCTCCACAGACAAAGACATAACAAATAATACAAGTACCAGTGATACTACTCTTCTAAAATTCATTACAATACAGTTTAAATTAAAAAATACTTATCCCATTATAGATTAGATTAAAATCTATTTATTCTAGCATATCGAAAATTCATCTTTTCTTATCGTCATCATTCCAAGTAAAGCAAAGAAACTCCCCGAACTCACCCTGTATTAGGGAGCTTCTTCACAATACTTTATTTGACAATGAAACTTTACTCAGACAATTAATCCATCACTCTATCGCCCAACCATTATTTCCCATTGTTTTATAACGAACATCCACAATTCGTCCCAAATTCTTGTCTTTAGGAGTAGAGTACAACAACTTATTCTTATCTTTTCGGGAGTCATAAGCCTCATCTCCAATATCATTCGTAGAACTCGACAGCACATGAAACTCTCCATTAGCCAATCCTATTCCAAGATAATTTCCATTATACCGTTCAGAATCTATCGCCGTAATATCTGCAGCGAAAGAAGTATAGAACTTATCCAATCGTCCGGTCACGCGATCATAGAACCATAACTCACTTCCTTGAGAAATCCACAAGTAGTTAGTCCTCCGAGAATTATTAAATACCGTTTTTTCGTTAATATTCAAAGAGCTAAAATTCAATTTCTCCTGTCCAACAATCCTAGACACCTTTGGAAGATTATTATCCCACAGGTATTCAACCCAAAAAGCATGAGAATAATATTCTCCTGTCTTTTCATCTTTCAAAATAGTATAATATTGTTGTTCACCATTACCACCTCCATTCACACTCGAACCACAGTAGACAATCTCATACCCACTTAAATCGTCTAAACGAGTAAAACTCGGGTAAGCATCATACATTTTTTCATCAATACGAATCAAACCAACCTCCCCAGCTCTCTTTTCTCCACTATCATTGATTGCTACAAAGCATTTATTCGTCAAGTCACACACGACTATTGCACGCAAATCCGCCACAGGAGCAATAACCATTTTCCGACCGTCAAGTTCAACAACCTTTCCGTTTTTATCTTGAAAAGTCAAAGGCGTAGAAATAAAAAAACCAGAATGGTACAATCCAATATCTGCTTTTTTCCGACTATATGTCTTTCCATCCTCACCAACTGCAAGAGTCAACCAAAGCGATCCCGCCATCAAAACAGGCTTGAATCCTTCCGGATAAACACTACCAATAAATTGTTCCGCTAAAGTAGTTTCCTTCATAAATGTAGTTACCCCCACATCTATCGTACCGATACCTCCTTGCTGAATAACCCAAAAATTCCCAAATTTATTTACATAATCATAAGATGCAAAATGCTCTAACAATTTCACAGGAGTTCCTCCTAACGCCTCATGGTTTATCGTTTGATATACGCCAATATAATCTTTACAATCATACACCCTTTTCTCTTCCTTCTTACCATTCACAATCTCTTCAACCACTTTCGTCGTATTTCTAAAATAGGATAACACTGCACCTCCATTGTCTGAAAGTACCACCCAACCTTCTACACCAAATTCCGATGCAATCTCTGTTTGCGTTGATTGAATATAAACGACATCTGTACGTGTATCCGTCACTCGAAGGATCAAATCACCTTTTCCCAACATATCAGCAATATAAAACAAATTCCGTTCTGTAGACAATACCCGTTCTTGAAACTCCCACTCGTAAGTCAAATACTCCTCCACACTATCCTTCTCAAATTCAAAATGGGGAGTAATTTGAATTGTATCCCCTACGGCAACTTTCCAATTCGACTCATTATCATCAAAAGTAATCTCCAATTGATTGATATTCTTATAAGAATAATTTCCCTTATCTCGATAACAAGAAGACAATCCTGCTATCACCAGTATACTAATAATAAATTGTTTCATCATATCCCAATCAGTTTAACAAGCCGGTACTACCATCGGAAATTCCTTTCCAGTGACATCGTTCACATCTATAATATCGTTCTCTTCAACATATGCTTTAAACTTCAAAGCGAGCATACGTACAACACTCATTTCTACATCCGTGAGATCCGATACTCCGGTACATTTCACGAACTCTTGGAATTTTTTCTTGGAAAACGTTCCAAGATACAAGGTCTGAATCTTACCTTTCCACCACAATGGCTGGCTGAATACATTATTAAACGTAATTTTCACCTGACGCTTTCCGAATAATCCCGGTTGAAAATAATCATTAGCCTCAAGTGCTAGCACCAAAGTCACGTCATTTTCCAAATCCTCCGTTTTCACACAAGTAATTACTAAAGTATCCTTTGTTTGATTCGCACGAAAAATCGAGGTAGATATTTTATACTGATCTTGTCCTGCTGTCGTCAAAGAATCAACCACACGCACCGCATATTCAATATCCGACTCCAATGGATCTCCAATCAAATTAATCTCAAATCGAACAGCATGTTCCTCTTCCAAAGGAAAATGTGTAAATGAAAACTTTGCAGTATCCACCCCATTCTTCGTCGTGAAAAATAAATAATGTCCTGTATCGTATTTCTTAAATTCATCCTCCGAACATGCAAAGAAAGAAAAGAAAATCGCTATCAATAAAATATATCGTATCATCATAATCCAAATATTAATGTATTAACTCATTATCGGGTAACGGGAAAGAATAAACTATTTTATCTACCGGTTTTTTATTGTATTTCTTATAATAGAAAAACAATTGTCCTTCTCCTATAAATTCCCGCCTTGCCTCGGTAATAATGGCATTCTCCATCTCATCCATATTAGTTACACTCGCCTCATTCCACTCGGTAATTTTCCGTCCGAAACGTACATCCCGCAACACACGAATAGCATCTTGATTAGCAATATTACCGCTATAATCCCTTATTTCAACTGTTTTTCCATTTCGATACAAGTAATCACTTACAATAAAATACATCTCACTCAAGCGAATC
Source organism: Butyricimonas hominis (assembly GCF_014287455.1). Classification (NCBI taxonomy): domain Bacteria; kingdom Pseudomonadati; phylum Bacteroidota; class Bacteroidia; order Bacteroidales; family Odoribacteraceae; genus Butyricimonas; species Butyricimonas hominis. Next base: position 269,340 of record NZ_JACOOH010000008.1, read on the forward strand.
ATCGGAATCAAATCATCTACCCTACTCGTTCCACTACTAAGAGCCTCATATTTCAACGAATAATTATCATTTGTTACCAAAGATGCCCTCACGTCTTCCTTCGAGTTTTCAAAAATCTTAATTTTATCTAATCTCAATCTACCACTCTTTGAACTTTTCGATGAATATGGTTCATAATCGTCTATTAATGTAGTACTTGACAAACCGAATATCACACCATCATGCAGTTTCGGAGTTTGCACTACAAGGGAAGTGGTCGTTTCTGTAAAATTAAAACACCAGTCAGAACTACTTCCATTATATCCCTTAGCATGAATCACCTCTAATGCTTGTTTACAAGCATCTTCTCCACGTCCGGCATAATCATACACACGGGCAAGAGTTGCCGTTATGACATAATAATTCATTCGGTAACCACGATTTAAAAAGAAAAGATCCTCGCTTCCATGTAATGTAAACTCCCCTTCTAACCGCGGCCCCTTCATTATCCCTTCACTATTTGTTCCTACCGTATCATAGGTAGCAAGCAAATTCTTCGCTCGCAATAAATCCCGTTCCACTCTTCCTATCACGGAATCCACACTCAAATAGGGTTCTGACAACGACCCGTGTTTTTCGAAATAAGGAATATATCCTTTGTTATCAGCAACAATCGGAGCCGGGGCAAATAAACGCAATATATCAAAATGCAAAAATGCCCGTAAAGCATATGCTTCCCCCATAATCAAGTTACGCTCCGTTTCCCCATACGCAAACAAGTCTGGCTCCGCTTTCTCTACTTCTGCCAATAAATTGTTACAATTTGAGATCGCCGTGTATGCATTAGACCAGATGTCCGATATTATTGATTTTACGCCACTATGCGTGTATTGGAAATTCATTGCATAGTACCAAACATCATTCGTCGTGAAATTCTCGTACAATTGCGCAATAACATCCACCGTTCCCCATGTCATATGTTTCCCATACATCGTCACGTCTGCCATATTATTATAAATCCCGTTTAATGCATTACGATACCCTTGACCGGTTTCGAACAATACATTTGCATCTACCTCGTCATCCGGTTTCACGTCGAGCCAGTCATTACATGCACTTGATAACCCGACAATCAACCCCATTATAATCCATATTCTATTTCTCATACTCATTACTTTCTAAAAACTTGCTTTTAATGAAATATTCATCTTTCTCGCGTAAGGATAATCTATTCCTCGTTCAAACTTCACCGAAGACACTCGGAACAATTCATTTGCCCCAAGCTCTAAACGCAACACACCAAATCCGATTTTTTTCAATATCTTCTGTCCAAAATCATATCCTAAAGTCAAAGAATTTAATGTTAACACATTATTATCCTGCACAAAACGTTCCGTCGGGCGTGTCGTTTGAATCACTCCTTTCGTCTGCAGTTTTTTGTATTTCGCGTGATCGCCCGGCTGTTTCCAACGCTGGGAGAACACTCGTTTATCCACATTCTCTGAACTAATTCGTGCATTTTCCACTTTGTTCACTAACGTTGAATTATATTCTTGACCTCCCAACTTATACAGAAAGGTAGTGTACAAACTCCAATTCTTGTAACGCACGTTAAATCCAAACGCTCCTTGCACTTTAGGTTCCGTATCACCTAATATCACCTGTTCCGCAGCTTCCCACTCATAAGTCGTTGAGCCATCCCGACGTACCAGAACCTCCTCTCCATCACTCGGGTTTATTCCCAAGGATTTCATACCCCAAATCGAAGTAGTACTACCACCTTCTACATATTGTGTAAATGTCTTACTATATTTAGTATCACCCGCACTTGCACCTAAATAACCTGTACCATAATCGGCATATTGAGCCTGCACCTGATCATTATAAGCCTTCAAACTTTCGGATATTTTCAACAATTTGTTTTCATTATGAGACAAGTTCCCAAATACTGCAACCATCCAGTCTTTCGACTTGTACACATCACTTCGTACTTGTACATCAATTCCTTTATTCATAATCTCTCCTATGTTATCCACGTAAGTCGTAAAACCGGTAGAACTGGCAATCGTCACATCATTAATCAAATCCACCGTTTTTTTCCGGTAATACGAAGCATTCACATAAATCAACCCGTCCAACATCTGTATATCAAACCCGACATCCAAAGTATTCGTCGTTTCCCAAGTTAATCCTGAATTGCCTAGGGCCACCAATGAAGCTCCAATACCCGTCCTATACCATTTATCGTTTTGAATCTTATACATCGTTCTTGCCGCATACGCCGGGAAATTCACCTTACCGGTTGCCCCGTAAGAACCGCGTATTTTCAACATATTCACGTAACCCAAGTTTTTCATGAACTCATAATTGTGAATATTGATCCCCACCCCACCGGAAAAAAACGGGGCAAAACGCTTATCCACACCAAATTCAGACGATCCGTCCATACGAAGCGAAATATCCAACAAATAAATATTATCGTACGTGTAATTCAAACTCGCCAACATACCGAACAGACGACTCTTATTCTGATTCACAGTCGGCTTCTCTACTATTTCATTGGCATAATTAATAGAGCTTAGCGAACCGTTCGGGAATCCCTTGTAGAAAGAAGAAAGCGACTTACTCTGCTCATCTTTAGCGTTAATACCGAATGTCAGGTTTATATAGTTTTTCCCGATACTCCGGTTATAAGCGGCAGTCGCCGTCAAATCCCACTTGAAGCCATTATTTTCTTCTGTACGTAACTCTCCCGAAATCGGATTATCTTTCCCTAAAAGGTCACCGTTCTTCTGCGACTCCGGATCAAGGAAACGTTCTCCCCTAGTCGTTGTCTTCGTCACACTAAACTGTCCTTTAATTTGCCAATAATCATTGATATACCAATTTATCGCTAAATTATTTATCAACTCATCGATCTGGTCTTCGTCATAATTTTTCAATGTAGCCTCATACAAAGGATTCTCTTCATCCCCACCAACGATCCACTCCTGAGTTTCCTTTAAATACTTACCATTTTCATCTTTATACTCATCATAAGGCATTTTTTTCGTATAATCTGAAAAAGAACCATAAGGCGACTCTTTGGATTTCGTCACATTATAAGAGATATAATTTTTAATTTGGAAATCTCCCAAACGATAATCAATCGAAAGTCCTACCCCGTAACGGTTACGAGCCGACTCCTTCATCACTCCGTTATCATTGTTATACAACACGTCTAAACCAAAACGCATATCCGTACTCCCCCCTTCGATATACAAACTATGCTGATGATTAAACACCGTCCGCAAAGGTTTTGACAACCAATAGGTATCCACACCTCGTTTTATATTAGCCAATTTTTTGTAATACTCCTCATCCAGCGTCAATTGATTATATGCCACCTCCTCATCCGAATCGTACGTGTACAATCCTGCCACCCGTTCCGTTTCCAACTTCTCTGCCGCATTCATCAAATTATAATCCGTTAGGTCAGGCATGCTTAGCGTACCCGTCAAACCGTATGATACGGACACCTCACCGGGTTTCGGAGCCACCGTTGTGATCACAACAACCCCATTTGCAGAACGAGAACCATACATGGCAGTCGCTGCCGCATCTTTCAATATCGTGATATTCTCTATACGATTCGGATCCATATCATATAACTTTTGCACCGTAATCTCAAACCCGTCCATGATAAACAACGGCAAGTTCGGATTTTCCTCCAAATTCGACTTCGACAAACTATTCGCATCCAACTGCTTCACCCCAATTCCGGAACGTCCGCGAATATACATCTCGGGCACGGCATTCGGGTCCGATCCCCACTGGTTGTTCTCCTGAATACGGAACGAGGGATCAAAAACTTGCAACGCCTGAATCACATTCGTCTTCGACACATTTAACAACTCCTCTCTTGATACAGAAATAGAGTTACCCGTGAAACTCTCCTTACGGATCTGAGCATATCCCGTCACCACGACTTCGTCCACCTCCGCCACCTCAAGTTTCATGCGAATCACCAGCTCCTTGGCATCGTTTTTCGGGTCTTTTTTCAACACCACCTCATGAGTCTGGTAACCGATAAACGAAATCAACAACACCGTCGTATCCATCTGCGGGACCTCCATCCTGAACTTACCGTCAGCATCCGTCACCACGCCGAGCGTCGTTCCCCGCAACAACACGGTTGCTCCCGGCAACGTCTCGCTTTTTTCATCCAACACCTTCCCCTGAATGACTCTTTTTTCCTGCTTTTTCTCTTTAGTGTCATCTTTTCCTTGTTTGATAACAATCAAAGAACCATCCTTCTCGTAAATCAAACGAGTATTTTTCAGACACAAAGCCAAAATCTCGTCAATACCGGCATTCGCAACCGAAAAAGTAATTCCAGTTACTCGAGCCACATCCTCCGACTTAAATAAAAAACGATACTCAGACTCCGTTTCAATCTTCTTAAAAACATCCTTCAACGCCAAGTTTTCCACCTTTAACGTAAAAGTCTGAGCTTGCGCATCACCGTAGGAATACATCACTCCCAACATCGTTAGTAACACGTAAAACTTCGTAAACCACAAAATCTTGCACCACTTTCTCGAATAAAGAAAGTTGTTTTTCCATTTTTTTGTCATAATTTTGTTCGTTAATAATTCAATGAATTTAAATTAAGGATGGGGAGTGTGGGGACACTCCTCTCCTTTTCTCTATTTACCTATCACAGTTATTACATTTCCTTTTATATCAAAATAAACTATTTCCAATTTTTCAATCTTTTCCAATAAAACGGAGAAATCTTTGTAGCGACTGATATTTCCATTAATCCGAATGTCCTTTACCTCTGGATTCCTGTAAAAAACCTTTATATCATACCAACGCGCCACCCTGTTCATCACGTCCTCCAGCCGCTCGTCATCAAACACAAACTGTCCGTCTTTCCATGCCGTGTAACGACGAACATCTACTTTCTGCTTACTCAATTCCCCCTCCTCCGTCAACACGGCTTGCTCCCCCGGTTCCAACAACAAAGTATGATCTTTCGTCTGCACCTGTACTCTTCCCTGCTCCAACGTCGTCTCGAATCGTGTTTCTTCCTGGTAAGCATGAATATTAAAACGAGTACCCAATACCTTCACCTCGAATCCATTCACCTCCACGACAAACGGTTTATCCGACTTTGTGACATCGAAATACGCCTCACCCGTGAGTTTCACTCTCCTCTCCTCTCCGTAAAACTGTACTGGATAACTTAAATCCGTCTCCGCATTAAGATACACCATCGTGGCATCGCTCAATTTCATAGAAAACTCTCCCCCTCTTGGCACCCGTATCATGTGTGTCACGTCTATCAACTTCCCCTCAATCTTCATCGCGGCATAATTCAGCACGTTGCTATCCTGCCGCACTTGGAAACTATCGGCAACAACGATATTTCTCCGCACCTGTGATTCCAACACGATCTGCTCACCCGTCCCCGTGTACAATATAGCCTTCTCCACGCCGGGAGCGAAAGCAAATTGCTGCATATTCGTCTTTTGGGAATCAAAATTCATCCCCCGCCACAAAACAACACTACCCACGAGTACGACAAATACAGCGGCATATTTTAATATGCCAACAACCAAACGTCGCCGCTTACCAAATGTTTTCCGTTCAAACTCCCTGAAATTCTTCAATACATCGACCTCCCCGCCATGTCCAGCCCGGGTAAAGAATCCCTGCATCTTCCGATAATAACGCCTATTCTCTCCCGACTCTTCCAACCACCCCTGCAACTCGCTCTTCTCTTCATCGGTCATCCCACCCGTTATGGATTTTCTTAAAATATGCCAATCTATTTTCTGCATCTTAAATCTAAATATCTTTTCTTAAAATTTATCTTTATCCCCTACAACCTCACTCTCTTCATTGTATAGAAAATACCTTCATCATATTACCCGAAATTTTCAATAGAGATTAATACAGATTACAGCAAAAACGATTCAAAAAACAACATCCTCTTTTCAAATATTTGAATTTATATGAAATTTTGAATAAGATATAATTGCTGTTCAGACTATTATTCCAGGAATAATACGGCAACGAACTTATGCTTACTTATTGGATCAAAAGACTTCAAAATATATTTGCAATATTTTGAAGTCTTTCTATCATAATTAAAATTAAACTTCCTCTCCAAAAGCCAATCTTATCGTTGCAGTAGTCTCTCCCGCTTTATTTTTAAGCCTTATCTTATAGAATCCATCATCCTCCAATCCAGGATTTTCTATTTCTAACACTGTTGTTATTGTTCCATAATCATCCGCAAATACACGTATCGTATATCTATCACCAGCATTATCTATAATTTCCCTCAAATTGTGATACCAAGTAACAGAAGGAGCAGGATTCCCCTTAAATCGGACTTCCATCGTAATAAGATTGCCACTTTCGGATACTCGAACCTTGGGTTTCTCGACTATCTCAGGCACCTCATAATCAACACTAAATCTTTCTTGTAAGTTCACTCCATTATGTTCTACGATTCTACTCTCTCCATCGAATCCGGCTAACATAAAAAATAATGCTAAAACAAATAAAATTTTCTTCTTCATAATTATAGTTTTTTAAATCATATATATAAGACAACTTCACGTGAAAATACAGTGACAAAAAATTGAATAAATATCATTTCCTTACAACTAATCGACAACTTACCGCACCCGAACCCACTTCACGGCATCTGCGGCAATCACTTGCGGCTGCTCATTTTCCAAAAAAGAAGCATTCTCCCGGTCCCGGTCGCTTAAAGTCACGCTCCCTTTTCCCTGAAAATTGAAAACTCCCAAAGACATCCAATGCCAATCCTCCCTGTCCATCGTGAGCACGACCTCGTGTTCTTCCTGTCCGTCAAACACCGTGTAATGGTACTCTCGGTCAAAACAAAGCACCCCTGTACCTTTATGACTACTCTGCTCATTAAAAGGTATATGACAGAACACCTCGTAAGTACCCTCGGGTAGGTCGGTTTCCCACTGCACCTTCTGGTTTCCCTTGCCGCCTTCTTTAAAATACGCCCCCCTCACGGGAAAACCCAAGCATCCATCGGTAACCATCCATCCCCAGTGATCGCGGGGAACATTCCTGTAACATTTCGCACGGGTTTCTACCTGTCCGAAAAGGGAAGCAATGTTAAACTTCCGAGTTTCATGAATCGAGAATCCCGGGTCGTCGTTATCCACGATGATCTCGCCCTCGTTTTCTTGGGTAAAAGAGAACGTGGCGTCAAGGGGTAAAAACCACGAGGTTGTATCAATACCCGTGTCGACATCTCTATTTATTGTCTTAACCGACAACGACATCTCACCCGGTACATTTAAAGACAAGGGGAAATAAATCATTTTATTAGTAGCACTAGATGTTTGTACTCGTATAGCACGCCCCTCTCCCGCCGGGATGATCCATCCCGGGTGATTACCGCCCGGGTAAACAATTCCTGGTACTTTTCCCCGGTTAAACACCTTAAAATCGTATATATAACCACGCTTCCTTCCCCCGTTGACTATTATAAAATTTCCCTCTATCTCGAAAACGGGTAATTCTTTGCAACGATACCAGCTATCGAGCATCGAGTCCAAACGAATATGATAACGGTCAAAAAACTCCCGGAAAAAATCTTCAAAAGAGGCTTCCTCGAAAACATGGCGCTTCAGGAAATCGTGATAAACCTCTTCAAACTCTTCTTTTCCAACCAGTATTGCCAGCAAAGTATTAAACCACTCGCATTTTTTCTGTATGATGTCGTTTAGCAGTTCCCGGGACAACGAGGGATCCACCAAAGCCTCCTCTAGACTATGGTCTTTCAGGTAATCGACGACATAAAATTCTCTATCCCCGTCTATTAACTCCATATTCAAATCACGACAAAAAGCTGTACGTAGTACATCATTAGCCAAAGGGATGTCGTCAGAATAGACAAAACTCGTGTTACCCTTGCAAAGTGCCCCGAAATCATAACTTCCTCTATAGAACAAGGCTAATTCCATCACCAGTCGCGATTCTGCATTATAATAAGAGGTACTGACTTTCTCCGAGTATTTCTTTTCCGGCAAGAATACCATTCCTTCCTGCACTCTCTCGCCCGTTCGCCATGTTTTTCCCGTGAAAGCGTGAAAATTACATGGCACCTCTATAAGCGTGACCCAATTGTAAGGATACCGCACCGTGGGATCAAAACCTGTTTTCTTCGTGCGACGTTCCCAGTAATCATCGCCATCGAATTCCAGGTTAGATCTCGCAAGCCCGATCATATCCTTTAACTCTTCCTCGGGATACTGGTCGTAATCATCAAGCATAAACTCGTGCTCGGACAAGTAAAAAAGTTCAAACTTTACTGGAGGAACATTTACAGGTGGCGTTATCTTTATTGCTTTACCATCCTTGAACTCAAACATTGCCGGAGGCAAATAGCTATCAACCACTATCTCCCGCTTCTTGTAATTACCAATGCAAAGGCTGATCCCCTTCATGTTATGTTCGAAGATAAACGTTGTCTTTCCCGCCGTCTCTCTATTCGCCTCCCCCTGGCATATTGCTGTCAGCAACGGGTCATGCTCCACCTCCAAACTATAGTGAGTAAACATCGCTCGCCGGAATCCCAGCGAATCGTAAGGAGGCACGCTAACCGGGTACCAGCCACATTCCGGGGTTAGCAGTTTATACCCCTTCTCGCAAAATGCCGGGGAGTAACCGAAACGGTACATGTCTATCGTGTTCAGGTTCGACGCCCCGTACTTCTCTTCCGGGACATCGAGAAAACAAAAACGGTTATCGATCTTTCCATCGTAATGCACCACCACCTCTTTCTTCTCGCCGGGAGCGACTTCTCCCTCCACGAGAAGCGCTTGTTCCTCCCGACGGAAAGCAACCGCGTCACCATCTACCGTGACCGACGACACCTCTAACCCGGGATTCAGGTATAACATCAGGGGAAGCGCCTCGCTATTCCTGTTTTCCACCCTCATCTCGCTTTTCACGGAAATTTCCCCGTCCTCGGCTTCCTTCACCTGTAACCGGTTCGCCGCGATTTTCAACACTTCCGAGGAAACGTGTTTGGAATAAACCTCCCGGTAAGTCTCCCGTTTACCCGACACCGATTGCAAATCATAAATATAAACGCCTGCACACCCCACGGCAACAAGCAAGGGAAGTAAAGCCGCCAGCGTCAACCGGTACCCGGCCCGCACGTTGTTATGAATCCGGGGATAAGGTATCACTGCCAACACCGCTAACCCCACCCCGAGAAACAAAATAAATACCCGTTGCAACAAGTACACGTCAAGATTCACGTGCCCCATGAAATCGGAAAACAGGTTAGGTATCCTTGCCGCAAGCGGGTCAAGCAACCCGTCCAACCAAACCGAGCCCGGAAGTGCAAATACACCCAGAATCAAAATTAAAACAAAAATACTCAATCCATTATTTTTCACTAACCTCACCACGAGTGTTGACAACCCCAGGCAAAAAAACAGCGTCGGCAAGTTTAACGTCAACCAGTAAAACAAGTAATACCCAGCACCAAATACCTGGGGATAAAAAAGAAAATTCAGCAAGCCACAAAAAAGAAACACCACCACGTTCACCAGCGAGAAAGCAAGAACCTTCCCCGCCACACTTCCTATAGAACTCTCCGTGTTCCCTTGCGGGTGGACCTTTAAAGCCGCCAAGGCATCCACCCGGGACAACCTCGTGTCATTGATCACGAGTACCGTCACGAAAAAAAGTTGCAACACGTTGAACAAGTAAGCACACCTGAAAGGTATTGAGGAAGGCAACACCTGGGCTACCCACGTCATCGAAGCCCCCTTCACCAGTTGGTCGAGACTTTTAACTGAAAACAATATAGACAACGGCGTGAACATGTAAAGAGTTATCCCCAACACCCCCAACACGACAAACAACCAAAAGATTACATTCCGACGGGAACGCTTGAACTCGTATGAAGTTTCAATCAAAATGTGATTACTGTTCATGATTACTATTTTTTTATAATATGGCAAATAATCTATATATACTAACCGGATCAAAAGAGGCTGTCTCAGAAGTCCTTTTCCTATCGTTGTCCTTCTGAGCCCCCATCACGTTTAACGTGAAATAAACAGATGATGACGAACTACGCCCCCACTGTCATCCTGAGCATCGCGAAGGATCTCCTGCCACAGGGTACCTCTTGCCATGAGATCTTTCACTACGTTCAGGATGACAAACAAGACTTTTGGGACACCCTCTTTTTTTAGTTACTAATGTAAAATCAAATATTTTGCACTGGATCAAAATTTAATTTTATTATACCATTAAATTCTCCAAATTCATTTTTAACATTCCCTTTATACTCTCCAGTATCCCCCATTTCTATATCTCTTATTATTAACATTGCGGTGTATTCATCTGAAGATTTTGCATTTTCAATAATTTCGTGCCTATGGTCTTCTTCAACCACCTTTGTACCATGATACCAAATAACATTAGCCTTAGGCTTTGCCTTAAATCGAATCTCAAGAATAACAGTATTCCCATTGTCAGACCCATAAACACTAGGTTTACTAATTGGTGTAGGTGCAAAACCATCAACTTCTTCCTGTAAGTTTACACCACTTTGTTCTACGATTCTATCTCCTCCATAGAATCCGGTCAGCATTAAAAACAATGCAAAAACCATTAAAATCTTTGCCTTCATATTATCAATTTTTAACTTAATAAAAGAAAGACAACTTCATGAGAAAAGTCAGTGACAAAAAATCAAAAAAATGAATTAATTTCTCGAACAGACACTAAATAATAGCCAGAATCACCAAGAAAGAAACTCCCATTCGTTTCCTGATATACTTGTACGACCGAGTCATCTGCGTGTTGATCGTATTGACGGACACTCCCATCTCTTCTGCCACATCTTTATACTTCTTCCCTTCCAACACACAACGTTTAAATACCAGACGAGCTTGCTCGGGCAATTCCTCGATTACCTCGTACACCCGCTGCAACAACTCCGGATCGACCTCCACTTCCGGTATTTCCGCGTACGCCTGTGCTTCCGCCAACCATTGTTTATAATTATCCTCCACGTGCAGATGCTTCAATCGGTTGAAGCACCTGTTTCGAACCTGCACGAAAAGATAAGACTTCAAGTTCGAAATACCGGAAAGCATCGGTGCGTTATTCCACAAATCCACAAAAATCTCTTGAGCGATATCCTCCGCCTCATCCCTATCCAAAAGAAAATACTCGGCAAAAAGCGTCATCTTCTTGAAATAAGTTTCAAAAAGATGCTTAAAGACACTATGCTCCCTCCGCTTTATAGCTTCGAAAATTTCATCTGAACGCATTTCATCCATATCCATGTAAATCAACACTTGTTGACACTACAAAGATAGATTTTTCTTTTAAAATCTACAACTCCCCCTATTTTCTACCATCCAATATCTTCATCCCGATATCCATGTAGCGATACACGTCACGGGTAGTTTCCCGGATACGTTTTTCATCTTTCTTGTGTCCCAAACGGACAATAATGGCATTCCGTTCCGGTATAGCGATAATATACTGCCCCAGCATTCCCCGGAAATAAGGGTTCCGCTGACCGTGATAATTCATAATCCATATCTGGAAACCGTAATAATCCAACGAATCCTTACCCCACTCGTCTTTCAAGTAACTTGCCGGGCTCATGGCTTCATTGATATATTCTTCCGAGATCAATTGCTTCCCGTTCCAGTTCCCGTGATGAAGCATCAGACGGGCAAAACGTGCCACTTCCCTCGCCGTGGTATGGAAACAACAGAATGACTTCTCATCCCCGTCCTTTTTATCCAACAACCAATAGGCATCCTGTGCCGCCTGCATCGGTCGCCACAACTTCTCCTCCGCGTAATCGCTAATTGTTTTCCCGGTTGCCTTTTCCACGATAAACGCCAATATCTGCGTATCGCCGCTCCGGTAAGAGAATTGCTTTCCCGGTTCTTCAATCACGTCCAACCCAGTCACCAACTCGTATAAATCATTCCCGTAATACCCGTGCGTCGTCACGGAAAACAAAGAAGCGTAAGCCTCGTCCCAGTTCAACCCGCCACTCATCGTCAACAAATGGCGAATCGTGATATTTTTCTTTTCCCCGACCTTGAATTCCGGAATATATTTCCACACGGGATCATCCAGACTCTCGATCTTCCCCTCGTCATAAGCCGCCCCGATCAATAACCCCACGATACTCTTCGTCGATGAAAAAATGTTCGATGTCTTCGTGTCATTCCAACCGGAACGATATTCCTCGTAAACGATACTGTCATTCTGAATCACCAGAAAAGATACCGTACGGAAATCATTCAGGTAAGCATCATCCTCCGGACTCATCTCGTGTGTGTTATAATCTTTCGCATGCGCCCACGTCCATGACGAATCGGCCTTCTGCACCGTGTGTTTCTCGAACATCGACAAATCATCAATCGAAGGATACCAGTATATCAAAGCCTGCCGGGCGTAATAAGGCAGACAGAAATAAACGATTGTCAAAACAACCAGCACCGCTAAAACTATCTTATGCCATTTCTTCATACAACTGAACTTGTAATTTACCAAAAAAAATCACACACAACAATCGTCAATCACTAAATCTACAATTGTTTAACTTTCGCCACCATCTTCCGGATTACCCCTTCACCGATACAAGGCGCATGAGCATCCTCCGGAAAAAAAATCACGAACTCACCGGGAGAAAGCGTGAACACACCTTCCACCTTATCTTTATAAAAAGTATAATCCCCTTCCTCGTTATAAGAAGCAGAAGCCTCCCCCAACCGACTTTTGGCTTTCCACCCGTAAGACTCCGACACGAGCAGCGGCATCTGAATATCTATATATTTATCATGTCGCTCATAAACGGCCTCTTCCACGCTTCGTCCCCGTGCATCCTCGATTTTAATAAAAGCATCCTCGCCGGCAATATCTACTCTGCCCACGGGCATACCTGCCAGATCGTGCGTCTTTATATAATCGAACACAGCCTTGAAATAAGGATTCAGACTCTCTATTCTCTCGCTATTACCTATTATATCTATAACCATAACATTTATTTATAATGCCTAACAAAGATAACATATACACCTCAAAATCCATCCATTCCTCATGATAAAATATATCGACATCACACGATTCCCCCTTAATCTTCTCCTCTTATTACGCTTTCCAATACCAAAAAGATACCAAGTACCCAGTTCTACCTATAGAAGCCTATACCCATCGAAATCAACAATATAAGTAAACTTTATTCATAAAAAACACCAATAAAAATATTGTTCATATCAAACTTTATCCCTAATTTTACGTAGATACTACGCTAAATTTGAGAACGATATGAAAAAATTACTACCAACGATTATCATCTGTACCCTTTTCACGGGGATATTCAACACGAATCTCTTCGCGCAAAAGCAAAACAGGATTGAAAAACTTTACGAGCATATCGCGAGAGCCGAACGGGACAAATACGCGAGGGTAAAAGAGAGGATCGACCCCAAAAGTGCCGAAACGTATAAACATGAAATCGCTCTTGCCGATGCTCTGGAAACACTTCTTTTCGACCCGAATCCCGGGGCTGTAGAACCTTATCTGAAAACCAGTATGGAAGAAAACCGGCAAGATGACGGGGCTCGTGTTCGTTCCATCTGCCTGGATGCCGGCTTAAATTTCGAAACTTTCGTCTGGAAAGCCGATTCCACGATCTACGCTCTATTGACCTACTCCGACACACAATTACAAGATTCACGCGCCGTACTCGGATTATTGACAAAATACAAGTACATGATAACCCCGAAAATATTCGACTCGATCATCGCGCTAAAAGAAAAAGTACAGTTCGCCGATTTGAAAGCACAACCGACCTTGGGTAAATGTGAAACCTATTTCACCGATTTCGACACCTTGTATAACTATCCCGCCGTCGCTACCATCTATAATAAACTATTGTACGACAATGTTTGCACTTGCACGACCGACTCAACCATATTGTTATATTTCAACAACCCTATACTGAAAACATTCTACGCGGGAGCGAAAGAACCCCGTCCTTATAAAACCGACGTGGAAAAGATGTATGACATCCATTTATACGACATGGTCAAAAACGCCAAAAAACCGGAAGAGATGAAAACTGCCATCAACGCGTACATCAACTGCCCGTATCTTTCCGGCTATTCAAGAAACTTTCTCCCGGAAGTCGAATACACGAATGACAGCGTTGATCTGGTAATCCTCATCGCCCAAGTTGATTCATCCGCACAACTCCCGCTTGTAAAACAATATTTACAAGAACACAAGTATAAACAGTTCAGAGATAAAGCCATCCAATTAAGAGAACAATTCGTGGATTCCATGATTTGGACCGCTCCGTCGTACACCAAATACTACACGGGCGACAAGATCATCCGAGAAATCCTTGTTTCGGGGGACACCACCACGAATATTTATTATAATTACAATGACCACGGCTACCTGCTGCAATCCGTGAAAAAAACACGTGCAAAAGATTCTTGTTTATCAAACATCACGACCACCTTTAAATACAACAACCTCGGCAAATGCTTCGAGGAAGAATCCGTGGATTCCCTATCCGGAAATATTCTGTGTCAAGTAAGTTGTCAATACAACATACAAGGGCATATCAGCATGAAAAACATCAAATGGAATAACGACAAGAGTCACACGGAAACCTATAACAATCAAGGACAACTCGTTCAAATACAAGAATACGACAACGGGCAAATATACGCCCAGACCGACTTGACATATGACAACAAGGGACGTTTAACACAAGAAATCAAAATAAACCTCAAACCGGACATCCACAACCCGATCACGAAACAAACATCACATTACGGTTACAACCCATATGGTTACTTGACCGTTATATCATACGAGAAGGAAAATTTGCAAAACGAAAAAATCACGGGTAACATTACCATCCATTACGATGAATTCGGTAATCAAGTCGATCCGCGATACAAATACGAGTACGACAACACCGGGGCATGGATCGCTAAAACCGATCCTCAAAATCCCACCAACACGGAAAAGATAGAATATACCTATAAATAAACACACGGTATTACTCGAGTAATCCTAGGGTAATCCTACTTCTACACGCTTACCGGGTCGATACACCTCACTTCTTTCGCCCTTACCTAACGGTGGAAGAAGTGGTTTATCGCAAGCCCGTAAGCAAGTAGATATAGTATTACGGTAGAAATACCCGAGGTTTAAGGTTAATCCGACCTTACATTTTACTTCAGACCATCCAACTTAGAAGTACAAATTTCTCAATTCCAATTTTTAATTGTACTTTTGTGCCCAATAAATTTTTGAGTACATGGAGCATAAAGCAGGTTTTGTCAATATTTTAGGAAACCCCAACGTGGGGAAATCCACCTTGATGAATCGATTAGTCGGAGAAAAATTATCGATTATCACATCTAAATCCCAAACGACGCGCCACCGCATTAAAGGTATCGTGAACGGGGAGGATTTTCAAATCGTGTTTTCCGACACCCCGGGAGTCGTGAAACCAAGCTACAAGATGCAGGAATACATGCTGGACTTCTCGAAAACCGCCATTATTGACGCGGATATTATTCTCTACGTGACCGACGTGGTGGAAAATTTCGAGAAGAACGCCGACTTCATCGATAAAGTGAAGCAAAGCGAAGTACCCATCTTGTTGGTATTGAACAAAATTGATCTGACCACGCCGGATAAGCTGGATGCCCTGTTCGCGAAATGGAAGGAAATCATCCCGCAAGCGGAGATATTCCCCATCTCGGCAACCGAGAACTTCAACGTCGACAACCTGTACAAGCGGATTCTGGAATTGCTTCCCGTCGGAGAACCTTATTTCGATAAAGAAGAAATAACCGATATGCCTGCTCGTTTCTTCGTGACAGAAATCATACGGGAAAAAATCCTGTTGTACTACGACAAGGAAATCCCCTACTCCGTCGAGGTGGTCGTAGAAGAATTCAAAGAAGAAGCCAAAAGAATCAATATCATGGCGGTAATTAACGTCGAACGTGATTCACAGAAAGGCATTATCATCGGACACCAAGGTGCCGCCTTGAAAAAAGTAGGCACGGAAGCCCGAGTAGACATCGAAGCTTTCTTCGCCAAGAAAGTGTTCCTTAACCTTTACGTCAAAGTACTGAAAGACTGGCGGAACAAAGAAAACGATTTGAAACGCTTCGGTTACAAACAACTATAACATTAATAACTAAAATTGAGATTGCAAATCATCATTTTCAATTTTCAATTTTCAATTTTCAATTTATAAAATGAGTAATATTGTTGCCATAGTAGGACGCCCCAACGTGGGAAAATCAACACTTTTCAATCGCTTGGTCGGTGGACGAGTAGCCATCGTGAACGAGGAAAGCGGTGTGACCCGTGACCGGAATTACGGAAAATCAGTGTGGAACGGTAAAGATTTTTCCGTCATTGACACGGGTGGGTACGTTTCTAACAGCTCAGATATTTTCGAGGAAGAGATCAACAAACAGGTACTGCTGGCGATGGACGAAGCAGACGTGATTCTGTTCGTGTGTGACGTGGAATTAGGAATAACTGATTTGGATTACAGTTTCGCCCGTATGTTGCGAAAAGTCACGAAACCTGTTTACCTCATCGCCAACAAGGTGGATAATGGCGAACGTCTTTATGATGTTCACGAATTCTATAAACTGGGTGTCGGGGAAGAAATATTCCCGATCTCATCTATAAACGGTTCCGGAACCGGTGAATTACTTGATAAACTGGTATCTCATTTCACGAGCGACCCGTTGGAAGACGAGAATGAACTTCCCAAAATCGCTATCGTGGGACGCCCTAACGTGGGAAAATCTTCCACCATTAACGCCCTGATAGACAAGGAACGGAATATTGTTACGGACATCGCGGGGACTACTCGTGACACGCTGACCACCCGGTACAACCGCTTCGGGCATGATTTCTTGCTGGTGGACACTGCCGGACTACGTAAAAAAGCCAAAGTAAACGAGGACGTGGAGTTCTATTCCGTGATGCGTTCCGTGCGTGCCATAGAGGACAGTGACGTCTGTATGCTACTGATTGATGCCACCCGGGGTATGGAAGCCCAGGATTTGAATATATTCCACTTGATAGAGCGCAACCAAAAAGGTGTCGTGGTACTGGTAAACAAGTGGGACTTAATCGAAAAAGATAATAAAACAACGATTAACTTCGAGAAAGACCTGCGTGCTAAAATGGCGCCATTCAATGATGTAGAAATCATTTTCACTTCCGCGCTCACGAAACAACGTTTACTAAAAGCACTGGAAGCCGCCATTGAAACCTATCGCAACCGGGCTCAAAAACTGAAAACCTCGGAATTGAACCGCATCATGTTGGAGGAAATCGAGAACTACCCCCCACCAAGTTTAAAAGGAAAATACATCCGCATAAAATACGTGACTCAATTACCCACGAAAACGCCGACTTTCGCGTTTTATTGCAACTTACCGCAATACGTGAAAGAACCGTACAAACGTTTCTTGGAAAACAAAATCCGTGAACACTGGAATTTCACCGGGGTGCCGATTCAAATATTTATGCGGAAGAAATAAATGAGTTCATAAAGTTCATAAGGTTTGTAAAGTTTATAAGGTGAAAAACTCGTGAATACTTTATAATACGTGTATCGTGTAAACTTTAAACCCCGAAGGGGTAACTTTATGAACTTTATAAACCTTAAAAACTCATCATGGCAGCAAAGGACACAATAGAACACGACGGAATTGTTATAAAAGTAGAAAATAACGCCATTATCGTGCAGATACAAAATCAATCGGCGTGTGCTTCTTGTCATTCTAAGGGAGCGTGTGGCCTGTCGGAAGTAGCACAAAAGAATATCACGGCGGAAAAACCGAATGTTCCCGTGGCTGTCGGCGACAAAGTTATTGTTACCGCCAGTACCCGCAATGCCATGCTCTCGGTCGCATTTGCTTATATCATTCCGTCCGCGTTAATAATAGTACTTCTTGCCCTCTTGATCACGGCGGGGACAAGCGAAGTTATAGCTGCCGCAATTGTACTTCTAGCCGTTGCTGTTTACTTTGTTATCCTATATTTATGTAGGAATAGCTTCACCCGAAAAATAAAATTCAAGGTTAAAATAGCATAACCTAGAAAAAAAATAATAACTTTACGGGCGCTATAACAAACTAGAGGAGACAAAATAAACACCTTTATGATGACTACTACCATTATCTACACTATTATTTCTTTGTGTGCCATTGGTATTGCGGCTGCCGTAATCCTGTATTTCGTGGCACAAAAGTTTAAGGTCGAAGAAGATCCTAGAATCGATATCGTGGAAAGTATCCTTCCCGGCGCGAATTGCGGGGGATGCGGCAAACCCGGGTGTAGGGGTTTCGCGGAAGCCACGGTGAAAGCCACTTCATTGGATGGACTGTTTTGTCCGGTGGGAGGAGCGGATACGATGGCGAAAGTCGCTTCCGCTTTAGGCATGGAAGTAACAGCTCAGACACCACAGATTGCTGTCGTGAAATGCAACGGCACGTGTGACAATCGTCCACGCACGAGCACGTACGACGGGTACAAATCGTGTGCTATCGAACATTCTCTCTACCGGGGAGAAACCGATTGTACATACGGTTGTCTTGGTTGTGGCGACTGCGTCAACGTCTGCGCTTTCGATGCCATTCACATGGACGTCAACGGTCTGCCCGTTGTTTCCGAAGAAAATTGTGTTGCCTGCGGTGCTTGCGTTAAAGCCTGCCCGAGAAACATTATCGAATTGCGGAACAAGGGGCCCAAAGATCGCCGGGTTTTCGTGTGTTGCGTGAACAAAGACAAGGGAAACATCGCCCGCAAAGCTTGTACGGTTGCCTGCATCGGTTGTGGGAAATGCGTCAAAGAATGTCCTTTCGAGGCAATTACCTTGGAAAACAACTTGGCTTACATCGACTTCCGCAAGTGTAAACTTTGCCGGAAGTGCGTGAGCGCATGTCCGACACACGCGATCCACGAGGTAAACTTCCCTCCGAGAAAGATTACCGAACCAGCGACCACGGAAGTGAAAAACAACGAATCGATTCAATGATTGCCGATTCAAACTAAAATTTAAAATCGTAAATCTAAAATTAATACACCGTGCTTAAGACATTTAAAATTGGGGGTGTACACCCACCTGAAAATAAATTATCAGCACAAGGGGAAATCATCACGTTACCCCTTCCCGAACAAGTGATCATACCACTATCTCAACATATCGGGGCACCTGCCGTTCCCACGGTGAAAAAAGGTGATACAGTTAAAGTAGGACAACTTATCGGTCAAGCCGCCGGATTCATTTCCGCCAACATCCACAGTTCCGTATCGGGGACAGTCACGAGTATCGATCCCGTGGTGGATGCCAGCGGTTATCCCAGACCAGCCATCACGATAAAAGTCGAGGGTGACGAATGGGACGAGAATATATTGAAGGAACCGCTCGCGAAGCATCCCAATACTTTCACGAAAGAAGAAATCATCGCGGCTATCAGTGCCGCCGGTATCGTGGGTATGGGGGGAGCAACGTTTCCCACGCAAGTGAAATTATCCCCGCCTCCCGGAAACACGGCTGAAGTATTAATCATCAATGGTGTCGAATGTGAACCGTATTTAACGGCAGACCACCGTCTGATGCTGGAACACGGGAAAGAGCTTATCGCCGGGATTGAACTGCTAATGAAAGCTCTTAACGTGAAACGTGCTATCGTGGGCATCGAGAACAACAAAAAAGACGCTATCGAAGAACTTGGCAAACACGCCAGATTGAGCGACGGCATCGAGATATGCCCGTTAAAAATACAATACCCGCAAGGAGGAGAGAAACAATTGATACAAGCCACCACGGGTAAATTCGTTCCGTCCGGCGGACTACCTATCGCCGTGGGAGCCGTCGTTCAAAACGTCGGGACAGTATATGCCGTTTACGAGGCTGTCATGAAACACAAACCGTTATTCGAACGGGTGGTTACCGTTACCGGGAAATCGCTGAAAGAACCGGGTAACTATCTATGCCGTATCGGGACACCGCTCTCTCAACTCATCGAGGCAGCCGGAGGACTTCCCGAGGACACGGGAAAAGTGATCGGTGGCGGCCCGATGATGGGAAAAGCCTTGACGACAACCAACATTGCTATCACGAAAGGAACAAGTGGAGTATTACTCATGCGGCAGGAAGAATCCGTCCGGAAAGAGTATCGCAACTGTATCCGTTGTTCGAAATGCGTTACCGTATGCCCGATGGGATTGGAACCGTATTACCTGATGCAACTTAGCGAACACAACAAGCTGGATGCATTGGAAGCCGAAAAAATAATGGATTGCATCGAATGTGGTTCTTGTAGCTATACCTGCCCGGCAAACCGTCCGTTACTCGACGTGATTCGCTTGGGTAAAGCCAGAACAGGACAAATGATACGTTCACGTAAAAACTAATTTAATTGTAAATTTTAAATTGTAGATTGTAAATTTACTTGTCTTCAATTTAAAATTTAAAATCTAAAATTTAAAATTATTTGTATGAGTAATTTCACCATATCACCCTCCCCTCACATTCATGGCGGGGATTCGATAGAAAAAAACATGTACGGGGTACTGATTGCCTTAATCCCCGCATTTATCTTTTCTATCGTGTTTTTCGGGATAGGAGCCATTCTGGTAACCCTTACTTCCGTGGCAGCCTGTCTGATCTTTGAATTTATTATCCAGAAATACCTGATGAAACAACGCCCCACGATATGGGACGGCTCGGCTATCATCACGGGTGTATTATTAGCGTTCAACCTTCCCTCGTCCCTTCCTTTATGGATTGTGATAATCGGTGCTATCGTGGCAATCGGTATCGGCAAAATGAGTTTCGGGGGATTGGGAAACAATATTTTCAACCCGGCACTCGTGGGACGCGTATTCTTATTGATTTCGTTCCCGGTACAAATGACTTCTTGGCCTGTACCTCACGGATTTTCGACAGTAGATGCCGTAACAGGGGCTACACCTTTAGCTATCGTGAAAGAAGCAGTAAAGAACGGGCAATCCGTGGCTGATGCACTTGCGTCCAGCGGAATTTCGACAAGCAACATGATTATCGGTAACATAGGAGGTAGCTTGGGAGAAGTTGCCGCTATCGGTCTTCTGCTCGGTTTCGCCTATATGTTGATTCGTAAAATTATTACATGGCATATCCCCGTGACAATTTTCGCCACAGTAATCCTGTTTGCCGGAATATTGCACTTGGCAAATCCCGCACATTTTGCTGATCCCCTGTTCCATCTTTTCACGGGAGGTATGATGTTGGGAGCGATCTTTATGGCGACGGATTACGTAACATCCCCCATGACGCATAAAGGTATGATCATTTTCGGTATCGGTATCGGACTACTGACCGTGATAATCCGTACCTTCGGTGCTTATCCGGAAGGAATGTCATTTGCCATATTGATCATGAACGGCTTCACCCCGTTGATCAACAGATATTGTAAACCCGTTCGATTTTAAATTTTAAATTGTAGATTGTAAATTACTTACACTTGAAATTTAAAATTTAAAATCTAAAATTTAAAATCACAAGATGATGGGAAAGAAATTAGAATCGAGTTTTAAAAATATGGTATTGGTGTTATTCTTGGTAACACTCATATCCTCAGCCGCCGTGGGAGTTGTCAACTCATTCACGTCGGGATTAATCGAGAAGGTACAAATCGAAAAACAGACACAAGCAATACGTGCCGTGGTCCCGACTTTCGATAATGACCCCATGACAGAAAAATACACGGTAAAACCTTCGGAAAATGAAGAAGAAGTTGAGTTTTATCCTGCCAAACAGAACGGGGAATTAGTAGGAACAGCCATTAAAACTTACACGAACGACGGATTCGGGGGAAAAATAGAATTAATGGTAGGTTTTACTCCCGACGGAACAATTTACAATTATTCCGTGTTGAGCCACAAAGAAACCCCGGGGTTAGGTTCCAAAATGGATACATGGTTCGTGAAAGGTGCCAAAGGTGACATTACCGGTAAAACACCGGGAACGAAAGGACTGCAGGTTTCAAAAGACGGAGGGGACGTGGACGCTATCACGGCTGCCACTATTTCATCCCGTGCCTTTTTGGACGCAGTAAACCGGGCAGCCAAAGCGCTGGAAAAAGATACCAAACAAAAGTAGAACAATCGAAAAAATAAAGATATGAACAACTGGCAAAACTTTACCAAAGGGTTCTTTAAAGAAAATCCCACCTTTGTACTATTGCTCGGGATGTGCCCCACGCTGGGAGTCACCACGTCGGCAATCAACGGCTTGGGAATGGGATTGGCTACCGCCTTCGTGCTCGTGTTATCCAACCTTGCTATCTCGCTCGTGGCAAACTTGATTCCCGATAAAATCCGTATTCCCGGATTTATCGTTATCATCGCGGCATTCGTTACCGTCGTTGATATGTGTATGGCAGCCTATCTACCTAGCTTGCACGAATCACTCGGGTTATTCATCCCGTTGATCGTGGTAAACTGTATCGTGCTGGGACGTGCCGAATCTTTTGCTTCCAAGAACAAAGCCATTCCTTCCATGCTCGACGGATTGGGTATCGGTTTGGGATTCACGATGGCACTGACCTTGTTGGGATGCATCCGTGAAGTATTGGGTAGCGGAAAAATTTTCAACATCACCCTGTACAGTGAAAACTACGGAATGATCATCTTCGTGTTAGCCCCGGGAGCTTTCATCGCGCTAGGTTACTTGATCGCGTTTATTAATAGAATAAGAAAAACCAACTAATTGTAAATTTTAGATTTTAAATTGCAAATCAAAATCCAATCTAAAATCTAAAATCTAAAATCTAAAATCTAAAATTTAAAATCAGAAAAATGGAATACATATTTATATTCATAGCCGCAGTATTTGTCAATAATATCGTATTGGCGCAATTCTTGGGTATCTGTCCGTTCCTTGGGGTTTCCAAGAGTGTTCCCACGGCTTTAGGTATGACCGGAGCCGTGACATTCGTGATGATTTTAGCCACGTTGGTTACTTTCATCGTGCAAAAAACGGTACTTGATCCGTTCCACATAGAGTTCATGCAAACTATCGTGTTTATCCTGATTATTGCAGCACTCGTGCAAATGGTGGAGATCATTCTGAAAAAAGTAAGCCCCTCGCTTTATCAGGCGTTAGGAGTATTTCTTCCCTTGATCACGACAAACTGTGCCGTACTGGGAGTTGCCATCATGGTTATCCAAAAAAACTACAACTTACTCGAGTCCGTGGTTTTCGCTGCCTCTACCGCTATCGGTTTCGGGCTCGCCTTAACCATCTTTGCCGGCATCCGCGAACAATTGGAACTTTCCTCTATCCCCAAAGGCATGAAAGGAACTCCAATCGCTCTAGTAACCGCGGGATTGTTAGCCTTAGCATTCATGGGCTTCTCCGGAATCGTCAAATAAGAATATTTGCTCTATAAAATAAAACGGCAGCCCCTGTGAAGAGCTGCCGTTTCTTTTGGGTATATCTCAAATTTAATCCATCAAATAACAATCCCATGAAAATTCTTTCTTTTTATAATCAATGCAAGCTTCCACTCGCACCCGCACGGGTTTTCCGTCAAGCATTGCTGGTTTCCATTTCACCTCGTCACTAAAAAAACGACCGGGATACATTTGCCGGGTTATGACATAGTCTAATTGTGCCGCAACCGGTAAATCATGCCCATATCTCAGATGCGAAAAATATCCTTCTTTATCTATGACAAAACTGAGTTTTAAAATTCCATCTACCAAAAACGACATTTGATTCGGATATTCAATCATACTTACACTATCCGCACGTTTTGCTCCTACATGCATCGCCACCTGATGTATATACCTAGTAAGATTATACCTTTTGTCATAAATTTTTTGATCAGCTTCACCCCATTCCGGTCCTTTATCAAGAATCACGACACTTCCTTTTAGTTCGAGTGGAATGGAGAATTGTTGTTCTGCCGAGGTCTTTCGACCATTCTCTTCAGGGGCTCTCCATTTCCGAGAAATCAAAATAAGACGTTCCACCTCATCTGCAAATGCAGAATCCGGAAGATTTTCCACCACACAATTTTTAATCTTACCGCCTTTCGTCACGGTAAAACGAGTGATTAAATCCATTTCTTGTGACAACGTATCCACATAAGCAATATTATTAAACAAGTAATCGGATTCTGCAAGATTAACGCTAAAAGGAATATGCCTGTGAAGTAATTGATTGGATAGCCAGACAGGAAAAGTAGAAATAGCCACATTGCTCCTGAACATCGTTTTTTTATCATTCTTTTCTTTTGGAATCCCCGTGCCAGCCTGCACATTTACAAATGAAACACATAAAAATAATGTAAGAAAAAACATTGTCCGCTTTTTTAGTACACAAAAAATCATAAGCTTTCGATTTAGTTTATTATTAATAACAATAACACCAATCCTCGATGTCTTCACTATTAATACACTATCTCTCGGAAAAAGAATTAAATGACTTGCAAAAAAAGATTAAAACATCATTGTTCCCCCATCCATCAAATCCACGAACCCGTCATACGAGCATCCCGTGAAATCCGCGATTACCCGATCCACCATTCCCTCGATCTTCTCTTTCGCGTTTGTTGTAGCCAACCCGACTACCTTCATGCGGGCATTACGTCCAGCCTCGATACCGGCAAAAGAATCCTCGAAAACGCAACAAACATCTGTTTCCATCTGCAGTTCTTTAGCCGCCAGTAGATAACATTCCGGAGCAGGCTTGGATTTCGTGATCTTATCGGCAGTAATTATTCGCTCGAAATACTCGGTAAATTCCGGGTGAGCCTTCAAGGCATACGACATTTTCACGTTATTGGAACTCGTCACCAAAGCAATCCTCACGCCATGATCTAACAATACTCGAATAAAATTTTCGACACCCGGCACGTAAGGATAATTCATTTTTTCCTCGAACTCTTCCAACTCTTGGGAAATCTGTTGCTGCAAATCCATATTACCCCCGAAATAATCCTCCAGAATCTTCTCCGTCGTCATCCCTTTAATCTTCTTGTAAAAATCAGGCATTCCGGGATGAAAACGCTTTCCCTGTTCTATCCAGAAAAGATCGTATTGTCCTTCCGTGTCGAGAACCACTCCATCCATATCAAACAATGCTGCAAATCTTCTTTCTCTATTCATCATATCCTTAAAAAACTGTTCGCGAATATATCGAAAAAGAATCTCCCTCCGCAAATCAGAATCAAATTATTTGGTCTGTAAGGGATAACTTGATAATTTTGTACGCGAATCAGTTTACTAAAGTTTATGCCTCAAAATATGCAATTAACTCACCCCATTTTTAAAATCTTATCCGGAATAGCAGCAGAAAAAGGTTTAGAGATATACGTGATCGGGGGATATGTCCGCGACTTGATTTTAAAACGCCCTTCCAAAGACATTGACATTGTAGTTTTAGGTAGCGGGATAGAATTGGCAGAAACCGCGGCAAAACAATTGGGCAATCTGACTGTTTCCGTGTTCAAAAACTTCGGGACAGCCATGTTTCGATACAAAGGAATGGAAATCGAATTTGTCGGGGCACGTAAGGAATCCTATCAAAGGAACTCCCGTAAACCGATCGTGGAAGAAGGAACCATTGACGATGATCAAAAACGCAGAGACTTCACGATAAACGCTTTGGCGATCTCTTTAAATCAAGATACCTACGGGCAACTGGTCGATCCGTTTGGAGGAATACAAGACTTGGAAGACGGGATATTACGAACCCCACTCGACCCCGTGATTACCTTTTCGGATGATCCGTTACGCATGATGCGAGCCGTTCGTTTTGCCTCTCAATTGAATTTCACGATTGAAGCGATCACTTTCGAGGGCATTATCGCCAACAAAGAGCGTCTGAAAATCGTGTCGAAAGAACGTATCATTGATGAATTCAATAAAATCATGCTATCCCCCCGTCCTTCCGTGGGGCTGAAATTACTGGAACAATCCGGGCTACTGGAGGTATTCTTCCCGGAACTCACCGCACTCAAGGGAGTAGAGTCCGTGGACGGTATCGGGCATAAAGACAACTTCTATCACACGTTGACCGTGCTGGATTCCGTTAGCCGGGTATCAGACAATCTATGGCTTCGCTGGGCAGCCTTGCTTCACGACATAGGCAAACCCGTTACCAAAAAATTCGTGCAGGGACAAGGCTGGACATTTCACGGGCATAACCACGTCGGCGAACGCATGGTCGGCAAATTATTCAACCGCCTCAAACTGCCCCAGAACGAAAAAATGAAATACGTGCAAAAACTCGTATTCCTGCACATGCGTCCAATTGTCCTTTCGGAAGAAATCGTAACCGACTCGGCTGTCCGCCGTCTTTTATTTGACGCCGGGGACGACATCGACGATTTAATGACCCTTGCCGAAGCGGATATAACTTCCAAGAACGAAGAGAAAGTGCGTCGCTTCATGCACAATTTCCGGATCGTTCGTCAAAAATTAAAAGAAGTCGAGGAAAAAGACGCCATCCGGAACTTCCAACCCCCGGTAAGCGGCGAGGAAATCATGGAAATCTTCAATTTACCCCCGTGCAAAGCCATCGGAGATATTAAAAATGCCATCAAAGAAGCTATCCTCGACGGCATCATAAGTAACGATCCCGCAGAAGCCCGAGAATACATGTTCAAGGTCGCTGCCGAATTGGGAATACAGAAGAGTTCATAAAGTTAAAGAGTTCATAAAGTTAAAAAGTTCATAAAGTTTATAAAGTAACTAACTCTAAATACTTTATGAACCTTATAAACTTTATAAACCAAAATAGAAAGGGTTTTCCTTTCTATTTTAAGAAGTAAGCTATTTGTTTGGCAGGAGTTCCCTCGTAAACTTTTACCTCAGTTCTCGGCACATCGTTGTAAGGAACAAATTCCATCACCTGCAATAAAGCGTATTGTTCATCTTCGCTACAAAATACTTCCAAACTCAAATTGGATTGATCAGAACGACTCAATGACTGAAGATTATCAAATTTATTCTGTTCAATGATATCATACAACTGTGAAGATTGATTGGCAGCCACGTACACTTTGTGCTTTTTCATGGCTTTTCCCGTCGGTTTGTACACGTACTTTTCTTTTTTAATGATAAATGCCATAATTCCCCAACCCACAACAGCCAACCCGAGCATAATAATGATAGAAGAAAGCGTATCGCTTTGTGCCGTGTTGATATGATTTGCCCCCACCCAAAGAATAGCGGCTCCCACGATCAACAAGCCCAAGGGTTTCACGGGTGATTTTTTCTTTTTCTCTACTTTACCTTCATCTACTTTCAAGATTACGTCATCTATATAGTCAAATTTTGTTTCCATAATTATGATTTCTATGTATAATTTATAATGTTTAAATTTCAGCACACCAAAACACACTTCACCCGTTCACGAACGAGCAAAGTTTTCCCACGAAATAAACCTAAATCATACAATGATTTCACGCAAAGCAAAGACGTAGTATCCCCCGTCCTGTCTTAACGCGAAAAAGTCGAGATAATCATTTTCGACATACCTGAAGTAAGGTGTAAATACCCTTTTATACTCCTCGAACTGAATCGAGAAACTATTTCTTTGTAAATGACGGCAGGGAGGCTGTATGTTAGACACTTCATGCACCACGTTCACCGGTAGCGCATTCCCGTTCATCGCCGTCAACATTGCCAAGCGTTCGAAAGCCTCCTTTTCATTGGAAACAAGCCTCTCTTGGCTCACTACCTTTTCCATGTAGCGAGTGGCATCTACCCGTTGTCCCAGATAGACTACCGCCAAAATAAGCAGCACA
Source organism: Butyricimonas hominis (assembly GCF_014287455.1). Classification (NCBI taxonomy): domain Bacteria; kingdom Pseudomonadati; phylum Bacteroidota; class Bacteroidia; order Bacteroidales; family Odoribacteraceae; genus Butyricimonas; species Butyricimonas hominis. The sequence continues at coordinate 297,227 of NZ_JACOOH010000008.1, forward strand.
CAATATTTCATGAAAGCTTTCATACCACTTTTCTACGATAAATTCAGAACAAAGATACAAAATCATTCGAGGAAATACACCAAATCACATGATTTTTCAAAAGTTGTTATATAAACTTTAGGAAAATTTCCCGTTACGCATGGGTTAAAAACAGGGAAAAATAAAGCATGGCAATTCATTCACGTTCTCAACCATAATCAACCAACATTCGACATCTCCGGTGTTAAACGGGTGGTCGTCAAGTGTTGTACTGGAGTTGTAGCCCGTTCTCACCTATTTCTCTACCCGTTCTCTTCCCATTTCTAACAAGAAAACATCCACTACTCCGGTAAACAAGACCTGTCCCGGGAAAATATTTCCCGGGACAGGTACATCGACTCAATTGTTATTTTTCTCTCAATTATTATTTCTCCGAAGCACTTCTTGCATTCTATACATTACTCTTCCCTGAATATTCTTATTCATAAATACTGTTGCAAACTTAAAAGCTTCCTCGAATAATAAAGATGCCAATTGTGTATCACCCAAACTCAAATAACATTCTGCTGCCGATAACACTAATCTCATCCTCGTTTTCAACGGGATATCAGTATGACTTGCGATTTCATCTATCCACCCGATACAAGATTTTGCAACGTCTGCCGTTATCTGCCCGTCAGAAGCAATCATCAACTCTCTAACCGCATCGTATCGATCCTGCCACTGGCAACGCTCCCCAAGCATATCGAAATACTCGTTTTTCAAATTAACGTAAGCCTCATACTTTTTATCATTCAATATATACTTCCCCGCGGCACCATAACGCAAAATAGTATCAATACCTACCGTACTATCATCTGATTCATACACGTCAGCCATATCACCAGTCACTCGCTGCAACGGCTTTATGTAATTCTTATTTCCCGCTTGCGCTAAAGTCAATATCAAACGATTATTTTCTTCCATCAAGAATCGATCCACTTCCACTTTCCCTACTGCATTATAAAATCGATCTCGATTTTCAAAAACTTTTTCAGCAACAGAAATCCCTTTAGAGTATTCTCCTCGAAAACGAACCAATATCCCGAAGTCTGTAACATTCGCCAATTCTTTGATAGACTTATGTCCCAAATACCCCTTGTATATTTTAGACAATTTTTGATCCCAACTCAAAGAATCTTCCCGGCTCATTCCCGGTAATAACAATCCCATTTCACGTAACAACATTTGGGTTTCCGAGAGCTTTTTACTGCTTTTCTTCCAATTATTAAATACCTGATTAGCGTCCTCTTTTTCTCCTATTATCACTTGTCCCAAACGTAACAAAACATCGGGATGTTCATTAGCGGAAATGCAAAAAAAGCCTTCTCCCCCGGCAGCTAATAATAATACACAGGGATTTCTCTTTAGTCCCCATACCGTAGTGGTATCCAATTTCATTTCTGCCAACGAATCCAATGCATAACAACAAAAATGTTTATTAAAGAACGTGCCGTTTTCCTCACTAGAAAAACACGTGAATGCATCAGTCCCTTTTACTTTATTCTCTTCCCCGTATCTCGGGAAATACAATAATAAAGGAGATTTACTCTTGAACAAATCCTCTAACTGTTTATCAACATCTCCATTCATTTTGTCAAAACGAATCTGCCCGTAACTCTCAGTCAATTGTAATAATACAAACGCTATCAATAAAAAAAATCTCATCATTACTTCTATCTTAGGTATGTAGGTGCTAAATATTATTCCGTTACTATAATTTTCATCGCATCCTGTAACACATGGCTGTATCCGGGATTAGTCAAACGAATTGAAACTTTATAAGTTCCCGGCACTGCATCATTCTCGAAAGGGTATTCCAAAGCACCCCCGCTACGAACGGACAAATTTTTCATGAAATTTTGGGCTGCTTCTTCTCCCGCAGCCTCGGATAAGGGACCTTCATAAGTAACCGACTCCACGTAAAAATAAATCAACTCTGTTCCCTCGTATCCTTGCAACGCCAAAGATTTCCATGGAGCTTTATTTTCTATCCGGAACCAATCAAGCTGCGGGTCCGGAGTTTTACGAACATACATAGTATCCGGATCATAAGAAGCATTCTCGGTTATCAAATATCCGACAGTTTTCTCGTGACAAGCTTCCAAACAAAAAAACATCGCCACCCCTATTAATAATAATATCTGTTTCATAAATTTCATTTTTTACCACCAATCTTCATTCTCATCATCACTCGAACCACCAATCATCGAATCACCTATCGTAAAATTGTAGTCAAGCGCATGTATCAAAGCATTATTCGGCTCAATATCACCAGACATAATAGCGATATTTTCCGTTGACATAAAATTTATAAAAATATGCCGAGGAGCAAACTCCACGTAACGTCCATCCACCGGTTCTATTTTAACATATACCCAGCACTCCTTTCCCGCGAGCGATTTTACCATCATTCCTCCGCTCCCAAGCGTACCAAAATCACCTTCTTCTCCCGTGGGAATATCTTTCCGATATAATTTTCCATCTACAACATGCTGCATCAATACAGAATGACACCACTCCGGATCTAAATCCGTAACACGCGACAATCCGTTATGCAATAGATAACGACGAATAGAATGATTCGTCAAACCAAAAAAAGTTATCTCCTTGTGTTGCGGATCATTCCCCTCGAACAAACGTACCATATCTTCCCCCGCGTGCTTTATCAACAAGCGTGTAGAATCCCAATCATAAGGATGTGCCTCCATGTATTCCAGTACATTCCCGTTAAATCGTCCTTTAGATATACCAGTGTCGATAAAATTATCTTTCGTGCAAGACATTATTACTAACATCAGTACGATTATAATATAATTTCTTCTCATAATTCTAATTTTATTGTATTCTACGATTCCAATACCTATTCTGTCGTATTAAATCATTATTATCAAAACACACGTCCATAAGCATACAATACATAGCTCCGTCTTTTATATCTTGGTCCGTGAGTTGCTCGTAATACTTGGAAATTTCTTTACGAATATAATCATGCGAGTCTTCCCCACGCAAAAAACAATATCCATTACGCATGATATCATAATAACGATACCCTTCATAACTTAATTCTTTTTCACGTTCCTTGAATATCGCCAAACACAAATTCGCATCCAAACCGTTTTTTATGTCTTCAGAAGTGGGGTAACTATATCTTGATACATCATCCCCATTTTTTATATTCCCGTCTTCCATGTTCCCGTAAGCTCTACCGCGCACATAATTCAAATCACTTACCGCCAAGTCACGTTTATTTTGTCGGGCTCGACATTCCGCACGTAATAAATAGATATCCGCCAAACGATAAAGCACCTTATTTTGACTCATCCCCCGAAAACTAGGCCTCGGATCATATTCATTTTTTTCATAATAAGGATAACGGAACTTATACATATAAGTTTCGTCCAACTCCCTCACATCATATTTTAGAACAACATCCCCCGGCGTTGTCCCCACTACCACGTTTTCCCCAACTTTATTCAAATAAATAAAATCGGCATCAAGAGCATAATAATAAGATTCTCTCCGCAAATCTCCCATGGAATACATGTTATGAACCGTTTCCTTGGTTAAATACGGGTACGGAATTCCTGCTCCCGGATAAAACTCTCCATTTAGCAAGACAGGAAATCTCACAAAATCATTACGATAAGCATACTCTTTATTCTCCGAAGCATCACTATAAATTTCCCAAATACTCTCGTCACTTCCTCCCTTTAGCACGTTCACGCAAACCTCTTCCGGGGTATCAACCATCTTGTAGTTTCCTACACGCCCTTCAATTATCATGGAACAATATTCCTCCGCTTTTGCCCAACACTCCTTTTTTCCTTCCACCCCGGCTCTCCACGCATGAAGATGTGCCAATAACGCAACAGCAGCACCTTTACTACCATATTGCTTCATCCGGGCTTCTGACGTGGCACTCACCATCTCCTCGTAAACAGGAAGTTTTAAGGCCTTCGACAAACAAGAATCCGCCATATCCAACACCTCACTCATCGGAGATTGTGGCAACTTCTCGATAAAAAGCGTTCCTTTAGATATGGGAGCATCTCCAAATGTCATCGCCAAGTAAAAATAAGCAACTCCCTTTGCAAAATAAGCTTGTAAAACATACGGTTCAAGCTCTTCTTTCGTTAAACTTTCAAACCGATGTGCGTTATCCAAAATCAAATCGGCCTGATAAATCAATCTAAAAAATGGCGCCCAATCGAATACCATCCCCCAACTTGTCAAGTCTGTCGGAAGAAAATGCTCGTTTACCTCTGCCATATCTCCTGCTGCCTCCGTCCATTGGGACAAAAAAACAGTTGTCATATGAACCTGTAATTCAGTTAACAAAGCTTCGGCATCTTTTTTACTTTTAAAAAAGTTCGTGTACGTGACACTATTTTCCGGTTCTACATCTATAAAGTTCGAACATGCCCAACAAAACGGTAACACTAAATATAGTAAATACTTTCTCATCTTTCCTTAAAAATTAAGCGTTAATCCCAATGTCCATTTCCGAGGAAGCGGATATCCATCTCCTTTATCAAACCCACTATATACATCCACGATCTCCGGGTTCTCTCCCGAATAGTTACTCAAGTAAAATAAATTTTCTCCCGTTACAAAACAACGTAATCCGGACAAACCAATTTTAGAAGCCACTTTCTTAGGTAAGTCATATCCTAATGTTAATTGTTTTAAACTCATTGAATGCACTTTCTCTATATTAGTATCCAATTCCCCTATAATGGATTTTCCCCATCGTGATGCATTCGGATTCTTTTCTGTCGGAGTCCAACGACGTAATTTCCGATAATCCAACAATTTTGTTAAAGGTATAGTACCGAACGATTGCGATGCACGCATATTAATAATTTTCCGACCTAATGAATAATTTACAAGGATATTCAAATCAAACCCCTTCCATTTTAACTCATTTACCCATCCCCCGCTTGCTACAGGAACAGGAGAGCCCACATACAACTTGTCGACATCATTATCTCCATTAAAATCTCTCAAATTATAATACCCTACCATGCCACTTGTTCCATTCGCCACGCCAACTCCACCTTTATAAATTTCCTTACCATAGGACGTATGATAACGTTCTACCTCATCATCCGAATTATAAAAACCTTCATTGGCATACACGTACATTCCATACAACGATCTCCCAATCACAAATTCCCCAACATCCTTTCCCGAATAAGATTTCTCGAAACGATTCCAATTTCGAGCACCATTCAACTTCATCCGCCAACTCACCGCACTCTCTCGCAATATATCAGCCTCTAACTCCAATTCAATTCCCTCGTTAGAAACATCCATTGCATTTTCCGTACGAGTGGAGAAAGGATATAACGCTCCCGGCACGGGAACATCCCAAATCATGGCTTTTGTATATTTATAATAATAATCCAATTTCACATTCAAACGATATTGCAACATATCAAGATCAAGCCCTATATCGTATTGTTCCGTTTTCTCCCATGTCAAACTAGGTGCAATTGCATCTTGAACTGTTACGCCCGTACTACCTAAAAACGATCGAGTTCCTACCTTCATCAATCCATGAGCCATATACTCTTTCGAGAAAACTTGCCCCGAAGTTCCATAGCTAAAACGAATTTTACCTAAATTAAGCCAATTTTCCGTCCAATTTTTCACAAAGGGCTCCTCTGAAAACGTCCACCCCACAGCAAACGACGGAAATACCGCCCAACGATTTCCCTCACCAAAAGTAGAACTACCATCCGAACGTAACGTACATTCAAACAAATAACGTTGTTTGTAATTGTAACCGAAACGCCCAAAATAACTCATCATTTTTTGTTCTTTAAAATCTGAAGCATAAAATCTTGTAGACACCCAATTCGGCCAATCCTCCGTACCATGATTTACAACCTCCGGTGCTTTTGTAGGATCATAATAATATATAAAATCACTCGCCCCTTTTTTACCATATCCTTTTATATCAAATTTCTGAGTCTTATTCACATTAAATCCCAACAAGATATCAATATTATGCACATCTTTTATACTTTTATTATAATGCAGTAACTCTTCCGTTGAAATCATTACCGAGCGATTAATTGCGCCCGAGGACATATTTTCATTATAATAAACATCTAAATAACTAGGTGTAAATACATTAGAATTTCCTTGAGAATAATCTAAATTTATCGAAGCAGAAAATTCCAACTCGGGCAAAAATTTTAATCTCAACACAGAGGTTACCATTGCCCGGTAATCATCTGTCCTGTCTTTTTGCCCTAACATCTTCTTTTTCCATTCATTTTGCACTTCCTCGCTTACACCTAAATAAGTATTCTGCTGTCTTGGATCCACGGTCATTCCCTCGTATTTCATCTTGGAACCCGTCGAGTTTCCATTCATTGTTCTATTCGTATACGCGAGATAAACACGCGTATCCAATCCTAACTTGGAAGATAAATTAGCCGTTAGATTAGAGATTAAATTCGCTCGAGAATATTGACTATTAATCATAATTCCCGTTTCGTCATAATATCCTAAACCTACCATATAACGCAATTTCTCTGTTCCACCACTTGCGGAGATATTTGCGTTTAGTACTTTACCTGTACGAAATGCATATTTATACCAATTAGTACTATTATTATAATACGGATCAAGACTATCTTGAAGACAATATTCTTGAGTAGCTGAACCTTTTTGACTATTTCCCCAAAACAAATCATATGTTCCAGCACCCCAGTATCCCCCCCACCAGTTAGAGACCCAAACACTCTCGTAGGAATCCGGACAATTATAGAAACCATCATCTGCTTCATAATTATAAACAGTATTTCTATACTGCAAAATATCCAACCACCGTTCCATACGTCCCCCCGTTTGTTCGGGATATTCCATCAATTGAGATAACGAATAGGAAGCATTTGCTGAAAATTTCACTTCACCTATTTTACCTTTTTTGGTCGTAATCAAGATTACTCCATTCCCGGCACGACTACCATAAATCGAGGCTGCAGCCGCATCTTTCAAAACTTCCACGGACTCAATCAAACTTGGATCCAAATCTGCCAATGTATTTGTTCCCGTCACAGGTGAAACAAACGAATGCATCGGCACTCCATCCACAACCCACAAAGGTTGACCGTCACTAGCTCCATCGAACATCAAAGAATTAAATCCTCTCACGGCAACCACTGCCGCACTACCGGGTGCCCCGGACTGCTGAATGACATTCACTCCCGCCAAACGTCCTTGCAACATACTCGTGATACTGGCTGCAGGGAGTTCTTTCATTTCATCTGCCTTCACCGAAGAGATCGCACTAATGGTTTCTCTCTTTTTTTGTGAACCATACGCACGAACAACAACTTCATCCAAATTCGAAACATCCTCAATTAAAGTAATTCTAAGCGTATCGGTTTTTTCCGTAAAATTTACCTGTTGTTTTTTAAAACCGATAAAAGAAAACTCCAATACCCCTTTAAGTAAAGGCAATTCCAAAGCAAACCACCCGTCTTTATTCGTGGCTGTTCCTATCGCAACACCCTGCACTTTCACCGTCACTCCCGGCATCGGTTGTTTCTTCGTGTCGTAAACAAATCCTTTCACCCGCAAAGATTCTTTTTTCTCTTTTACATCCTGCGGCTGGATTACTACAACCTCATCTTCAATTCGATAAATAAATCCCGTACCACGAAGTACCTCATCCAAAATTTGCTGAATTGTGGCATCCTTCACATTCAAGGATTTCACCCGCAAATTTCTCACGTCATCCACGTTATAAATAAACGTGAACGCAGTGTTTTTTCTAATCGCAGAAAATACTTCTGTCAAAGAAACATCTTCCAACGAAAGTGTCAATCTTGCCTCCTGCGAATAAGTCGTTGCCGACACAGACACGGATAACAAGAAAAAAAGCACAAAAAATTTCATAGTCAACAACTTTTTACGTAGTCTTATTTTCATAAGACCACTCGAGTTACACTTTTTTTTCATAACTTTGTTTCTGAATTTTACATTGAATTAATTTATTGAATGTATTCTGACAGGTAGCGTGGGGGCGTTACCTGTCTTTTTTTCATTCACACACGTTTATAGTTCTATCTTTTATATCAAATTTCACTCGTTTTGTCTGTTCTATTCTCCTTAATATTTGCTCTATATTTTCGTAGCGTTTAACTTCCACGGAAAACTTCATGGACTTCACCCCCGGGTTCACGTAAAAAATATTCACGTTATACCAGCGAGCCATGACATCCAAAATCGTTTCCAAATCCGTATCCTCGAAATAAAAAATTCCCTCACGCCACAACGAATAATTCCTAGCCTCAACCTGTTTCACCACGAACCCGAGTTTCCCGTTCCGCCATATACCTTGCTGATTAGGTATCAAGATCACGCTATCTGCTCCTCTTTGCAATTGTACTTTCCCCTCGACCAACGTCGTGACCACCCTTTCGCTGTACGCCGAAACATTGAAACTTGTACCCAGCACCCTAACATTCACACCATTTACCGCCACGACAAAGGGTTTCCCGGCATTCTTCGCCACCTCGAAATATCCCTCTCCCGTCATCTCCACTTTTCGCAGGTCCCCGGTAAAATGAACGGGATATTTTAAGGTTGACTCGGAATTTAACCAAACACGGGTTCCGTCCGCCAACTCCAAAGCAAACTCTCCACCACGGGGAACTCTCAACGTGTTATACCTCTCGCCCGCTAACGGTATCTCCACGGAATCACTCCCCGTGTACTTTACCATTTTGTCCGATGTTTGAATTTCAGTTCCTCCCACCTCATTTATGCGTAATCGTGTCGTATCGTTCAACTCGACCTTGCGCCCGTCAGCCAATTGCAATTGGGCCTTCATCACACCATGAGTAATGGCAACCGTCTGCACGGGTACTTGCTCCCGTGATGTATCCCGGCTTATAAACCAAAAAGCCGCAATTGTCAATGGCAGTACTATCGCCGCCGCGTATCTGCTCCACACGATACGCCGTTGTTTCCTTATCCGTTGTTTCGTGAGTTCCCAACGGGCATCCGTCATCCGGTGTCCCGCGGCTTGTTCTTCCCACACCTTATCGTTTGTTTCCAGCGATATTTTCAACCGCTCGTACTCCTCTTGATGTCGCCCGTCTTCCGCAAGCCAACGGGATAATTCCTCCCGTTCCCTCTCGTCCATCGTTCCCGTCAGTTCTTTCGCTATCAGCCGGGCAATCATCATTCGTCGTTCTAATAAATCCATATTTTATTGTTGTTTACCCAAGAGATTACTTCAAAACCAAAGTGGGTGGGTAAAACAGCAAAAAAAAATCAAAAAAAGACGATTTTAACATTTAATCACCTAAAAGGAATATCAAAATAAGAAAATAATTCTTTGATAATAAATCTCTTAAAACCACGTAAGCCGATTTCTTCAAATCTTTCACCGTGTTCACGGAAATCTGTAACTCTTCGGCAACCTCCGTGTTATTCATACCTTGCAAGTTCAATTGAATAATCTCACGAGTCCGGGGTGGCAATTGCTCTATTGCCGCGTATAAAATCCGTATGGTTTCCTGACGTGTCGCTTCTTCCAGAAAATTATAATCATCCGCATCATCTTCATCCAACTGCGCGAAATAATGCTCCGCCGCACGCTGATGTTTACAATGATTCCAGTACAAATGCCTCGCCACCGTGTATAAAAAGGCCTTCCCGTACTCCACGGAAATAATCTCCTCCCGCCGCTCAAACACCCGCATGAATGCCTCCTGTGCCAAATCTGCCGCCAATTCATCGTCACCCGTGTAGCGTCGCATAAACGCCTGCACGGCTGGAAAATTCTCCCGAAAGAATTTCTCAAACTCTTTATCTGACTTAATAACAACACCCATGATGTTGCAAAAGTAATGATTTATTCAATTAATCCAATACTGAAATTCCATTTGGAAATACATCAATATCTCATCCAAAATTTTTTCACTTTTGTTTTGGTGATTTTATCACCCGTCGCAACGAACTCACCGGAATGGTCAACTTCACGTTCATTTGCAAATGATAAGGCGGTTGATTGGAAAAGTATATCGCACGGATACTCGATACCATCGACACCATATTTCCCCGGTCATCCATGATCGGACCGCCACTTGAACCTTTCGCGAAATCAGCGGTCATCTCCATCCTGCGGGAAAAAGGATCACCCGGGTTCAAGGCAATCGTCCGTGACACCCTTCCGTGCGTGTACGCGTACGGGTAGCCTTCCGGGTTACTCAACAAATGCACGTTCGCCCCCGCCGGAAGATCATCGCCCAAGGGCATCGGGGTAAGCACATCCCCCCGGGTATCAATCTTGAAAAAAGCCATATCCGCCGCCTTGTTAAAACTGAGAATTTCCGTGATAGGGTAAGCCCGACCGTCCTCTGTCGCCACGAATATCACGCTATCCGCCGGATTCAACTTCGCTGCCGGATCGAGTAATTCCCAAAACACGTGAAAGTTAGTCACGCAAACACCGTCCGCTGTCAACACGACGGCTGTTGCCCACCCGTAAACCATATCCGGACGTGTCGTCACTCCTTGGTATTTATTTACCGTCAACACGCTCGCCCGCCTTTCCTTGATTATATTCTCCGGTGTCATCTCCCGTTTCCCCGCACGCCGGGGCACAATATTCACCGGGGTACTCTCCTTCACCCCTTGCGCTTGCTGCCGCAACGCCCGCATTCCCTTGAATAAAGGCAACACCCCTTCCTTCTTCAACGAATCAAGCAAAGCGGCTTCCTGCCGGGTATAATCCCGGTAAACCACCTCTTGCGCCACGCCTCTCCCGTTTCCTACTAAAAAACAACATAACACGATACACGATAACTTACTACAAAATTCCATAATCATCTTTTTAAATTTAATATACACCCATATAACAATTCAGAAAGGCAAAAGAGGTATCCGCCGCGAAAAAAATTCCGCCACTCCCGTTTTCATGTATCAATGAAACAGAAGTGGCGGTAACCACAAAAATGCATTATCTTCTACTTACAACTTCCGGTTATTCACATCCCTCAATTTCCACTCCAACTCTTTCATAAGTGCTTTATTGTCACTCCTAATATCTTTCTGGAAATAAATTGCTTGCTCCAGCACTGTCTTGGCATCCTCGAAATACCCGATTCGAGCCAAAAAATCAGCTACATAAAAAGCCGTTTCACCATACAAGCGATTCGCATTAAAAGCATAAAGAACCCACTCTCTACACGACTCCTTAGTCTTTTCATCCGAAGGTGAAAGTTTCCAGAAATAATCCGTCCACTCCACGATACGGGGTGTCGTGAGTTCCCCGCGCTTCAAAATACCTCTGGCAAACGATTTCAAAAACTCCGTCTGCCCTTCCTTACGAATCTCATCTATCACACGATCCTTCTCCGCCTTCATCAAAGTATCGAGGGGATATTCTTGCATCAACCGTTCCATAAAACGAGGAAATTCCACCTTGAACTCCTCTTCCCCAACACGATTTTCCGCCCAATAGCAAAGCTTAATATACTGAGGCGTAGCAAAAAACAAGCCACGCCCTCGAGAGATATCCAAATCTCCATCCAACACGTTACCGTTCGGGTATATCTTCCCTCCATAATCGGCGAACTTCGCTTTCAAAACCAACAATTCGTTCAACCATTCCCAGTTTGCCGTTTGAATACTCTGTTTCAAAAATCTCGAAATATGATACTGCACGGGAAATACCGTGTAATAAATAAAATCCCCGTAAAACTTCTCATCCAAAATCCGCCCGTCATTGCTAACCTTCATCGTTTCATCCACCAAACGAGTCATCAGTTCCTTGTCATACAGTGACATCTCTTCGAGTAACTTATTATTTTTGCTAATCAACTCCTCGGTCGGCATAGCTTTCAAACAAAGATTCACGGCTGCCGGCTTATTACGCTCATTGGCAGATTGATAATATTCATACAACATATCCCTATCGGCTGTTCCGTTTTTCACGGCTGCCACAAAATTATCTTTTCCCCCGTGACGCTCGTACAGGGCAATCATTCTCCCCTCGGAAATAAAATGCTCTGCATTTCCGGCTCCCGTCATTTTATGCACCACATCCCCTTTGCCATTGATAAAATAGAATGTCGGGTAAGCATCCGCCGGATATTTCTCCGTGAATTTCTTACCTTCCGGACTCTCGGCATCTATTTTATAATTGATAAAATTCGAGTTATAAAACGCACCCACCTTTTCTTGGGGGAAAACTTTAGTTGCCACTTGCTTACAGGGACCACACCAAGTGGTATAGACATCCACGAAGACTACTTTATTTTTCTTCTTCGCCTGAGCCAAAACTTTATCCCAAGTACCCGACTCGAACTTCACTCCTTGCGCCTCAACCGATAGAGAAGCAAACATCACGCAAACCAACAATAGTACTACTTTTTTCATATTCTAAAATATACTGTTAATAATTTATTTATCCATACACTCACTCTAGCGAGTTACTTTTTTCCATTTCCATTCCAAAAACTGCCCCTCGTAATCCTCGAAATAGAGAAGTCGAAAGGGATGATAACCCTGTTGCAGGGCAATGCGCCCGAATGCCGACACGGCTGCATGAGAACCGTCATTATCAACCACTTTCCGGTCACCGACGTAAAGTACGCTACCATCGTCAGACTTCAACTCGAACTCGTAAACACCCCGTGACGGCACCCGAATCCAGCCTTCCCAAATGTAACCATAGTGGTCCTCACGAGGAGCTTGGTCGATGCGAATCACGGGCATATAACCGGAATCCGCGGGCTGTATCTTTTCCATATCCTCCACGCCGGTAAATTTACCCTCGTAATAGCGGTAGCGAAAACCTTTATTCAGATCGTGCGGTCTTTCAGCAGGACGATAGACGGCTTTTACCGCGGGCAATTCCAGCAATCGACTGGGGAGATACCCCTCCTTGAAACCCCGCACACGAAGAATCGCGGAAGAATCCAAACGAATCGCCTCGTGATACAAGGGAGAATACAGGGTAGGCTCACTACCGTCCAGCGTGTAATGCAACTCGGCACCGGAAGTCGTACATCCTATTTCAAAAACAACGGCATCCTCGAAAAGATAAAGGTCTCGCGAAACATAGGGAATAGCCACCTGCTTATCACGAGTCATGGAATAAGGTTGCCCCGAACCGTAACCGCCCCATTCCGTACAAGGCTCCGCCGAAAGTTCAAACGACAACTCTCCTCCTTGCATCAATTCCTCGTAAGTAATAAAACAACGCTTCATTTCCCTACCATTCAGACACACCCGGCGGATGTAAGTATTAGAAGCGGGCTCATTGGCCGTAATGACCAATCGTTTGCCATTTGCCAAACAAATCGTCGCCTCGGGAAACAAAGGGGACGTGAGAATAAACTCGTTGGAACCGGGACACACGGGATAGAACCCCAGACTGCTCATAATGTACCAAGCGGACATCTGTCCACAATCCTCGTTACCGCAAATGCCGTCAGGAGTCGGTCGGTACATCTCTTTCAAGATGCGACGTACCATTTCCTGCGTTTTCCAAGGCTGTCCCGCGTAAGTATAAAGATACGCCATGTGATGGCTCGGTTCATTGCCATGGGCATACTGACCAATCAATCCGGTAATATCGGGCAAATCGCTCTCGACCGTCGAAGTCCCATGGAAAAGAGAATCCAAATCCGCGAGAAACATCGCCTCTCCCCCGTAAAGCTGTATCATCCCCCGTACATCATGAGGAACAAAGAAACGATATTGCCAAGCATTAGCCTCCGTGTAAGCACGCCCAACCCGGCAAGGGTCAAACGCCGGTTCCCAATTACCGTCCAATCGCTTGGGACGAAAAAAACGACCGGAACCGTCAAATACATTCGCGTAATTACCGGCACGGAGAGCGAAACGCCGTGCTGTTTCACTCTCCCCCAATGCCGTAGCCAAACGGGAAATACACCAATCGTCATAAGCAAATTCCAGCAGGCAGGATACGGATTCCCGACGTAAATCGGAAGGAATAAAACCATAACGGGTATAATAAGCCGCCCCTTTGGCGTTTTTCTCGGCAGAACGAGTCATCGCCTCCAACGCTTGGCGGGCATCGAAACCGCGGATGCCTTTCAAATACGCGTCCGCTATCACGGAAACGGCATGATAACCAATCATCGTATTCGTTTCACCCGAGGAAAGTGACCAAATGGGAAGTTCTCCTGTGACATCATAAATATCCAGCATGGAATTGACCATATCGCCGACCAAAGTCGTATCCAGAAGCGTCATCAAAGGATGCCATGCTCGAAAAGTATCCCACAAAGAAAAAGTAGAATACTGCTTACGGCGACCGTCAACCTTACCCGTCTTCATGTCATGACGCCGATAGTCGCCATTGGCATCACTGACTAAATTGGGCGTGAGAAAACTATGATACAAGGCGGTATAAAAATTAGCACATTCATCCGACGTGCCCCCCTTCACTTGCATGCGGGAAAGCACTTGCCGCCACCGTTGTTCCGCTTCCCGGCGGAAATGGTCAAATCCATCTCCCGTGAAATCATATTCCAGATTGTCGCGAGCATTTTCCTCGCTGACACACGACAACCCCACGTACATTTCCACGGACTCCTTCGGTAAAAGGCGGAACGTGGCAATAACCTGCAATCTTTCTCCCGTGATGGAATCGACAGAATCAACCGTTTTTCCCTCTTTCACCCATCGTAGAGAATGAAACGGACGGGAGAAACGGGCTATAAAATAAATATGCTGATTATCCACCCAACCGGAAGTATTACGCCCCCCGCGTATCTCGTTATCACCGGTTCGTTCCATCCGTGCCTCTTTGATTTTATCGTCACTCAACGCGTGCGCCAAATCCACAACAATCGACACCTCGCCACCCCGCTCGAAAGTATAACGATGCACTCCCGTGTAAGGGGTTACGGTCAGTTCCGCTTCTATTCCCTCCGCGGGCAACTCCACCCGATAATAACCGGGCATAGCCTCTTCCCGTTCATGAGAAAACGGATGAGGGGGCATCCAGTCGGCAGTCCCGTCAGGCGAAAGCTCTCGGGAAGAGGGATATACCAGAATATCACCCCAGTCGATGCACCCCGTCCCGCTCAAATGCGTGTGCGAAAACCCTAACAGAGTTGAATCACTATAATGATAACCGGAACAGGCATCCCAATTCCCTCGCCGCGTATCCGGACTCAACTGCACCATCCCTTGCGGCACCGTTGCCCCCGGGTACGTATGCCCGTGGAACCCCGTCCCGATAAAAGGATTGACTACATTAACCGCCGAATCTTTCGGCCCGGAACAAGCCACACACAGCAACAACGCCATGTACGCCGTATTTATTATTTTCATCATTCAAGCAACTTACGTAACATCTTCAAATCATCCGTACCCACCAAATCAACACCTATCTCTAAAAACAATTTCTTCACCGCTTTCCTCTCCGGCTCCCCCCACCAACGGAAAAGCTTATTCTCGCCATGAGCCTTATCCAGTATCTCCTTCATCTTCCTGTACTCCTCTTCCGGCATCTTCCCTCTCCCCCGCCAAGTAAAATAACGGGAATAATGATCACTGACCACCGGAATCAACGTGGTCGGCTTCCCGACTCCGAGATCCCGAATCATCCCGTCGAGAAACATAAAACGACTCTGTTCTCGCGACAACACATGCGTGGGACGTTTACCGGAGATAAAAAGCAACACGGCTCCTTCCCGGTATTCCCCCTCGTCCAGCGAGCAAAAATATTTCCGGTAAGGTTCCATCTTCTCTTTCAACACTCGATAGAGTTCCTCCGCGTCACTTTTAAACTCAACCATCAAGAAAAAAGGGCGATCACTACTGGGATACACCTTTCCCCCGTTTGCCTCTATCCGTGCCACCAAAGGTTTCAAGTACATATTCTCGAACGTGCGGGCAGCTCGACGAAAAAACGGCTTGCTATGCCCCACGTACACGTCCCCGTCTATCAGCCACAAATCCGCCTCCACGCAATTAAAGCGATAGGACAAGGCGTCCTCCAACGGACGGCGGCGCCAATAGTCATTATGCGAAAACGCGTTATAGTGAATCTTCTCCCGAGCCTTTGCCGGAAGCGTACGATTCAACACCGGCTCCACCGTTTCCAGCTCCCCCTCCCCGTTTTTCCAACGGCAGGAAGCCACCGTCACCCGGTCATCCTTGATGCGCAACACGGCAAAAGAGCCATTGCCATCCTCGTCTTTCCAAGCGTTATTCACCTCGTAAATCGGGTATCCCCGGTACTCCGGCATCATGGCGGTATGCGTATGCCCGGCAAAGAAAGCGGCAACATTATATTTGTCAAGCACGTCGAACAACTCCTCCCGTGCCTCCCGAGGCCACCATTCGATTGCCCACGGGTCCGTGCCATAGTGTTGAATATAAACAACCGGTTCCCCGTTGGAAGCATACGTCTGCAAATCCGCTTTCAACCACTCCAAATTACTCTCGCAATAGGAAGTATCTCCCGCGTACCGTTGCGCGTGCACGAAATGCACATCCCCCGCGTTCCACGAATAACTCCGGCTGGAAGGATGCCAGTTCAGAATCTCCCCGTTTCGCAAACGAACAACCAAAAGAGAATCCAAATAATTCTTTATCAACTGCAAATGTTCCTCGTTATTGGGTGCGCCATCCCTCGCCACGTCCAAATCATGATTCCCCAAACCGGGATAAACCGGAAAATGAATCCGCCTTTCCCCCTCCCCGCATTCATACCGCTGACGGTAAAGGTCAATGATTTCCGGACGGGAACGGTCAAATATATCACCGGCTATCACCACGCCATCCACCCGGCTAATCACCTCCCCGTCGGGCATCACGAACTGCCCCGGCACCCGATTCATCGCCACCACGTGATAATATTGATCCGTCTCGGGCAAAAAATCGAAATGCAAATCAGCCGCGATGATAAAAGTAACATCCCGTTGTCCGCGGGCAACCTTCCCTGCTCCCGCCAACACGACAAGGATAAAAAACGATGCAATATATTTCACCATCTCTTTATAATTTCAACAGCGATTTAATCTTCTCGAAAATATCGGTATTTTCATAAATACCCGTGAACGCTTCCGCCCCGGGACCAAAGGCATAAACCGGAACCATAACACCGCTATGGCTACCCGTGGAAAACTTACCCACGATCTCACCTCGTTCCAAATCACCGCCCACCAAAGTCAGTCCTCCGGTTTCATGATCGGCAGTCACCACCACCAGCGTATTCCCGTCGGCAGCCGCCCACTCGAACACCTTGCCTATCGTACGGTCGAAATCCAATACCTCCTCCACCAGAGGACGAAGTTGATTGGAATGCCCGTAATCGTCTATCTGCGACGCCTCCACCATCAGGAAAAAACCTTTTTTGTTACGCGACAAAAGTTCCAAGGCTTTCAAGGTACCCTCCGTCAGCATCTCTCCCCGCTCTGCCGGACGAGGCAAATCGTGATCCGCCCAAACGGCAAGCACTTTTCCGCTTTCGATAGCGTCCAATTGCTCCTTATTCTCCGGAGTCCGGTACCCCAACGCCCGCATCTCTTCCATAATATCACGACCATCCTCCCGTTCACAAAAATACCGCTTACCGCCACCAAAAATAAAATCAACACCACACCCCACGTAATCCGCGATAATCGCTTCCGCCTGCTCCCGGTCACTATTGTGTGCACAGAAAGCGGCAGGGGTGGCATCATTCAAACGGCAGGTAACCACAACCCCCGTGGACTTGTTTTTAACGGCAGCCAAATCCGTCAAAGTAGTCAACGGCTTCCCGTCCGGATCAACCCCCACCGAATGGTAACGAGTCTTATGTCCTGTCGCCAAAGCCGTACCGGACGCCCCGGAATCGGTAATCAAACGGTCATAACAATAAGTCTTCGCCAACCCCACGCATCGGCAATTCTCAATATTCAACTTTCCCCGGTTGGCAGCCCATGTGGAATACATCGTCATCAGGCTCATACCGTCGCCAATCATAAAGACCACGTTCTTCACCTTCCCTTTCGTCGGGGATACAATCTTTTTCACCGGGCTCTCCTTGTCCCAAGTCACTTTAATTTCACGATCTTTGCCCTGTCCGGCAACCATTGCCGGACAAATGAGCAAAGCGCACACAAACAACACAAAACACAATCTCATCATTACTTCAATTTTTTCAAGTCTTCAAAATCTACCGGATACTTGCATCTGTTTTTCACCTCCCCGCCTTTCAGCCGGACATACGTTTCAAATTCCCGTTTCCCTTCCGTCAATTCAATCACCCGCACCCCCGGTTCCAAACACCCGTAGGCATTTTTCCCGGCGGACACACGCCCGTATCCCAACGCTATATCATAATATACACCTATAAAGTCATTTTCATGGTCATGCCCCGCAAACACCCCTATCACCTGCCCCGACTCTTTCAACGCGGTAAACAACCCGCTATTCAGCCGCGGGCAACAAATTTCTTCCAACCTTACCCCAAACGTCTTCCCGTTCCAAGCATAGTTATATTCCGGCAACGGAATATGCATAAACAGCAGCGACGGACACTCTCGTCTTGCGCTCTGCTCCCGCAACCAAGCTATCTGTGAAAAATCCACCCACTGGTATCCCCCCACCTCTTTCAACTCGCAATTACTATGCGAATCCAAAAAATAAAGCACAGCAGCCGTCGCCCGGCTCTGCTTCCCCTCTATCTCCAACACGTAATTCCCGACACCCTTCACGTTCCCCTTGCTCATCAAGCACTTGGGAGTCTCCTTCACCATCTCGTAAATCTCCTCCCGACTCATTCCCTGCTCGTGATCATGATTTCCGAAAACCATCGTCCACGCCACCCCACACGTTTTCATTTGCTCCACCAACCGTACCCATGTCGCTCGCGGATTCAACTCTGTCACCTGATCCCCGGTAAACACCACCAAGTCCGGTCGCTCCTCCCGAATCACCTCCGCCAACAATTCAAAACACACTTCCGACTGCCCTTTCTTCTGGTTAATGTGCATATCAGTCACCTGCACAATCTTAAACCGTCCCTCCCCGTCAAACTTCAAGCGAGGCTGGGCAGCCAATTCTGCGACTTGTACTATAAAACACAACAATAAGCTGATGGAGCAAATTACTTTTTTCATAATGCTAATTTATTCTCAAATAATATAATTAATCGTAAGCAAGCGGAGTTGAATTAGAATATATATTTTCAGAATAATACTGCAATTTACCAGCAGATTTTTGCTCCACTTGTACAAATTTACGTCCATTATATTTGTATGTCGTTCTAATCACTTCTGCCTCCAATGTCCCAAAATCTTCATTAAATTTAGCAGCAATATCCGTTTTCAATTCTCCTACAACTACAGTATAATCCTTATCAAATAACCAATCTTTAACAATAAATCTACGAGTATCCGCCTCCGTTTCAAACCGATCATTAAAGTCATGTCGATAACAAGTACCTACTTCAAGGCGATCACAAATTTCATAAGTTTGAGCATCTATCAAATACAGATAGAACGTATGACTATCCTCATAATGAACACGAGCCTCTAACAAAATCATAGTTCCCGCATTATTAACATACTTCATAATAGCTTGAAAGCCTTCTGCTTTTCGAGGCGTAGAAAAAGCAAAATCATCATACGTGTACAAATTTTGCCTATTGTAATTATCCACCAAACAAGCAACATCAATAAAATCAAATTGATCCAACGGAACAAATAACGAACCAGAAACCCCAACTTTACTAATTTCTTCCCATGTTCCCCAAAACGGCATTGCTTTTTTTACTGTTTCCGAAAGTGTATAACGAATAGTTTCCGGACGCTCATCTGGTTCAATTGGCTTTATGCCATATTCTAACTCATGTATAATTTCACTTCTTAAATCTTCTACAGAACGAACTATTAAATCAACAACTTGCTTACAACGAGAACTATATATTCTAAAACTTCTAAAATAGTTTTCGAGATCTTCATCATTCTTAAATAAATCTCTAGACTTATTTATACACAAATCTTGATATACTCGAGCAGCATCTTTATCGAAACGATTAATACATTCATACCATTTTTGTCTTAGTACACCTTCAGAAATAATTGTATCATAAGACTGGTACAATTCTATAAATTGACGCTCAAACAAATCAACACGTTGAAGGAATGCATTCATATTCTCAGTTACTCCCCTATCCACAGAGCGAGATAATCCCCCACCTTCTATCAAAATATTTTCTTCCAAATCCAACTCATTGAATTGCTGATTTTCTATCACACTTTCACAAGCAAAACAACATGCGAATAAAAAAACGATAAACAATAAACGATATTTCATATCCACAATTTATTAAGTTTAACTTCGATTTTCCCTACATAAGAAGAGTAAGGAAGAAGCCTTTTTCAGCTTCTCCCTTCTCTTAATTCACAACATACAAGACTATTATTAATCTTCTTTTCCCGTGAATGCCCACTTGCTCTTCCAAGCCCAACGGAGCGGGCAGTTATCCGTGATAGTACGGATACGTTTCATCTGATCCATGGTAATGGCATTTCTAAAGGAATAAAAATCCATGATATTCGTAGAATAGAACAACAATCCGTCCTCTGTCACCTTTAAACGATTATTAGCGTCATTCCCATTATTGTCATACCACTCTTCCCGGTAAATATCATAAGGCACGGTATCCTCGCAATAATCTGATGTTATTTCTTCTCCCGCAAACTCTGTCGGCAACAACCCGAAGAACTGTCCCACTTGACCAAGTTGTCCCAATGGTAAATCGTTACCTGTTGAAAACTGAGTGAGTTCAAACATCATACCAATGTCACTAAGCTTAAAATCATCCTTACTCATTGCTTCAAATTCCTCTTCGGTTTTTTCCCGCATAAGCGGTGATATTCCTTTCAAAGGTTCTGTTCCTGTCAAGATAAACTGAGGAGGTATTGTAACTGTTCCTATTGTCCCAGGCCTATTTTCTACAATCCAAATATTTAAATATTTTTTATAATCCCAGAAAACATAGTTTGCTAAATCATATTTGATACAAAATTCTATTCCATCCACTTCAATCCAGTGCCAATTACCTCCATCCTTAGGTCCAGACCACCGATTTATCCCTTTTTCCTGCATTTTTGTCCCATCGGGAGTATATTCTGCCAATTGGAAACGAATACGAGTATCTACACTATTCGGTCCAAAAGCAACCTTACGCTCAAAAGTTTTCACCATCGTGTTGAAGAACTCGTAAATCAAACTTGCGTCCAACTTCGCTCCCCCGGTTACACTTTCTGTCGTTTGAAGTACATGGAATACTACCGGGTAGGTAATCGTTTCATACTCGTCCTCAGCAAAAGGTTTCCGCAATTTCACGGTAAACAAATCGGATTTCATCCCGTTTGCGGTGATATAAAAACTCACTTTACCTTTTGACACATCAGTCGTCTTGTATTCCGGTCCCTCCAATTCCGTCCCGTCCTCCATGAAATACTTGACCATATCCCCGGAAAGCCTATCTTCTGGTATTCTGCCATATATCTTCTCACCGTCTTTCCCTTCTGTCACTTGATAAAGGTGAGGTACCAATGTCAAAGTGGCGACACCATCAGCAATCAACTGCTCAGCATCTGCACCTAACTCTACTTTTTCAATTTCAACTTTGCTAAAATCGAGCAACTCACCCTCTTCCGGCGTACATCCGATAAAAATGCCCAGCGATAAAAGCAAATATAATAAATTCTTTGTCTTCATAATGTTAATCTTTTAATTGCCAAACCGGATTTTGCTTTAATTGCTTGTTATTCTCCAACTCACTTGTAGGAATCGGGAACGTGTAACGATAATCTCCCGCACCGTTCAATGTATAGGTCTGTCCCATAATTGTACGCTCCGTTTTTACCCCCAAACGTTTCATATCCATCCAATTGTAATCTTCCTCTCCTACAAACTCCTTACGACGTTCACGATATATATCTTGCAACAAACCCTCTTTATCCGAAGGGGTCGTATAGATTCCTGTGTATCTTGCCTCTTTAAAACGCTCCAAAATTGCTTTTGCTTCATCCAACTGATTGGTCATTACCAACGCCTCTGCCTGAATCAAGAACGCCTCTGCCAATCGGAATCCGATAAATATATTTCCATAAGTAGCCCCATAAATATTATATTTATTAAAATACTTCCTTGATTGAGTACCTACTCCCGGCATACTAATAGATCTTCTTCCAAAAGAATATTCATTCCGAATATCTCCTTCCGTTTCAGGAAAATGAGTACTCAAAAATTCTTCATCAACTAATAAATTTCTATAGAAATAACTATTACTCATAGCAGTACCATCAAATCTTATACGCAAAGCCGCTTCAGTATTCGCTACTGCACTATTTTGTGTTTCTGCATCAAATAACCTGGATAAATTATCCGGATTCTTCTCCAATTCCGCACCATCTGTTTCTTTTGAAGCATACAAGATTGCATTTTTCCAATCATCAGCCTCCGCCGCAGGAGAAAGTGCTTTAAATAGATAAACTTGTGCAAACAAGCGATTTACAACATGAGTATCGTACATCCGGTTAAAACTACTCCGCATAGGTGTACGTTCCAAACGAATTTCCGCCTCATGCAAATCACTCAAAATTTGGGCATACACCTTTGTCTGAGGAGCACGGGACAAATCCACATCCTCGAAATCATCATAAGAATTCAAACACAAAGGAATACCCAATTCATTATTGTCATAAGGAGCAAAATACTGAACCAATTTAAAGAAACAGTATGCACGCACAACGTAAGCCTCTCCCATTACATAATCCCGCATATCTTCCTCTCCGGCAGCCGTTTTTGCTTCATGAATATATAAATTCATCAAACCGATAGGCCCATAATACCGTCGCCAAAAACCCTGAGTCCCTTCCGACCTCCAATCTGCTTGTTCCACATCCTCAACCGTCATTCCTGCATCATCTGCTGCTAAAAGATACAAATCAACCTCACTTGCATAAGAAACCATGGGAATATCTTCTCTGAAACGACTGAAAGGATTACGCACCATCTTAGTATGTCCATCCCCCTCAGCAGGCATACCATACAAAAAACTGGATAACGCCTGCTTGATACTTTGCAAGTCCTCCATCGAAATCACGTTCTTAGGAGTTACATTCAAAAACTCTTTACAAGAGGTAACTCCTAAAACCAATAAAAAGCTAATTAAATATATAAACTTTCTCATAACATCCGTCTTTTAAAAGCCTAAAGAAAGATTAAACATATAAGTACGAGGATTCGGGTAGTTGAATGCCCCTCCGGTAGTCACGTCCAAACCGCTGTACTTCGTAAATACAAACACGTTGCTCACCTGCAATCCCACACGACAACGGCTCAATCCGATATATTTGAACCAATCACCACGCAAATCGTAGGATACTGTCAAATCGCGGAAAGCCAAGAAATCGGCCTTTTCATACTTATCATCCGTCAACATCTGGTGATACGATGCCCCCCTAAAGCTATAACGAGGCGTATCGGTAATATCCCCCGGAGTCCGCCAACGATTCATGGCACTCTTTAGACGATTGGTACGAGAGAAATGTACTTCACTTCTTGTACTTCCGTTAGGTGCATATTTCCGCTCGTTAAATGTTTCCAACCGATGTCCCGCGCTGTAAGCAAAACCGAGACGTACCTCCAACTGTTTCCAAGACAAGGTAGAACTAAATCCTCCTGTCACTTTCGGGTTCAAAGTTCCCAAATTCACCAAAGAGGCTTTCAACACATTTTGGTCTAGCTCGCTATCCGTATCCTCCATCACGTACGGGATCTCATCTATCGACACCTCTTTATTCTCCGCCCACACTTCTCTGGCTCTCTCTGTCAAATAGAACATGGCATTACCCGTGGCAGGATTTACCCCAGCGAAACGGTGTCCGAAAATGGTTCCGGTAGCATACCCCTCGATATTAGCAGTACTACCATTCCAACTCACATCTTGAAACTCCTCGAAGTTCTTGATAAAGGTATCAGTAATCTTATTCTTGTTTTGCGCGATATTGAAAGAGTTTACCCAATACACATCCTTACCCAAATCCAAACGGAGATTGATGTTGAATTCCCATCCCTTATTCTCCAACGAGGATACATTGGTACGGATACTTTCACGCCCGTAAGAAATAGGAGTAGTCATATCTCCCAACAAATCGCGGGTGGTATTCCAATAATAGTTAAATGTACCACCGATACGGTTATTCCAAAAAGCAAAATCCAAACCGATATTCCGGTCTTCTTTATGTTCCCACTTGATATTTGGGTTCGGGAAAGTCACGCTTTCTGCAATAAACAAACCGTCATATTTCTCTCCACTCAAGTAAACCAACGGCATCGGGTAAGAACTACGGTCAATATTTCCCGTGTACCCGTAAGAAACACGTACCGCCAAATCGGAAATAAAGTTCACGTTCTTCAAGAAATTCTCCCGCATGGCATTCCAACGGAAACTGGCTGACCACAACGGGGTAAAACGGTTATCCGTACCGATAATATCCGCCCCATCAAAACGAGCGTTCACGTTGAATACATATTTATCCCGTAATGTATAAGTGAATGCCGCAAAGAAAGAAGCCGAACGGTCCTGTGCCTCTCCCGTACCCATCATGTTGTTGAATATATTTTGGCTTACAAAATTCTCATACTTGATTTGTCCTGCCGGATCGTCAAAAGAGGGGAAAGTGGTAAAACGATAGATCTGATTAAACTCCGGGAAATTATGGAAGTTATTATAACTCTTACTACCTGAAATCTCAGAACCGACAACAACAGAAAAAGAATGTCCCTCCAACTGATCGTTATTATAACTAAGCAATCCTCTCAACGCAAAAGCAGTGGAACGACCGGAACCTTCTCTCAAATAACCGTTATTATAACCCGCCGGTATTTCTTTTTCCGGATTTATTTTTAATGCCGCTCTCACGAAACTTGCATTCGCGTAAGAAGCATACGTTTCAGGACCTGCCCACTTCTCCGTGTTATTCGTACTATACGTCAACGATCCGCTTACATCCGCGGTCAATCCTTCCATGATTTTGTAATTGAATCCCAAACGGGCAGACACATCCGAGGCAATACTCTTGTTCTGTGTTTCATCCAACTCACGCAAGATATTGAATGTATCGAACCTATAACCGTATTTCAAATCACTCCAGTTGTCACCCAAATAACTCAAATCAGCAGCATAACTACCATCCTCGTTGTACGGCTTTTCGTACGGGTTAGCAAAAACCGCATACTTGAACGGGTCTACAGCAGAAGCATGATCAACATCCTCGCGATAATTTCCTTCTACTTGGAAATGCAATTCCAAATTCTCTATAGGTTTATGACGAACTTCCAATTTTGCGCCCAAATTATTATAGTGATTACTTTTCAATACACCGTCTTGACCGCTATAATTCAATGAAGCATAGTAGTTTGTTTTAGCTGAACCACCGCGCATCGACAAGAAATGAGAATGCGAGAATCCTTTCCGGAAAATCTCGTCAAACCAATCTGTGTTCGTGGAACGCAACCGATTTAACTCGGCATCATATTCTGCCGCACTAATACGTCCTTGTTTATAATTATCGTAAATCTTACCCGCTAACCCGGCTTGATCGGCACGATGGAAATCCCGCATCAACTGAAGCTCAAAATCCACCTTCTCGCGACCGTTCATAAAATCCAAATCAATGCTCGGTGCCGATACTATACCGAAACTACCGTTATAACTAAAAGTAGCATCCCCCTCGAAACCGCGTTTCGTCTTGATCACAATCACACCGTTAGCAGCCCGCGCACCATAAATAGCCGATGCTGCCGCATCCTTCAAAATAGTGATCGACTCTATATCCGCCGGAGAAAGGTTACCAATACCGTGATCAAGTGCAGACTCCTGAATATTTCCTGCGTTAAGCACGTTAATGGATGCCACACCACCTTGCAAGGGCAGACCGTCTACCACCCACATCGGCTCCTTGTTACCCGATATAGAGTTGTCACCCCGGATACGAACATTCGCCCGTGTTCCCGGTGCTCCACTGGTCTTAAAAGAATACAACCCGGCAACCTTACCTTCCAGAATCTGGTCTATGCTCTTGAAAGCGCTATTCTCCAACTCCTTGGCAGTAATCACCGTCACGGAACCCGTCATCCGATCCTTGCGTATTTCCTGATAACCGGTCACGACAACCTCATCCATCTCGTTCACCTCTTCCTCCATGTAAACCCGAATCGTGTCTTTCAACATCTGATCGGTCAAAGCCAAAGTCTTCCTTTTATACCCCACGAATGAAAATTCCAAAGTCGCTTTCTCGGTCAATTCCATGGTAAACCACCCGTTCACATCGGTAGAAGTCCCGAGGGGTACCCCTGCCACTTTCACCGTCACTCCCGGCAAAGCCTCCTTGTTCTGGTCGTACACGAAACCTTTTACCCGAAACGCTTTTTTCTCATCCTGCGCGGGCTTCACGGCAGGAGTAATCACGATATAATCGTCCACGAACTTGTACGTCATACCGCTTCCGGCAAGTACACGTTCCAGCACATCTGCCAACTCCATGTCCTTGAAATCCGCGTTCACCTTCTTCCGCAACGCCAACCGGTCGTCATTATAAATCACGATCTTGTTCGTTTGCTTACGAATCTCCTCGAAAACCGTCTTAATCGACGTTTCCCCCAGATTCATACTCAATTTTTGCTGTGCCAGACTGTTCGCGGACAACGTACACACGAAACAGACACACAAAATCCATGTTAGTTTCATAATTCTCCATAATTGCTGCCGCTTATTTTTTGACAAAACAAGCCACACTACATTACTTTTTTTCATACATTTGTGAATTAAGTGATTCTTGATGCTCCCCCGGGAGTGACTACCGGATCGTGCTCCCAACACTTTCCGGTATTTTTATGCCCCTTCGGAAGCGGTTTTCTACTTTATTTTTCGTTAACTATAATTGCATTTCCATTGATTTTAAAAGTTACATCCGTCGTTGCCTCTATCAAAGAAAGAATATAATCCATGTCATTATATTTCCGAAAAGCACCCGAGAACTTCAACTGCTTCAAACGCTCGTTACTGAAAAAGAAACTCACCCCGTACCAACGTGCCAACTTATCCCCCAACTCCTCCAATGGCATCGCATCAAAATTCAAAGTTCCCTTTTTCCACGCGGCATAAGCATCCGCATCCACCGTACGCACCTCGTATTCACCACTCTCGTTATTCATCACGAACTGCCGGTTCGGGGTCAACACCTCGCTAATCTTCCCGCTCGTCACGTCCACCTTCCCGTTCACCAAAGTGACTTCCGTACGGGCATCCTTCTTGTAAGCCATCACGTTAAACCCCGTGCCCAATACCGTCACGTCCAACCGACTCGTGCGTACCACGAAAGGACGCTCTTCATCCCGCTCCACCTCAAAATAAGCCTCACCTTCCAACTCCACCAATCGCTCGCTCCCGATGAACCGTACCGGATATTTCAAGCAGGATTCCGAATTCATGTAAACGACAGTCCCATCGGCAAGCAACAAACGGTACTCCCCACCAACAGGCACAATCAACTCATTATAAACCGTTTCCGTCACTCCATCACCTTTCTCCCGGCTATAATCAATATAATCCTTCTCCCGCAAAATCGATTGCCCGTTCTCCCGTATCGTGTCCGCCTGTTCACCTCCCAAAGCAACCCGCTCTCCCGACGAAAGCACCAGCAACGCCTTCGACTCCCCGGGCTTACCCACCGGAGCCTGCACCATCGCCACGGGCATCTTCTCTTCCCCCGACGGCAAAAACATCCACGCCAACCCGACCACCAACACCACTGCCGCCGCCACACTCCAACCAACGCGCAACAAACGCCTCCGTCGATGACTTTCCCGCTTATGCTCCACAGCTTTCCACGCGGAACTCATCTCCACGTTTTTCCACCTCACGGCATACTTCCCCGTGTACCAAGCCCGCTCCACCTTGTGAAAAAACACTCGATGCTCCTCGCTCTCCCGCACCCACGCCTCCAACTCACATCGTTCCTCCTCGCTTGCATCTCCTGCTAACACACGGTAAATCAACTCTTCTATGTAATTCGATATAGTCATACTTTGTTTTTTACACAAATAAGACTAAATAAAAATCAAAACGGGTGAATAAAGGGTGTATTTTTTTTGAAAAAAAACAACCATACGCTCCTATTTCAACTCCCGCGTGGGAATAGCGTAAAGACACGGCCCGTCCTTCGTGCGGTCGACAATAAACAACGTGCTACGGCGGATACAGAACTTCTCGGGGGCTTGCAACGTGATGCCACCGACCGTCGTATAATCCTTCACGATATCCCCCGTTTCCGGGTCAACTTCGCAAAACTTCTCGTTGCCGTTAAAAGTCACGAACAACCTACCCTTGTAAAAATCCAGCGCATAAGGCATGTTACGGTAAGCCAACTGCTTGACACGTTTGAGAGTCACACCCTCGCGTATATCACCAAGAGCGAAAACATCTATACGCTTGGACGGATGGGTGGAATAAAGCAATCCCGCCCGTTCATCGACCGCCATGCCGTAAGCGGCGCTCACCTCGCCCAAATGCTCCGATCGAATGTACAAGCGCGGTGCCACGTTTCCGGGCGTCAACACCCCCTCTTCCACGAAATTGACATAACGCTTGTCATGAATCGCCACCATTCCCTTGTAAAGCACAACGTCGAAAGCGTGCACGGTTTGAGAAGGCCCCGTACCCCACGCCCCGGTTCCGATACACGTGACAAACCGGTAATCCCCCGCGTCGAAAATCTCCGTGCGACTCCCCTCGTGAGTGACATATATCTTCCCGTTAGCACGCGTAACACCATTCGGTCTACCACCGAACGTTTCCGTTTCGTCCCCCCGCGACCATTCCCGGATACTATGCAAATGCTGTTTCATACTGTTAGGCTCGAGATTGAACACCTCCACGCTATAATTATTGTCGGCATCATTCACCACGTACAAGGTATTCCCGTACGCGTACACGTCTTTCGGGCGGAAAGTGGCAGCCGTTGCCCCGGGCACATCCGCGTAATCCAACCGGAAAGTCAGCGGCATACCGTCATCCCCACCCGTGTCCGTCACCCCGCGCAACGGGGACAAACCACCATCTAGGGCATCAAGTTCCGGATCCTCGATAATATATTTTGACGCCACGTATATATCGTCAAAATACCTGTTCTTGCACTTACGGGTATGCAGGAAACGGCGGGAGTAAACGGGCAACTCCTTTTCACGCGACAACTCGACGTACACGTTATTACACAAGGTAATCCACCCGGGTCCCGTCTGCTCATAGGTCATATTCCCGGCATGCCCGTATCCCACGCAATGCGCGAACTCATGAAAAAGGGTTTCCGTGATGCTCTTATCATCGGCATAATGCTCAAGGTAACACACCTCGTGCATCCCGTACGTCGTGCCGCCACCCAATCCCATCACACCCGTGGTATAACCGAAAACCAACCCGCGGTGATTAAGCACTCTTGTCAATAAAGCATGCTTGTCAATCTCCACCCTGTCATTGTTACTATGTAGAGGTCCGAACTCGTGCAACGCCTTCTCGAACTTCTCCGACGAAAACATATAACTCATGTTCAACGCAATCGCCACCGCCTCACGCGTGTGTGAAGCCTTCATTTTATACTTCCAGCTTGCCTGCGTGTCGCTATACCTGCCGAAAGCGATATTCCATTTACAACGAATGGATTGCAACCTTGCCCAATAAGGATCGTCACACTCGATTCTAAAAGAGATATCCTCCACCGTCAAATCCGGGTTTGCCGTGATAAGAATCTTTTTTCCGCCGCGAGTGTACGCGGTCATATCCGTGGTGACAAAAGGTACAGGCACCCGAAGCTGTTGGAACGGCATGATTTTCTCGAGCGACATAAACTCGACCTCCTCGTCGTACCCCTCGATGGTTGCCCAAATCGTCACGCCTTTCAAGGCTCTCGGGCTATAAAAACGAATCTGGAAATTGAGCTCGTCATCCAGCGAAATTTGCAAAGGCTGCGTCACGAGAAAACTTCGCTGCTTCGAATCGAAATAAACATCCGGGGATTCGTCATCATTCAACAAATAATACGTGTTACTCTCGTTATAATCCGCCACCGTCAACCTGACGGGTAATTCATTATCCACAATATCCTCGTCTTCGACAACTGTCACCTCATCCTTCTTACAACCGACCAATAGTAAGAATATGCCCACCCAAAACAACAGGCAGGTTGAAAAAAATCTTTTCATCGTCTGTCTCTGTTTAAAACTACATTCTACTTGAAAATAATTACTCCTCATGAAAAAGGGTGGCAAATATATATATTTTAAAATATTCACGCAAAGCTATCACTTCATATAACCTTTAAGAGGGCTTTAAGCAGGATATAAAACCGGGTTGGGTGAGTTTTGGGTGAGTTTTGGGCGACTATTAGGTGACTATTAGGCGGCATCGCCTACACTTAGCCTACTTATAGCCCACTCTTCGCCCACGTTTTAACAAGAAATAATCTAATTTAACTTGACAAATATTCAAGCCATCCCTGCCATGAACATTCCAACGGGAAACAAGCATAAACCAATAAGGCTCAATATGGTGTAGCACGAGTATAGCTTCAGGATAGCTACGTTACCCCGCGTCGGTTCAACTTTCCGAATTACCCGCGCAAACGAATAATAGAATCAACTCCTGTTCGCTTTGCAGTTCTTCACGCAAAAGCCGCATCCCGTTGCGCAACAAAGTTTTCACCGTGTTCAGCGATACATGCAACTCGTCGGCTGTTTCCTGATATTTCATGTCCTGCATCAACACGCAATTCAGCACTCGTCCCGTCTGTTCGGGCATTCGGGCTATCACGGCAGTTACCCTATCCACGATTTCTTGGCTTAAAGCCGCCGCCGAATCAGCCGCCACGTCAATGGACGTGAAGTCCACGCGGGCACGCATCACATCGTTCTTGTGCAAGTATGTATAACAACTGTTGCGCACGGAAGAGAAAAGATAAGAACTGAGCGCCTTGCTCTCGATACGTTCGAGATAATCGTCTTCCCACAAACGCACGAAAAATTCCTGAACGAGATCTTCCGCCATCGTGTCGTCACTGATCAATGTCCCGGCATACAACACCAGAGGACGATAGTAACGATCAAACAGCACGCGAATCCCGTCCTTACGATTCTTCGTGAACCTGTCAAGTATATCTCTATCATCTTTCCGCATCAATACAAAAATAAATCTTTTTCACCAGTGACACACCAAAAAGGAATAATTTTATTTATCAAAACAACAAAGTTTCCCGCTTTTCCAAGTAAGACTGCACCAAACGGGATACCGCGTAATTACCTACCTCCTCATCCGGCACCTGAAGGTACTTCTGCATGGCAGGAGAAAAAGCATCTACCAGAATCTCGTAGAACACGGCGTAAATTACCCGGTGGGACAGCACGTGCTTTTTAGCCGTGAACTCCCGTTTCACGTTGATACCCGTCATTCCGCCGAATAATGTATTGAATCCGGCCACTTGTTGCAACTCTCCCCAAGACACGGGAGATGCCGTTTCGACCAACGGGAACTCGTAAAGATTACGCCAGATGTCATTTCCCGTGCGCTTGGAAAGCAAGGTTTTACCCTGACCGCGGATATGCAAATAATTAAAATAACGGGGTTTAACCATGGTCTTCCCGTTCTTCACGGGTAATTGTTCCACTCGCCCGGAAGCCAATGCCAGACACTTCCCGTTCAAAGGACAAGAATCGCAAGCCGGGGATTTCGGGACACACTGCAAAGCCCCGAATTCCATCATCGCCTGATTGAACAGATCGGGATGCCGTTCGTCCAGTAACGATTGTGCCAATTCCGTGAAATACTTCTTTCCCTCGCCGCTATCAATAGGCATCTCCAAATCGAACAGCCGGGCTAACACCCGGTACACGTTGCCGTCTACCGTGGCGTAAGGTTGTTGATAGGCGAAAGAAGCTATCGCGGCAGCCGTGTAATCCCCGATCCCTTTCAGTGATAAGATATCCTCTCTCGTCCGGGGAAAAACGCCGTCAAAAGAATCCACGATTTGCTTTGCCGCCGCGTGCAGGTTGCGGGCACGACTATAATAACCCAAGCCTTGCCAGTATTTCATCACCTCATCTTCGTCAACTTCCGCGAGGGAACGCACATCGGGAAAACGTTGCACGAAACGGTTGAAATAATCCAACCCCTGCGCCACTCTGGTTTGCTGGAGTATAATCTCCGAGATCCAAATCAAGTAAGGATCGCCGGTTTCCCGCCACGGCAATTCCCGCTTGTTCTTCTCGTACCAGTGGATTAAAATACCACTTATCTCTCTATCATCCATATCTCCTGATTAACGGGTACGAAGATACAAAAAACATCGGAATACAAGGCGAACATAAAAAAAGAGAACTGCCGATAATCGACAGTCCCCCTCATTCACTCATAACATAAAAATCTATCCTTATTCCAAATGGGCACGGATCATCCAAGTTACTTTTTCCTTTTTCTCAATCATGTCTTCCAAGAAATTGGATGTTCCGAAATCTTTCGAGCCTTCTTTATCCATGGTTTCCAAATCAGAACGTATCTGACGGATAACTTCTGCATTGTCATCCAACAAGGCTGCCAACATCCCCTTTGCATCGGGAAGCGGTTTCTCCTCGTCTTGTTCTTTGATGCGGTTGTGCTCCAGACAGCCTTTCAAAGACCCGATAGGACGTTCGTCCAAATCACGAACACGCTCGGCAATACTGTCGATATCTTCAATCAGGCCGTTATAAAGATCTTCCAAGAACGTGTGATAAGATCTGAAGCTCGCGCCTTTCATATTCCAGTGGTAATTCCATGTTTTAGCCAGTAAAACAAAATGATCAGCAAGCAGGTTATTTAAAATTGTTTTACTTGATTTGATCATTGATGCGTCTAAACCAATATTTCCTTTCATCATAACTATAAATATTTAAAGGTTCTTTGTATTTCATTGTAAACACCTATAGAAACGAAAAGCGGTTGATAAAGTTTCACGCGGAACATTTAATTTTTACTATATTTTTTCGACACTCTAACCAAAGAACGACTAAATACCCATATTTCGGATGCTTTACATTTCCATAATAAAAGTTTACCCGCGATAAGGTAATCCCTATGAATCTTTGAATCCTTCTATTTCTTAAAAATTTCTCCCCGTATCCCACCACAAACGGGTTCCAGCGTTGTCCTTTCCCCCTAGAGCATCCACCAATGCCTTGTATTGTTCCGCGCTTTCATCCAGAAGAGTCGAAGGAAAGTTCAGACGACGTATCATGATTTCCGTGTCGATACAACCATTCCGGCTATTATTGTATTTCACGGGAAAAAGTCTCGGGTATCCCGTTCTTCGCTGTTCCGCCCAAGCCTCACATCCCTCCGGGAAAATAGCCAACCATTTCTGCGTGATAATTCTTTCCAGCTTTATTTCCGGCGATGCGGATTCATCCCAACAAGGGGATACCTTGCAACGGGCTTTGATATCATTCTCGGGCGTGAATACATCCTTGAAATCTGATGCCCGGTTATCACCCTGCAAATAAGCGTCCGCGTCGGGTACCTGCCATTGCGAGAAAGAACATTTCACCCCTCTCTCGTAGCAATCCCCGGCTTCTTCCGATGTCCAACCCCGCAGAGCTGCTTCCGCCCGTAAAAACCATACCTCTGCCGCCGTCATCAAGATCGCGTCGGTATTCACGTTCACGTATATCTTGGACAGAGCCGCGTAATAAGGGTGTGCGAACATTGTACCTTGGCGAATCCCCCGGTATTGTCCCTTTAAAGGAATAATGACGGAATCCTTACCGTTCTTATCCGGCAAACAAACGTCGTCCACGCAGGGTTCAAAAAACACTTTCCGCCGGGGATCATCGAAACCGTTTAAAATGGATTCCATGGAAGCATTCATGTACACTTCCCCCCATACTCGGTTGATCTCGCCCAAAGGATTGGTGTACCCGTCGCGGGTAGATACCTTCACGAGCTCGAAAGGGTCTTCAAAATACCCGTGTTCATCACTGATAGCCGACTGAAATTCCGTTCTGGCTTTTTCCGGTTCAGTCATAGCTATCCGTACCGCCAAACGCATACGCAATGAATTGGCAAATTTAATCCACGAAAGGATCTCCCCGTCCATCAGAATATCAAAACGGGAAAAATCAAAAACTTCATCGGGCTTATCCATATAATCGCTCAGCGTCTTTACCGCCTCTTTCAGATCGTCAAAAAAAGCATGATAAACATCCTGTTGCGTATCCGGCATATATACCGATTTCATCCCCCCGAAATTGGAATATATGATCGGACCGTAGTAATCGGACACCCGATGCATCACTTCGACTTTCAATATTTTCGTGATCGCGTAGAAAAGAGGATTCTCTGTTCTCGTGGAATCCTCCAACCGTTTGATCTGCGGCATGATATAAGCGTACGTGTATCCCCAGAACGTCCCGTTCCACCCGTCTTGAAGATTATAATCGGAATTGTGGGAACCGCCGTTCAACGGCTTGTAATCGTGCATATAACCACTGAACATATCGGCACTCAGGTTCTGCATGATCTGGTATGTCCAATTCTTCCCCTTGCCGAAATCATAATTAAAATAGATGCCCTGCTGCACCACACCGAGAGGTATCCCGATATGGTTCCAGTCGATACGCGTATCCTCATCCGTGATCCCGGTTTTATCCGTGTTCAAATCCTTAAAATGTCCCGTGCAAGCGATACATCCCAGAAACAGAACCATGTAGACAAATACTCTCTTTTCCATACCGCCATCCGATTAAAAGGTAACACGCAGACTGAATCCCATACCACGGGTAGTAGGCATCCCGTAAACTTCTATCGCTTGATTATCGTTCCCGGTAGAAAGAATCAAATCCGGATCGAAAGGTGCTTTCCTGTATATAAAAAACAGATTCCGGGCGGTAAAAGCCAGATGTATATCCCGTAGTACCCGTACCGATTCCAACCATTGTTTCGGGAAAGAGTATCCCAAGGAAAATTCCCGCAAACGGAAATTCGTGGCATCGTACATGTAGTATTCCGTCACTCCCGCACGTCCCCCGACAATGGATTTGTAAAATCCTTTCACGTTGGTGATCCTCTCGCCCTCCAGCATGACATACCCCCGGTCACGAGCATCCCCGGTGGCTCTCGTTACCCCGTACAAGTCCATATCCGCCCGTGTCTGTGACAACACTTTTCCACCGACACGCCCATCTATCAGGAATGTCATCATAAAATTCCGCCACGAGAAGGTATTCGTCCATCCCAACGTGAAATTTGGATTGGCATTCCCCACTCTCACCGTGTTACCGTCACCCTCCACTCGTGGTAATCCTTTCAAATCGCCTTCCGTCTCGTATAGAATCTTCCCGTTATCATCCCGCTTGAAAGCCTTGCCGTAGATATCCCCGAAGGAACCTCCCTCTTTCAATTTCATCGCGTAACTTGACGAAAAGCCATAAGGCCCGTACTGGAAAACAGGCAGTTCTTCGTGTAAGCGAAGTACTTTATTTTTGTTGGAAGCGTAATTTATCCCGGTTTCCCATTTGACTTTTGTATCCTCAAAAGGGGTTCCTTTCAACTCGATCTCTACCCCCGTGTTCCGTATTTCCCCGGCATTCACGTAACGATAAGCGTACGTGTCGCCATCCTTCGCCGCCAGTTTGAAAAACTGATTCTTCGTGACTGTGTTGTAACACGTGAGGTCCACTCGCAAGCGGTCGTTGAACAGCCGCCACTCGGTTCCCGCTTCAAACGCCACGTTTTTCTCCGGTTTCATTTCCTCGAAAGGGGCGGCATCGGAAGCCTGTATACCGCCTCCCGCCAACACGTGTGACACGGGGTGCGTGATATACAAGGGGATATCATTCCCGACCATACTCCATGCCCCGCGAATCTTTCCGCCCGTGATCCACTCGGGCAGGGAAAACGTCCGGTCTATCAACCAAGAGAATCCCACGGAAGGATAGAAAAAGCCGGTGGATTCACGGGAAGTATAAGCCAACGTGGAACTCCAATCATTACGGGCGGAAATATCGAGGAACAAGTATTCCCGGAAACCCAACTGTGCCGTTGCAAACAAGGATTGCATCTGCCTCGTGGCATCGATTTGCTCGGCAATATAAGCGGACGTCGTCATATTGATGTTCGCGATATTGAATACATTGGCATATTTCAATGAAGCTGTTTTCGAATCGTAGCGAAGTTCATTTGTCTTGTTATTATTTATACTTGCCCCTAAAGATATATCCAAAGAAAAGTTCTCGAACTTTCGTTTATAAGTCCCGAGCACATCTCCATAAGTCAAAGTCTGCTCGTGGCTCGCGTCGATATAACGTCCATTACTTCCCGCCAACGCCGGAGCCGTGGAAGCGTAGTATTTCTGACGGAACTTATCGTTCAAGTAATCCACGCTTCCGCGGGCCTGCAACGAAAAATGAGCAGAAAGAATCAGACGCATGGCAATAGAGGCTATCACCCGTGTTCTCTGATCCTGCCCTTTGATACGTTCCAGTACCCAATAGGGATTTTGCTCGAAGTCCTCCGTCGGGGCGTGCCAATTCTGCACGTTCAACCGGCGCTCTTCATTCCATACTTCAAAATGATTTTTATACTCCGTGATATCCATTCCCCGGGGAAAACGGTATAACCCGACTAACGGATTCACGTAAAAGCCGCCCGGCACCGGACGATTTTTCACCGTTTGCTTCAATAAATTGACACTTCCGTCTATTTTTAAAAGCCCGTCATAAAAAGTTGCACTTTCCCGCAGGTTCATGTTGTGTTTTGACAAACGATGCGTTTCCATAATCCCTTTTCCCACCGTGTTCGCGTAGGAGAAATAAGTTTGCGTGTGTTCGTTTCCGGTTGAAAAGGTAAGGGAATGAATCGCGGTCACTCCCGTCTTAAAAAAAGAAGAAATCGGGTTTCCCGTGTTTATATCTTTTCTCTCTCCCCAACTTTCCACCTCGTCGCTCACGCCATAATGATTTTGCAGTTTCGGGAGCATCATGGCTTTATCAATCAACACGCTCGAAGAGAAAGAAACTTCCTGCTTCCCCGCTTCCCCGTGTTTCGTGGTAATCAAGATAACCCCGTTGGCAGCCTGCGTCCCGTATAAAGCGGCTGCCGGGGCTCCTTTCAATATACTGATACTCTCTATGTCTTCCGGGTTAAGATTGGAAATACCATCCCCGGCATCCCTGTTTCCGGCATCAGCCGTACCCCCGATAGACGTACTCGGCTGTTCGCTGCTCTCGTTCAGCATCGGGATTCCGTCTATCACGTATAAAGGCTGGTTATTACCCGCCACCGAACGATTACCGCGCATCACGACTTTCACGGAACCGCCCATACCGGAAGAACTCCGGTTCACCTGCATTCCCGCGATCTTTCCCATAAGCGTCACGATCATATTCGGATCTTTCACCCGAATCAATTCATTCCGGTTCACCCGGGAAGCGGCATAAGACAAGGAATTTTCTTTTTTACGGATTCCCAATGCCGTCACGATGACATCGTCCAACAGAACACTCTCCTGTTCCAGCGTGATCCGGATATCTTTTTTGCCCTCGACAGCCACAAATTGAGTATGGTAACCGACAAAAGAAACGATCAACGTTCCGGATCGCCTTACTTTCATGGAGAAATTTCCTTCCCAATCTGTAACGACCCCGTTCGTCGTTCCTTTTTCCAGTACGTGGACTCCTACCATAGGAAGATGCGTTGTATCGAGAACTTTACCATGCACCACAATTCGCTCATCCCCGGCAATGATTGTATCGGTTACGCGAAACAAATGAACACGATACTTCTCCGCGGAAAAAGTTACTTTTCCACACGCTAACACACAAATCACGATTATACACAGACGCGTATATGCCATAAACGCCATTCAAGAAGTATGGGGTTGTGTCAAAAGTCAATGTTTACTTCTTAAACTCCTCCGTCGGCTTCGCCGCCACCTCCTCTATAAACAGAGGAGGAACTGGAGACTCTTACCAAAGCAAGGGGGTGTTCCAGCTCTCCCTCTGTTTATAGAGGGAGTACCACGAAGGGGGGAGGAAGTTTAAAAAGACTCTTGACACAACTCCTTATTATTACTATTTTAAACCTCTCTTCATCAAAAGCGGCTCCTCGGACGGTTGTTGTCCCCGGAACTTGACATACTGTCCCATGGGATCGTCATAGCCGCCTTCAGACAAAATATATTTTCTGAATTTAGCAGCCAATTCTTTATTGTAAATATCCCCGGAAGCCTTGAAAGCTTGGAACGCATCGGCATCCAACACTTCAGCCCAAAGATACACGTAATAACCGGCAGAATATCCCCCGTCAAAAATATGGGAGAAATAAGTGGAACGATAGCGGGGTAAAATCTCCTTGATCAGCCCGTATTTATCCATGGATGCTTTCTCGAAAGCGTTCACGTCAAATTGTTGCGGTTCGGTTTGTGAATACCAGTCCATATCCAACAATGAAGCGGCAACATATTCCACCGTGGCAAATCCTTGATTGAAATGCCCGCTCTCCTGTATTTTCTTGATTAACGCATCCGGCATCGGTTCACCCGTCTGATAGTGTTTAGCATACATTTTCAATACTTCCGGTTCGCTTGCCCAGTTTTCCATAACCTGTGAAGGCAATTCCACCATATCGTGAGGTATTGTCCCGGCTATACGTTGATAATCGCCGCGGGTAAAGAACCCGTGCAGGGCGTGACCGAACTCGTGGAACATGGTTTCCGTGTCGTCCCAAGTCAGCAACACGGGAGCATCGCCAACGGCAGGCGAGAAATTGTAGACCACGGATACCAACGGCATCTCTTCCTTGCCGTTCTCTTTCGTGTAATGGCGAAATTCCGTCATCCACGCACCCGCCGATTTGCTGGCACGGGTGAAATAATCCAGATAAAGGATACCCAACGAACTACCGTCAACGTCCTTTACCTCGTAAGTTTCCACTTCCGGGTGATATAAAGGTATATCCGTCCGTTTCTCCAAAGTGATACCGTAGAGCTTGTTTGCCACCTCGAACATTCCGTCGCGTACATTCTCCAGTTTCAAATAAGGCATCATTTCAGACTCGTCCAAGTCATATTTCTGTTTCCGCAGCTTCTCGGCATAATACCACCAGTCCCAGCTCTCCAACTTCTCCCGCATGCCTTCCTTGTTCGCGATCTTCTGCATTTCAGCCAATTCCTGTTTGGCAACTTTCAACGCGGGAGTCCATACCCTCTCCAAGAAAGCATGTACCGCTTCCGGTGTCTTTGCCATATTCACGTCAATCACGTAAGCGGCATAAGTATCAAAACCCAACAATTTAGCTTTTTCCGTTCTGAGGTTCACCATTTGGGCAAGTACCGCTTTATTGTCATTAGCGTTATCGTTATTTGCCCGCATATAGTAACCTTTATATAATTTTTCCCTCAAATCCCGGTTTTTGGCGTACGTCAGGAAAGGCAACATGCTCGGTTTCTGTACCGTGAATACCCATTTCCCTTCCATTCCCCGGTTCTTTGCCTCGGCAGCGGCTGAAGCAATCGCGTTATCGGGAAGTCCTTCCAGATCTTTGGCATTATCAATCACCAGCGTGAAAGCATTCGTTTCTTTCAACAGGTTGTTGCCGTACTGCAAACTCAGCTTAGCCAGTTCTCCGTTAATTTTCATCATCTTAGCCTTGTCCTCATCATTCAGATTAGCACCCCCGCACACGAAATCATCGTAGTATTTTTCCAGCGTGCGTAATGCCAAAGGGTCCAAGCCCAGCGATTCTTTTTTGTCATACAACGTCTTGATGCGGGCAAACAGCTTCGGGTTCATGTTAATCTCATCCCCGTGAGCGGTCACGGCAGGACTGATTTCCATCGCCAACGCCAACATGTCATCGCTCGTGACAGCTTCGCAAAGATTAAAGAAAATAGCCGACGTCCGGTTCAACAACTTTCCGGATTGATCGAAAGCCACGATCGTGTTCTCGAAAGTCGGGGCTTCCGGGTTGTTCACGATTGCCTCAATTTCAGCCTTATGCTGTTTCATTCCTTCTTCGAAAGCAGGTTTGTAATCTGCCAGTTTGATTTTATCGAAAGGCGGCGCTTGAAACGGGGTTTCAAATTTCTGCATCAACGGATTCTCCGTCTGCTTCGCTCCTTCTTTGCAAGATGCGACCAAAGCGGTAACACTCAAAAGTAATATAACTCTTTTTTTCATAAATAATAATTTGATATTTAAATCGTTCTTCTGCACCAATCCAAAAAACAAGGTAAAGATATAGATTATCTACTACAAAGCATTAATTTTGTCATGAAAAGATTTTTTACCAATCTATATAAATATAACATGAGTAATCTATTGTTTGTCGCGCTCGGTTCCATGTTCGGTGGGGTTTCCCGTTACTGGCTAAGTGGCTTTATTCAAAAGAATTTTGATACGGCGTTCCCGGTAGGAGTTTTTATCGTGAACATCGCGGGTTGTTTTCTCATGGGCATCATCGCCGGACTATTAGCCCACGCCAACGTCCTCACGAACAATCATAGACTGTTACTAGCGGTGGGGTTCTGCGGGAGTTTCACTACCTTTTCGACCTTTTCGCTGGATAATCTGCAATTATTAAGCGCGAAAGCCTATTTTTTGCTTTCCCTTAATATCGGGTTAAGCGTGATACTCGGGCTTGCCGCCACGTGGGGCGGATATTATCTGGTGCAAAGTTTATCCAAATAAGTTTAGTCAATAAATAAATTTCGTTAGCTTTGTGACCAAACCAGAAATGCTAAAAATAACTCAGACATGATTAAACATCTTTCATTATGCATGGTCGTTTTGTTTTCCGTAATCAGCACGACCTTATTTGCCCAAAAGGGTGGTCCCCGTTCCGGGTACAAGTTTACAACCGTGGCGGACTTAAAAGCGACCCCGGTAAAAAATCAACAAAGCGTCGGCACCTGTTGGGATTACGCCGCACTCTCTTTCCTCGAATCCGAATTGCTCCGGAAAGGCAAGCCGGTCTATGATTTGGCAGAATTATACGTTGCCAAAAACGTTTACTTCGAGAAAGGACTACGCTACATCCAATTCCACGGGAAAACCAATTTCAGTGAAGGCGGACAAGCACATGACGTGCTGTACGCTATCGGGAAATACGGTATCGTTCCGGAAGACGTGTACCCCGGATTGCAATACGGACGGGATTTCCACATTCACGCGGAAATGGTTGCTGCCCTGCAAGGCATCCTCGACGGAGTAAATAAAAACCCGAACAGACAAATTACTCCCGTGTGGACCAAGGGTTTCATGCGCTATATCGAGGCATACCTCGGGGATACTCCCGAAACTTTCACTTACGAGGGAAAAGAATATACCCCGCAAAGTTTCGCAAAATCATTGGACTTAAACTTGGACGATTACGTGGAACTCACCTCTTTTGAGGCTTTCCCGTTCTATAAATCTATCGTGCTTCCTATCCCCGACAACTGGTTGCACGGTCAATATTACAACTTGCCGATTGACGAGTTAATGGAAGTCATAAACAACGCGCTTAAAAACGGTTACTCCGTTTGTTGGGACGGTGACGTGAGCCACAATGGCTTTAGCCATCCTAGCGGACTAGCAATTCTCCCGACTGATAACCCGGAAGAAATGATTAACGCCGAGATTGACAAATGGACTACCCTCAGCGAAAAAGAAAGAAAAAGTAAGTTGCAATCATTCGAATCTCCCGTGCCGGAAATGAAAGTGGACGATGCCAAACGGCAATTCACGTTCAACAATCGCCAGACCACGGATGATCACTTGATGCACATCACCGGATTGCTTAAAGACCAAAACGGAACCCTATACTATAAAACAAAAAATTCATGGGGTGATGAAAGAAGCGAATTCGGCGGCTATCTCTATATGTCCGAACCTTTCTGCCGCTTGCAAACCGTGGCAATCATGGTTCACAAGGATGCTATCCCGAAAGCGCTCCGCAAGAAATTAGGATTGTAAAGGTGTGTTTTGACACACCTCCAGTCTGTAAGGTCTGTAAAGTCCATAAGGTCAAAAGTCCATGAACTTGCGCGAAGGACATCATGACCTTACGGACTTTACAGACTTTATGGACTATTTAAAACGAATTATCCTCCGCCATCGACATAAACTTCTCGCGAATCCATCGCGAAATACGGGTAGTAATCTCCGGTCCCTCGTAAGGAATAAACTCTTCATACATATCCGACTGGTCGAAATTATCAACCCCGATAGATAATACTTCAATCCCCCGTTTCTTCGCCTCCTGCACCACCACCCACACGTGTTCACGTGCATCTTCACCATCATATCCCGTGGCAGAAGGTGCACCGTCAGAGATCATAAAGAACAATTTATTCTTCGCATCCGATTTGAATTTATCGAAACAATACAACATGGCATACCCGTCAGCATTTGCGTTCAGAGCCTGTTGTGAAAATAGCTTCCCCAATTGCAACCTCTCCCCCCGATCATGGAAACGGGTGATTTCTATCCCGTCATCACCACAACGATGCCCGTATATGGAATAATACACGACATTGGGATACTTGTTGAAAGCCAGTGCCAACGCAGAAGATATCACAATCTGCAAAGGAATCTTGTCACCCGTGCACATGGAACCGGAAAGATCCAGCAATATCACCACCTCCAATATGGCAGAGGGAGCCAGCACTTCCTCAAAGAAAATATTCCGGTTGTAACGGGATTGATACAATTCATCCTCATCCAATTCCCCCGAATCCTGCTCGTATATCACCCTCGTCCGATCCATCTTTCCCGAAAACATGGCAAGACTCACCTGTATCTTGGCAGCCAACTCTTTCGCCCGGTTCAGCAAATCATCGGAGATTTCCGCCACTTCCGCATCGATCTCTACCAAACGATCACACGCCCCCAGCGATCCCTTCCACTCCAACTTCTGGCGCTCCGAACTCACGAACAACTGCGGGGAAAACACGGTATCCTTGTTCAGCGTTTTACGGAGATCCCGAATCACCGTTTCCGCCATTTTAATCTGTTTGTCCGTCTTGAAATCCTCAATCCCCTTCATCGCTTTTTTCATCTCCTGCAAGAAGAAATTATCCGGGCAAACATCTTTTACATGAAACAAATCAGCCAACGCCCCGGCATACCATACCACTTCCTTGTAAGTCAGATCGGCGTAATTCTTGATCCCTTTCAATATCGCATTCACCTGCCTCACCTTCACGTCATTACCCGGAAAGGACAACACCTCTCGCATATAATTACTCTCGTCCAGCAAATTCGGATATAATAT
The DNA here is from genome assembly GCF_014287455.1 of Butyricimonas hominis. Classification (NCBI taxonomy): domain Bacteria; kingdom Pseudomonadati; phylum Bacteroidota; class Bacteroidia; order Bacteroidales; family Odoribacteraceae; genus Butyricimonas; species Butyricimonas hominis. The sequence goes on from NZ_JACOOH010000008.1 coordinate 340,599, forward strand.
CTTGGTACAGATGTAGTCATACAGAGCTTCCGACCCGTCGCCTCCCCGGTGCAAACCGTCTTCGCTCTGTCCCCCGTAGTACCCCATGCGGGATTCCACGACATTCAATCCCATGGCAAGTCCCAACTTCCGGGCAGCATACAAATAATAGTGATATCCCGGGAAATCCTTTACCAGCTTGGACTCCACCCGCCGATTCTCTATAAAATGAATCATATCATAATGCATCGGGGTATAAAGCAACTCTTCTTCGCTCAACCCGGCAATATCCTTTCCCGTGTAAATCCAATGTGCCAACTCGTGCACGAAATACCCGAAAAAAACAAATACCCGTGTTTCATCCGAAATCTCGAAACGGAGTAATTTCAGATTCAAGGCAATGTGCTTCGGGTTCATCGACAAAGCGGGTACCCTGTTCGAGAGTACCATTTTAGGAATCTCCCCCGTAATATGATAAGCAATCTTGGCACATACCGGGATCAATTTCAATATATCCGTCGTCCCCAGATCCCGATCCAACAAATTACGGGCTGCCGGGAAATCACCCCACCAATCCCGATCTATAAATTGCTCGTCATATATTTCTTCTATCCGCCGGAAATCCATATCGTCCGATTAAAGGGTCTGTATCAACGAACGGGCTATCGTTTCCTCTCCCGTAATCACGTAATTCGTGAGAATCACCCGTTCGATCACCTCGCTCAACCGATAGCCCAAAGGCATATATGCCGCCGCGTCCAACACCTGCCGGGTGGAAAGCGACACGGATAGAGTTTCCTTCTGCTCTGCCAGACGCAACACCTCGGCTACCCTAGCCAATTGTACCGCCGCGTCACGGGATACCTTCGGGAAACGCGCACGGATCAAATCAGCCTCCTCCGCGGAAGTTAGATAATTCAACCGGACTTTAATAAAACGATCTTCAAAAGCCGTATCCAACCGTTGCGTGGACACGTAAGCAAACCCCACGTTTCCCGCCGCCACGAATAGCACGTTATCTCCTTTGTTGTATCGTTTTCCTGAATCCTCATCATAAATATACGATTGCTGCCTGTCGAGAATCGTCATCAGGAAATTCGCCGCCACCATGGGCGTACGCGTCAACTCGTCAAGGAAAATCAACGTGGGTTTCGTTGACACGAAAGCCTTGAAGAACTCCGAGCGCACCGCTTTTGTCTTCCCGTCATCCCCGATAATCAACCCGCCCACGAACATCTTTTTCGGCTTGAAGGCCTGCCCCATGTCGAAAGCAAAATACTCCATGCCCATGGCTGTTGCCAATTCCTTGGCAATAGAGGACTTACCACAGCCCTTGGGACCCAACAGAAAAGGATAACGTTTCAAGTATAACGTGTGGCACAAAAACTCCCACGTCTGCACGGGAATACACAAATCATCCGAATGCTTCGGAGGCGTGAAAGGGAAAAGAGTAGCCTGTCCGGCTACATACGTACTATTTGTCATGCTTTATTTATCTTGCTAAATTCACCGCTAAAGTTAACACTTTTCCGGCAAAACAAGAGAAACAAAAGTCTTTTAATTCTTTACAATTTCTTTATCATCTCGAACTGTTTTCCTGTCGGTTCAATATTCCTTGACTTCAAAAAAGCGGTCATCGAATCGCAGGCTACGTCAGTATTCACGATCTTGACAGAGCTATATTTATTAGACTCCAACATCTTTTGGAATAGCAACGAGCCGATACCTTTACGTCGATATTGCTTATCTACCGCTATCTGGGTAACATCCCCGGACATCGGTTCAAAAACCCCGTACCCGACAAGCCTGTCCCCCGTGAAAACACCTTGACATATAAAATCTTCCGGCACCCGATTTATAGCGTCGGAACTATTTTGCCACGAAGGCTTGAAGTCCCAAAAACCGGGTATCGATTCATACTCGTTCATATCTATAGCCCGTAACGAATACGAAAGGCCAATAGCCTTCACGTCTCTATTAATCCGCTCGTTCTCCGGTCTGAAGTAATAAAACTCGCGTGTCACCTCGAAACCTAATTTCCTGTACACGGAAACAGCCCCCGTGTTATGCTGCAATACTTCCAGCAAATATTCTTTTATACCCGCTTCTCTCAGATAAGGAATGGAATATTCAAATATTCGTGTCGCCAACCCTCTTCCCCGGTAATCTTTCAGCGTTCCGGTACCCGTGTCATAAGCCGTCGGCGTCCCGTTAAAATCCCCGATCCCATTACAAGTAAACGAAACGATTTTATCCCCGTCAAATACTGCAAAAGAAAGTTCCGGATTAAAACCGCGCCTTTTCAACATGGTCATGAGTTCTGCCTTATTCAATTGGATTTCATAATCGGCAAAAGCCTGTTCGAATGCCCCGAATAACTCGTCAAAATTGATATTACTCAAAGATTTGATTTCCATATCTATCATCTTTATATATTTATATTCTCCTCAAATATAAACAATCCCCATAAAAAAAGCACTTGAAATCGTGAAATTCCAAGTGCTTCTACCATTTATTCCGAAGATCTTATTTCGCCCAAAGCTGAATCAAGATCAAAATTGTCTGCATCGCTTTGTTCATCGTGTCCAAAGAACAGTATTCAAACTTCCCGTGGAAATTCATACCTCCCGTGAACAAGTTCGGACAAGGCAATCCCATGTATGAAAGACGGGCCCCATCGGTACCACCGCGGATAGGGCGAACGATCGGGGTTACCCCGGCTTGAGTCATCGCCTCGAAAGCTTTCTCAATCACTTCGGGATGCGGTTCTACCATCTCGCGCATATTGTAATATTGGTCTTTCAATACCAACGTCAACACACCCTCGCCGTATTTAGCCGTCAACAATTCCACCGCTTTCGTGATAAATTGCTTTTTAGCTTCAAACTTCTCCCGGTTATGATCACGGATAATATAATTGATCTCTGCATTTTCCACCGTACCGTTCAGTCCGACAAGGTGATAGAATCCCTCGTACCCGTCCGTGTGTTCAGGGCGTTCCCAAGCGGGCAACAGGCTATTAACCTCGGCTGCCACTTGCAGCGCGTTAATCATCTTATCTTTAGCGTATCCCGGATGCACGTTACGTCCTTGAATACTTACTTTAGCACTGGCAGCGTTGAAATTCTCGTATTCCAACTCTCCCTCGAAACCGCCGTCTATCGTGTAAGCGAACTTGGCACCGAATTTCTCCACGTTAAAATAATCCACACCGCGTCCCACTTCCTCATCAGGAGTGAAACCGATACGAATCTTGCCATGCTTGATCTCCGGGTGAGCCATCAGATACTCGGCAGCCGTCATGATTTCAGCAATACCGGCCTTATCATCCGCACCCAACAATGTCGTACCGTCCGTGGTAATCAACGTGTGTCCTTTAAACGCTGACAATTCCGGAAAATCCTTCACAGTCATCATCAAGTTCTCGTTCAGACGAATATCTTCCCCATCATAATTCTCGACAATCTGCGGCTTGATATTCGCCCCGCTCATATCCGGACTCGTGTCCACGTGAGAAATAAAACCTATCACCGGACGCTCCTCGTATCCCGGGGTCGCGGGAATAGTTCCCATCGCATAACCGTGTTCGTCCATCTCTACCTCGGTCAACCCGAGTCCCTTCATCTCCTCTACCAAATATTTCAACAACACCTTCTGTTTCTCGGTAGACGGAAAAGTCTCGCTAGCCTCGTCACTCTGCGTATCGAAACTCACGTATTTCAAAAAACGATCTTTCAAATCCATCGTATTATATTTTAGATTTTAAATTTTAGATTTTAAATTGAAACTACCTTATCAACATTTTAGATTGTAAATCTCAAATTGCATTATTCAATTTAAAATTTACAATCTAAAATTTAAAATCAATTAATCTGTTAGCTTGGCTTTCATCGAATCATAGATGAAGTAAAGGATGATCAGAATATACATCACGACCGCCAACATCTCGGCACCGCTCCATGACATGAACCAATCCAGTCCGGCAAATTTCAATATAGCACTGATCACACCCATTAACGCACCTCCGGCAATAAACCCGGAAGCTATCAATGTACCGCGTTCACGACGAGCCTTATTCACGTTCTCGTCCTTACTGCGACTTCCCACGTACCAACTAACGATACCACCGATCAACAACGGGGTATTCAAATCCAACGGGATAAACATACCCAAGGCAAAAGCCAAGGCAGGCACCCCGATCATCGTCAGAATCAATGCCAGAGCAGCACCCGCAAAATACAACAACCACGGGGTTGCGCCACCTTCCATCAATGGTTTGATCACTGCCGCCATCGCATTTGCCTGCGGGGCAACCAAGGCACCCTCGCCCACGAAACCGTAAGTTTTATTCAATACCATCATCACCCCGGCAATGGTTGCGGCAGAAACAGCCGTTCCCAAGAATTTCCAACCTTCCTGCTTGGCGGGAGTCGTTCCCAGCCAATAACCGATCTTCAAGTCCGTGATAAAACCACCTGCCATAGACAAAGCCGTACAAACCACACCACCGATAATCATGGCAGCCATCATACCGCTCGTTCCGCTCAACCCGGCACTTACCAACACCAGAGAACTCAGTATCAATGTCATCAACGTCATTCCCGACACCGGATTGGAACCCACAATAGCAATAGCGTTAGCCGCCACCGTCGTGAACAGGAAAGATATAATAAATACGATCAACGTGGCGATAATCGTGTGCATCAGATTACCTAACACTCCGAATTGGAAAAACACGAAGGTCGCAATCAACACGGAGATAACCCCGGAAAGAATCAATCTCATACTCAAATCCCGTTGCGTGCGCTCCACGCTGCCCTCTATATTCTTCTTACCGCCAAGTTCACTAACCGCCAGACCTAACGCCTGTTTGATAATACCGGAAGAACGGATAATACCAATTACCCCTGCCATAGCGATACCACCGATACCGATATGACGGGCATAATTCGTGAAGATTTGCTCCGGACTCATGTCCCTCAAAAGCATCGAAACTCCCTCTCCTACTGCCAAAGTCTGCCCATCGGCAAAATGGCTGATAAAAGGAATCAACACGAACCACACGGTGAAAGAACCGGCACAGATAATAGCCGCGTACTTCAAACCGATAATATATCCTAAACCGAGTACCGCCGCACCCGTGTTAATTTTGAATACCACTTTCACTTTATCGGCAAGCACTTCGCCCCAACCCATCAAACGGGTAGAGATTCCTTCCGCCCACCAGCCGAAGGTGCTCACGCAAAAATCATACAAACCGCCTATGAGCCCGCTCACCGCCAACAATTTCGCCTGATTACCCTTTTTCTCCCCGGATACCAGTACCTCGGTCGTTGCCGTGGCTTCAGGGAAAGGATATTTCCCGTGCATGTCTTTCACGAAATACTTCCGGAAAGGGATCAACAACAAGATTCCCAAGAATCCCCCGAACAAAGAGGAAAGGAACACTTGATAAAACTGCGCTTCCAACCCGAGAATATACAAGGCCGGCAACGTGAAGATAGCACCCGCCACCACCACACCGGAACTTGCCCCGATAGACTGGATGATCACGTTTTGTCCCAGCATATTCTTCTTACCCATCATATTGCCCACACCAACGGCAATAATAGCGATCGGAATAGCCGCCTCGAACACCTGTCCCACTTTCAGTCCCAAATAAGCGGCTGCCGCGGAAAAAATAATCGCCATGATAATACCGAACGTCACCGAGTAAGGCGTCACCTCCTTGGGATTCGTGTTAGCCGGCATCATTGGCTTATACTCCTCGCCCGGGGCGAGTTCCCGGTAAGCATTATCCGGGAGTGAATTCATTTGTTTGTTTTCTTCCATTTTTATATGAGTAAATGATTTATTTTTATACTGCCCCCAAAGATAACGATTTTAACTAAAAAACGGGAATTGCAACAACCTTTCTCAAACGATTCCGTATTTTTAACCATAGATATAAACTCAACATCATGAAAATCATGCACTATCTGGAAATACTATCCACAGCAATCAGTGTCATCAGCCTGATCATCGTTGTCTACGGGGCAATCATCGCTTTCTGTGCCTTTTTACGCAATGAAGCCCGAAGAATCACAGGGCAATATTCATTTACCGCAACACGTGAACTCCGGGCTGATTTGGGAACCTATCTTCTTCTGGGACTTGAATTTCTGATCGCTTCCGACATCCTCAAAACCGTGTTGGAACCCGGTCTGAACGAGTTAGCCATTTTGGGCGGGATTGTCGTCCTGCGCACCGTTCTCTCCATCTTCCTCAACAAAGAAATCCGGGAATTGCAAGCACAGAAAGAAACAGACTAATACATTCTTTTTTTCTTTTTCCGCTGCTTCCTGTTCCTATTCGTGAGCCACATGGCACACAGGCAACCGAGAACGTACAGCAAGATAAAAAATATCAATTCCATGACTCATTCATTTTATAACCAGCGAGTAAACCGTTTAATATACCATTGTTTGATCACCTGCGTCAGCACGCAATAGCTCAATAATATCACCACCAGCCACGGGAAATAACTCCAAGGCAGAGGCACCAACCCGATTGCCGCCCCCACGTTCGAAAACGGGAGTATGATACCGACCACCATAATCAAAAGTGTAAGCCCCACCACCGGCCATGACGCCGTACTCTGGATAAAGGGAATCTTACGGGTACGAATCATGTGCACGATCAACGTTTGCGACAACAGCCCCTCGATGAACCACCCGGATTGGAACAAAGCCTGATGTTCCGGTGAATTACATTTGAACACGTACCACATCACCAGATAGGTCGCTATATCAAAGATTGAACTGATAGGACCGATGTAAATCATAAACCGGCTCAAATCGGAAGCATCCCACCGCCGGGGCTTTTGCAGGTACTCCGCATCCAGACGGTCAAAAGGGATCGTGATTTGCGATACGTCATACAATAGATTTTGTACCAACAAATGGATCGGCAACATCGGCAGGAAAGGCAAAAAAGCACTCGCCCCCAGCACGCTGAACATATTCCCGAAATTAGAACTCGCCGTCATCTTGATATACTTCATGATATTGCCGAAAGTCTTGCGTCCCTCGATAACACCATCCTCCAACACCATCAAATCCTTTTCCAGCAAAATAATATCTGCGCTCTCCTTGGCTATATCCACCGCCGTATCCACGGATATACCCACGTCCGATTGTCGCAGGGCAGAAGCATCATTAATCCCGTCACCCAAGAAACCGACCGTGTTATCCTGTTCCTGCAACAAGGTGATAATCCGGGTTTTCTGCATAGGTGTCAATTTGGCAAAGACGGTCACCTCGCCCACCATTCCTTTCAACTCCCCGTCCGTCATCCGCTCGATCTCTTGCCCCGTCAGCGTACGAGTCGTATCCACACCCACCTGCCGACAAATCGTCTTCACCACCGCCTCGTTATCTCCCGACAACACCTTCACTTCCACGCCATGCTCGTGCAATTGCTTGATAGCACTCGCCGCGGAAGGTTTCGGCGGATCAAGAAACGCCAGATAACCAATCAACACCATTTCCGCCTCGTCATCCACCCCGAACTCCCGTCCTTTCTCGATCCAACTCTTTTGGGCAACGGCAAGTACCCGCATCCCCTCCCGGTTCATTCGTTCGCTGATAGCGTAAGCCTTGGCACGCAACTCGTCGGTCATCCGGTGTACCTCCCCGTCAAACTCGGCAAAAGCACATATATCCAACATCTCCTCTACGGCTCCTTTCGTGATAATCTGACACTTCCCGAGCCTGTCTTCCACCACGACGGACATCCGGCGACGGGTAAAATCAAACGGGATCTCGTCAATCTTCATGTAATTATCTTTCAAGTACTCCATCTGCAACTCCTTCACGTGCGACAAAATAGCCCTATCCATCAGGTTCTTCAATCCAGTCTGGAAATAACTGTTGAAAAAAGCGTGCCTCAACACCCGTTTCCGGTCATCGCTACTCCCGTCCGAGTTTATATACTTTTCCAGCACGATCTGATCCCGTGTCAACGTGCCCGTCTTATCCGTGCATAGAATATTCATGGCGCCGAAATTCTGAATGGCGTTCAAGTTCTTCACGATCGTTTTTTTCCTCGCCATCACCACCGCCCCTTTCGACAAATTAGCGGTAACAATCATCGGCAACATCTCCGGCGTCAGCCCCACCGCCACGGATATGGCGAAAATAAAAGCCTCGAACCAATCCTCTTTCGTCACCCCGTTCACCAGAAACACGAAAGGCACCATCACCAGCATAAACCGAATCAACAAAAAACTCACGTTACTGATTCCCTTGTCAAAAGCAGTCTGCGCCCGTACTCCCACGATACTCTTGGCTATCGTCCCGAGATACGTGTTTTTACCCGTGGCAAACACGACTGCGATAGCCGAACCGCTTACCACGTTCGAACCCATGAAACAAATATTATCCAGCTCCACGACACTCCCGCTCCGGTGCTTGTTGCCCGAAATCACGGTACTCTTCTCCACGGCATCCGACTCTCCCGTCAAGGCTGACTGGCTGACAAACAAATCTTTCGACTCCACGACACGCACGTCGGCAGGAACCATATCTCCCGCCGCCAAGTAGACCACATCCCCCGGCACCAGTTCCGTGATATTCACTTCCTCGCTTTCTTCCCGTCCGTTCCGGTATACGCTAGCAGTATTTTTCACCATCTTTTTCAATGCGTCCGACGCCCTGCTCGATTTCCACTCTTGGCTAAAGCGCAACACGACACTCAACAACACCATCGTCGAAATCACGACCACGCTCGTCCATTCCCGTTCTTCGGGTGCTGCCATCCACACGTCGATCACAAGCGACACGATAGCCAGAGCCATCAACACCCCGATGAAAGGATTTATAAATGCCTTGCAGAACATCACCACCGCCTTTTGCGCCTGTTCATGCACGATCTCGTTTTGCCCGTACTCCTTTTGCCGTTCCTTAATCTCCTCGTCCGTCAACCCTCGGCAGGAAGTCTGAAAATAGGCGTACACCGTTTTCAATGGTTGCGTGGCAGCAAGAAACACCTTCTCCGTGTTAAACGCCGTACCTTCTCTTCTATTGTGCTTTCTCCAAATCATAATTGTCTTCTTTTAGAGGGTTATACTTTACACGGACAAAAGTACTCACCCCCTTCACGACAAGCCGTTAGAGAAACATTATAACACCATTAGAAAACCGTTAGAATTCAAACTCTACACGTGCGGCAACTCCACCGTGAAAACAGTCCCCTCCCCTTGCTGGGAATTTACCTGTATCGTCCCCTTGTGCATCGTCACGATCTTACGTGTCAATACCATGCCAATCCCGTTTCCCGGGGCGTAATCCTTGTTACTCCCGCGGTAAAATAAAGAAAATAACTTTTCCCTATCATCCGGCGTCATACCAATCCCCGTATCCGAGAAACGAATAATAGACATATCCTCCCAAAACGTAATCTGCACGAGTGAAGTCTTATCCCCCGAAAATTTGCAATTATTCTCTATCAGATTCACGAAAGCCGTCTTCAACAAATAGCTATTCCCCAGTACCGTGAGTACCCTGTCATCATCGGCTTCCCCCTCGAAAATCAACTCCACTTTATAATCAGGATTTGCTTTCAACACCATTTCCCGCGCATCCAGCAGCAATTCATCCAACCGCACATCCTCCATTTTCACCCGCTCCGGCAAATAATCGGCTCTCGCTAAATTCAACAATCCCTCCGAAAGCCTCACCACCCCTTGGGCATCATTCAGCACGTTGCGTATCGCTTCCCTGTACTCCTCCGGCGCACGGTCTTTCAACAAAGCCAACTCCAACTCGGCAACAAGAGCCGCCATCGGGGTACGCAACTCGTGGGACACATTACTCACGAACATCTTTTGCGCCTCGAAAGACTTTTCCAGTCCATCGAGCATCCGATTGAATGTCACCGCCAACTCCCCCAACTCGTCATTCTCGTACCGTACCGGTACCCGCGTATCCAAATTCGAAGCGGTAATAGCCCGCACCTCTTCCACCATATCCGACACGGGAGTCAGCGCTCCCCGCGCGAGCAAATATCCCACTCCCAACAATATCGCGAGTCCCAGCAATAACATACAAGCCAACATCACGCGCAACGCCTCCCGTTGCGCATAACCGTACCCGTCATAAGCCGCCGCCGTGATTATATACTCCTTTCCCTCGAACTCGTACAACATCCCCACGACTTGATAACGCCCTTGATAAAATTCGATAACTTTATTCCGCGTTATCCTTTCCATCATCTCCGGGGTTTCCTTTACCAAATCAATCTGCTTCGCGTCATGATATAGCAATTGAAAAGAAGTATCATAAACCGCCACTTCCACCTCGTTGATAAACTCCCGATTATTCAAGTAAATCGACTGCATGGTAACGGCATCCACTTGGTTTTTCAGAAAAAGATTTGCTTTCGTGATTCCCTCACTCTTCAAATCCCGGAAAAACTCCCGGTTTCGGCTTCGTTCCGAGAAAAAATAGATTGCCGACAACAACCCCAGAAAAACAACCGCGGTCACCCCCGTGTACCTCAATGTCAACTTACTCCTGATCTTCATTTCTCTGCCATAAAAATAAAACCCATACCCGGTTTCGTGTGAATCAACTTCACCTCGTAATCCCGGTCTATCTTCTTGCGCAAATAATTAATATACACGTCGATAAAATTCGTTCCCGTGTCAAAACGCGTGTTCCACACCTTATCCGCGATCTCCACCCGGCTCAACACCCGTTCCGGGTTCTCCGCCATATACAACAACAGATTGTACTCCTTGGGTGAAAGCCTTATTTCATCCGTTCCCCTGTACACCGTTTTCGTGCGGAGAGCAATTCTCAAATCGGCGTACACTAACTCTTCCGGGGCAACAGCCTGCACGTCATTACTTCCCCGTTTCAGCAACACCTTTATCCGGGCATCCAACTCCCGGAAATCAAACGGCTTCACCATGTAATCATCCGCCCCCGCATCAAATCCCTCCAACTTATCGTCCGTCTGCCCGAGAGCCGTGAGCATGATAATCGGGACTCCGGCATTCTCCCGGCGCACCTCTTTACAAAACTCGAACCCGTCCATTTTGGGTAAAACCACGTCAGAAATGATTAATTGAAAATCACCCGATTTAAACAACCGGAGAGCCATCTGTCCATCATAAGCCAGCACCACCTGATAGCCGGATTCTTCCAATCCCCTTCTCAACAAATCGGCTACCCGCTGTTCATCTTCTACAACTAATATTCTAACCATAAACAATAACTATTACAATTCTGCCCTTCCCGCGAAGGTATAAAATTAAACGGGTGATTCTTACCTATTTCTAAACACACTTAAAGAAAAGAATCTTATATTTGTGAATAAACCAATCTTTTACAGCTATGAAAATGAAAAATCTGTTTCTCTGTTTCATCATGCTAATTCTCTGTTGTCCCTTGTTACAAGCACAAAAGAATAACACGAAAAAACACAAATACCTCCCCACGGGCTGGTATTATGTCACCGATTCCATCCATGGCGTCGAAGGAAAAATGTACAGAACATTCGAAACCTATTATCTCGACCCGACACCGATTATCACTCTTGATGACTTCGAGCAAATACGACTCGACACTGTCGGTACGCCACAACTTCTTTTCTCCTTGAAAGCCGATAAAATCCCGGCATGGGCAAAAGCGACCCGTGAATCCATCGGGAAGAAACTCGCTTTTGTTATCACGAATGTCGTGATCAGCGCACCTACCGTCCAAAACGAAATCCAAAGCGGGGCATCCATGGTCGGATATCCCTATTCACTGGAAGAACTTGAATTATTCAAACAGAAACTTAGAAATTATCATGTTTCTATTCCTCACATCATCAGTCACGACGAAAAAGAAGCCCGTGTAGGAGTTTCATATTTTGCTGCCATGTTTTTCATCGACCTCACCCACGAAGAAGGCAAAAAAGTTTTCGACAAAATACAAAAAGCAGAACAAGAAGACACTCCGCTCAGAGTCTTTTTTGAAAATATCGACAAAAAAATAAACACGCCCAAAGGAGAATACACCTCCTCCCGAGGCTATATAGCGAAGGTGGAACCGGCATCTCCTGACGAAACGGCAGAATACAAAAAGAATCGAGCTCAAAGAAGACCTCATTAAGATTCATCTACCGGCATATCGGGCGGAATCGCGAAACACAGATTCCGCCTTTCCTCTCTAATCCAGCGTCTGCACCCCGCCCCCGTTCACGAACAAAACCTGCCCCGTGATCCAACTCGAGATGGGGGCGGCAAAGAAAAGTACGGCACCGGCAATATCGTCTATCTCACCCAATCGTTTGATCGGCGTGTGTTCCAGCATCTTTTTCTCTATCTCGGGTGTCAGTACCGATTCCAAAGCCCGCGTTTCCACCGCACCCGGACCTACCGCGTTAATCCGCACGTCCGGTCCGAAATCCATCGCCAGATTCGCCGTCATGTGATTCAACGCCGCCTTCGACGAGGCGTAGGCACTCATGCCCGGACTCCTGTTGATACTCGCCATGGAAGTAATATTCACGATCGAACCGTAGCCCGCCTGCTTCATGTAAGGCACTGCCAACTGGCACAACCGCCAAGCACTAAAGACATTCACCTTAAATATACGCTCGAAATACTCCTCAGTCACGCGGAAAGGATTCTCTTGCCCGCCCCCGCCGACACCCACGTTGTTCACCAGAATATTCAACTTCCCGAACTCCACGATCGTACGTTGCACCAGATTCATCAAATCCCCGTCCTTCGTCACGTCGCACTTCAATGCCAGCGCTTTACGTCCCATACCTCGTATATCCTCTGCCACGACCTCGGCATCCGCCAAATTCACATCACCGATCACCACGTCGGCTCCCGCTTGGGCTAATATATGTGCGCTCCCGCACCCGATACCGTTGCCGCCACCCGTCACGACAGCCACCATGCCCGTCAAATTCAACATTTTATTCAAATCCATAGTTTTATTTGTTTTATTTTTACACGTTACGCTTTTCACCCCGTCCCGGTTACCTTTAAGCTCAAAAATGTTCATTCAACCCGTTCATTTTATCCTTTCAAAGCAACTTTCCATTATCAAAATACGTTTTCATATCATACATTAACAACAATTCACGGGATATGAATATAGCGATCAGCGGAGCCAGCGGTTTTATTGGCAAACACCTCACGAACTCACTATCAGAAGCGGGGTACGAGATTGTCCCCTTGGACAGGTCATTCTTTCAAGAAAAAAAGTTCAAACAACTGGTACAAACACTTTCACGCTGTGATGTAATTATCAACTTGGCGGGAGCTCCCATCAATAAACGCTGGAGCGCCTCGTACAAGCAAGAATTACAGGATAGCCGTATCCGGGTGACACGGAGTATCACGAGAGCCTTAGATGCCGCTCCCCGTAAACCCGAATTGATGATCTCGGCATCCGCCGTAGGATATTACCCGACAGAGGGAACACACGACGAATACACGGGCAGACGGGGAAACGGTTTCCTGCCGGAACTTTGCGAGGCGTGGGAACAGGAAGCCCGGCATTGTCCCCCGGCAACAAGGTTGGTCATTACCCGTTTCGGCATCGTCCTTTCACCGGACGGGGGAGCCATGCGGCAGATGTTACTCCCCTTGAAAATGAAACTCGCCGCAGTCATCGCACCGGGGACACAACCTTTCCCGTGGATCAGTATCCATGATTTGTGCCGGGCGATGCAATTCATTATCGGGAATAAATCGATAGAAGGCGTTGTCAATCTCGTGTCACCGGGAAGACTCACGCAACATGCCTTCACCCGTGCCGTGGCAAAAGCCTGCCACGCTTGGGGTACTGTGACCATTCCCCGCTTCTGCTTCCGCACGCTGTATGGCGAGGGAGCCGCATTTCTCACCACGGGGCAAGACGTGAAACCCACCCGCTTAACTGAATCCGGGTTCCGCTTCACCGATGCCACGATAGAGCAATTCCTGCGACAAACAGACCACACCACGATCGGCCAACTCGACTTGTCCCGTTACATGGGACGCTGGTACGAGATCGCCCGCTTTGATCACCTGTTTGAACGAGGGCTTTCCAACGTGACGGCAACCTACACGCTACTCCCCGACGGAAAAGTGCGGGTAGAAAATGCCGGGTACCAAACGGGTAAAAACGACAACGACCATTTCAAACGTGCCGTCGGACGAGCCAAAATGCCCGATACCACACAACCGGGCAAACTAAAAGTCGCATTCTTCCTCTGGTTCTACGCTGATTATTACATCCTTGAACTGGATAAAGCAGGATACAAATACGCGCTCATCGGCAGCAGTTCCGACAAATATTTGTGGATACTCAGCCGAACTCCCAGTTTACCCGACGAGATAAAAGAAACATTACTCGCCAATGCCACATACCGCGGGTACGACACAAGCAATCTGTTATGGACAGACCAAAGCAAACACATATCCTAGCACTCCCCCGCAAAGCCAATCAAGCAGGAAAAGATATTTATACTTTTTAATGTTCACTTTTTTTGATTAAATTCTCCGTTCGCATATAATAAAAACGAGGTCACTCGAAAGTAACCTCGTTTTCGCTATAATAATTGTGAATATTATTCGCCGTATTTCATCTCGGCACGACGCTTGTAGCCATCCAGTTTCCACTTGGCATCCTGTTGTGTTTTAGCGAACAGTGCCTCTGCTTCTTCCGGTGCAGCTTTAGCCAACGAGTTGAAACGAACTTCACCCATCAGGAAGTCGCGGAATTTAGAGTAATCCGGTTCCTTGGAATCCAATTGGAACGGGTTCTTACCCTCTTCCTCCAACATCGGGTTGTAACGGTACAACTGCCAGTACCCGCATTCTACAGCCTTCTTCTCCTCAGCTTGGGATTTACCCATGCTTGCTTTCAGACCGTGATTGATACACGGCGCATAAGCGATAATCAAAGACGGTCCGTCATACGCTTCAGCTTCTTTCAACGCTTTCAGGTATTGAGCCTGATTTGCACCCATGGCAACTTGTGCCACGTAAACATAGCCATAAGACATAGCCATAGCACCCAAGTCTTTCTTGCGTACGCGTTTACCGCTGGCAGCAAATTTAGCCACAGCACCCACGGGGGTTGACTTGGATGATTGACCTCCGGTGTTAGAATAAACTTCCGTATCGACAACCAACACATTAACGTTGTGACCGCTTGCCAACACGTGGTCCAAACCACCGTAACCGATATCATAAGCCCAACCGTCACCACCGAATATCCATTGAGATTTCTTCGGGAAGTAAGGTTTCAACGTCATGATCTCTTTAGCGGCAGCGGAAGTTTCTTTTGCCAGAGCGGCAGACATCTTGTCGCTGGTAGCCAAAGTCTTGTCACCATCCTCGTAAGCAGCAATCCACTCGTTGATAGCGGCTTGCGTGTCAGCGGAGAAGGTTGACAAATTCTCTTCCAACAATCTCTTGGCACGGTCGCGCAGGCGATTAGCACCTTCAGCCATACCAAATCCGTATTCCGCGTTATCCTCGAACAGGGAGTTAGCCCAAGCCACACCGCGTCCGGAAACGTAGTTTTTGCAATACGGGGTTGACGGGGCAGAACCACCATAGATAGAAGTACATCCCGTAGCGTTAGCCACCATCATCCGTTCTCCGAATAATTGAGTGATTAACTTGATATAAGGAGTTTCACCACAACCTGCACAAGCCCCGGAGAACTCGAATAACGGTTGTTGGAATTGAGAATTCTTCACGTTGTTAGGCTCAACAACTTGTTTGTAACCAACCTTCTCGTCCATGTACTTGAAACGAGCAATCTCGGCTTCTTGAGATTCAAGCGGCTTCATGATAAGCGCTTTCTCCTTCGCGGGACAAACATCGGCACAGTTACCGCAACCCGTACAGTCTAACGGGGATACTTGAATCTTGAATTTGTAACCGGCAAGTTCTTTACCGATAGCGGGCTTCGTTTCCGTTCCGGCAGGAGCGGCAGCCAACTCTGCATCAGTCAACAAGAACGGACGGATAGCAGCGTGAGGACAAACGTAAGCACATTGATTACACTGAATACAATTATTTACTTGCCATTCCGGCACATTGATAGCGATACCGCGTTTCTCGAATTTGGAAGTTCCGGCAGGGAATGAACCGTCTTCACGTCCCACGAAAGCACTCACGGGAAGGTCATCACCCTTTTGAGCGTTCATCACGTCAACCACGTTGCGGATAAATTCCGGACGGTTGGCATCGGGAGCGCAATTTTCATCTTTCAAGTTTTTCCATTCAGCGGGCACGTTCACTTTCACCACGTTGGTATCAATACCTCCGGCATCAACAGCAGCATAGTTCATCTTCACGATAGCCTCTCCTTTTTTGCCGTATGACTTGTCGATAGCTTTCTTCATCTCGTTGACAGCCAAATCATAAGGAATCACGTTCGTGATCTTGAAGAAGGCAGACTGCATGATCGTGTTGGTACGGTTACCCAAACCTAACGCCTGACCAATTTTTGTTCCGTTGATGATATAGAAATTGATTTCGTTTTCTGCCAAATAACGTTTCATGTGATTCGGCAAGTGATTGGCAACCTCGTTCTCATCCCAAAGAGAGTTCAACAAGAAAGAACCGCCTTTCTTCAATCCTTTCAACACGTCATACATATGAATATACGCAGGCACGTGGCAAGCCACGAAGTCCGGCGTGGTAATCAAATACGTGGAACGGATAGGCTCGTCACCGAAACGCAAGTGAGAAGCGGTGAAACCACCTGACTTCTTGGAGTCGTAAGCGAAATAAGCCTGACAATATTTATTGGTAGCACCACCGATAATCTTGATAGAGTTCTTGTTGGCACCTACCGTACCATCAGAACCCAAACCGTAGAATTTAGCCTCGTACATGGCATCGGAGTTCACTTTCACTTCTGGCTCAACAGGCAAAGAGTGGAAAGTAACATCGTCCACGATACCCATGGTGAAATTATTCTTCGGCTCGTTCATCGCCAAGTTCTTGTAAACACCGATAATTTGTCCCGGGGTTACATCCTTGGAACCTAAACCGTAACGACCGCCAACGATCACCGGGGCATTCTCCTTACCGTAGAACACCTCTTTCACGTCAAGATACAACGGGTCGCCGTTAGCACCCGGCTCTTTCGTGCGGTCGAGCACAGCGATACGTTTTACAGAAGCGGGTATCGCTTCCATGAAATATTTAGCAGAGAACGGACGATACAAGTGAACGGCAACCATACCCACTTTCTCTCCTTGCGCCACCTTGTAGTCGATCACCTCACGAATCGTTTCGGTTACCGAACCCATGGCAATGATGATGTTCTCGGCATCCTTTGCACCATAGTACACAAACGGGCGATAAGTGCGTCCTGTAATCTTGGACATTTCATCCATATAATGAGCCACTACATCCGGTACTGCATCATAGAATTTATTAGCAGCTTCACGTCCTTGGAAATATACATCCGGGTTTTGAGCCGTACCCTTTGTTTCAGGATGTTCCGAGTTTTGAGCACGGTCACGGAATGCTTGTAAAGCTTCCATATCCACAAGACCGCGGATTTCTTCCATATCAATCTCCTCGATCTTTTGAATCTCGTGAGAAGTACGGAATCCGTCAAAGAAGTTCACGAAAGGAACTCTCGATTTGATAGCGGTCAAATGAGACACGGCAGAAAGATCCATTACCTCTTGTACAGAGCCGGATGCCAACATAGCGAATCCGGTTTGACGAGCAGCGTAAACGTCTGCGTGGTCGCCGAAAATAGAAAGTGCATGAGCGGCCAAAGCACGAGCACTAACGTGGAAAACGCAAGGAAGTAACTCACCCGCGATCTTGTACATGTTCGGGATCATCAACAACAAACCTTGTGATGCCGTGTAAGTCGTGGTCAAAGCACCAGCTTGCAATGAACCGTGAACAGCTCCTGCCGCACCGGCTTCCGATTGCATTTCAACTACACGAACAGTTTCACCGAACAGGTTCTTCCGACCTTTCGCTGCCCACTCGTCAACATACTCTGCCATCGGGGACGACGGAGTAATAGGATAGATACACGATACTTCGCTGAACATGTAAGCTACATGAGCAGCGGCCGCGTTACCATCGCATGTGATAAATTTCTTTTCTTTTGCCATTTTTTTAAACATTAACTAACAATAGTTGATCACTCTATTTATTCTTCATTTTCTCTCAATACACGAAACCGGCAAGCCACAAGGGTATAATATTTTTCTCACCCTTTTCGATCATATCGGTCATCAGAATCACTGAATCCCGGACCCGCCCTTTATCGTCCGACTGCCGCACGGAAACCTCATATTTCCGGTTCACGAGCAAATCCTCGTTTCCGGAATAATGTAATCTCGCCACGGCACACAACTGACTCGCTAAAAAAGTCTTCCGAATCATCAGCGCATCCGTATTATCCAAACAAACCGCGTTCAGCAGATTCGGATTATGCAAAAACACCTGATTCGGTTTCAACCCGTTCTCATCATCACTTTCCTTGTCAAACAACAACGTCAACAACCGCGCATTCTTCATGTAATGTAGGTAGTTCAACACCGTTGCACGGGAAACTCCGATCCGGGCACTCAACTTGCTGATATTTATATTGCTATTACCGTTTGCCACGATATAAAGCAATTGTTTCAGCTTCGTCAAATACTTCAACTCGATCTGATTATTGTACGGGATATCAAACTCCAATGTTAAGTTGATATTCTTCAGTAAATAATCAATATGTGATTTCTCCTCCAAATATATGGGATAATAACCATATTTCAAATAGTTATTAAAAAAAGCTAACGGACGAACCTTTTCCAAGATATCGTCCACGATCTCCTCGTGGCGTTCCACGATTTCCTCGAAAGAATAGACCGGGAACTTGTGTCCCGTTTCCAATTCCAAAAACTCCCGGAAAGACAACCCGCTCAAGTTGTACATCTCCACAATGCCTTGAAGGTATTTATTTGACTTTACTCTTAATATGGAAGAAACGGTGAATACAATCTGCAATTCCGGGAAACGGTCGTAAGCCTCGCGTAACTCTTTATCCCAGTTCGGGTACTTGTGTATCTGATCCAACAACAATACCTTCCCCCCGAGTTTGTAAAAACGTTCCGCGAAATTGTACAATCCCTCCATCGCGAAGAATAAATTATTGATATTCACGTACAGGCAAGAGGGATCATCCTTGTAATGCTCTTTGCAAAAATCCAACAGGAAATTAGTCTTACCCACGCCCCGGCTTCCCTTTATCGCGATCAATCGGGCACGATTATCTATCGTATCCAACAATCCGCGCCGAATTGCCGACGTTCTTTCTTTCATCAGAATCTTATGCGTGTTACGTAAGCTCTCCATTTTTCTATTCTTTTGCAACGCAAAGGTAATAAAAAAAGCCGGATTTTGTAATCCACATGTTGCAAAACATACAAAAAGCGGGTTAAGTAATCCTTAACCCGCTTTTCTATGTTATATACTATAGAATTTCCCTGAATCCTATTATTTGTCATTCATGGAAATCAGGAACTCTTCGTTCGACCGAGTTTTCTCCAAACGATCTTTCACGAACTGCATAGCTTCCACTGAATTCATATCAGTCAGATAGTTACGCAATATCCAGATCCGGTTCAACGTGTAGTCTTCCAACAACAGATCATCACGACGCGTACTGGAAGCCGTGAGGTCTACAGCCGGGTATATACGACGGTTGGATAACTTGCGATCCAACTGCAACTCCATGTTTCCCGTTCCCTTGAATTCCTCGAAAATCACGTCATCCATCTTCGAACCGGTATCCGTCAAAGCCGTTGCCAGAATCGTCAAAGAACCACCGTTTTCGATATTACGCGCAGCACCGAAGAAACGTTTCGGCTTGTGCAGGGCGTTGGCATCCACACCACCGGAAAGAACCTTACCGGATGCGGGAGATACTGTATTATAAGCACGCGCCAGACGAGTGATAGAATCCAAAAGGATTACCACATCATGTCCGCACTCTACCATTCTCTTCGCTTTCTCCAACACGATATTAGCCACTTTCACGTGACGTTCCGCCGGCTCGTCGAAAGTAGAAGCAATCACCTCTGCCTTCACGCTGCGAGCCATATCGGTAACCTCCTCCGGGCGTTCGTCAATCAAAAGGATAATCAGATACACTTCCGGGTGATTAGCTGAAATAGCGTTGGCAATTTCTTTCAACAACATCGTCTTACCCGTCTTGGGCTGAGCCACGATCAATCCGCGCTGACCTTTACCGATCGGGGCAAACATATCCACCACGCGGGTAGAGATAGTTGCACGTCCGCTTCCGGTCAAGTTGAACTTCTCGTTCGGGAAAAGCGGTGTCAAGTGATCAAAAGGAATCCGGTCACGAACGGCATCCGGAGTCCTGCCGTTAATCTTGGAAACTTTAATCAAAGGAAAATACTTCTCTCCTTCTTTCGGGGGACGTACCGTACCCTCGACCGTGTCACCCGTTGCCAAACCGAACAACTTGATTTGGCTCTGAGACACGTAAATATCATCCGGTGAATTCAAGTAATTATAATCAGACGATCTCAAAAAACCGTACCCGTCGGGCATGATTTCCAACACCCCGGAATTTAAGATAATCCCCTCGAACTCGTAATATTTATCGCGCTTGTCAAAACGCATTTTGTTACTTGTACTTTCTCTTCTATCTTCATTTTCCGGGGAAGCATTGTCATAGCCTTCATTGCCGTATTCATCTCTGGCAGGCATAAATTCTTTCCCCTCCGACTCCTCAAAGTTCGCCTCGTCTTCATCTTGACGAATGGCATCCTCGTCACGTTCAACGCGTTTGCGTTTAATAAATTTAGGACGTACTCTTTCCCCTTGCTCTTCTTTCGGTTTCTCTCCTGTACTTTCTTCTTTTTTCTCTTCTCCTTGTACAGCAGCTTCCTTATTATCTTGTTTCTTATTTATCCGTTTCTCGAAGAACTTACGCTCTTGTTTTTGAACAACCGGCTCACGTTTCGCTTCGACAACTTCCTCACTTTTCACCTCGGCTGCTTTTTCCGGCTGTACCTCGGCTTTCTTCTCAACCACAATCCCGCTCTCCGTGCGACTCAAAACCAAATCCTGATCCAGAATATCACTATGTACGACATTAATCGGCTGAGCCTCTTCCTTCACCTTCACGCGTTCCTTCTTTTCGGGTTGCTTCTTTTCCTCTTCTTTTGGAGGTTGCTCCTGCTTGTCTTCTACCTTTTTGTTATCCTTATTCTTGTTGAATTTAGGTAACCCGCCTTTAGAATCTCCCACTTTTTCGGCACCACCTCTTATGACACGCACACGAGGTTTTTTCTCTTTCGCTTCCACCGGAGCCGTTTCCTCTGTAGCCACCATAGCCTGCTGGTCCAGAATTTTGTATATTAATTCTTTCTTTTTATAGGATTCAATCCTTTTAACATTCAGTTCCTTTGCTATTTGGCGCAATTCTGAAAGTAACTTTTCATTCAGTTCTAAAATATCATACATAGAGTATCGTTATATTTGGATTATTTCTTTTTCAGTAAGTAAAAATCACTCGGCATGAACCAAGTGGAAATGTAAACTGCGACAAATTTATAAAGAATTCTTCTTACTCACAAATTGTTAGTAAAAAAAATTATTTCATATATTTCATATATTTCATATATTTCATATAAATAACCTTCTTGGTCTCAAAAAATTCTTCTTCAAAAAAATCCGGGATATTATACACGGTAATCCGCTCCCTAAAATCCTGTATTTCTTCCTCGAAATCTCCCCCTTTCAAATAAATAATCCCGTTAGGGAGATCATTGAAACTCTCCTTCAAAAGACGTTTTCTCGTCAACGCCACGAACGCCGGGAAAGCTGTCACCGCACGACTGACAATAAAATCAAACTTCTCGCTCATACTCTCCACCCGCACCTGCTCTGCCGTCACATTCTTTAATCCTAATGCAACGGCAACCTCGTTGACCACTTTTATCTTTTTCCCGATAGAATCCACCAAATGGAAATGAACCTCCGGAAATAAAATAGCCAAAGGAATGCCCGGGAAGCCTCCTCCGGTACCGACATCCAGCACCCGCGTTCCGGGCTTGAATGAAATCACTTTCGCGATAGCCAAAGAGTGCAACACGTGATGAATCTCCAGCGCATCAATATCCTTCCTCGAAACCACGTTGATTTTCTCGTTCCACTCCCGGTAGAGTCCTTCCAACCGGTTAAACTGTTTTATCTGTATCTCGTTCAGTCCGGTAAAATACTTCTCAATCATTCCTATTATTTCTATTATATATCGGTAATACCAGCAAACAAATCACCCCGACTACGATGTACAAAAGCGTCATCGTGCCGTGCGTCAGCAAAGCGAAAGTCTTCGTCATACTCTCGATTCCCTCCGTGTGCGGCAAATAAATCATCAAGGCGGCAATCACCATGAAATGCCATGCTCCCACGCCTCCCTGCACCGGGGCAACCATCCCGTAACTCGAAAGCACGAAAACAGTCAATCCCACCAAGGGACCTAACCCGGATGTAAATTTGAAACAGAAGAAACAAACATACAACATCAAGTAATACATCAACCAAATGAAAATCGTATATCCTATAAACAACCATTTATGATCGACATCTTTCACGGTCAGCAAACCTTCTTTCAATCCCGTCATAAAATGATGCAACCGGGTAAAGAAAGAGCCTTTTCTCAAAAACCAGATAAACCCGATCAACCCCAGCACCAACAGCACCAATATTCCCCATGTCACGGGAGAAGAAAACATCCCGTATAACTTTTCTTTAATATCCTCATTATTATCGAGGAATATCCCGACCTGTTTAAACTGAGTCACCACGACAATCAACGTGAGCAACAACAACATGATCATATCGAAAACCCGCTCGGTCACCACCGTTCCCAGCAATTTTGAAAAAGGCACATTCTCGTATTTACTCACCACCCCGCACCGGGTAAGTTCTCCCATACGCGGTATCGCCAGATTGGCAAAGTAACCGATCATCACCCCCATGAAACTATTCATGAACGATATTTTATACCCCATTGATTTTGTAAGCATCTGCCAACGCAAAGAACGACTTATATGACTAAGCATTCCCAACCCGATAGCAACCCAAATCCACGTGTAATTCACATCTTCCCGCAACGCCTTCATCAACTCGGCAGGATCCTGATCCCGGTACACGAGCCAAAATAAAACGACCGTCACGCACAAGAATGCAAAAAATTTTATAATCTGTTTATAAAACGGCTTCATTCAAAAAATTTAGTCAAGATTGACATTCCAATAATTTTCACAACTCAAAATAAAACCTTTATTTTGTAAGCTGGATGCAAAAGTAAATAAATAATTGGAAGTTTAACCCATAACACCCTGATTTCATTCTATGAGTATTGTTCGTGCAAAAAAACATCTGGGACAACATTTTCTGAAAGACCAGAATATAGCCCGTAAAATCACGGAAAGTTTATTACCCGTAACCAAAGGGGTACTGGAAATAGGTCCGGGTATGGGGGTACTCACTCGCCACCTGTTCGCCGATGCCGCCTTCACCGTGCTGGCAATCGACATCGACCGGGAATCCATCGACTATCTACACGAGGAATTGCCCGAACATAAACAGCAAATCATATACGGCGACTTTCTGAAATCGGATATTCGGACTTTCTACCAAGAACCGTTTTCCGTGATCGGGAATTTGCCTTATAACATATCTTCTCAAATCTTTTTCAAAATTCTCGAGAACCGGGAACTTATCCCCCAAGTGGTATGCATGATCCAAAAAGAAGTGGCGGAACGTATCAGTGCCCCCCACGGCAATAAAACATACGGCATACTCAGCGTATTCCTGCAAACATTCTACGACATTGAATACCTGTTCACCGTGGGGGAACAAGTGTTCGACCCGCCTCCAAAAGTAAAATCGGCCGTTATTCGACTGATTCGCAATAAAAGGGAAAAACTGGATTGTGACGAGAGGCTATTTTTCAATGTCGTGAAAACCGGGTTTAACCAACGCCGCAAAACCTTACGCAACTCGTTAAAACCGATAATTTCACCCGATTTCACGTCAGAAAGATTATCTTTGCGTCCGGAACAGCTTAGCGTGGATGACTTTATTGCTCTATGCAAAGAAATTGAAACGTTTAATAATTTAAAAGCCTCTGAAAAATAGGCTTTTAAACTTCTAAATACAGTAGAATATGCAACAGTTTGAACTCTCTGAAGAATTTGTTTCCCATTTGGAGAAACTCATTCAAGCCAATAACAAGGAAGACGTCGCCAAACTGGTAGAACCGTTACACCCGGCAGATATTGCAGAAATTATAGAGGAACTGGACACCGAAGAAGCCCAATACCTGTTTCTACTGTTAGATGAAGAGAAAGCCGGAGACGTACTCGCCGAGATCGAGGAAGACGAACGGCAACGCTTCATTGATTCGTTCCCTCCCGAGGTAATCGCGAAACGTTTCGTTGACAACATGGACTCGGATGATGCAGCCGACCTTGTCGGTAGTATGCCCAACGAGCAGCAACAAGAAGTACTTTCCCACATGGAAGACCTTGAACAAGCCGGCGACATCGTGGACTTGTTGCATTATGACGAGGACTCTGCCGGCGGACTTATGGGAAAAGAGCTTGTCAAAGTCAACGAAAACTGGACCGTCCTTACCTGCCTGCGCGAACTCAGTCGGCAAGCCGAAAATCTGGACGAAATATTCTACATATACGTGGTGGATGATGACAACATCCTCAAGGGAAGATTATCTTTAAAGAAAATGATCCTGACCCCCACCTCCACGAAAATAAAAAATATCTATAACCCAGACGTCACTTACGTGACGA
The DNA here is from genome assembly GCF_014287455.1 of Butyricimonas hominis. NCBI lineage: Bacteria > Pseudomonadati > Bacteroidota > Bacteroidia > Bacteroidales > Odoribacteraceae > Butyricimonas > Butyricimonas hominis. Next base: position 365,442 of record NZ_JACOOH010000008.1, read on the forward strand.
CAGACGAATCCGCCGAATCAGTGGGACGCATCATGCAGAAATACGACTTGGTCGCCATTCCCGTTGTCGACTCCATCGGACGATTAGTAGGACGTATCACGATTGACGACGTGGTAGACGTCATCCGCGAGGAAGCCGAAAAAGATTACCAGATGATGTCCGGTATCAGTCAGGACGTGGAATCTTCCGACACGGTTTGGGATCAAACCAAAGCCCGTCTTCCGTGGTTAATTATCGGGCTATTCGGGGGAATGTTAGCGGCATACATGATCTCTTTCTACGAGGCGGATATCGCCCTATTTCCTGCCACGGCAATGTTTATTCCCGTCATTACCGCCATGGGCGGAAACGTGGGTATACAATCCTCGGCTATCGTGGTAAAGGGACTTGCCTCCAATTCATTCAACACGAAAAATATCTTTCAAAGTATCACGAAAGAAATATCGTGTGCCACTATCAACGCCTGTATCTGCTCCTCGATCATCTTCATATTATCCCTCTTTTTCAACTTGAACTCCTACGCGATGCCAATCACGGTAACCATATCCTTATTCATCGTGATTATGTTCGCATCCATATTCGGAACCGCATTTCCTCTATTGCTCAACAAAATGAAAATCGACCCCGCGCTGGCAACCGGACCGTTTATCACACTGACAAATGATATTATCGGACTGAACATCTACCTTTTCACCGGAAAAGCCATTCTGGGGTGGCTAATGTGACGATTCCACAACGCTCGAATTTGGCAGCTAATAATTACGGAAAAAATTGTTTAATTAAAAGAGTGTTGCTAACTTGCGGCGTTTTTTAAACAAGAAAGCTATTATTAAATCATAAGAATAGAATAAAATAAATTACTATGTATCAGGGAATAAAAACAGTGTCATTTGACGAGGCTGTAAAAGTAGTAAAATCCAACGATCGGATTCACATTCACAGCGTGGCTTGTGCCCCCCAAGGTCTAATTCAAGCACTTTGCAAAAGAGGTCGTGCCGGCGAATTAAAAAACGTGAGAATACAACACCTGCACACCGAGGGTAGCGCCCCTTACGCGGAGGGAGAATTCGAGGGTGTATTCTGTTTGGAGTCTTATTTCGTGGGCGGTAACGTGCGTAAACCCACCCAAGAAGGATACGCTGATTATGTACCTGTTCACTTGAGCGAAACTCAAAAATTAATCAGAAGCGGCATTCACCCGGTGGATGTTGTTATGATTCAAGTTTGTCCTCCCGACAAACACGGCTTTGTATCCATGGGTACCTCCGTGGACGCCACGTTAGCCGCTGTACAGAATGCGAAAACGGTTATTGGCGTCATCAACCCGAATGTTCCCAGAGCATGGGGAGATGCCATCATCAGATTATCTGACATTGACATCTTCTGCGAAGACAACACTCCGCTAATTGAGGCTCACCCGTCAGTTTTAACCGAGCAAGATATCGCTATCGGTAAAAACGTGGCTACCCTAATCGAGGACGGGGCTACCCTGCAAATGGGTATCGGTGCCATTCCGAACGCAGTACTTTCACAATTGGGAAACCACAAAAACTTGGGTATCCACACGGAGATGTTCGCGGACGGAGTATTACCGTTATACGAAAAAGGCGTTGTAAACAACATGAACAAGAAATTCGATAAAGGTAAAATCGTTTCTACCTTCCTCATGGGATCAAAACGAGTGTACGACTTTATTGATGACAACCCGGGAGTTGCCATGATGGACGTGGGCTACACGAATGATCCGTTCATCATTGCTCAACAACCGAAAATGACGGCTATCAACTCTGCACTTTCCGTTGACATCACCGGACAAGTAAATGCCGATTCACTCGGAACCAAATTCTACAGCGGTAGCGGCGGCCAGTTGGATTTCATCCGCGGTGCAGCAGCCAGCGAAGGTGGTAAACCTATCATTGCCCTTCCCGCCGTAACCAACAAAGGTGTTAGCAAAATCTGCCCGACACTGTTGAATGGAGCCGGAGTCGTTACCACTCGTTTCGACGTACACTACATCGTAACGGAATTCGGTATTGCGGACCTTTACGGCAAAACACTCCAAGACAGAGCGAAAGCACTTATAAACATCGCTCACCCGGATCACAGAGAGTCGCTTGACAAAGCAGCATTCGAAAGATTTGGTAGTCACTACCACTTCATTTCAAAATAAGAACAATAAAGAGGAAGCCGGTTGCTTCCTCTTTTTTTTATTACTACATTTGTGTGACACAAATAAACTGGCAACCTCTATGATGGATTGGAATAAATTATTATCGTCAAGACGCTATCAACCGGGAAACACGATCACGATGTTTCATTCACACGATCGTTCACAATTTCAAAGAGATTACGATCGTTTGATATTCTCATCCCCCTTTCGTCGTTTACAAAACAAGACACAAGTATTTCCCCTCCCGGGAAATATATTCGTGCACAACCGTTTGACTCATAGTCTTGAAGTTGCCAGCGTGGGACGTTCACTAGGTAATAAGATAGCTCAATTTGTCAAAACCAAAGAAATTCTGGAACACCCGGAAATATTGGAAGAAATCGGAACAATCGTGAGTACGGCATGTCTCGCCCACGATTTAGGAAATCCGCCTTTCGGACATTCGGGCGAAGAAGCCATCTCTTATTTTTTCATCGAAGGCGAAGGACAATACCTCAAAAAACTATTGACTGACGAAGAATGGGCTGACATCAGTCACTTTGAAGGAAATGCAAACGCATTCCGTCTATTGACTCACAGTTTCAACGGAAGACGCCCGGGGGGATATACCATGACTTTCACCACCCTCGCTTCCATCGTTAAATATCCTTTTGAATCCAAAGCCTCCCTCAAGGGACATAAATACGGTTTCTTCCAAAGTGAAAAGGAAATTTACAAAGAAGTAGCCGAAGAACTCGGAATTATCCAATTAAGCGAAAAACCGCTGCAATACGTCCGCCATCCATTAGTTTATCTCGTGGAAGCCGCGGATGATATTTGTTATCAAATCATGGATATCGAAGATTCCCACAAACTGAAAATCCTATCGTATGAAGAGACAACAAAAATTCTACTCAATTTCTACGATAAAGAAGCAGACAAAGAAGACTTGAAAACCATTGCGCGTACCTTCAAAATTGTAACGGACAAGAATGAATATATCGCCTTCTTACGAGCCGGGATCATCAATAAATTAATCAACGCCTGTGCCGACATCTTTTGCCAGAACTACGAGGCAATCATGAACGGTACATTCAAGGGCAGCTTAATAAGCCATCTTAGTGGTACTAACAAAATAGCTTACGAAGCTTGTACGGAAGTGGCATATTCTCGGATTTATCACACGAACATCGTCACCCAAATACAGATTGCCGGTTTCAAAATACTCGCGACCATACTAAAAGAATACATTGATGCCGTTCTAAAACCGGAAACTTATTATGCCCGCAATATCCTTTCCATTATGCCAGAACAATACAAAGTACATAAAGACGACTCCATATACACGAAAATACAAACCGTAACGGATTACGTTTCCGGTATGACAGACTCCTATGCCTTAAACCTATATCGAAAAATAAAAGGCATAGAACTACCCGAAATCAGGTAAAAACAATTGAAAATAGAGAAATATCTTCCGAAGCAAGATCGTATTCCAGCTCCTCCTCTGTTTATAGAGGAGGTGGCACGAAGTGCCGGAGGAGTTTGTTGATTTTAAATCGAGAGATTTTGATTAAATACCTCTCGTCATATAAGCGACGCTTCGTTAATCATTAAATCTAAAATTAAAGAACTCCCTCCCCCCTCCGGGGTACTCCCTCTATAAACAGAGGGAGAGCTAAAATACTATTTACACCATAAAAAAAGAGCGACTCGTTTGAATCGCTCTTCTCTAAATCTGGCATCGACCTACTCTCCCACCTCTCGGCAGTACCATCGGCGCTAACGGGCTTAACTTCTCTGTTCGGGATGGGAAGAGGTGGATCACCGTCGCTATAGACACCGTTTAATAA
>NZ_JACOOH010000009.1:0-335216 GCF_014287455.1 Butyricimonas hominis
GGTCGTAAGGTCAAACGTGCGGGTGGTATGCGTATCATTATATTGAATATCATTAATTTATTGGATTATAGACTTTATAGACCTTAGGAGCCGAATGCTCGACTTTATGAACTTTATAGACTAGAGGTGTGTTTTGACACACCTCCCTGCTTAAGCCGAATGCTCGACTTTTCATTTACGGCGGCGTAATAAATAACAAACAATAAATATCAGCAAAAAACAAAGCACAATCGTTGCCCCGGACGGGAGCTTCAATGCTGCTGACGCGAAAAGCCCGATAACAGAACCCACGCAACTAATAATCGTGGATAAAACCAATTGTTTCGTGAAGTTCTTGTAAAACATACCCGCTATTGCTTGAGGCATCGTCAGGTAAGAAATCACCAAAATAATTCCCGCCAACTTCATACACAGCACGATACACAAGGCTATCAGCACGGTAATACCAATCTCCAACCCGTTTAAAGCGACAAAATGCGTCCGACTGTACTCCTTGTCAAAAGCGATATAAAACAACGGACGATAAAACTTCGCGAAAAACAAGATAATTGCCAGACACAACACTCCCGACAGAATCACCTGTTCCCCCGTGACCGTAAGAATATTCCCGAACAGATAAGACAATAAATTAGGCGCGTATCCCGGAGTCAGGTAAATAAACAACACTCCTATCGCCATACCCGCCGACCAAAAGATACCAATCAAAGAATCTTCCTTAAACCGCTTATTATCCGAAAGGTATAAAATACAAAATGCCGCTGCCAAGGCAAATACGGCAGCCCCGAAAAGAGGTGACAAACCTAAAAAATAAGCCAATCCCAATCCCCCGAAAGAAGCATGCGTGATCCCCCCGCTAATAAAAACCATTCGTTTGGCAACAATATATGTCCCGATTAACCCACAACTCACGCCGATCAATATCGTGCACAAAATTGCGTTCTGGAAAAAACCGTATCTTAATAATTCAAACACCTTGGTAATTTTAGATTTATGATTTATGATTTTAGATTCCCACCGCGCAAGGACAGTGTTTTTTCAATTTTCAATTGCCTTGTCGTGATCCAACAACACCCGATGCGGTACGGTTCCGTGGGAAATCAACTCGATCGGACAGTTATACAACTTCAACTGTTCCGGTGTAATCAAGTTCGATTCGTGATAATGCAATCCCCCGTTCACGCAAGCAATAGTCTTCACGTAGGAACAAATAGTTCCCAAATCGTGTGAAACCATCACGATACTCATTTTCTCGTTCAACTCTTTCAACAAAGAATAAAACTCAATCTCGAAATTCGAATCCACGTAAGTGGACGGTTCATCCAGAATCAGTATCTTCGGGGAGGATATGATAGCCCGACACAAAAATACCCGCTGCATCTGTCCCCCGGAAAGCTCTCCGATCGGACGATTTTTATATCTGAGCATGCCATACTTTTCCAGTATCTCATCCACCTTCCCCCGGTCAGCTTTCGTGTAAGAATGAAATATCCCTTTCTCGGACATCAATCCGGATAACACTACTTCCTTTACACTGATCGGGAAACGAGCGTCGAACTTACTGTTTTGAGGCAAATACCCGAACAACGATTGCTTGGACGTGTGATAAATGATCTTCCCAGAGAAAGGCTTTATCAACCCTAATATAACCTTTAACAAAGTCGTTTTCCCCCCCCCGTTCGGCCCGATAATTCCAACAAAATCATTCTCCCGTATGGTCAAGTTCACTCCTTGCAACACGGTCGTTTGCTCGTAACCTGCCGAAATATCTTTCAACTCCAAAATCTCTTTCATCCGGTTATTCCATTTTTTGTTCTATAATCCGAAGCAACGATTCCATTTCCTTTTTCCAGTCCGCACTCAACGGATCAATGGCAATAACCTCGCCGTCGATCTCCCGGGCTATAGCTTTGGCATTCATCACGTCAAATTGGTTCTGGATAAATACAATCTTTATACCTTTTGCCCGACAAGTATCGACCACCGCCTTGATATGTGACGGATTAGGTTCTTTTCCCTCGTCCTCGATCGCGATCTGTTCCATACCGTAATCTTTCGCCAGATAAGTCAAAGCCGGATGATAAATCAAGAAAGTCTTGTTCTGCTTCGCGGGAATAATCCTTCGGGCTTCTGCGTCGATACTGTCAATCTCCTGTTTGAACTGCTTGAAATTCTGCTCGAACTCGGTCTTCTTCTCCGGAAACTTTTCAGATAACACCTTACATATCGTTTGCGCCATCATACCCGCGTATCTTGGAGACATCCACACGTGAGGGTCAAAATTACCGGGGTGTGTATGATGATGCCCGCAATCACACGTTCCCTCTTCCAGCTCCATCCCCTCGGATTGCTTCACGAGTTGTATATGCTTCTCCTGTTTTTCCAGAAAAGGATATAAATTACTAATTTCGAAAGGTAGATACCCCACGGCAAAATAGATAGAACTATTATGCAACGCTTTCAACTGTTCGGTACTTAAATCACTCACGGCAGGATTAGCCCCCGGCGGAATCATCACGTTCACCTTCACGTAATCCCCCGCGATACGCTCCACGAAATAACGTTGAGGCAAGATACTCACGCTGATCGTCTTCTCCCGATCCTTGTTTTCATCACAAGCCCAAAGCAAGGCAACCAACATTAAAATGATTCCTATTCTCATTCGCCCGGATATATCAGATTCTTTTCCTCGATCACGTCCAGCACTTCCGCCAGATATTTAGCAGCCTCGTATTTCGCCATCGGCAGATTATGTAATAGATAATTACCACAATCTTTTGCAGCAACACCGGGAACTTCACCTTCAAAATCACGAATAAAACGGAATGTTTCCCGCATCAATTCCACGATATCACGAGAAGTCAAATCACCCCGCATCAAAAAATAATTTCCCGTGCAGCACCCCATCGGTCCCCAGAAAATAATCTTGTCGCCCCACGTCTCGTGATTTCTTAAATAAGTCGCCGCGAGATGTTCTATCGTGTGCAATTCCCCCTGTCCCAACACGGGCTCTCGGTTAGGCTCCTTCATACGTATATCAAACGTCGTGATCACCTCTTCTCCTACATAATCTTTACGGGACACGTAGATTCCCCGCGACAGGCGAAGATGATCTATGGTAAAACTAGGTATTTTTTTCATCTTTATTCTTCTGATAAAACAGTGATTAACTTTCTAATCATCTCGAAAGAGCGTTTGGGAGCCTCTTCCCAGAAATTCAAATATTGATTGTAATGATCTTTCACTCCCGGGGTATCGCTAATAATACGATAACTCAAGAAAGGTACGCCACACAAGTAGCATACTTGCGCGATAGCGGTCGATTCCATATCAACCGCCAAGCCTTCGGGAAAACGCTTTTTGATCTCGGTCAACTCCTCTTTCTCCGTCACGAAACGATCACCGCTGCAAATCAATCCCCCGTATACATTCCCGTCATGTTTCACGGACAAAGCCTGTTCATACAATTTCTTATCCGAAACAAAACGAGCCGGCAATCCTTGAATCTGCCCGTACTCGTTTCCCTCGCCACACCACACGTCATGATAAACCATGTTCTCCCCGATCACGATATCCATAACTTGTGTCAACGGGTCTATTCCCCCGGCAACACCCGTGTTTACAATCACCTCCGGGGCATATTGCCGGATCATTTCCAACGTCCCTACCGCCGCACAAACCTTACCGATCCCACTTTTGGCCAACACGACGTCAACTTCTCTCATACGCCCCTCGATAAAGGGGATTCCCCGAACCAAACGTTCCTTTCCCCCGTCAAGTAAAGATTTCACCAGACCGTATTCCGAAGTCATGGCTACAATTATACCGATCTTCTTCATCTTTTTTTATTGAAAAAATGGATTCATACGTTTCTCTTCTCCTATCGTGGTAAACCCGCCGTGTCCCGGTATTACCCGCACATCATCCGGCAACACGAACAATTTTTCCCGGATTCCGTCTATCAACTGACGCATATCTCCCCCGGGTAAATCTGCGCGTCCGATACTCCCTTGGAACAACACATCCCCGGCAACAAGCAATTTATCCTGTTCGCTATAGAAACAAAGTCCCCCCGGTGAATGTCCCGGTACATGAATCACCTTCAATTCCGAATGCCCGAATTTCACGACATCCCCGTCATGCAAATATTCTCCCAACGCCGGAGGCGGTGTAATTCCTCGTATTCCCAACATCGCCGCATACTTCTCCGCATCTTCCACCCAAAACGAATCCGCTTCATGCGCCCGGGCAGACAACCCGTATTCGTCCAGCATAAAATTATTCCCGAAAATATGATCTATATGCAAGTGCGTATTCAACAACGCTACCGGTTTCAAATGATTTTCCGCCAGAAAATCTATCAAACGTCGCTCTTCGTCTTTCGAAAAACAACCGCAATCAATCACCACGGCTTCCCCCGTTTCATCGTACAACACAATCGTGTTCTCCTGCCATGGATTATTAACAAATACTTTTATCTTCATCTATCATGCATTTTATTCAGACAAAAATAACATAAAATCGCGAGAACGAGAAAAAAACCTCATTGTTCCACCTTCTCGTTCCGAACTATTTCCCCGATAGTAGGTATAAGTACTTCAAAAGGGACATCTTCTCTCATCTTCAATGCGTTCTTCAACGGTTCATCCCAAGGATGCCTTGCCAAAGCATATTTCGAATGATGCACCGTCAAAACACTCTTCGCCCCCAAATCCATCGCGATCTGTTCCAAGTAATCCGGCATCACATGAATATACTTCCAATCTTCATTATATTGCCCGTTCTCGATGACCGCAAGATCAATACCCGGGAAACGCTTGCCAATCTCGGCGAAATGCGTGTCATACCCCCCATCACCACCTATATATATCTTCCTCGAGGGACTCTCCACGAGAAAAGAAGCCCACAGCGTCTGGTTGGCAGACAATCCCCGTCCCGAGAAGTGACGCGCCGGCAAACAATGAACGGCAAAACCATCATCCAGCACGGAGTCTTCAAACCAATCCAATTCCACGATACGTTCCTTGTCAAATCCCCAATACTCGAAATGTTCCCCGACTCCCAATCCGCATATAACCTTGCCAACCCGATTCTTCAATGCAGTCACGGTTCCGTAGTCCAAATGATCCCAATGGTCATGGGAAATCACCAGATAATCGATATCCGGCATATCTTCCGGCTTATAAACATCCGTTCCCTTGAAAGGCTTATTGACAAATGATACCGGGGAAGCCATGCAAAATACCGGATCGACCAGTATTCTTTTTCCTCCCGTTTGGATCAGATAGGATGAATGCCCGAACCACACGACCACCTCCTCGTCCAAGGGGATACTCCGCAAATCTGTCTTAATGACAGGCACTGCCGTCTCCGGTCGCAGCCTTTCTGTTTTTCTGAACAAAAAATCAATCATAGTCCCGACACGCCCCTTGTCAGAAGCAATCATCACGGTTTCATGCAAATTTTGAAACCGTCCGTCCCTGTAATGAGGCGAACGCTTCACACGCTCCATTCGCTCCCCCCGGGGAAGTCTGCCAAAACTCCGTTGATTCACGAAAACAACCGCTATCACGGCAATCACCGCGACAACGCCTAATACACTCCAAATTACCATGTGTCTCCTATGCTTTTTTAATGACCTCATATCAATCCTTTTAATTATCAAACACCGTGCCACTCAATTCCATAAAGACACAACGTCATTATAAATTAGTGTGTTTTATCAAAAAAATAAGGTTTATAAAGAAGCCCCTCGTGAGGAATGGCAACTTTATAAACCTTATGAACCTTATAAACTTTACGAACTCCCTAAGTCCGCAGCGTATCAAATCCCCTACCGTACACACCCATGACCGTATTCATCGTGAGGAACGCGTCCGGATCAGCCAATTTCGTCACACGCATAATATTCTGCATCTCACTCTTGCGGGCTACCACAATTAACATTTTGCGTGCCTCACCCGTGTACCAGCCTTGACAATCCACGACGGTTACACCCCGTTTCAAATCATGAGTAATCAGATCAGCAACCTCCTTGTATTTTAACGAGAAAATAAAGAACTGCACGGATTGCATCTGTCCCGTGAACACGAGATCAATCGTGTACGAGTTCACACCCATAACCACGTAACCGTAGATAATCGTGGCAATCTTTGCCGTCGGATCGACTGCCGTATTTTCCCCGATAAAATAACTACAACCGATAATAAACACGTCGATATACATGATAATCTTACCGGGACTGATATTCCGGTACTTGTTAATCATCATTGCCACGATATCCGTACCCGCCGTACTGCCTCCGTTAGCAAGCGAAATCCCGATACCCGCACCACACATGATACCGGAAAGTACCGCGCACATGAATTTGTCCTCCAACAGCGGCTCATGAATCAGATTCTGTAACAAACTCAACAGGAACGAACTCATGAAAATAGCATATATCGTCTTGAAACCGAACCGGGGCCCGAGCACCTTAATCGCTATCGCCACCAGCAAAAAGTTAATCACGAAATAGCTATACCCGATAGGAATCACCTCCCCGGAAAGAAAATAAATAATTGTCGAAATACCGGTCACACCACCGCCCACCATACGATGCGGCGCCAAAAACGCGGTAACGGCAAAAGTATAGATCAGCAAACCGAACGTAATCAACAAGTACACCCGCGCTTCTCTTGCAAACTTATCCCTCGTAACTTTCATTGTATTAATTGTTTTGTTTTGCCCACGTATCCTTTAATCCCACGGTACGATTAAACACCAGTGCCCCCGGTTTGGAATCTTTATCCACGCAGAAATACCCCAAACGCTGGAACTGAAAACGATCGCCTTCCTTGGCATCTTTCAAACTCGGCTCCAACTTACACCCCGTCAACACTCTCAACGAATTCTCGTTCAAGAACTCTTTGAAATCGATATCCTTGTGTCCGGCAGGATCCGGATCTTTAAACAAACGATCGTATAAACGTACCTCTGCCTCTATCGCATCGGGTGCGGAAACCCAGTGAAGTGTTCCCTTTACCTTCCGGTTGCTCGCGGCACCGGTACCACTACGCGTTTCGGCATCGTACGTGCAATGGATTGTCGTAACATTTCCTTCTGCATCTTTCTCCACGCTCTCGCATTTCACAATATACGCACCTTTCAACCGTACCTCGTTGCCGATCGTCATCCTGAAGAACTTCTTCGGGGCCTCTTCCATGAAATCATCCCGTTCGATAAACAACTCACGGGAGAACGGCACCATTCTCGTTCCGGCAGCCTCATCTTCCGGGTTATTCTCGATCTCAACCACTTCGGTCTGTCCTTCCGGATAGTTATCTATCACCACCCGCACCGGATCAAGCACCGCCATTACACGGGGAGCCACCTTGTTCAAATGTTCCCGCACGCAAAACTCCAACAACGCCATATCGACCACGATCTCCCGGCGAGCCACACCCACTTTCTCCGCAAAAGCACGAATAGACTCGGGCGTGTATCCCGCGCGGCGCAAAGCCGTGATCGTAGGCATCCGGGGATCATCCCACCCGGCAACAATACCCTTCTGCACCAGTTCCAACAGACGGCGTTTACTCATCACCGTGTAACTCAAATTACGACGGGCAAACTCAATCTGACGGGGACGGTATTCCGTGTCGAACAACTGATCCAAAAACCAATTGTATAACGGGCGATGCACCTCGAACTCCAAAGTACAAATAGAATGAGTAATCCCCTCGATATAATCACTTTGCCCGTGTGTGAAATCATACATCGGGTAGATACACCATTTATCACCCGTGCGGTGATGCGCCACGTGCATGATCCGGTACAAAATCGGGTCACGCATCAACATGTTGGACGAAGCCATATCTATTTTAGCCCGCAATACTTTCTCCCCGGCTTGAAACTCCCCTGCCTTCATCCGCCGGAATAAATCCAGATTTTCCTCCGGAGTCCTATCCCGGTAAGGACTGTTCACTCCCGGTTCCATCGGGTTCATACGTTGTGCGCTGATCACCTCTGCCGGTTGGTCATCCACGTAAGCTTTCCCCTCCGCAATCAACTTCTCCGCCCAATCATACAATTGCTGGAAATAATCGGAGGCGTAATGAGTTTCCCCTTCCCACTGGAAACCTAACCATTGAATATCTTGTTGTATGGAATCAATATACTCGACATCCTCTTTAGAAGGATTCGTGTCATCAAAACGCAGATTGCACTTACCGTTGTACTTGGCAGCCAATCCGAAATTCAAGCAAATAGAAGTTGCATGACCGATATGCAAATAACCGTTCGGCTCGGGCGGGAAACGCGTATGTACCCGACCGCCGTTCTTCCCCTCGGCCAACTCCTCCTCAATAATCTGTTCGATGAAGTTCAACGATTTGCCTTCACCTTCTTCTTCCACGAGATAATTCTTATCCATACTGAAAATTTTATAACATATTCGACCGCAAAGGTAATTAATTTATGAGAGTTTTAAAAGTTTCCGTATATTTGCACGCCATGAAATATATATTTTACACCATATTATGCTGCTTAATATCGCTCACGTCTTTAGCGCAGAGCGATTTTGATTACGGGCATCCGGACGAGGAGGATCCCCGGCGTAGCGCTTTTGACCAAGATAGCACGAGAGGAGAACAACGGTACGTGAAACCGCAACGAGTGGCGTGGAAATGGATGCACGACGGCGTGTACAAACAATATATGTCCATGACGGACACCCTGACCGACGGGATACACAACACGAACCCCATATTCAAACACAGCGTGTCCAACACCTACCTCGGCAACCTACCCTCACCTTATATTTCCAATGTTTTCATCCTTCGCCCCCGCGGAGAAGATTTTTTTCCGCTCGACAGGGTACGGGATTACCTTTTCCGTCCCGAGGACGCCTTGGATTACAACACCTCTACCGCTTTCGCCCAAATCAGCTACTTTAACGGGGGTGGACGAGGAAAAACAGAAGACCGGGTAGACGTGTGGTACATGCAAAACATCAACCCGTTCTGGAACGCAGGATTCCGGTACAACCTCATGTCCGCGGACGGGGCATACTCGTACCAGAAATCAAAAACATACAACTTCTCCGTTTTCAGTTCATACGAGAAAGAAAGAGTGGCAGTATCCTTCTTTCTGAACCAGAACGTGGGACATTACGCGGAGAACGGCGGTATTGAAGTTTTGGCTGAAGTCCGGGATACCGTGCTTGATCCAAAAATAATCGGAACGAAGCTAGTCATGGAACCCCGAAACAACATAGCCAACTTTAATCTCAGCACGCTGGCACAATACAACCTCGGAAATGCCAAAGAAATCATCACACCCGTGGACTCCATCAACATGGATACCACGTACACTTACCCGATGAAATTTGCACTCGCCTTGAAAGTCGAGGACAATCGTTACCGTTTCAGAGAAGAAAGCGTTGAAACCAATTTTTGGGACACGACCTACTTAAACACCCAGTCCAACCAAGACATCACCAACAACCAAAAATACGAAATAGACGCCAAGTTCATACTAAACGAACATCCAAAATACAAATACCTGCCGGGCGTGTACGCCGGGTTAAAATTCAAATACCTGAAATACGACCAACGTGTATCTTCGGACACAATCAACAACCGGGCAACAAACAAATACACCGGAACCTACCTCACCGCGGGAACGTTCAACATGGACTCGACCACCATGTTCAATTTTGATATCTGGGGCAGTTTCTGCCTTGCCGGGGAGTATTCTGCCGACTATTCCTTAGAGGGAAAAATTGTCCAATACCTAAGCCGAAACAGAAATTCATCCGTGACGGCGTATGCCCTATTGGAAACAACCACCCCCAACCGCTATTATGACCAATACACGGGAAATCACAACCAATGGGAAACGAATTTCTCCAAAATCCATGCCTACAACATCAAAGGACACTATAACAACAAACGCCTCCGTACCGAAGTCGGAATCGCTCTGAACAACACGAAAAACTATATCTATTTCGACACCACGGCCTATCCCCGTCAATATGACGGTAATTTAGTCGTATTCACGGCATGGGCGAAACAAATTTTCAGATTAGGTAAATTCTACTTCGATCAAAAAGTGTACTACCAGATCTGTAACAAGGACGAAGTATTGCAACTTCCCAAAGTTGCGCTATACTCCCACAACTACTACCAAAACCGTCTATTTAAAAAAGTATTGGGACTGCAAATCGGTATAGACTTGTTCTACAACACCTCGTTCTATTCCAACGCCTACGACCCGAGTATCATGCAGTTCTACAACCAAGATATCGAGAAGACCGGCAACTACCCAAAACTCGACGTGTTCCTCACGCTGAACATCAAACGTGCCGACCTGTTCGTGAAATACGAGCATGCCAACGAGCGCTTAGGAAGTCGGGATTACTTTTCCGCCTACACCTACCCGATCAACCCTGCCAAAGTAAAATTCGGCATCCGTTGGAATTTCTTTGATTAAAACGTCCGCCGAGGTGCATTTGACCGTTCTCTAGGGATTCGCTCGCCCGTACTCATATCAAAAACCCTACTCTTTCGCAGCATAAACACTCGTGAGCGTCTATGCTACGAAGATGATACGTTCATGATACGTTCATGAGGTAGCGAATGGGTAGAGCAAGAATAGAGCAAGGGTAACAATGTTATTTCTCGAATAGACCTCTCGAAATCAACAACTACACGATTTCCATTTTATTTCGTATCTTTGCACCATGTATATAATAAGAGTTATTACATACACTTGGTTATTCTGGTTTTGTTTATCGGCCTGCGAGACAAAACGCGAAGAAGAACCATTTATTATACCCGATGCCGGGACGCTGGAAAAAATCGAGCGACGAGGCGTCTTAAATGTATGTACTTATTACAACACGACAGACTACTACGTGTATAAAGGCATCCCGAAAGGTTTTCATTACGATCTGGTAAAAGATCTCGCCGATTTTCTCGATGTTAAATTACATATCGAGGTCAATTCCAACGTGGAAGATTGTCTTCGGGAATTAAACGAGGGGAAATACGATCTGGTAGCCATGAGTCTTTCGGTTACGGACGACAGGAAAGAACAAATCAGTTTCACTAACCCGTTATTCTACACGAGTAACGTACTGGTACAAAACAAGAAACAAGATTCTTTAATACGGGACATACAAGATTTACGTGGAAAAGAAATTTTCGTTCAAGAGGGTACTACATACAAAAGTTTTCTCCGGGAATTGAGTGATTCTCTTCAACTGAATTTAAAGATCACGGAAGTAGAATATCTTACTTATGAAGATATCCTCCTACAAGTAGAGAAAGGTGAACTTCCACTTACCGTGATAGATAAAAATATTGCGCAGATCGCGGCCCAATACATGACACACATAGATTACTCTCTGGAATTATCGGGAGCGGAACCCGTGGCGTGGGCAGTAGCCGGAAAAGCAAAATACCTGCTCCATGAAGTAAACCAATGGTTGGGAGCCATGAAGAAAAGGGAAAAGTTTCCCGTACTTTACAACCGCTATTACAAAAGCAGTTACGTCACTTCGCTCCACAACTCGAAATACTACAAATTAAAAAACGGGATTATATCCAGCTTTGACCCGATCATCAAAAAAGAAGCCGCCAAAATAGGTTGGGATTGGCGTTTGCTGGCTGCCATAATTTTCCAAGAATCCGGATTCGACCCGGAAGCGACATCCAATTACGGGGCTGTCGGATTAATGCAAGTGATGCCGGAAACCGCGTTGCAACTCGGTTTCGAAGATTACATAGAGCCGGAAGATAACATCAAAGTAGGAAGTTACTATCTCCAATACCTTGAAAAAATGTTTACCAAATATGACCTCGACACCTTAAACCGGATCAAATTTACTTTAGCCGCGTACAATGCCGGAGCGGGACACGTGTTCGACGCCATGAGATTAGCCGAATCCTACGGGAAAAACCCGAACATCTGGAATAATAATGTAGATTACTTCATCCGTTACAAATCCCGCCCCGAAATATACCGGGACACCCTGTCCCGCAACGGCTATTGCGACGGCAAACAAACCTTCAACTTCGTGAATAACATCATCGAAAACTATACCCATTATAGAAATACCATCCCAAGATGATTTACGATTTATGATTTACGATTTCGTGGTTAAAGAATCATTCAATCTAAAATCATAAATCGTAAATCTAAAAATACCTCAGGCGAATATTGATTTACTTTTATTTTTTTCATACCTTCGCATCAGAGTTTCGATCATCATTTTATTAATTATTAAAGACATGCCTTACAGAAGATTACCGAATACAGATGCAGCGAGGATAAGGGCATTGGAAACGGCCTTGAACAAAGAGGATTTCTCTGATATCAATAATTTACCGTTTTCTTTGAGCCTAAGGCAAAAAATTGAATTCTTTTTACCGAAATTCAAAACGGCAATCACAAATTCACAATGTGCCAGAGAAAAACAAATGGTAAATAGCCGGAAATACGGGGAATACACTAAAAAAGCCAAACTATATATATCGCACTTTTTGCAAGTGCTGAATTTTACTATTGCACGAGGAGAGTTAAAACCTATCGCGCGTACATTTTACGATATAGCGGAAGATGATACCAAACTTCCTTCACTCGTTTCCGACCAAGATTTGTTGGAATGGGGTGCAAAAATAATAGCCGGAGAACAGGAACGCACCCGTAAAGGGGGCGGAAATCCGATATATAGTCCCTCTATCGCTTTGGTTAAAGTAAATTACGAGAACTTCAAGCAAGCCTACGCTTCTCAAAAACAATTCCAACAAAACTCTGCCCGCTGTAGTGCCGAAGTAGCACAATACCGGAGTGAAGCAGACGAATACATTCTTTCCCTGTGGAACGAAATTGAGGCACATTACGCCGATATAGACGACGAAGAAGAACGCCGCCAAAAATGCGAACGCTTCGGACTTGTCTACGTGTTCCGCAAAGGTGAACGGGAAGAAATAAAAAGAAAAAAGGAAGCCGAACGAATTACGCTCAAACTTCCGTTTTAATTTTAAATTTATGGATTTTAGATTTTAAATTTCATGGATTATTTCAATCTAAAATTTAAAATCTAAAATTGTAAATTACATGTATAAATCTCTTTCCCCTCTCGCGATCCGGTCGTAATATGAACGGAAGGTCGGGAGTAATTTATTCTTACTAAAGAAGGGGGTAGCCTCGATCTCTCTTAATTCCTGCTCGATCAGTTTCTCGCCGATCTCACGGGTCGCGGGAGAAGCATAGTCATTCAAGTACTCCCGGAAGGTCAAAACAGCGTTTAACTTACAAAACTTACCCTCGACTCCTTTTTCCAACAGGGTCATGATCTTATCTCCAGTACGCCCGCAACGATAGCCGGCAGTACAGAAAGAGGTAATCATCCCGTCGTTAGCCAATTCCCGTATCACTTCATCGAGAGAACGCTGGTCACCCAACATAAATTGGACTTTCTCGATATTCTCCTCCTGTTTCAATTTTTTGGCGTAAGCCCCGATACCCAATTTTGAAGAAGCGTCGGTTTGCGTGCACCCGAAATGAGTCAGTAAATCCCGTTTCAAGTTCGGTTCCTCGCGTGCAGTCACGATCAACCCGCTATACGGGATCGCCAGACGCAACACCGCAACCACCCGCCTCATGGCGTCATTGCTGACCAGATAAGGAGAATTCTCGCTCAAGAAAGACCCCGGGGCCGGTTGCATGCGCGGGAAAGACACCGTGTGCGGTCCGATACCGAACTGGCGTTCCAAATCCAAAGCATGATGCAACAATCCCATCACTTCAAACTTCCAGTCGTACAACCCGAACAGCGCCCCGATAGCCACATCGTCGATTCCTGCCTCCATGGCACGATGCATTGCGTAAAGACGCCAACGGTAATTCCCTTTCACCGTGTTGGCCGGGTGCAATTCCGCGTATCTCTCCCGGTGATAAGTTTCTTGGAACACTTGGAACGTACCGATACCCGCTCTCCACAATTTCTTCAAATCGGCAATCTCCATGGGTGCCGCGTTCACGTTCACCCGTCGGATATTATTAAAACCGTTCCCGGTAGGAGTTTCCCGTTTCACCGAATAAATCGTGGAGATAGATTCGGCTATATAGTCAGCCCCATTCATCGGGTGCTCGCCATACACGGCAATCATTCGCTTGTGTCCCTCGTCGATCACCGCGGCCGTTTCCTCCCGCACCTCGTCCATCGACAACACGTGGCGAATCTCCTCTTTATTTTCTGCCCGGAAACCACAGTATTTACAACTATTCACGCACAAATTCGACAAGTATAACGGGGCAAAGAAAACGATACGGTTATCATACACTCTTTTCTTCACTTCCAAGGCAGCCTCTTGCATCTCGTGAAAGAGTTCAGGGTCTTCCACGTTCAACAAAGTAGCCGTCTCGTCAGGCGTCAATATTTTTATTTCCAGCGATTTTTGTAAAATATCGCGCACTCGTTGCTTATCGGGCTTCTTGCCCTTTTCGATCTCTTCAAATATCTTTTCCTCGTCAATAAAATCTTTCCCGTCAACCAGATACTTATCAATCTCTGCCTGTTTAATAACATGAGCAGTCCAATCTTTCACAGTAGCCATTTCTTTCATTTTAATCTTATACAAAGATCGGAATTATTTACTCAATTCCTCCCCATCCCTGATACTTATTTTCAATCACGTCATAGACGGAATCAATAAAATACCCCGATCTTACGCGGACTTATTAGCACGTGATTACGCCAACAACTCTTTTACAATAGCGGAAATCATTTTGCCGTCAGCTATTCCGGCCAACTCTTTGGTAGCAACACCCATCACTTTCCCCATTTCTTTGGCTGAAGTTGCACCCGTTTTCTCGATAATTCCTTTCAAGGCAACACGCAATTCATCTTCACTCAACTGTTTCGGCAAAAACTCGTTCATCACCTCCACTTGAGCCATTTCATGAGCGTACAAATCCTCACGCCCCTGTTGCTTGTAAATTTCGGCAGACTCCCGTCCTTGTTTTGCCAATTTCTGGATGATCTTGATACTTTCGCTGTCGGCAATCTGCTCCGGGGCTCCTGCCACGGATTTAGCCTCGATGAAGACCTTCTTTATATTTCTTAAAACCTCAAGGCGGATCGTATCTTTCGCTTTCATGGCTGCCATGATGCCCTTACTAACTTGCTCTTCTATTGTCATTTTTGCTTGAATTTAAATTTATAACCCACGAAGTTACAATTTATTCTGCAATTTATAAAGATTATCCGTTAATTTTGCAGCCAAAACAAGAACACATGAAGACGGTCATCACGAACAAAACAGTTTGGAATATAGCCTACCCTATTATCCTTGGAAGTTTGGCACAAACACTCATTACCTTAACGGACACCGCCTTTCTGGGGCGTGTCAGCGAGATCGCCCTAGGTGCTTCCGCCATGGCAGGAATCTACTATTACGTGTTTTCCACGCTGGCATGGGGATTTTCCATCGGGATCCAGATCATCGTGGCACGGCGGTTGGGAGAAGGACGTCTGAACCGGATCGGGGTTGTTTTCGAGCACGGGTTATGTTTCGTGTTCCTGCTATCCACGTCGCTATTCCTCATTCAACGATATTTCAGTGATGTACTCTTGGGAGCTTCCATACAGTCGCCCAATATCTACGAGGCGGCGATGGAATACATGTCATACCGCCATTACGGGATTATATTCGTGTGCTTCAACTTCTTGTTCAGGGCTTTATATATCGGGCTCTCCAACACGAAAATCATAGGTTACTCCACTGCCGCCATGGCAACTATCAACGTGGTATTCAATTACCTGTTGATCTTCGGTAAATTCGGTTTTCCAGAGATGGGAGTCGGCGGAGCCGCCCTAGCCTCCGTCATGGCTGAAATATCGGCATTCTTGATTTTCATTTTCTACACGTTGCTGAAACTCCCCATCAAACAGTACGCCTTATTCTCCTTCCACAAACTGGAAGGATGGCTCATGCTGACCGTACTCAAAACAGCGTTCCCCACCATGTTGCAAAAACTACTGTCTTTCGGGACATGGTACATCTTTTTCATGCTCATCGAACACATGGGCGAACGTCCTATCGCCATCACGATCGTCGTCCGTAGCGTTTATATGCTGATACTTATCCCCGTCTTCGGTTACGGGGCGACAGCCAATACCCTTACCAGCCGACTCATCGGGGAACAACGGCAACCGGAAATCATGCCTACCTTGCGGCGGATCATGAAACTCGCCATGCTAAGCGTGCTTCCGGTGTTATTGATATGCTATATCTTCCCGCAACAAGTGTTATCTATCTACTCCAACAGCAGTGATCTGATTACCGCCTCCATGCCTTCCCTTTACGTGGTCGGATTAGCCGCGCTCAGCTTCTGCTTCGGGATCACGTTCTTTGAAGCCATATCCGGAACGGGCAACACGACTCATGCCTTGATACTCGAATCATTCGTACTCGTATTCTACACATTCCAGACATGGCTGCTCACCACCGTCGTGCACGCTAACGTGGAATTCGTGTGGACTGTCGAGGTCACCTATGGCATGCTTATCGGTATCGTTTCTTGGTTTTACTTGAGATACGTGAAATGGCAACAGAAAAAACTGTAAAAGGATTTATAAACTCTTTTTCTCTATTTTTGCAACAAAAAGTAGGGAAAAACCCGTATATTCGAAAAATATAAATTCATTAGCCGTGCAAAAAAATATTATAATAACATTCTTGACTATACTAGTCTTAATAAACAGCGCCATAATCGGATATTACATCTACAAACAGGAGTTTGAGGAACCTGAAGAAGAGGAATATATACCGCATTTCTTATTGCCGTCAGACGTATTTTGTCCCGATACATTCTATCTGGCAGGTGAACGGGTCCCCTTGGAAAGAATCGACGTGATTGAAGCATTCAAGAAAGAATTGATCGTCAACACGAATCTTCATTCACACACGATACAGGTAATTAAAAATGCCCCCCGCTATTTCCATATCATAGAACCTATCTTAAAAGAAGAGGGCATACCGAACGATTTCAAATACCTCGCCGTCATTGAAAGCAGCCTCAACCCCTTAGCGGTATCTTACGCGGGAGCCGTCGGGATATGGCAATTGATGAGCGGTACGGCAAAAGAACTCGGGCTTGAAGTCACGAACGACGTGGACGAACGCTACCATATCGAGAAGGCCACCCGTGCCGCTTGTGCCTACCTGAAAAAAGCACACGAGAAATTCGGTTCGTGGACAGCGGCTGCCGCATCCTACAACGGAGGGATGAATATGCTCTCCAAACAAATAGACCGCCAGAAAGAGAAGTACTTTTACGACCTGCTAATGGGGGAAGAAACGGGTCGCTATGTCTACCGCATGATGGCGCTGAAACAGATCATGGAAAACCCTCACTTGTACAACTTCCACGTGGGGATCAAATACCCCATCGAGCCGACAACACAAGTCAAGGTAACCAAATCAATCAAGGACTTGGCGGACTTTGCCCAAGAACACGGGATCACGTACAAAACGTTGAAACGATTCAACCCATGGCTCAGACAAACATCATTAAAAAACGGAAAACATAAAACTTACTATATATTGATCCCGGAAAACAAGGAAGCATATAAATAAAGTTTGCGGCACGTTATTTGCAATCTTTGTCAATGTGAATTACATAAATGACTCGAAACATGGAAAAAAATAAAATAATTGTATTTTGTGAAAATACACAGGAAGCCTATCAGATTCCGACAGGCTCCAGCTTGAAAGAATTCAAAAAAGTCGTGTTCCCCGATAATCACCAAAACATATTGGGAGCCTTGGTCAATAACGAAGTGCGTGACCTTCATTATGAAATATATAACCCGAAATACGTCAACTTTATAGACGTAACTACATTGGACGGGTACAGCGTATATACGCGGTCGCTGTTGTTCGTACTTTACAAGGCGGTAATCAATCTTTTCGGGAAGAAAACCCTTATCGTGGAGTATCAACTCTCCAACGGGGTATTCTGTCGTCTGGCAAACAAGGACGTCATCCTCACGGGTGAGCGGATCAACACGATCAAAGCGGAAATGCAACGCATTATTGCTCAAGACTACGAAATCACGCGAACGGAATACCCGACGGAAGAAGCCATCAAATTATTTAAACGCCAAGGACTGAAAGACAAGGAACTCTTACTTTCATCCCGGGGTAAACTATTCACCTCTGTTTATTCAATAGACGGCACGTGCGACTATTTCTACGGGACATTGGCTCCCTCTACCGGATGCCTGAAAGTATTCGATCTGATGGACTATAAAGACGGAATGTTGCTTTTGCTTCCCGACCGGATGAACCCGACCGAGATACTTCCGTATTACCCGCAGGAAAAACTATATAACACGTTCAGCGAATTCAAGCGCTGGGGTAAAGTACTGGAAGTCTCGCAAATCGGGCACTTGAATCAAGCCATCGAACACCGCCATGCCGGCGAAATGATTAAAGTCAGCGAAGCGCTTCACGAGAAGAAAATTTCTTTGATCGCCGACATGATCCGGAAAAGAAGGAAAAAACTAAAAGTAATATTAATCGCCGGTCCCTCTTCATCCGGGAAAACGACTTTCGGCAAACGGCTGGCTATCCAACTTCTGGTAAACGGTATCAAGCCAGTCAATCTCTCGTTGGATAATTATTTCGTGAACCGGGAACAAACTCCTAAAGATGAAAAAGGCGAATATGATTTTGAAACCATTGACGCGTTAGATATCAGCACGTTTAATGACAATATCGTTCGACTGTTGCGAGGCGAGGAAGTCGAAATCCCCAAGTTCTCGTTCGAAACTGGACAACGCTTCTATGATGGTGAAAAATTAAAAATATCCAAGAACAACGTGATTATCGTGGAAGGAATCCACGGGTTGAACCCTAAATTAACCGAATATCTCCCGCAAGAGAGTCTGTTCAAGATATTTATCTCGGCTCTGACCGCTATCTCTATCGATGATCACAATATCATTAACCCGTCGGACAATCGCTTGATTCGCCGCATGGTCAGAGATCACAAATACCGCGGTTACTCGGCTTTGGATACGCTGAAAAGATGGGAAAGCGTCCTTTCCGGGGAACAAAAACACATCGTTCCCTATCAAGAAGAAGCAGATGTCATGTTCAACTCGGCATTGGCGTACGAACTCGGTGCGTTGAAACAACAAGCCGTCCCCCTGTTGGAAGAAGTTCTGGTAAAATACCCGGAACACTCGAAAGCAACCCGCTTGCTGAAATTCTTCTCGTACGTGCAAACGGTACCAACTCGAGAAATCCCGCCCACTTCGATTCTTCGAGAATTTCTGGGTGGAAGTTCATTCAAATATTAAATACGAGGGCATGTCGCAACATGCCCTCCCTCTTGTCCACCAATTCACGTTGCGTACAAACAAAATTCAAGAAGTATTAAGGCTTCACCCCTCATACCGCATTCTCGCACATTTGCCTAACATATATCTTTATTCAACCATTTTCCAATCCTCTACGGTGCCGGTTTCCGAGGAGAAACTCACGCCAATACGGTAGAGTTTACGGGAATCATCTAGATATGGACGGACATACCCCTTCTCCTCGATTTGATGAAGGGCTTCATCAGCACTGCCGTCCAGTTTGAATTCAAAAATATAAATATACTTGTCTGTTTCCACGATACAATCCACCCGCCCTTCGCTCTGCTCTTTCTCCGTGTAGACTGTATAAACACTTACAAGACGCAAGATCAAGTAAAAAGTATAGTGAAAATATCGCTCTTTCTCCCGCTCGTTTTCCTTCCGACGCATCGTGTAAGGAATATCGCTCAAAAACGAGGTTAACAGGCGACGGAATCTCTCCAAGTCACCTTTCTTCAAGGCTGCAACAGCCTCCCTTACCCACGAACCCGCCTCAACGGCAGATTTAAAGTAATCGCTGGCGACCACCGTCACGAAACCTTTCTTTACCTCGTTATTCGGGAAGTCAAGCAGGAAAGTGTTATCTTCCCAATTATAATCTTTTATCGTCAAGTAGCCACTCTGATAAATCATTGGCAAAGGCTTCTCAACATCCGCCTTGTAATCAACAAACTCTTGCGGTTCGTAGTAACGCCCCGTCAACTCGTCCAAATCTTCATTCGTGTGACGCAACAGACGAACGAGATAGGTCGGCGTACCACTACTGAACCAGTAGTCCTGTATCATCATCGAACCAAAAGCGTTCAGCAAACTGAACGGGTTATAAACATCCACCATACGCGGACTAAAATGATAACCGTCATACTGTCGCTTCAATAATTGCTTCATCTTCGATACATCACAACTATATAGTTTAGACATTTCCGTTATCGGCTCCACGAAATAACTTTCCAACTCTTCACCCGTGATACCGCAAAGTGCCTCGTAACGACCATCCATGCTAATGTCTTTCGGTTGATTGAAACCGCTGAACACGCTGACCTGCGAGAATTTAGTCACACCCGTCAAGAAAACAAATTGCAAATGCTCGTCGGCAGCCTTGAATACCGAGTAGAATCCCTTCAACACACCACGATTCCACTCTTCCAGCAGCATCCGGTTGCCATCCACATCGATTTCCATACCCGTGTCCAACACGTCGAGCAAAGGCTTGTCGTACTCGTCTATCAATACCACGACACGGCGCCCCGTTTTCAAGTGCACCCGCTCCAGCAAGCGGATAAAACGGATTCCCCGGTCGGTTCCTTCCTCTTCCACGATTCCGTATTCTTTCTCCCATCCCGAGATATAGGAATCGATCACATTTTCCAAAGTCCCACCTTTCAGAAAATTACTACCGTTGAAGTCGATATGAAACACCGCATACTCCAACCAGTCCTTTTCTAACTCGTCTATCGCCAGTCCCTTGAAAAGTTCCTTCCGTCCCAGAAAATAATTCTTCAACGTGGACACCAACAAACTTTTCCCGAAACGCCGGGGACGACTAAGAAAATAAATCTTCCCTTCTTTCACAAGGGAATAAACCAAATCGGTCTTGTCTACATAAACATAACCGTCTTCTATTATCTGGTCAAAACTCTGGATGCCTATCGGGTATTTCATCATAACACTACATTTTAATGTCATCTTTGCAAAGATAGGACAATTTTTCGACTCTTATATTTCACGCATCCCAATATTAGCAAGGGAGGTGTGTAAAAACACACCTCATCACAAATAGTTCATCAGAAAAAGACTATTATTTTTTCAGCAATTCTGCTACTTTTTTCTGGAGTTGTGCCCCGCGGAGATTTTTGGCGATGATACGGTTATTCTCGTCCAACAATATCATGCAAGGGATACTTTTCAAACAATACAGACCGGCAATCTGGGAATTCGGGTCGATACCATGTTTCCATATCATGCCATCCTCGGAGATCGCTTTTGCCCAATCATGTGGTTGCTTATCAAGAGAAACACTAAAGATTTCCAAACCCTTACCCCGGTAATTTTTGTACAATTTCACCAGATTAGGGGTTTCTTGACGGCAAGGAGCACACCATGATGCCCAAAAGTCCAAAATCTTCACTTTCCCCTTGATGCCATGCAAAGAGATAGTGTCACCTTCCACCGTTTGAGTGATAAAATTAGGTGCCACGTGTCCCGGTTCCAACATCTCGTAACGGGCAATCATATCCGCTATCGCCATTCCCGAAGCAGACGCCTTCGCCTCATCACCTAACAAATTATACCTCTCTTTCAAAAACTCAGGACTCACTTGCTGCATGGATTGAGTAATAACGTAAGCCGCCACGAACGTGTTGTTATTCGCTTTCAAAAGATTCATCTCCGCCTCTTGTGCCCTCTTCATGAATTGCTCGTACTGCTGGTTCAGCGCCTGTGCTTTCATCTGGTTTTGTTCCTGCATGGCAGCCTGCATTTCTTTTTCCAAACGTTTTCTTTCCTGCAACAAGCTGGCATTGATTGACTGGAAATCATTGTAAAGACTCTGCATCGCCCCTCCTTCCACGTACACCATTTGCGCATTAGCCGTCACGTTGAACTCCGCATTTTCCAACATCACCGGAATTACGCCCTTGCGATCTGCCGTCATAATGTAAGCCACTTGCCCCACGTCGACTTTCCCGGTCAGGACAAAAGCCCCGTTCTCCATATCCGCTATCGCCAACGTATCGGCAGCATCCGATATCAAGTACATTTTCCCATCAGCCATACCTTGGGTTTGAGCGGTAATTTTAAACCCCTCCTGTGCCATGCCGGTCATGGATACTCCCATGACCAACATGATTATTCCTAATATTTTATTCATTATTTTACCTAATTTGTTCAACAATTATTCCTGAAACGGAACGATATCTCCCAAAAGAGTTCCTAAACTAGCTTGGTTGCTCGTTTGATAACGGCGATCTGACACCATCACCCGGATATAACGAATATCATATTGCCGATTAAACCGAATCAAGGTGGCCTCTCCCGGGGCTCCTCCCAAAGTATTTTCCTCCACGTAAGTGGGGTTTTGCCAATCTATCCCATTTCCGGACACGCGGATTTTCACTCCTATCGGTAAAAAGTTAATATCAACACCGGCAACATCGGCCTGCATCACTTTCAAACCATTTATCGAGCGAATACTTTTCATATCAACCGTCAATTCAAAAGTACGTGCAGTACCGGAATGCTGGAGAGGTTTCCAAATTGTCTTGGCATTATCGTCCAACAAACTATTCCCATCGAAACCCGGTACCTCCGGCGAACAGTTTACCGTCCAACCCGTCATATCCAAGGTTGTCAACGCATCTAAATCTACCAAATTCGCATCCTTCATGTCCGTGATTCCTGCCGTACCCTCGGGAAAATAATGTGTGTTATAACGCTCGACCTCCAATCCCTGCAGAAATTTTCCCGCCACATCAAGGCAAAAAAGGCTCAATGCCCTTTTCGAATCGGATAATTCGCTGGAATTCGTCATCTTGTCACTAGTCATATACCGATTTTTACCCAATACCAACTTCGTGAGATTCGGGAATGCCAAAATATCCTCCAAAGAAACAAGGTCATAATCCAACTCCAATTCCGTCCGGTTCAAAAAATCAGCCTTAAAATCAGTTTCCCCGTAACGTTCACGCATCGCCAATTTGAAATCGGAAAGTAACGTCGGTTCATGTGGCAACGTGTAATCCGCAAAAGCAATCTCGTCAGGGCAATTCGCCAACCGTCCACGCCGTTTTAACACGACGGGCTTTCCAACCTGCACATCTTCCACGAGAACAAACTTCTTCGCAAATTCGGCTGCATTCAATTCATGCTCCCGTTTCACGTTGTCCGTACCCGTGTATTCCAACCAGAAACGCTCAATATTTGCATTCCATGTCCCGTAAAACAATACCAAATTGTTTTTCACGAAAAAGTGTTTCATGATCCCGCGAGTAAATCCGATCACCTCTTCGTGATTGTCCGTGTATGGCCGACCATATTTCACCTCATTCGTTGTCAACGAAGCATTCCCTTTATCGTCAATAGCTCTCACAGTAATCTCGTAAGAAGCATCCTCCAACCCACGGATCACACATTCTTCTACTGCTGCCGGCACCACCGTATCGAACACGTAAGAACCCGCAGAACAAGTGACCTTATTCTCCACTACATTAGGATCCAAGCTATTTTTCCATTTTACAGTCAGACGTTTCCAACCGGACTCCACGGTCACGTTCGAACACATACCCACGTAGCGAACCGGTCCGTCTCCGGTATAATCGCTAATCGTGTCTTCCAAACTTTCGCGGCACCCAACCAAAGCAAGAAGTACGATGCCTAATAATAAATATATCTGCTTCATAATTTAATTCTCTTTTTTCACGTAAACTTCCAATTCATGGTAGGACACATTCTCATTCATATTGGAGAAAATCGGATTCGTGTTAAACACATCATCTACCTGTACTTTCAAAAATCGGTACGTGTCCTCGCTCAATTTGAAAACCACCTCGCAATAACGCGGATCAATAGCATCCATTTGTTCTTTAGTTTTCAAAGGACCCACATAACTATTTCCCCATCCGTTGGCAGCAGGTTCATTCGGATTCGTGTAATAATTTCCCAATAACACCCAACCGGCATCATCATTAGCATCATTCGAGGCGTATATCTTGATATCACATGGCAACCTGTCATTATAATTTTGATTAAATGGGCCATACGTATATATACCGGCATCATTCATGCTAAAAAACAAATACAAACGCACGGAAGCCGCTACACGGGACTGTTTCATGTCGACCAGCACATAACTTCCCATAGCACCGTTTTTAGTACAATACGTGAAAAATTCCGCAGATTTACCGTTTGCCAGACGGGTAGCACCTTTGATGTCTCCATCCGTCAGGTATTGAATACCTAATTTCTGAGTTGGATCCTCCAAACTCCAATTCCCCGGATCTGTCACCTCGAACTCGGAAGCAGGCAATTGTTCCGAAGCATAACCTTTTATTCCCTTCCAAATCCGCTTATGCGCAATGTATCCCCTGTAATCTTCCGCTTCCACGATAACAGTATTTTCCTCATCATCAAAGTTTATTTCGAAAAACTGTTCACTTTCTCCACTCGTTATCGTCATGTGATCCGCGAACAAAGTATCCATTTTCTGGGTATAAGCATTTAGTCCCACGTAGTACACGTTGACCAGCCCCGTCACTTCTCCCGTGTAATTGGAACGCAAATACACCCCGTTCCAAGCTTCTTCAATCTCCACGTTATCGAGAAAAGCATACGGACCGGAAACCAAGGTGCTAAACGTACGGTGTATAGGCTCCGACTCCACGTTGTTTTTATTCGTGAACACGATTTCCACCGGGACATTCTCCCGGGCCTCATTAAATCCTAAAAGGGAAAGTGTATCAACGAAAACACTGGAAGATACCTCCATCATTTTTCCTTGTGCATCCGTGTAACGTGCCCGCACGGCATAAATATCCGTGGGACCGGGGATATTGTAATGCATTACCGCCCCTCCGTTTACCGGAGTAAACCAAATACTATCTTCAGGAATAGAAACATCCAAACGAGTCTCGTCGTCGTCGCACGCGAACAACCCGAATATCAGCAATAATATCAATATTGAATTTTTCATATCACTTCAAATTTTAAATTCATTTACCATCCCGGATTCTGTACCACACCGGACACTTGTGCTTCCTCGCTACGAATGGGGAAAAGATAATCCTTCGGAGCAGAAAATCCTCGTTTACGCCATACAATCACAGGCTCCCCGTGATTATAGAACGTCTCGGCATCCTCTCCCAACACATTCCAACCGTACAGAGGCTCATTCAATTCCTCATGGGCAATCTTCCAACGACGAAGATTCCAAAAACGGTGCCCCTCGAAAGCTAATTCTATATTTGTTTCCCGACGAATAATCGTGCGCATACCCATTTTTGTCGTCACCATTTCCGGGTGTGTGCTGTATTCCGTCCAAGCTTTCCGAACATCAGGAATACCAGCCCGTTCCCGTACTTTGTCGATAGGATCGTACACCCGATTATCCGGCTCATCCAAATACTCGTTCCATGCCTCCGCCTGCATCAGGTACAATTCCGCCAAACGCAATAAGGGGAAAGGAGCGTTTGCTTTCGTTTGAACATTCTGCGGGTATTGATTAGTCCGAATATCCGAATAGGTATGTTTTTTCAGCCAATACCCGCTTTGATTTTGAGCCGTCTGTGTAACAATAGAAGCATAAACCGATCCGAATTTCTCACCCCGGTAAGCTTGCACCAACAAATTATTATCAGCATCCCAAGCATTCACTTTCTCTCCTCCCCGCTGCCAATAAGTACGGTCAGCCGCAATACAAGCATAAAAACGGGGTTCACGCCGCAAATGCAGGTTCAATACATCGGTTCCCTCGGGAATAACCTTCGTGTAAACGGTCATATCGGTTTCCCGTCCCATTTGGTAACGATCATCAAACATCCAATTTTTATCCATGTCTATCGGCAACCCGTTCTCCGTGTAATACATTTCCACCATCTTCAAGGAAGGAGAAAGACAACCTAACAATTTATCGTTCCGATGATTCCAATCCGTTTCCAAACGAGGAAGAATATAACTGTACAAATGATTTTCTATGTACGGGTCTGTATTTGGCATTTTTGACTGAAAAAGAATCTCTCCAACCTCATCATAAGAATCCATCAATACAGAATTCTCCACGTCTGTCATAACATTCAATAAATTTGTTGCTTTCCCTGAAGTGCCCTGTTTCAGTGCCCAACCGTATTGCTCGCAAACACGGACAGCCTCATCACAAGCCTCTGCTGCACGCCGCCATTTTTCCTTGTCTTTCACTTTACTGAAAAGCAATTCTCCGTTTTTATTCGTAAAATCCGCATAGAACTCATTACCATTAAATAAGTCGGACGCCTGATACACCAACGCTTTCGCCTTCAATGCCAAAGCAGATTCCTTGGTGAAATAACCTCGCCGCGACAACTCCTTCTGGTTATAAGCATACAACACCGGTATCGCCTCATCCAATAGGCGAACCACCTCGTTGAAACATGTATCCACATGACTTCGAGGAAATTTCATCTCTTCAGTGGAAGCCGTCACGTCTATATTCTGCGGAATCAAGATAATAGACCCGTACATACGAATCAATTCAAAATAATAAAATGCCTTTACAGCCTTTACCTCTGCCACCCATTGGGCTTTCTCCTCTTCCTGCATATTGTGTGTCTCCCCGATATGTTCGAAGAGCGTATTGCAATAACGGATGGCAGCATAAAAACTGGTATTTTCCCATTTTCCACAATACGGGTTAGAGGCTGATTGCAGTCCATCCCCTATAAACAAGGAGTTGAATGGATATCTTCTATATAAACGCAAATAATCGTTTGCCACCAATTCGTCCGCCCCGGTTAACCCGATATTATTCGGAATATTTGCCATACCCGGAATCCACGAATAGCAAGTTTCTACCCATTCGAGCACCTGACTTCGCTGTTCAAAAATAGTTTCAATCGTGTCAACATCGCCTTCCGGCACGATATCCAGATAGTCCTTGCATCCGCACCAAAGCAAAACGGAAAGGCCGACAGTACATAATAGCTTTTTCATATATCATAATACATTTAACATTAGAAACTAAAATTCAATCCCACGGCATAGGTTTTTTGTATTGGGTAATTGAAACCGTTCTCGCCCAACTCCACGTCCCATAAATCAAAATTAGAGATGATAAACGGGTTGTTTGCCCGCACAAACACTTTCAAGTTCTGCATTCGCAATTTGTTTTTTATCCTGTCAGGCAGATTATACGCCAATTCCAATCCCGTGCAACGCAGGAAACTACACTCTCGCATGAAATAAGTACTCTTGTAGGCTCCCGTATTGTAATTATACCAATTCTCTTGGGGATTATGGTGCGTGATACTATTCGGGGACAATCGCGGCCACAAAGGACGTGTACTCATATTATCTACCGTCCAATGGTCATCGGCAATTGCCTGAAGTACCGTACCGGCATAAAAAGGTGAAACATTCTTGGGATTAATAAAAAAACCGCGACGCCCGGAACCTTGGAACGAGAAAGAGAATTCAATATTTTTGTAATTGACAAATCCGCCAAAACCGTAAGTAATCCGCGGTGTTTCCGGAAAACCGATATGCACGGCATCATTAATGTCAATAGTACCATTCCCATCGATATCCCGATAACGAATATCACCCGGCATCACATCCCCGTCTTGATGGGCCGCATTAGCAATCTCCATCTCGTCACGGAACAATCCCTGATCGATATATCCAACCGCCTGAGACAGCTCGTGCCCGATTTTACTCTGCCACTTGGGTTTATCAGTTGCTTCGTCCAGTTCCAAGAAAATAGCCTTATTATAAGTGAAAGTCCCATTCAAAATAATCCAGAAGTCCGGAGAAAAAGCATGCTGTATCTTGCCGGAAAAATCCAATCCCCGAGAACGGGCTTTACCGATATTTGTCAACTGAAAACTTTGAATACCGATATTAGCAGGTATCGTCCTACGATAATCCAAAATATTATGGCGCACTTGTTGGTAAATATCCACCGTGAATTCTCCAATACCGTTGAATAACTTCACTTCCAATCCCAAGTTCACTTGTTCGGCGATCTCCCATTTTATATCTTCGTTTGCATAAACTTTAACATTCCATCCTGACGCATGATCCACCCCGGGACGAAGAGATTGAAGCGAATTCGAGTGCGTAACCTGCTCCAAATGCACGAAACGCGGCTCATTAATGATCCCATCATTTCCCACCTTACCGTAAGAGAGGCGGAATTTCAAGAAAGACAACCAATTGGAAGTACTCATCATCCATGGTTCACTGGAAGCCACCCAAGCCACACCACCAGCAGGGAAGAATCCCACTTTGTTTTTCCGTGCAAAACGCTCGGAACCGTTATACCCGAAACTAGCTTCTGCAAAATAGCGGTCTTTAAAACCGTAAGTACCCCGCATAGAAAAACCCATATTCCGTCTTTCCACGGAATTTAAAAAATCATCCGGGGCAGAACTTGATGCCTCCAAAGCGTTAAACACCGCTGTCAGACTAGTTTGGTGGTCACCCCATGCCGCCGTGTGGAGAGCCCGCAATTCCCATGTCAATTGGGTTTCGGAAGTATGCTCCTTGTCGCCCATTTCTATTGTCCGTTTGGCATCATTCCCGTTCAATGCATACAACGTGTGCTTACCGGTTCCTTCGTCATATTTTCTCAATTCATACTCGAAAGGTTTTGTTTGATACGGAAGGTAATAGTACCCCACGTTGGCAAGCGACACACTCCCGCGTACTTCCAGCCCTTTGAGTAAAGATGAAAGATTATGGATATATTCCAATTTGTTAGTCACAGAATATCGGTTCCGATCTACGTATCCCATATGAATAGCCTCGTACGGATTAGCATTGGGTCCCCCCGAACCATAGTTTCCAAATCGGATATGCTTCCAATTATACGTTTCATCTGCCGGGTAAGTAGGCGCAAATCGCACTGGATTAGCCTTGAATGCCAATTCATAAGCCGCCCTCACGTCTGTTAACGGTCCATGGTATTTGTCCCAGTTGGTCACGGAATTCAATAACAATTTGATATTCGGGTGAAGGTTCACGTTCAGATTTGCCCGAAACGAGAGCGTCGAATTCTTGATGTTCACGTCAAACTCATTCAACCTGTCGGTCTTCAACATCCCCATATCCCTCACGTAATTCACGGAAGAATAGTATTGCATCACGCGGGAACCTCCCCGGATATTCACACCCAAACGATGGTTGACATTGTAATCCTTGAACAAAATGCTGTACCAATCGTTGGCGGGATACACCCAAGAGGGATAATTTTTGGATTCCCTTCGACTGATGTCCAACACGGAATACTCCGGTGCGGCATTCGGATCGCGACTACGTTTTGCCTCGTTGTACAATTTCATGTAATCCACGGGACTCACCACGTCGATCTCCCGGGTCGGCATAGACATCACCGCCTCGTAACGCACGGAGGTATAAACATTTCCCGCCTCCCCTTTCTTGGTCGTTACGAGGATTACACCGTTCGCACCCCGGGCACCATACATCGCCGTGGCAGAAGCATCCTTCATCACGGAAAAAGATTCGATATCCTCAGGTGAGATTCGGGACAAATCTAATTTCGAAGATTCCACTCCATCAAGTAAAATGAGCGGGTCTATATTCGCTCCTGTCTGGAAAGAAGTGATACCACGGATATAGAATTTCGTGTTCATTTCCTCCTCAGTCAACGCTCCGGGAATACCTCCCGTCTGCCAACCCACGATACCGGCAATCTTTCCCGCGAAACTGGCAGTCAAATCACTATTGGAAGATTTCAAGTCCATCGGGCGCACAGTGGTAATTGCAGAGACCACACTCTCCTTTTTCTGCTCACCGAAAGCCACGACAACCGTTTCATCCAATTCTTGAACATCTTCTTCCATCGTGATGCGAAGCGTGTCCTTCGCCATTTTCTCCGTAAAATCAATCGTCTTCTTTTTAAACCCGATAAAAGTGAATTCTAACGTTCCGGTTATCATAGGCAAATCCAACGCAAACCATCCCTTGGCATTCGTAGACGTACCTATCGTCAATCCTGCCACTTTCACCGTCACACCCGGCATGGATTGCTTCTGCTTGTCGTACACGTACCCTTTCACTCGCACGGATTTCGGCTTCTCGTCACTTATTTTCTCCCGGATAACAACAACATTCCGGTCGAAAGTAAACGTGAGGCCCAAACCGGGCAGTAACTCTTCCAAAACTTTCACGAGCTCCCGGTTTTCAGCCTTCACGCTCACCACACCTTTCGCCTGCATCAAAGCGTAATTATAAAAGAAATCACACTTCGACTGTTTACCCAGTTCTTCCAACACCGTGGTTAATGTCACGTTTTGCAGGTCAACAGTCACTTTTGCGTTTTGCGACAGCACACTGGCACTCACTGACATGCACACACCAAATAATAACGCACTCAATAATTTCATAAACATTAACATTTTGCGCCATGACTTCCAATAGTATGGCCAAGCGCAGTTTCGCCTTTTTTTCATAGTTTTGTGATTATAATTGTACATGATATACTTTCCTTTCGGTGCAAATGAGTCGGAAAGTATATTCGATTAATTACAGGTTGAAGATTTCCGAGGTCTTCAATCTGTTTTTCTTTTCACGGTTATCGTGTTTCCTTTTATTACAAATTCAACATCTCGTGTTTCTTCCATCTTCTTTAACAGATAGTTAATATCATCGTAACGCTTCAGACGTCCCCCGAATTCCAAACGCTTCAAATCCTGATTTT
Source organism: Butyricimonas hominis (assembly GCF_014287455.1). Taxonomy (NCBI): domain Bacteria; kingdom Pseudomonadati; phylum Bacteroidota; class Bacteroidia; order Bacteroidales; family Odoribacteraceae; genus Butyricimonas; species Butyricimonas hominis. The sequence goes on from NZ_JACOOH010000009.1 coordinate 30,822, forward strand.
GGTAAAAAACCGTTAAATCATACCATCGGACAAGGACATCCATAATATTCTCGAGAGCTTCCCGCTTGAAGTAATAATACCCGTCTTTCCAAGAAGTGTACACCTCCGTGTCTACCACACTCACATCAACCTTCCCGTTCTGCTTATCGTACACGAGTTGCATTCCGGGTTGTATAACTTGCTGTCCCGTCTTGTAATTCACTTGTACTCGCCCTTCAACCAAAGTTGTTGCCACAGTTTCCTTCTCCGGGTAAGCGTTCACGTTGAATGCCGTCCCCAGCACTCGCACGTCCACGTCACCCGCCCTCACGACAAACGGTTGGGTCGAGTCTTTCGCCACTTCAAAATATCCCTCCCCGCTCAATGTTACTTCCCGCCGCTTCCCCGTGAACCGCACGGGATAACGCAAAGAGGAACCCGCATTCAAGTAAACCTTCGTGCCATCCGCCAACTGCAAATTATATTCCCCGCCCCGGGGCACCCGAATCGTGTGGTATTCCACTTGTGCCCCCTTCTCTCCCGCATCGTAAATCAAAGTATTGCCATCACTAATCACTCGCGGAGTCACGCTATCAGCAGTAAGCACCACTTTCGCGGCAGTATCCAATCGAACCACCTCTCCCCGCGGCAATACCAACTCCGCCCGAGCCCCTCCCGGGATAATACTCGTGGCAACCACTTGTACCGATTCATTTGTTTGTCGTCCAGGGAAAAGCATAAAATAGGCTGTCAATCCCAAGCACAAGGCAATACCCGCCGCCACCGAGAAGTGCCGCACGAACCGGACTCTCCGTTGTTTTCTCACGATTTGTTCCACTTGTTCAAAAACGCATGCGCTCTTCCGCCGACCATGTAACTTCGCACCGGAAGAAGCTATTTCCTGAATCTCCCGCCCGAAACGAGAAATTCCCCCGGAAGCCTCTTTCCAACTTTCCAAGATTTGCCGCTCCTCCGCGGAAATATCCTCTCCCGCTACCAGATCCGCCAATATCCTATCAATTTCATTCTCTTTCATACCCATTATTAGTGGTTGTTCACTAATATATCACCACACTTTTCATTTAGGGTGAAAAGAAAATAAACTTTTTTCATGAGTACTGGCAAAAAATTCTCCGCCCCCTCTATTCATCTCAACACTTCTCGCATATTTCTCCCTATATTCTCGGGGATTTGGCAACCTATTAATAAGTTTATATACTATTATAAATCTATTACTATACGATTTTATTCAAATAGCAATCGAATAGCAATCGAATAATAATCCAATAGCAGGTAGCGAAAACACGGAGAATTCCCCGTGAATACACGGAAGAATCGTACCTGTAAATCATTCTTCAACGAAGAAAAGCAAAATGGAAGAAAAAGATTCCTTATTCAAATGTTCCCGCAAAAATCGGAGCGCTATCTTCATTTGAGTTTTCACGGTATTTATACTGATACGCAATGTACTCGCGATCTCTTGATATTTCATATCGTCAAGAGAAGCCATCAAAAATATTTTTCGGCATTCGTCCGGCAGACGATTTATCATACGATATAACAATTCTATCTCTTGCCCAGCTTCCTCTTCACGGAGGATTCCGGGCAAAATGTATTCATCAACGGATGAATCATCGTGCATTTTATCCCGGCGATGCTTATCCCGAATATAATTTATCGCCCGAAATCTCACGGCTTGAAACATAAACCGCTCCAAATCCCCTTTAAAATTCTGCAACCGCCGAGAGAACCACAAGTGGACAAAACATTCTTGCACAATATCCTCAGCCTCTTCCGTATCATGCATCATTCGAAAACAATACAATAGAAGAGGCTCGTAATAAACATCAAAAAGCAACTGCATCGCCGCCTTTTCATCCTGTTTATACAATGATAATATTTTTCCGCTATGCACCATGCCGCTCCATGTTTAGTGCAAAGTTAGCATATATTTTCAGTTTTCATTCAATATTACCAATATATCTGACGGCTGTTCCGCGATATGGCAAGCCCCGTTTTCCAGTAATTCTTTCCGCTCCCTAAATCCCCAAGTTACCCCGACAGACGTCACGCCGCTATTCACTGCCGTCTGCATATCCACCCCGGAATCACCTACATAAAGTACTTCATCTTTATTTACCCCTGCCGCTTTGATAATATCGAACACTATTGTTGGGTCCGGTTTAATGGGAATCCCCTCCCGTTGTCCGAATACAAAATCGAAAACTCCTTTCCCGAAATATTCGGGAATCAACTCAACCGTCGCCGCATGATACTTATTGGAAGCCACAGCCAATAACATACCCCGCAGTTTTAACTCCCCCAGCAAATCGACTATCCCGGCATAAGGAGCCGTGAAATCTGCCTTATGAATAGAGTAATAAGCCACAAAGTCTTCCCGTATTTTCATCACGTTTTCTACCGTACGAACGGCTTCGGGCAAAGCTCTTTCCAACAATTTATTTATCCCGTTTCCCACGAAATGACGATAAGCCGGTAACTCATGCTCCGGATATCCATGCTGCCGCAAAGCATAATTCGTACTCGCGGCTAAATCTTCCAATGAATTCAACAATGTTCCGTCCAGATCAAAAATCACCAATTTTATCATATTCTTTTCTCCATTACTAATGAATGACAAAAGTACACAAAAGGGATCGAGAGATAAAAACAAGACAACAAAATAATTTATAAAATATCACGGACAAGAATTTTTACGCGTATCTTTGTAGTATTAACCTATAAAACAGCAAGTATGCCTGAAATTTGCAGATTCTTCGGTATTATTATATTCCTTTATTGGAAAGATCATAACCCACCCCATATTCATTTTACCTATGGGAATTACGAATGCTCCATTAGTATTTTGGATAGAATTGTAGATGGTCAAGCTCCGGCTAAAGTTATCGCTAAAGTAAACGAATGGCTTGATTTGCATGAAACAGAAATACTCACTTTATGGGGAAAAGCCCAAAGAGGAGAAAAAATTGATAAAATAGAACCTTTAAAATAAAGAGCATCATGTTACGAGTTATAGACGTGGATTATATCAAAGATTACGAACTTTTTATAACTTTCAATGACGGGAGTAAAAAAATCGTGAATTTAAAGCCTTATCTCACGGGGGAAGTTTTTGGAGAATTATTGGATAAAGATAAATTTGTTCAATACGGCTTAACCCGTGTAACGATAGAATGGGCTAATGGGGCAGATCTCGCACCTGAATTTTTATATGAAATCGGCATAGCCGCATAAAAATCATACCATTAAAAAAAGGATACCTTCAAAAGGCATCCTCTTTGCACGGGAGGAGAGGTTCGAACTCCCGACCCTCGGTTTTGGAGACCGATGCTCTACCAACTGAGCCACTCCCGTGTTTCGTGCTGCAAAATAAGAGAAATTAATCGAGAAAAACAACAGGAGAATGATTATTTTTGTGCAATAAACAAAGAAAGCATGACAAAAATAATCGTTGGTCTGAGTGGTGGAGTGGATAGCTTCGTGACCGCACTCTTGTTACAACAACAAGGTTTTGAAGTGATTGGTATTCATCTTCGGTTATGGGATACACAGGTACAACCGTCACAAGAGGAGAGTCTAAACGAACTTTGCTCCCGAACCGGAATAAAATTATACCGGATTGACGGTCGGAAACTCTTCCAAGACACGGTTGTCACACCATTTATCCGCGGATACCTCTCCGGTGTTACCCCGAATCCCTGCGCTATCTGCAACAGTTTTGTCAAATGGGAACTTTTGCGCTCATTCGCGGATGAACTACAAGTTCACCATATTGCGACAGGGCATTACGTGAAAATTCTTCCTCACGATAAACATTATTACGTGCACAAAGGGGTTGATCCCAACAAAGACCAATCCTATTTTTTATGGGGTGTCCGGGAAGACATCCTTTCCCGTACCCTCACACCATTGGGAGATTACACGAAAGCCGAAGTGAAGGAATACGCCCGACAACACGATTTCCGGCAAATGGCAGATAAACGGGAAAGCATGAGCATTTGCTTTCTCGAAGGGAGCGATTACAGGGATTTTATTGCCCGTCAACCCGGTTCTGCGGCCTGCTTCACCCCCGGCATAATCATGGACAACACGGGGCAAATAGTAGGAGAACATAACGGCATCGGCAACTACACGATTGGGCAAAAGAGAGGCATCCCGTTGAAAGACGGTCGCCCCCAGTACGTGGCACGAATCAATCCCCTCGAAAACCGGATTATCGCGGGTGATAAATCTTCCCTCGATTGTACGCGCCTAGTCGTGAAAGACTCTCATTTCATCTGCCCCGAAGAAATCAAGGCGAATGACATTGAGATAAAAGTACGGGGATTAGGGCTAAACCCACAAGGCTACGCTCAAATTTCCTCGCTCCCCGACAACTCGCTTCTCGTGCAACTCTCCTCTCCCGCGTGGGCGGTTGCCCCGGGACAACCCGTGGCGTTCTACCGGGGCGATAGGGTTATCGGGGGCGGAATCCTAAGCGAACAGCAATATCAGTAATTGTGCCATCAATACCCGCAAGAACATCGTGAGCGGGTACACGGTAGCATAACTCACCGAAGGCGCATCATTCCCCGCCACACCGTTAGAATATGCCAAGGCTGGCGGGTCTGTCATACTTCCGGCAATCAATCCCATTAAAGTGAAATAGTTGACTTTATACACGGCTCGCGCTATGATTCCGATGATAATCAAAGGAACCAGCGTGATGATAACACCATAACCTATCCAAGCATAACCACCTTGATTGATAATCGTTTCCACGAAACCGTTTCCCGCACGCAATCCCACGCTGGCAAGGAATAAAGCGATACCCACTTCACGCAACATCAAGTTCGCACTCATGGTGGTATAAGTCACCAACCCGTATTGAGGCCCGAAACGGCTAACCAGAATAGCAATAATCAAAGGACCTCCCGCCAATCCCAGTTTCACGGGTTGCGGGATTCCGGGGAACGTAAACGGAATACTTCCCAGTACAATACCTAAAAATATACCCAAGAAGATAGGTACCAAATTCGGTTCGCGCAAACGGCGTAGAGAGTTACCCAACACCTTTGCCACGTTATTGACAGCCGCCTCCGGTCCCACCACCGTCAAACGGTCACCAATCTGCAATTGCAGATTCGGTCTTGCCACCAAATCCACTCCCGCACGATTCACCCGTGTCACGTTCACCCCGAAACAATTCCTCAACTTCATCTCACCCAACATTTTCCCGTTCACCGCGGCTTTCGTGATAGCAATACGTCGGGATACAAGTTTTTTATCTAATTTCTCCCATTCGACTTCAACCCTTTCGCCCAAGAATGCCGTGATAGCATCAATGTCTTGCAAGGCCGCCACCACGAGTAATTTATCCCCGGCACTCAAACAAGTTTCGGAAGAACCAAGTTCAATACTATCATCTTCGTGATAAACCCGGGAAAATACAAACTTCCGGTTTATCAAACGAGTTACTTCCTTCAAATCTTTTCCAAACAAGGCAGGATTGGTCACCCGCACGGAAAACTGTTGCGCATTGCTTCCTTTGTCCGTATCTTCCCGTTCCAACGCCTCATTTTCCTTTTCCAGATTCACCCGGAAAAGCACCCTCATCAACATAATCGAACAGATAATTCCGACCACACCCAACGGATAGGCAACGGCATATCCCAACGCAATCGTCGGGTCTTCCATCCCGGAAGCATCCATGTAAGCCTGCTGCGCGGCTCCCAGTCCCGGGGTATTCGTCACGGCTCCGGACAGGACTCCAACCATCGTCGTGATAGGCAGTCCCGTGACAACATGAATAATATAGGTAGTGACAACACCCAGCAACACGATTCCCGTCGCTAACATGTTTAACGTCATTCCTCCTTTCCGGAAAGAAGAAAAGAATCCCGGTCCCACTTGCAGCCCGACCGAATACACGAACAGGATTAACCCGAACTCCTGTACGAAATGCAAAATATGCCCGTCTACCTGCATTCCAAAATGACTACAGATAATTCCCACGAAAAGAATCCACGTGATACCCAAAGAAATTCCCCAAACCTTCACCTTGCCCAACACGATTCCCAAGGCGATAACGATCGCGAACATCAAAACGGAATGTGCAACCCCTTGCCCGAAAAACAATTCTCCTAACCAAGACATACCGATTTACGATTTAGTGACTTATGATTTTAGATTGACGCTTTATGATTTCATTTGTTTTTTATCTGCTGACCGATGAAATTCAATATCATCCCTGAACAATTTCCGGTACGTGATATACGTTTGGGATTGCTTCGCCCCGATGTAGTGCATCAAATGCATCATTTGGGGATTGAAATCACCAACCCAACTCAAGTCCAACCAATCGTATCGCTTTTTATCCTCTATCATTCTTTTACAGAAAGCATAGATCATGGCAGCCTCCACCCCGCGTCCTTGATACTCCGCGGCAACCCCGAATATCAATCCCAAGGCGACACGTCCCGGTTTTAGATAGCGATAATACAAGAATTTTAAAATACCTAGACCGCTAATTTTCCCGTTCACGTGCTTCACGATATAATTCAATTCGGGAATCGTGATAAAAAATCCTATCGGTTCACCTTTGTAATGAGCGAAATAAAGCAAATCCGGATCCAATACAGGCTTCAATGTTTTGAACAACACGTCCACTTGCTCTTTCTCCATGCCTGCCACACCATGCACGTCCATATTCCATGCCTTGTTATAAATGGTAAGAAAAGAAGATTTCGCTTGTTCCGGTGTCATCTCCCGGTAAGATATAATCCGATAATCTCCGTTTTTCAACAACCTTTCGGATTTCCAAATCACCACTTCGGAGAGGCTCTCCATCACCATCGGCGTACGATAAATATATTGCTTGAAGTAATCGCGAAACCCGTAATTCTCGAAAAACGGTACATAATACGGGTGCGTGTACGGCATCTGAAATACTGGCGGTTTAAAACCATCCACCAACAATCCCCACCATTCATTACGTTCCCCGAAATTCTCCGGTCCCTCCATAGCTTCCATCCCCCGTTCTTCCAACCAAGCACGACAACGATCGAACAACATAAAAGCAGCTTCCTGATCGTTAATACATTCGAAAAAACCCATACCACCCACGGTATAAGAATCTAACCGGCAAGTATCTTCGTCGATAAATGACGCCACACGTCCGACACATTTCCCGCTTTCATCCCGAAGCAACCAACGAGTACATTCGCCGTGTTTAAAGAAAGGATTCTTATCCTTGTCAAATACTTTCGTGATATCACTATCCAAAGGTCGTACCCAGTTCTTGTCATCCTTATACAAGGCTACCGGCAAAACCAGAAATTCTTTTGCCTGCTTTTCGTTTAAAACCTCTTCTATGGTATATTTCATATATTTATATACTAACGTTTTCTACTTTTACGACCGGATGTGCGTGTGCCCGCAAACCATAAATCCCCCGCCTAATCCACACCACGATTATCGCCAACACGACACGGGGAAATATCAGCCAGCCTATAGGCAACCCCATCACCATAAACAACAAAGGGTCTTCCAGTTGCGAATGGGAAATCGCCAAATGGTAATTCAACAAATCCGCTTCCTGATGTGCCAGTTTTCCTTCTTTGGCGTATTCCAGCATAATTGCCGAACCGTAAGCCAGACCAACCGTGTTACCCACGAGCCACAGGAATGCCACATCCGGTTTTAACCCGAACACCCGCATCAACGGCGATAACATCGAGGAAAGAATCTTCAACACCCCAAATTCCTCCAAAACCCGCTGCAATATCATCAACCCGGTAATCATCAACACGATCTTCACGCACAACATCAAACTACTCTCCAACCAATGGATTAAAGTATCACCCAAGTTCATCGCGACTGCCGTTTCCGCCATCATCTTACCGCCCATCTCCGGCAATATCCAATTTAACACGATAGCCGCCACGAAACTTCCCGCTACGCGAAGGAATATCATTCCCCTTGCCGAAGATCCCGTTTTCTGCAACACCAAGGTTTCCACGATAAAGTTGTGCGAGATCAGGCACATGGTCGCCATAATAAGGCTTTCCCTCACGGAAAAATCCAACGTGGCAAGCAACGCTATCACCGTGTATATATTCGTGAATATACTGGTCACAAAAACCAAAGCCGCATCTCCCGGCAATCCGATCAACGTGAACAGGGGAGCCGCGAAAGAAGATATATAAGGCAGGATATTAAAATACGAGAGCAACGTCACGAACAAAGAAACCGGCAACATGATTTTCAAAAACCACATCGACGTCTTCATTGCCACGGGCACGGCCTTTCGTACACACTTCCAAAACCTCATACAATTGAAAATTATCTCAGTTCATCTGTCAGCAAACGGATCTCCATCGTGGGACTGATACGCTCGTAGAGAATGTTATACACGGCATTGGTGATCGGCATATGCACCTTGAATTCTTCGTTAATCTCGTGAATACCTTTCACGCCGAAATATCCCTCGGCAATCATTAACATCTCCATTTGAGCCGATTTCACGGAATAGCCCTTCCCGATCATCGTTCCGAACGTCCGGTTCCGGCTAAACTGCGAATAGGATGTCACGAGTAAATCCCCCAGATAAGCCGAAAACTTAATGTCCCGCTGCATGGGATGTACCGTGTTCACGAAACGTTCCATCTCCTGAATAGCATTGGATATCAACACGGCTTGAAAATTATCCCCGTAACGTAAACCGTGACAAATACCCGCCGCGATAGCAAACACGTTCTTCAACACGGCTCCGTACTCCGTCCCGTAAATATCATCGGATATCGTGGTCTTCACGTAAAAGCACTCGAACAATTGCGCCACAGCACGGGCAACTTTCAAATCTTGACTGGCAAAAGTGAGATATGACAAACGCTCCAAGGCAATCTCCTCTGAGTGGCAAGGCCCGGATATAATCACAATCTGTTCCAAGGGCACCTCGTATTGTTGATGCAGAAACTCCCCGATAGTCAGATTCTCTTCCGGGATCAACCCTTTAATAGCCGAAACGACCACCTTATCTTTCAACGGAAGGTGCAATCTGGTAGTAACGACATTTTTCACGAATGCACTAGGGATGGCAAACACGATCACATCGGAATTCATTACCAATTTATCCAAATCATCCGTGAAGGTAATCTTGTCCAAGTCGAATTCGGCTTCACACAAATATCTCGGGTTGTGTTTTAATACTTTAAAGGCTTTAATCGATTCAATATTTCGCATGAACCAATTGATATGCCCGTTATTTTCTGTCAGCATTTTCGCGATCGCAGTAGCCCAACTACCTCCGCCCACAACACCAATCCGCGGTTTATCCACTATTTCCATATCATATAGTTTATAAAGTTTTTAAAGTTCATAAAGTTCATAAGGTTAAAAAAAAACTTTATAGACCTTATGAACCTTATAAACTTTATGAACTTATTTGAACCAATCCTTTACTTCGTCCTGCGACAAAGTCTTCAATCCTAATTTCATCTTCTTGTTCAAGCCGCTCAACTCTTGATGCAACTTGTTCGGATTTTCCACCGTTTTCAAAGCCTCTACGGTCTGGAATCCGGCCTTGCGCACCACTTGTACCCAGTCGGCAGGAATACCCAACTCGATAAACTTCTCGTCCGGATCGTTCACGACCACCTTTTCCGGCTTCATCTGCGGGAAAAGCAACACATCTTGGATAGACAGGCTATTGGTCAAGAACATGCACAAACGGTCGATACCGATACCCATGCCGGAAGTCGGCGGCATCCCGTATTCTAGCGCACGCACGAAATCATAATCGATGAACATCGCCTCGTCGTCCCCTCTCTCTTGAAGAGCCAACTGATCCTTGAACCGATTCAACTGGTCGATCGGGTCATTCAACTCGGAATAAGCATTAGCCACCTCTTTCCCGTTCACGAACAACTCGAAACGTTCCGTCAATCCCGGATCATTACGATGCATTTTAGTCAACGGGGACATCTCTACCGGATAGTCATAAATAAACGTCGGTTGGATATAATGCCCTTCGCACTTCTCCCCGAATATCTCGTCAATCAATTTTCCTTTCCCCATGGTTTCGTCTACCTTTAAACCGATAGACAAACAAAACTCACGTATCTCGTCCTCGCTCTTGCCGGTAATATCAAACCCGGTATATTCCATGATTGCCTCGGACATCTTCACCCGCTTGAAAGGTGGTTTGAAATCCACTTCATTCTCCCCGAAAACGGCTTTTGTAGTTCCGTTCACGGCAATAGCGGCAGCTTCAATCATGCGCTCCGTGGAATCCATCATCCATAAATAATCCTTATAAGGCACGTACACCTCCATACAAGTAAATTCCGGGTTATGTGTACGGTCCATACCTTCATTCCGGAAATTCCGCGAAAACTCGAACACGCCGTTAAATCCCCCCACGATCAGACGTTTCAAGTACAACTCGTTGGCGATTCTCAAATAAAACGGGATATCCAATGCATTATGATGCGTGATAAAAGGACGTGCTGAAGCACCGCCCGGTATCGCTTGTAACACGGGAGTTTCCACCTCCAGACATCCCATTTCCGTGTAGAACTGCCGGATAGCGTTGATCATCTTCGTCCGCTTGATAAAAACATCCTTCACCTGCGGGTTCACGATTAAATCCAAATAACGTTGACGATAACGTAATTCCGGATCGGTAAAAGCATCAAAAACCTTCCCGTCTTTCTCTTTCACGATCGGAAGCGGACGCAAGGACTTGGACAACATCACCAGCTCTTTCGCATGCACGGAAATCTCTCCCATATTCGTGCGGAACGCGAACCCTTTCACTCCAACGATATCCCCGATATCCATCAACTTTTTGAATACCGTGTTATACATCGTGCAAGCTTCATCCCGACTCACATCATCCCGACTCACGTAGACTTGAATCCTACCCTCGGCGTCTTGTAATTCAAAAAATGAAGCCTTACCCATGATGCGTCGACTCATCATTCGCCCGGCAATCACAACTTCCTGCAATTCCTCCGGTGATTTTTCAAATTTATCAAGAATCTCTTTAGAAAGGTGAGTTACTTTAAATTCCGGTGCCGGATAGGCATTAATTCCCAAATTCTTCAACTCGTTCAAAGAGTTCCGGCGAATAATTTCCTGTTCGCTTAATTCTGCAAGACTCATTCTTATATACTTTTAAGGGTTATATTTACTTTTGAACTGCAAAGATAATAATTAAAGTTTATAAAGTTCATAAGGTTTATAAAGTTTATAAGGTTTAAGCCCCTGTCCGAAGTACGTCCGTTACTTTATGAACTTTATAAACCTTATAAACTTTATGAACTTTTCAAACTCTACCCAATTGAAATACAAACGCATAATCCCCCATCGTCACAACCTGTTAAAAAATATAATCGGTATTCTTTTGAAATCCCGAGGAAATTCCGCTTCTTTGTAAGTTGAATAGGAGAAAGTAAATAATGAAGAAAAGATGGGTTATCAATACCCCACCCGAGTGGGCAAAAATAGACGCATTATCCAAAGATCTTGACTGCAGTTACGTCATTGCAAACCTGTTACTTCAACGGGGTGTGAATACTGCAGAAGAGGCTCATGCTTTCTTCAACCCAACCCTTAACATGCTGCACGATCCATTCCTGATGAAGGATATGGATAAAGCGGTCACCCGATTGGAGAGAGCCATTGGCAACGAAGAAAAGATCATGATCTATGGCGATTACGACGTGGACGGGACAACAGCTGTAGCCTTACTTTACAAGTATCTCAAGAACAAATGCGAGAATCCGGAATATTACATCCCGGACCGTTACACGGAAGGATACGGGGTTTCCATTCGTGCCATTGATTATGCGGCAGAGAACGGCATATCACTGATGATCGTCACCGACTGCGGGGTTAAGGCTGTTGAAAAGGTACGTTATGCCAAATCAAAAGGCGTAGATGTTATCATCTGTGACCACCACACGCCGGGAGATGAACTTCCCGATGCCGTGGCAGTCCTCGATCCGCAACGGAAAGATTGTAATTACCCCTACCGCTGGCTAAGCGGTTGCGGTGTCAGTTTCAAACTAGCACAGGCATACAGCCTCAGACACAACCTCCCCATGTCCGACTTGTACAAGTTGCTCGATCTGGTTTGTGTCAGCATAGCCAGCGATATAGTGCCGATCACGGGAGAGAATCGTATTCTTGCTTATTTCGGACTGTTGCAATTGAACCAGAATCCCAGTCTTGGGCTGAAAACCATATTAAAATTCTCCGGTATTGACAAAGACCTAACCGTGAACGACATCGTGTTCCGTATAGGACCGAAAATCAACGCGGCAGGTCGGGTAGAATCGGGGAACAAATCCGTGGAACTGCTGATTGCCGATGACGAGAAGAAAGCGGCGGAAGTTGCAGGAAGCATCAATAACTTCAACGACCAACGCAAAAAACTCGACCACGACATCACCGAAGAAGCCCTCGAATACATCAACCAATCCCACTACGATCAAACCCAAAAAGCTACCGTACTTTACAACCCGAACTGGCACAAAGGTGTCATCGGCATCGTGGCTTCCCGGTTGACGGAATACTACTATCGTCCGACAGTCATCCTGACCGAATCAAACGGTCTGGCAACAGGCTCCGCCCGTTCCGTGGAAGGATTTGACTTGTACTACGCCATCTCGCAATGCAGCGAGTATCTGGAAAATTACGGCGGACACAAATACGCGGCAGGTTTGACTCTGAAACTGGAAAACATTGAGCCTTTTAAAGCCAAATTCCAAAAAATCGTGAGCGAAACCATTACCGAAGAGATGTTGACGCCTCAAATCAACATCGACGTGCAAATTAAACTGAACGATATCACGGCGGAACTCTACACGATGATTCAAAAATTCGCCCCATTCGGTCCCAACAACACGATTCCGGTATTCATGACCGACAATGTAACAAACTTCATCGGCTCGAAACAAGTGGGCAGAAACAATGAACACCTCAAGTTAGTGGTTGTTGACGACACCCGCTTATGCAACGACCGGAGCGGTATCGCCTTCGGCATGGGGGAAGATTTCTCCCGCATCAGCAAAGGTGAATACTTTGATATATGCTATACCCTGCAAGAAAATGAATTCATGGGCAGGAGTGACATACAAATGATGATCCGTGATATAAAATTCAAAGAAGAGGAGTAAACATGCAATCTTTATCGTCCAAATTACTGGAAAAAGCAGTAGAACAATTTGCTTCCCTCCCGGGAATAGGACGCAAAACCGCCTTGCGCTACGTGCTGCACATGCTCCGGCAAAGCCCCGAGGAAGTAAAGCAATTCACAGATAGCATCACTGCCTTGAAAGAATCCATCCGAGAATGTCGTCAATGCCACAATATCTCCGACGAAGACATGTGCGAAATTTGTTCCGACCCCAAACGGGATGCACAGACCATCTGTGTCGTGGAAAACATCAAGGACATCATGTCCCTCGAAGCCACCGGACAATATCGCGGACTCTACCACGTCCTCGGCGGCATCATCTCGCCCATGGACGGCATCGGTCCCTCCGACCTCAACATCACGAGCCTGCTGGAACGGGTAGCCAACACCCCCGTGAAAGAAATCATCTTTGCCCTCCGTGCCACCATCGAAGGCGACACCACGGGTTACTACATCTTCAAGAAACTACCCCGTAAAGACGAATTACTCGTCAGCACTCTCGCCAAAGGCATCGCCGTCGGCAATGACCTCGAATACACCGACGAACTCACCTTGGGGCGTTCCATCGTGAACCGGGTAAGGTTTGAGCTGAACGGGTAAACTATAATTAAGAATCGGGACTCTTAAATCCCGATTCCTTATTAATTATCACAGTCCCCTCAACGTCTTGAACATCTCCTCCGTTTTCGGATCAGACGGGCGGGTCATGTAAGCGTTGACCACCTTCCCCTTCTTATCCAACAGAATAAAGCGAGGAATAAATTCGATGCCATATTCCTTAAAGAAGGTATCATCTCCACCAAAATGTAACTGTATTCCATCCAATTCCTTTTTTTCCAACGCTTTCACCCAATCATTTCGGTTTCGATCCCAAGAAATACTCACGAAGGTCATATTCTTCCCGTGCATCTTTTCTTCCAGTTTTTGTAGAAAAGGAATTTCCGCACAACAAGGACCGCACCACGTTGCCCACACGTCGATATACACGTACTTTCCCCGCAAATCTTTCAACGAAACAACCTTCCCGTTGACATCCTTAAACTTAAAATCGGCAGAAGGGGCTCCCGGTTTATACTTTGTCTCCACGACTTTCCGGATAGAATCCGCTCTTTGCTTCTCTTTTTTTGAATCACTAACCCCTAACTCCTGAAATCCCGCGAACGCATTCGAAATCCTTCTTGCGATTTCCAATTTATGTTCCTCGAAATACGCTTTTTGTTCCTCCGTTAGCGTATCTTTTTTCACTTCTTGCGCAAACGTGGAAACTTGCGCACCTAACAACAAGCTAATTACCAACACTAAAACTCTTTTCATAATTCTACATTTTTACATCATTTATTCAATCTTTATACATAATCTTCATAGGCTTATCCGCAACACCACGGTATTGCTTAACAATCTGACTCGTTTTCATATCCAGAATATAAATACTTCCTTTCAACTCTTCTTTTGCCGAAGGATTCCATATCCCCAGATACACGTGTTTCTTATTCGGACTCAACGCCATACAAGTAATCTCCCCGTCCAATGCCAAAAGTGGCGTGTCAGGTAACGTTTTACCACTATAAATCCACTGGTACAATTCATTACCTCTAGTATATAACGTTACTCGGAAATCACCATTGGTCAACATTTCCGTTTCCCGGGTCAAGGTCAAGGGCTTATCCGCATGATAAGTGGTATCTTTAGGGTTCCGGAATCCTCCCGTCCAGACGGGAGCCCACGGGAGACCGCCAGATCCGTTCATCGTTGTGTATGAAGTGATGGTTACGGATTGTGCATCTTGAGAATCAGTCGTTATCACATTTAATTGATCACTTTCGTCCCCCATCAGGTTTACAATATATCTCCCTTTAAAATGATCCTCGCTCGTGAATCGAGAACTAGGCCACATGTTTCCCTTGGCGTGATTTATATATGATTCCTCAAAATTCACGAAGAAAACATTATTACCATTTGCATGGTAATAAAGTTTATCAAATTTCTCCTCCGGGGAAAAACTATCGTCTGGCATAACAATCCCCATAAGATAATCAATAACCCAAGTATACCCGTCTTGTCCCCATCCATACGAAGCCCCGGAATTATTTCCACAAATCTTCTCCAATCTGAGTCCCGGAATATCTTTATCTACCAGAATTGAATTTAAATACTCAAAAGATTTCTTATCATAACGATAAATGACACTTCCTCCATCCGACAATATCATCATTGCACTATTACTTCCCCCCGTGATCATGATATCCCGCGGGTCATCTAACTCGATACCCGGATTCACTCCTTCACAAGCATGCAGAACGAACTCTTCTTCATTTCCTGTCACAATTTCGCCCGGTTCTTTTACTCGCAAAAAAGATGTCCTTCCCAAATTTTTCTCATCCTTACTCAACACCAGCAATCCCTTTTCATAAGCTGCACGAACATAAACTACGAAATAACAGAAACTACTCCCGTCCTCGTTTGTCGCTTTCAACCGGACTTTAAACTGTCCCAATTTTCTAAAAGCATAATGCAACACGGGTTCCGTGGATATCACTCTCAAGGAATCTCTCACACTGCCATCACTACCCAATTCTCCCCATGCCCACTCGTAGCTAATATTTCCCTCGCCCGTCTGGCTAATGTCTGCCTCGATCGTGAGTTCCTCCCCAAAATTCGCGTAAAACATATCCTCCTCCGATTCAATATTAATTATCGACAACTCCCGAACATAACCGACCGACTCGTCATCAATACAAGCTTGCCATACTCCCGGAAATACAGACAATAGTATCATAATTACAACTAACTTTTTCATAGTATTTACAATTTGATGATTAATATTTCGGTGTTGGAATATTTACCTCCGGATGCGGATTCTTTTGATAATAATCAAACAAAGGATGCACGATAAACTTAACCATCGGGTATTCATACATCGTCCATACTTTCGGAGAATTAATAGCATCCCCCCAATACAGGGTATAATCAAAAATCGTCTTGTGGATAGCAGGATTCGTCGTTTCAAGACTATCAAATTGATCCATAAATGCATTGTACAACACTTCAGAAAACGGACCAAGATAAGCATCATTCCACCACCCGGGTCTATCTATGATCTCACCTGCAATCATTGCCCGGAAAGGGCGATCTCCTATCCCCGGTACTAACTGGAAATCTTTATTTTCTTTTAAACGAATACCCACGGCAACCTGTTTACCACGAAAATCGGGATCCTTTTTCCGGTAAAAAATCAACGGCACGTAAGTCTTTATCTCTCCCGCTTTCAAGACGACCTTATCGCCAAACCGGTAATGAATACCTTCTTCCGCCGTCGTCAAGGTATCAATCAATTCGATATTGATTTCCCGGTCATAATCACGCGGGAAACCCAACACGCGAAGTGATATATCCGTAACAATCGAATCTCTTTTATAGAACTTGAACAGAAACGAATCGCGTAATTCCATGTACACACCATCCTTCTGATTCACGTTGTATGACAAATAATCATGATGACAGGCACAGCATAACACCAGGCTCGCGAGAACCCACCAGCCGGTAGAATTTGTTTTATTTAATCCAAATTTCATAATCTCATCAATTTTGGTCTATATTATTCTCTTCATTATCATTATACCTGTATTCAAATTCCGAATCAGGTATCAGCAGGGTGTACATCTCTTCGTTTCCCGTCAACTTCTGCCAAGTAGAGGCTGAGAGAATAACATCCCGCATCTGCCGTTTCATGTTATAAAATTCCTGCCCCTCACCATAGAACTCTTTTTTCCGCTCCTTGTCAATATCCAGTAAAGTCAAGACCTTTCCCTGATCCTTAAACTTAAACAATCCCCGACTCATGATAAACGTGTCGAAATACTCCAAAGCCACCTCCGGTTCTTTTTCCAACAACGCTTCTGCCGCAATCAAATACATTTCCGGCAAACGAATCAAATTAACCCCGGCAATATTTCCCTTTCCATAATCCGGTTTACTCGCTTCCATATTATCTTCTATAAGTAATTTCATAAAATAACTCTTCCTGTCCGAAGAACCCAACTTGTTCCGGATCCACCCCACACGCATTTCGTTTCCATAACTTCCCCCGGTTGGGTAAAGATTTTCCCTATCTGTCCAGACTGCATTCGGGTATAAAGTTAGATCCGTTGTTATCCCCCCTCCTGCAATACTTCCTATCCCGTAAAAACTCTTCCCGTAAGTTTCGCTCAACTCGGAATTAAAAATACCCCATATACACTCTTTCTTGTTAATCACTTGTGCCACCATATTCTGTACCTCGATCGGTTCCACCAATTCAAACTTCCCGCTCTCGATCACTTTACGAGCGTAAATGCAGGCACTATCCAAATCTCCTTTCATCCAGTACACCCGTGCTAATGTAGCTTGGGCTGCATAAAGGTTAAAATGAATCTGCGGCGTGTTCGTGAAATCGTTTCCCTCATCCATATTCTCTTGCCCTTTGAGCAACAATCGTTCCGACTCTTTCAATTCCTTTAATACAGATACATATATTTCCTGAACCGTGCTAAAAGGAGTCACCTTAGAAACCCATTGACGAACATAAGGAATTCCCCGGGCATCCGGTTGTCGTTCCACGTGCGGGGCAAACAGACGGATCAAATCAAAATGTAAAAACGCCCGAATTCCCAAAGCTTCTCCTAAGTAAATGGAATAATATTTCATCGAACTTTCATCTTTTTTTAGCAAAGCATTGATTATATTATTCGTGTAACCGATAGCTTGGTACATTTTTGTCCACATCGTCTCGTATGTAGCCCGTGCACTCGAACCGTCATGTATAAACCGACCGGTCTGGTAACGGTTCTCCCCCTGCTCTCCGTTCAATTTAAAATACTGTGTCGGCATATCAACGATCCCCCACGTCATATTCTGCCCGTATAAATCGGTAAGTCCCAATTGGGCATACACGCCGTTTAACGCATCCTCCACCCCGTCCGGTTTGGCAAACAAATCCTCTTCCGTGATATCCGATTTCGGACGTATCGTCAAGAAGTCTTCACATGACCACATTCCGATGATCAAACCTAATAGTAATACATATACTCTCATAACTTGCATATTTTTTAGAATGTTGGACTTATCCTGAAATTAAATCCCCTCATGTAAGGATAATCGGTTCCTCTCTCGAACTTCACCGTGGACAAACGCAACACGTCGGAAAATGTCACGCCGACCATCAATTTCTTTAACCCGATTTTCTTCACCCACTGCGGATTTATATCATAGCTAAAACTTAATGAAGATAAAAACAACTCGTTCTTCCTTTCCACGAAACGTTGCGAATGGTGATAACCGTAATCCCTGCTAATTTTTATATAATCCACCACATCTCCCGCTTCTTTCCAACGTTTCGTGAGAGCACGACGATCTACATTTTTCTTGATATTGATATTTTCAATTTTTGCCGCCCGAGTTTCATTATAAATATCTCCCCCCCACGTATACGAGAATGCCGCACTCACGGAAACCCCTCTCCACCCGAAAGACGTACTTATACTTCCTTCCAGTTTGGGAACCGTGCATCCTACCGCTACTTTATCCCGTGCATCAAACACAAACGTGTACGTGCCATCTTTTTTGATAAATATCTCTTGTCCTGTCGCGGGGTCAATACCCTTGGAACGCACGGCATAAATAGCATCCTGCGACTCTCCCTCCTCCATCTGGAGTTTGGGAGCTTCCAACGAAACATCATCCCGGTTTGCTTCACTCTGACGTTTTAAACTACTGCTGATCTTTTTGATCTTATTCTGCGTGTCATGTCCATTCACCGTGATCCGCCAGTACATATCCGATTTCTTTATGAGCTGCCCGGACACAGACCACTCTACTCCCCGGTTGACTCCCTCGCCCAAATTCGCCATAACACTCCCTATTCCAGAAGAAGGAGGCAACGAAACAGATATTAACAAATCTTTTGATATCTGTTTATAATAATCCACGGTGACATCAAATCGTCCTTCCAAAAGGGATAAAGAAAATCCACCGTTTAAAGATAAAGTACGTTGGGATTTCAATTGGTCATTTCCCATGGAAATCGGAACTGTACCTAAACCCATATAATATATAGTATTGGGCTTATATTGATAAATAGTGACCGGTTTTACTCCCCCGAAATTCCCACTCCCGACATAACCGACACTTGCCCTCATGCGAAGCAGACTAACCCACGAATCTTTCAAAAAAGCCTCGTTCTGCCCGTTCCACCCGATCCCACAACTCCAGTAAGGAGAAAAAAGGTGATCCGTACCGTAATTCGATCCGCCCGAACTCCGGAAAGATCCATCCACGAAATAACGATTATCATAGATAAAATTCAAGTTTGCATACCAACCAACCGATGTGCTGACACTCTCCGAACTCGACGGTCGAGTCTCCTTATAAGCATTAGCGTAACTCATATCGTTGAACTCCGGTTTCAAAAAACCAAGACCGGCAAATGAAAAACCTGAACTTTTACTTTTAGTCGTGTTTCCTCCACCATGCAAACTTAGCATCGTAGCCCCGTCTTTACCAAACGCCTTACTATAATTCACCGCGTAATTAACAGCCCATGAATACCCTTTTCCCCCGTCAATAGAATAACTTCCCTTCAGTAATTTATCGGTAATGCCACTCCATGTTGACGACTCCGGAGAATCGTATTTATCACGTTGTGAATCATTCACCGTGTAAGTGAAACTCCCCGTCGCATAGAAGTTCTTGATAATATCCCAACGAGCACTTAACGAATTTTGAAAACTCTTGGAAGAACTTTTACTAAAGCTATTCGTCGAGGCATCATACAAAGGATTCCGATCATTATAAGATACTTTTACATTCCAGTTTCCTTCTTTATCCTTAGGAGTATCATAAGGATTAATCTTCACGAAATCGGCAAAAGAACCGTAAGGTGAGTCCTTTGAATCTGTCTCCGACCAATCGGAACGGAAACTCAGATTCAACTTTTGAGCTAATATATATGAAAAATAAAAATTCACACCATATCTCTGACGGAAATCTCCTTTCATAACGCCCCGGGTATCCCCGTAACGCAAAGAAACGCCATAATCAAGTCCTCCCCCTCGTCCGGTCATCGAGAGCGAGTGATCGAAAGACCATGAATTTCGTAAAGGCTTGGATGCCCAATCCGTGTTCACACCTGATCGCACGATTTGATATTTCCGATTATATTCCTCATCTAATGATCCATTAGCACTCTCATACCTGCCATACAGACGTTCCAACTCCAATTTTTGCTCTGCATTACACAAATTAAAAGAAGACACATCAGGAAACTGCACGTTCGGGACAAAATTATAGCGCAAGCGCAATTTACTATCCGTCACCCGCTTCCGTTGTACCACGATGACTCCGTTCGCCGCTCGATCACCATACATCGCCGTGGCAGAAGCATCTTTCAACACATCGACACGGTCTATCTCGAAAACATCAATATCGTACAATTGTTCCATAGTAATTTCCACGCCATCCAGCACAATCAAAGGACGGTTCAATCCTAATTCCCCTTGAGTGGCAAGGGAAGTAGTACCCCGAATAATGATCTCCGGAATATGGTTCGGGTTAGAACCTTGTTTATTATCCTCCACGATTCTCAAACCGGGAGTTAAAATTGCCAATGCCTGAAAAATATTCGTTTGAGAAACTTGCAATAAATCTTCACCCTTAATCGACGTGACCGATCCCGTGTAACTATTCTTGTTTTGCGTGAACAAACCATTAACAACAACCTCATCCACCTGTTTTACATCCTCTTCCAGCATTACTCTCAAGTTTTTCTGCTCCTTGAGTTTGACCTCCACGGTTTTCATCCCGATAAAAGAAAAAACAAGCGTGTTATCACGTCCTTCCGGAAGGGCAATCTCGAAATATCCACTTGCATTTGTCGAGACACCTTGGTTAGTTCCCTTCAGCACCACGGTCACTCCGGGTAATACTTCTCCGTTCATATCGGAAACTGTTCCGGTGTACACCTTCACGTTCAAGTCATGTTCTTCCCGCAGTTTAGGTGAAATAATCACTTGTTTTTCTTCAATCTTAAATCCCAGATTCGTACCTTTCAAGCAAAGTTCCAGAGTTTTTTCCAGAGTTTCATTTTTCACATTTACAGTTACTTTTGTTCCCCCGGAAAACAACGTACTGCTATACACGAACTTGAATCCCGTTTGTTTCGTGATCTCCTTAAACACCTGCTGCAAGGCTACCTCCTTTACATCCAAGGTTACTCGCGCATCACGTTCTTGCGCGTACCCGTGAAAAACAAAGGAACTTACGAGAAAAATAGAGAAAAACAACTTTTTCATGACGCGAAAACAGCGTCCAATGTCATTAGCATCATTTTTTTTCATAACTTCGTACATTAATTTTTAATTATAGGTATATCCTATCCCCGGGGAAGTGCCGCAAACACTTCCCTATTCATACATTACAACATATTCCGTCAATTATCCGCACGTACAACAATCGTCCGCTCCCTCACCTCACATTTAACACAAGCCGCCAACTCGATAATACGCAACACCCGGTCAATATCCTCGTATCGCGGGAAATCACTCGTGAATTTCAATCGCTTGATCTCCTCGTTCGCGATAAAAATATGCACGTCATACCACCGTTCCAATTCCCGGAACACCTCAGTCAACGGTTGTTCTTCAAAAACAAAAAGCCCATTCTTCCATCCCGTATCAATCCAAGTATTCACCTCCCGCACCACCAAGCGATTTTCACTCAACATCACTTGTTGCCCGGGAACAATCTTCACTTGTTGGCTGCCGTATGCGACTTCCACGCTTCCTTCAATCAAGGTCGTCTGCCGCTTCTCATTTTCATACGCCCGAACATTAAAAGAAGTACCCAACACGCGTATTTTCATCCCGTCAGCATACACTACAAATGGTCTGTCTGCATTTTTCGCCACCTCGAAATACGCTTCCCCGGTGATTTCAACCTCCCTGCAATCGCCTTTAAACCTCACCGGATAACGCAATTCACTGTCGGCATTCAACCACACGTTCGTCCCATCCGACAATTCCAGACTGTATTCACCTCCCCTCGGAGTAAAAACCCTATTAACAGCCTCTATCTGGATAGAATCCTCTTTCGGGTAAACAATATGGTTGTCTTCCACCGAAATCACCGCAGATTTCTCTTTTACTTTCAGTGCCGCCTCATCGGACAACTCCACGTGTTGCCCGTTATCCAACACCAACACGGCACGATAACCACCCGGCACAATAGGAGCCTCGATACGGGCAATTTCTTTCCGCTCATCAGCACGCCGTGATAAAAAAAGAGCAACACTCGCCACGCAACAAACAACAGCCGCAACTGACGCTACCCGCACCCATCTTAATCGCCGGAGTGCCCGCCTCTTCCTCTCCTCGAATTTCCGCAATCCCTTCTTACTATCAAAAAGGCGATGCCGTAATATATTTTCATCCAAGTATTCCATCCGACGGAACTCACGCAACATCTCCTGGTGATGTTCGCTTTGCTCCACCCACTCATCCAGCAGGAACTGTTCCTCTTCCGAAATTTCCCCAAGTAAATACCGATGAATAATTTTTGCTATTTCAAACGTCTTTTTCATCCTTTTTTCCTTCTAATTATTCATAGAACACCACCTGTAACCAAAAGTGTCAAAAAAAAGACACTTTTTTTAAAACGTCCTATTTTGGAGCAATCAAATATATCTTCTATATTTGTTCGCACAAGCAAACGCTACATGACACACGAAGGGAATCAACAAGATTGGATTAAACGGCTTTGTGCCGGGGAAGAAGAAGCATATCGTTTTTTCTTCGACGAATATTACCAGATATTAGGTTCTTTCGCCTTGAGATATGTCAAGGAACAAGAAATCGCCGAAGACATCGTAAATGATGTTATTTTCGAGTTATACAGCAGTAAAAGATTATTCCCCGATCTCGTTTCTTTAAAATCATTTCTTTTTACATCTATTAAAAACCGAAGTCTAAACTACCTCCGGGGCAGAAGGGCACAGGAACGTTATCTCCGGGATCCGGAAAGCACACATGAAGCGGAATTTTTTCTGGATTCTATCATCGAAGAAGAAATCTATTTCCTCATGCAAAAAGCGATCACCGAACTTCCCGACAAAATTCGAGAAATCTATAAATTAAGCCTATCCGGCGAATCCAATGAATCCATCGCCACACAACTCCACCTAACCATCGACTCCGTCAAGGCCTATAAAAAAAGAGGAAAGCAGATACTAAAAGAAAAACTTCAAGACTTGTTTATTTGGCTATCTGTCAGCACATAAAACAATATATCTAAAATTCAATTTCTAGTATTCTCTCCTCACACGAGAAAAACAAGAGAGGCAGAAATTTCGTCCTGCCTCTCCATTTATTTAATCACCTACCACAACATCTTCATTCTCTCCCTTCCCCCAATCCTCTTCCGTACCTCCCGGTCGGACAGCTCCTCCCGGCTCACCGATCTCGATATCTTCCGAGTTTCCCGTTTCCCAGTCACCGGGGAAGATTTCCAGTTCGACATCATTCTTTTTCTCTTCAATCTTGTCGTCCGGCAAAGTTTCGGTCTTTCCGGTTTCATCCGTTGTTTCCACTTTATTCAAAGTAGACTCCAGTTGCCCGTCACCGGAAGTACTCTCGTTGACTTCCATATCCATTACAACTTGCATATCCGGGTTCGTTTCCACGGCAAGACTGAAAAGATGGGATAAAATTATCTCCTCGGAATCATCTTTCGCGATAATATTACACTCGATATTATTATCTCCTGCGCTACCGCCTTCATTTATCACAGCGATATTCATCGTTGCCGAATAATTATTATCTCCCTCGGCACGACCTAGCCCTCTCGCCAAACCGCCTTTCGCCATCGTCACAAATACTGTTCCCGGATTCTTCCATTCCGTATCCCCGAAACCAAGCGTTGTCCCCACGTTAGGGACAAGCACTCCCGCCTCGGCAATTCTCCCGGAATTATCCGTCATCTGGACTTTCGTTGCCGCGAGCGTCCGTTTCACGGTAAGCTCCGCTTTCGTGTCCTCGTCACCCACGGTTAACGTATTCTTGGCAAAAAGCACGTCGCCCAGCGGGGTGAAATTGGCTGCATTGTTCTTCCTCGTCAACTGAATCTTCATATCGGCAAGAGCCGTACCCACGGCATCACCCGCTATATTGGCATCCTCAGGTACATTACCCACGAAAGCGATCGTGTAGCTTCCCTTATCCAATTCCACGTCTTTAATATTCGCCACGGAATTATACTTGTAGCTTTTCTGCAATTTTCCCGCTTGGTCGAACACGTACAAACGCACATGCGAGATAATCCCTTTCAGACCGGCATCATCCAAATTGCCGACACCGCTTTTCAAGGTAAATCTGACCTTCACGGTTTCCGTTCCCGGTGTTGGGTCCGGATTCGGCTCAGGGTCAGGATCTGGCTCTCCACTTCCGCCGCCGCAACTGCAAAAATTAAGCGCCAACGACAATACCATGAATATATAAATAAACTTTTTCATTCAATACATTTTAATGGTTATTACTAGAACGCTTTATCATCAATTCCGATACCCGTTCACCGTTATTGTTCTTTGCAAATCGGAATGTTTTGACTTCAAGTTCACTAAAATCTTACACGACGACACGCCTTCCGGCATCACAAGCTCTCCCTTTGTCCATGCGGTTCCATCGCCTCCGGACGGTTCCATTTCCAACGTCCCTTCACCTTCAACACATGTCGTTTCAACAAACCAAGCCGTATTTGAAAATATTTCAAACGTGAACGAATCTCCCGCTGCCACGGAATACGAATCTTTACCGTTCGTTTCAAGTTTCTCTACTGTTGCCCCTTCTTGGTTAATTCGCACGGCTCCGGTAGAGTGGCGCCCGGCACGTACAATAACTTCTCCACTCCTAAAAAAATCTGCCCCGTACAAGTTAGGTTTCACCCTCACTTTCAGTTTGGCATTACCATTTCCTTTTAAAGTTTCATAATTGTAAGAAACACTGTCATTCCCATATATCAAGGTCATGAAACCTTCCCAATCTGCACGCAACTCACAACTCCATGCTCCATTTGATGTAATATCAATGTCATACACTCCGCCATCTCCCGAAGCGTTAATTTCTTGCTGAGTTATAACAAGCGTGATTCCATCCGGACTGAAATTCGGGGAATCCTCTACGTAAACATACAACGCACCGCTATTATATCTTTCCAACAGCACGGAAGGCAATTTCCCTGTCAGATTCGGATTCCTTGACAAGTCAAAATCTTCCAGATTCGTCAGACCGTTGAACGAGTCCGGAATCGCCGTGAGTCCGCAATTCGTCAATGTCAAGTACTCCAACGTACTCATTTGTCCCAACCAATCCGGCAAACCGTTCTGTGCAAAAACAGGAGAATATATAGTCAAATCTTCCAGTCTCAAATCCTTTATCGCTTGAATATTGGCAGGAGTAAGATTATCGTTCGCCAAAGCCAATTCCCGCAAAGACGTCCACCGTGTCACGGTAGAGGGAATCTCTATACCACTGAACCCGGCAAGGGCAAGTCCTGTAAGCGATTCTCCCGTCATATCCCATAAAGCATTCGGGAAAGTACAATTAGTCCCCGCTTGAATGAACAGGTATTTTAATTCAGTCAGTTGACTAAAGTCCACATCAACCGAAGAAATCGCAGATTTCGAAAGATCGATATCTTCATTTTTACCATCATCATCATAAGGTACTTCAAAAACAAGCACTTGCAGATTTACCAGATTAGCGATATGTGATGGAATCGCCGTTAAACTTTCACTACATATTTCCAACAATTTCAAACTAACAGGTAATTCGGGTAGAGTCGTGCCATACGTGTAAACAGAAAGCTCCTCCAATTTGCTCATCTCCTTAATAAATGCCGGAATTTCAGTCAGGCAGCCATAAGAACTCTCCCCGGTACTAAAACATTTTAATTCAGTCAAATTCTTGAAAGACTCCGGCAAACTCCAAGCAGACGGAGTACTATTTCTTGAAGCTTTAGCATTTGTTTTCGCCGCCTGTGTCGGCTTTACCCCTCCCCCGTGATCATAATCATTATCACTATAATCATCTAATCGAGAATAACCTATTCTCACGACACGTCCCGCCGCGTTCATCTCCACGTTATACCACAAATTAATATTATCCCCGCTCCAACCACTAACATCAAGCCCCGCCGCTCTCATCGCATCCCGCAATTCCAGCATAACAGCCTTATCATCAACCGACACATCCGGCATCTTCGGCAACACGACCACCACGTTGCCCGTCGTATCGAGTACCACGTTCTTCACCGGGGCAGGCAGTGCATAAAGATTATTATCCACGGAATCCCGTAATGAAATATTTTGCAAGGTATAATTCCCGACAAGCACCCGGTCACGACACTTCACGATAAGCGTATCCTCGCTAACGTAAAGGGAATTGTACGAGTCATCTTTATTGGCATGCAAAGAATACACGTGCTCTCCTTTACCATCCACGATATCAGCCATCAGATGATGAACCCGGTTAAAATTCACCGTTGAACCGTTCTCCACCAAGAATTTCACGGTCAAACTATCAAGATATATTTTCTGAGTTGCCGCAATATCCTCACTCTCCGAAGCTCCCCACTCTTCCAAGCTCATTTCAATCGCCACGTCGAAAACACCTCCCACGACATTTACCTTCGCGTTGATCGTGTGAATCTTGTTTGCCTCCACCTTATTTTTCAATGCAGACACGTAAGTCTTTATTTCGCCATCCTCCACGATCACGAATTTCAAGCGAGCCAGAGAATCGACACAAGTCGGGAAAGCTATCGCCTGACCTTTCATCAATTCCCCGTCCTTGCTCATCGGCACTTTCAATTGTGCTTTCGTGTCTTTGGGAGTCCCGTTAAAACTCACGGATTTTGGGGAACCCAACAAAGTCACGCTTTGCAATTCCACGCTTCCTTTCAACCCGCTCACGTTGATATCCAGACGTCCCACCATACGGCTTAAAGCTGCATCGCTCGTCTTATCCTCTCCCACCGTGATCTTATCCGTACCGGAGAAAATACTACCGGGCAAAATAATATCACCGTTAGCATCCGCTTGCAACGTGACAACAACATCATCCAGTTTAGTACCCTCTGCCAACCCGCTAATCTGTTGTTTGTCAATATTGGAAAGATAAGCAAAAGTATAAGTACCCAAAGGCAATTTCACTGGAGTCACGTTAGCCAACCCGTCATATTCCTTTTGTTGCGAGAAAGTACCGTCCTCGTTAAAAATCAATAAATGCAAACCACTAATTTCCTTGCTTAACGCGTCCGCCGACAAATCAGAAGACCTGCTGCTGAACGTCAAGGCAACCTCTTTACCCGGACCTTCACCTTCGAGCTGATCTTCCCGGCATCCCGTGAACAACACGGTCGACAATACAATGAGAGTATATAATATTCTTTTCATTTCGCTATCATTTTAGATTATAAATCAGATACTTTTTCCTCACAAACCGCCTTATTTCCAGCATCCCCGGAACGAGCTATCGAGGAACCGGGCACCAACGTGATATTCAATTCCAGCTTCTTGTTGCGTTCTATACATTTCTCGGACTTGAAATCAAAATAAGACTCGTTTTTGTACTCATCATAAACAATAACCGTCCCGCTCACCACGTTTTTTGTCGGGAAACAATAACATTCGTAGCCTCCCTCAAGGTTATAAGAATCCCATTGGGGAATAATAGTATAATCATTCATCTGAATCTCGTCCAATTCAGGACGATCGAAATAAATATGCATCGCGTAAAATTCATCCTTATTCACCACATTCACGACAAGTCCCCCAACCAGACGGTTCATCACCACCGTTTCGGAAGCATTTGCACCGTCCACTCGAGCCACACCTCCAAACAATTCGGGAAGAGTATAATAATCAGATTGCAAAAACAACACTTTCTTGTCCTTATCTCTCAAAACAACATAGTTTGATTGTTCCTCTCTATCATTACCCAACACGAAAAACGTATGTTCGCCGGCATCCAAATCCCTGAACGCTATTGGTTCTCCCGCGGCAAAATAAACCGGTTCACATACTTCATCGGACTTCAAATAAGTAAGGTCATACACCGAAGCAGACATCCCTTCCTCCGGAACCACACCTTCACCGGAACGCACAGCCAACTCCAAACCTCTTTCCGGAATTTCCGTTTGCTCCATTTCACTTTTCTGGGAACAAGCCCCGAAAAGGAATAAACAAAAAACTGCAACTAGAACTTTTCTCATAATTTCGCAATTAAAATTTACACTTGTAATTCTATCTGTATCTCAATTATTTAGCAATCAACCAATAAACTAATTCATTTTGTTTAATAATGACAAAACAATGTTTCATATATTAAATATCAGATGATTACAGTCTTAAAACATATCAAAAAATGTTCAATTAATGATAACTTAATAATATCCGAAGACAGTGCGCCTAATAGAAATACAACTCCCTGTGTATGAATTTTAAAAATAAATAGATGGATAATTACAAATAATAAAAAATGTCTTATATTTGTGAATCATTAAACGAAGGTTATTTGATTCTCAATAAATTATCATATAAACTTTTATAGATAATTATAAATATCACAACATAAAAAAAAGGCCAACTAATTTGCAATAAACCAGTTGACCTTCAAAATTTATCTATAAAACTAATCGGTCACAACGATATCTTCTTCCTCTCCTTTCTCCCAATCCACTTCCGAGCCTCCCGGTCGAACAAAATCTTCCCGTTCGCCAATTTCCACGTCCTCCGAATTTCCCGTTTCCCAATCACCGGGGAACACCTCGAGCGTCACGTCGGTTTCCTTGACTTTAATCTTTTCGTCCGGCAATTCCTCCGTCTTCCCAGTTTCATCTTTCGTTTCCACCTTGTTCACGGTCGATTCGAGTTGCCCGTCACCGGAATCGCTCTCGTTCACCTCCACGTTCATGGAAACTTCCGTGTCCGGTTTGGTTTCCGCGACAACATTTATCACTTGAGCCAAAACCACCTCTTGTGAAGCATCCTTCGCGATGATATTACACTGGATATTATTATTCTCCCCGGCACTGCCACTACCGCTCCCACTCACCACCGCGATATTCATCGTCGCCGAGTAATTCTTATTCTCGTCATCCGCCCGCGAGAAACTTCTTGCCACTCCGCCTTTCGTCATGGTCACGAACACCGTTCCGGGATTCTTCCACTCCGTGTCCCCGAAAGCAAGCGTTGTCCCCACGTTGGGCACAAGCACTCCTGCCTCCGCGATTTTCCCGGAATTATCCGTCATCTGTACTTTAGTGGTCGAGAGCGTTCGTTTCACGGTAAGCTCCACTTTGACCTCCTCCTCGCCTACCGTCAACGTGTTTTTCGCGAAAAGCACATCTCCAAGCGGGGTGAAATTAGCGGCATTCTCCTTCCTCGTCAATTGAATCTTCATATCGGCAAGAGCCGTACCCACCGTTTCCCCGGAAATATTCCCATCCTCCGGCACATTCCCCACGAATGCCACCGTGTAGCTTCCCTTCTCCAATTCAACGCTCTTGATGTCCGCCACGGAATTATATTTATAATTTTTCAACAACTTCCCTGCCTGATCAAACACGTACAAACGCACGTGCGAGATAATCCCTTTCAACCCGGCATCATCCAGACTGCCGATACCGCTCTTCAAGGCAAATTCAACCTTCACGGCTCCCGCCGGATTGACCGGTTCCGGTTCAGGCTCCGGTTCAGGACTATCCCCTCCGCTACCGCCACAACCACAGAATCCCAGCGACAGCGACAACACCATGAATATATAAATCAATTTTTTCATACTATACATTTTAACGGTTACTACTCGCACGCTTCATCACTTCATATTCGTGGAATCCCTCGGTATCTCCACCGACTTTGAATGTCCTGTTACGAGAATTGCCCTCTCTCTACCGGTTCGCAATGAATACAAACGCACCAAGATCGTGCACGACGCTACACCATCCGGCATCTCAAGCACGCCCGTTAAAGTTCCATTTCCAGTCCCATAACTCGGTTCCATGTTCAACCATCCCTCTCCGTCAATAATTTCTGAACGAACCTCCCATTCCGTGTTAGAAGACACATCCAGCACAAACATATCTCCCGCCATCAAAGAACACGAATCTTTAACACTCGTTTCGAGTCTTTCTTCTTGCGCCTCCGCCTGCTCTATCGAAACGCTCTCCGTGTTACGTTGCCCGACACGCACATTCAACTGTCCGGTACACCTCCAACTTCCATACAAGGCTTCCTTCATAACCACTTTCAAAGTCGCGTTACCACGCCCTGTCAAAATTCCGGCTCCGGTAATACTATCAGCCTGAATAAATTCTCCCTGCTCCGGTATCACAGTCACGCAATCTCCATCACTCGCGAACGAACAAGTCCACTCGGAATCAGTTTTAATCTCAACCTCGTACACCCCTCCCTCAACCGGAACATTAATCCGTTCCGGGGTTACTTCCAACCATGTTCCGTCAGGGCTAAAACCCTTCGATTCAGGAGCATAAACATACAATTCACCAGCATTATATCGCTCCAACAAACCGGTAGGCAATATCCCTGTCAAGTTAGGATTACGCGGTATATCAAGATCCCGCAAACCGGTTAACCCGCTAAATGATTCCGGTATAGAAGTGATCCCGCAATCAAACAAAGTTAAATATTCTATCGAACTCATTCCTCCCAGCCAAGCCGGAAGCCCACTTTGTCCAAAAACGGGTGAATAAATCATCAGGTCTGTCAAATTCAAGTTCTTTATCGCCTCGATATCTGAAGGCGCCATCACCGCATTTGCCAATGACAAATCTTCCAAGACACTCCACTTGCTCACCAACACGGGCACTTGAATACGACTAAAACCATAAAGTCCCAATTCACGCAGAGAACCTCCCGGCAGATTCCACAACCCGTCCGGTATTTCGCAATTCGCCCCACCAACGAGGTACAACGCTTTCAACTCCGCCAATTTACCGAAATCCATCTCTATCGATGCAACACTCGCCTGTGACAATAACGGTAAATAATCATAATCGTATTCATCATCTTCTTCGTAATCCGGCACCCCCATAATCAGCACCTGCAATTGCGTCAAATCCCCGATATGAGCCGGAATTTGAGTCAACGTCTTACTCTTTACTTCCAGATATTTCAATCCGGCAGGCAATTCCGGAAGAGTCGCACTATTCACGCTAACACTCAATTCCTCGAGATTGCTCAATTCCTTTATAAAAGAGGGAATTTCTGTCAACACACCATAATACTCGCCATCCGACATATTGAAACATTTTAATGCCGTCAGTTCCTTGAAAGAAGTCGGCAAACTCCAAGCAATTGCCTGTTCTCCAGTCAACGTTCTCGCTATCGCCTTTGAAGCTGTATTTGCGGACGCCGCCGTCTTTGCGACACGGTTCCGGCTATAATCATCCTCGTAATCATCCAAATCTGAATAACCGATCCCGATAACACGTCCTTCCGCGTTCAACTCAATCTCGTACCACAAGTTAATATTATCCCCTTTCCAACTCGAGGGAATCTCAACACCAGCCGCTTGCATGGCTGCCCGTAACTCCAACACAGCAGCCTTGTCGGTTGCCGCAACATCCGGCATTTTAGGCAACACGATTACGACACAACAAGTAGTATCAATCACCACATTTTGCACGGGTGCAGGCAACGCATACAATCTATTATACGAAGAATCCTGTATTGTAATATAATCCATGGTATAATTTCCACATGCCACCCGACCGCGGGAATGCAATATGAGCGTATCTCCACTTATATCAATTCCATAATACTCCTCTCCTTTATTACCATGCACACTAAAAGAATTTTCCCTTCCCGGGTCTAAAAAGTTCATGTAAATCTCCTTCACCTGCTCCACGTTCAATGACATTGCTTCCATGACAATTTTCACCTTCAAGCTATCAATATATACTTTTTGAGTAGCTGTGATATCCTCGCTCTCCGTAGCCCCCCATTCTTCCAAACTCATCTGGATATCCACGTCAAAAACACCTCCCACGACATTCACCTTCGCGTTGATCGTGTGAATCTTGTTTGCCTCCACTTTATTCTTCAATGTAGACACGTAAGTCTTTATTTCGCCATTCTCCACGATCACAAATTCCAAGCGAGCCAGAGAATCGATACAAGTCGGGAACGCTACCGCCTGCCCCATCATCAGTTCTCCGTCCTTACTCATCGGCACTTTCAATTGTGCTTTCGTGTCTTTAGGTGTCCCGTTAAAACTTACGGATTTGGGCGAACCTAACAAAGTCACGCTTTGCAATTCCACGCCTCCTTTCAACCCACTCACGTTGACATCCAAACGTCCCACCATACGGCTCAAAGAAGCATCACTCGTCTTATCCTCCCCCACCGTGATCTTATCCGTACCGGAGAAAATGCTACCGGGTAAAATAATATCGCCGTTTGCATCCGTTTGCAACGTTACAACAATATCATCCAGACTTTCCAGTCCACTAATCTGCTCTCTGTCAATATTAGAAAGATAAGCAAATGTATAAGTTCCCAAAGGTAATTTCACAGGTGTCACATCCGCCAAACTGGCAAACTCTTTTTTTTGCGAGAAACTGCCGTCCTCGTTAAAAATCAATAGATGCAACTTATTAATTTCCTTGCTTAATGCCTCCGCCGACAAATCAGCAGACCTGCTACTGAAAGTCAAGGTAACTTCCTTTCCCGGGACTTCTCCTTCCAGTTGATCTTCCCGGCATCCCGTGAATAACACGGTTGACAATACCACGAGAGTATATAATATTTTTTTCATTTCGTTATCATTTTAGATTATAATTCTGACACTTCCTCAACACAAGTCACCGTATTCCTAACCTTCGCGGAACGGGCGATGGAAGACGCACGCTCCAAAGTAATATTCAATGTCAATTTTTGGTTCTGCTCGATACATTTCGAGGACTCGAAATCAAAATAATACGTATTTCCAAATTCATCATACGCGAATATTTCCCCTTTTACCGGAGTACTCTCGGGGAAACAATAAGCAAGCACCCCGGCTTCCAAATAATAACTATTATAATATTGCGGAACCAGCGCATAATCGCTAAACCAAATAGTATCCAGTCCCGTATACGGTCTTTTCAGATTTACCTCTACTCGTGCATACTCGTCTTTATTAAGCACATTCACAGTCAAACCACCCACCAAGCGAGTCATTTCGACCATTTCCACTTCATTAGCACCGTTCACTTTAACAACACCCCCAAGAAGTTCAGGTAACCTATAATCTTCCCATCTCAATTGAACTGTTTTCATATCATCTCCATCCAACGACACCAGACAGTTATACTCCTCTGTTTTATTTCCCAAAACAAAAAACGTATGCACCCCGGCATCTAAATCCGTAAAGGATATTTTCTCATCAACAGCAAAATACAACGGTGTACACGGCTCATTTACCCCAAGATCCGTAAGATCATAAACCGCAGCCGGTATCCCTGCGGCAATCAAACTGTCGCCGGAACGTACAGCCAGAGCCAAACCACTACCGGGAATTTCCGTCTGTTCCTCTACATCTTTTCGGGTACAAGCCCCCAAAAAGACCAAACACAAAATTGCAACTAGAACTTTTCTCATAATTTCACGATTAAATTTAAACTTGTAATTCTATCTATTTTTCAATTACTTAGTAAACACATAATCACTCGGCTTATTCCGTTCGATATGGACGGAGCAATTAATTACACTCTAACAATCAAACGATTATCTCCCCAACACACGCTCAAAAAAGGATCGTTTATTGATAATTCAGCTCGCAACACACGACGATTGTTGACAAATTCACAACTATCTGATTGTGAATTTTAAAAATAATATAGTTATCATTTACTAATAATGAAAAAAGTCTTATATTTGTACATTATTAAACGATCGTTATTTGATTTTAAACAAAACAAAGCCTGACCGTCAAAATGACAATCAGGCTCCATCAGTTCAAAACCAAGAAACTACTCCTTTATCAATTGTTCCAGTTGCATTTTCAATTTAGGATCAGAAGGTCGTTTGGCATAAGCGTCCACAATCTTACCTTCTTTATCAATAATAACAATCCGGGGAACCGCTCGAATCAGGTAACTCTTTGCCAGCGTTGATTTAAAACCGTCCGGCACATTCAAATGATACTCGGCACCTTTCTTGTCCTTCACCATCTGTTTCCAAAGTCCCACCAACTCGTTCCCCGTATCCAAAGACATCGAAACAAACACGATAGGCAGTCCTTCCAGTTCATCCGCCAATTTCTCCATGTAGGGCATCTCGGCACGACAGGGAACACAACCCGTGAACCAAAAGTCCAGCACTTGTACTTTCCCTTTAAAATCGGAAGAAGAATACTCCTTTCCCTTCACGTCGACCGCTTTAAATTCCGGTGCGGGCATTCCCCGCAAAATAGCCTCATTCGCTTCCCAGGCTGCCTGATAACGGGCTTCGATAACCGGCAATTGGGCTACTGCCATAGAATCGGTAATCAGCCGCCGCACGCTCATCATGTAATTCGGGAACTGATCCGAATACCCCTTCTGCAATGTAAAATCCAACAGATTTACCAAAAACAGGGAACGCACCTTTTCATCCTCGATCCGCTTACCGTAAATCTCCATAAAATTATCCGGCGACACTTCCAACATTCCCTCTTTTTCCATCCGCTCGAAAGCTGCCAACATGGTCTGGAACCATTTCGGTACCCGTGTAATTAGCGGATCGTCAAACTTCAAATCTTTCAGAAAATCATAATAATCATCCGGCAACCGCACGTTCTTGTTCATAAACATAGCCATCAACGCCGGACCTTCCAGCAACTGATTGTAAAACCCGTACCTGTATTTCAGCTCTTGTTGCCGAACGAACTCCCGCGGCAACCCGGATTCCCGCAACTTACCAATCACACGTTCCACTCCTTCCCCGTTCATTTTCAGCCATTCGGCAGAATACGAGTCCACCCCGTCAGCGGAGACCCCGATAAAAGCATTCTCCGCCAAAAAAGTATTCTCCGCCGCGTGATCTCCTTTAAAGGTCACCCCGTCAGCATCTTCTACAATCTCCACTCGAGAACCGGGAGTCAGGTACACGGGATAAAAAACCTGTTTCGTACTCACGTACCGGTAATACCCCGGTTCCTTCAAATCGAGCTTCAACACGCGATTCCCCAAAGAATCCGGCATCACCTTCTCATACCCGCTTTTTTCCTCCGGTTGGAAATAAATATCCCCGTCCACCGATTTCGTGAATGTCACCCTCGTTTCCGGCACATTCCCGTTCTGGCAACCGGTTCCGGCGAAAGCCAGAACCAGTAGCATGAACAACAAATTAAAATCCCATCTCATAAAGTCGTATTTTGAATCAAATCACTCGTTTCCATCGCGTTCTTCGGGAAAGGCCAGATCAATAACGGGGAATCGGGCTTCAACGTGTACGTCTTGGTCGTGATTTCTCCCGTGGTAGAATTTTTCATCACGTACTCTTTCGTCAGCGTCTCGTTAAATTCCGCGCAGAAACGACGCATATCAAAAAATCCGTTGGAAGTAAGCAACAACTCCCGTTTCCGTTCATCGCGAATCAACTGAAACGCCGCTTTTGCATCCGCTGCCTCCGAAGCCTTGTATCCTGCGGGCAAGAATCTCATTTTCCTCAACTCGTCCAGATAATACAATGCGTTCGTCTTATCATCCTTACGGGCGTAACACTCCGCAACCATCAAATACACCTCCGACAAGCGAATCCCGCCGCAATTCCATTTGATATTCTGGTTCATCATCGGCATTGCCCCGACCTCCGCCGTCGGACGCGCCGGCATCGCGTACGAGATACACATCACGTAACGCAAATCATTCGTCTTGTCATACAGATCAATAATCGGCTTACGGATATAAGAAGGGGAAGGATCAAACTGGTTCAACCCGAACTGGTACAATAAATTCTCCGGATCATCCTCCGTCCGATACATATAACTACTCCACATGGAAGGCATCATCCCGAGTATAGGATTCTCTGCCATCAATTTCGTGTATAGAGAAGGCATATCCCACAACTTGTGATAATCCGATTTCAACGCCTCCAACCCGGCAGCCAACGCCTCGTCAATCTCCCTCTTGAACAAATGTACTTTTGCCTTCAAGGCGTACCCGAAATACTTGTCCGGACGGGAAACACCTGTCGCACGTTCCGGCAGGTCGGGCAAAGCCGCCTCGATATCACGCTCGATCATCTCGTACACCTGAGCCACCGTGTACTGTTTGCTCTTCGCCTCCAAGTTCAACTCTTCATGGATAATAATCCCGTTATCGGTCGCCGCCGTGTTCTTGTCATAGAATTTGGCAAACTTATTCACCAAAAAGAAATAATTATACGCCCGCATGATCCTCGCCTGTGCCATCCCCGTCACCTTATCCGTTGCGTCCCCTTCCGAATCACCGATATTCGATATAATCACGTTGTATCGCATAATACGCTTGTAACACTTCTCGTACAAATCATCCGTCTCCATATAATCCGCGCGATTCTTCGTTTCGTCCCAGAAGAAACAAATCGCTGGCAACGGGTACTGATAAGCATCCAACGTGGGCATATTATAATTACACACCTCATCCGCCAGATACCAGAAATTTCCCATATCATAACTCGGGCTTATCTCTTCCAGCAAGCCGAGGTAATCCTCCGTGGAGTTCAACACGGATTTTCCTTTAGGCACTATATCCAGAAAATTATCACATGCAGCAAACAGCATGGTCAAACACAAACTGCCTATCGCTATATATCTTTTCATATTCTACTCCCCTTAAAAATTAATATTCAAACCGAAAACATACGTCGTCACCTGCTCCTGTGCGCGTGTCCCCTCGTTAGCGTTGAAAGCCTCCGGGTCAATTCCCTCTTTATTCTTTGCCCAATAGAACGGGTTATTCACCTGAGCCCGCACATTCACGTTCTTCAATTTCAAGGTACGTACCCACTCCTGCGGCAAAGTATAAGAAAGCCCGATATTACGACACTTGATAAACGAGGCACTCAACACGTGCACGTCGGCATATCTCCAATGCAAATCCCGATCTCTCGCTAACCCGTTCGGTCCCATCGACGGCACATTCGTGTCTGTGTTCTCCGGAGTCCAGCGTTTCGCGATATCTTTATGCATATTTCTCGTGATTTCACTATACACGGAATACAACTTCGGCACATCATTACGCAATGAATGTCCCAGATAATACACGAATTTGGCATTCAATTCCAAAGACTTCCATCTTAAATTCAGCCCTAACGCCCCGTTCCATTTCGGTGCCAATTGTCCTTTCGCCACCAAGGCATGGATATTATCCACCGCCGTGTTGGATTGCACCTCACCATTCTCGTCATACACCGAAGGATCACCCGTTTCCGTCAACCCCGCATAACGATACGCGTACACCGTCCCGTAAGTATCACCCTGCAAGTAATAGGAATACGGGTATATCAACATATCGTCCGCTACCGTTGGCGTGTAACCGATCTTCTTGATCTTATTCTTGTTATACGCAGCCGTGAACATGGTATTCAACGACCAGTCTTTCTTTTTCAACCAATCGTATGACAAACTCAACTCCATACCCGTGTTCTTCATTTCCCCGTTATTCACGGTTGCATCCGTGAACCCGTAAGACGGATCCAAAGACTTCTTCGCCAACAAATCGGAACTATATCTCCGGTACACGTCGAGAGAACCGCTTAACCGTGAAAAAAGCGAAAAATCAACACCGACATTAAAAGATGAAGTCTTCTCCCAACGCAATAATTTATTCGGCGCCACAAGGATATCCGTTATGCTCGCGTTAATCCAAAGTGAATTCATATACGCCCCCAATAAATAAGGTGACGAATTTTGATCCACGTTACCCGTTATACCGTAAGTCACGCGTAGCTTTAACAAATCAAGATAATCGACATCCTGCAAGAAAGCCTCGTTCGTCATATTCCAGCTGGCTCCCAACGACCACAAAGGTCTGTACCTGTATTTCGGGTCTGTACCGAAAAGGTCTGCCTGATCTACCCGGATACTCCCGTTCAGCGTGTAACGTCCCGCGTAAGTATACCCGGCATTAGCGTAAGCCGACACGTAGCGATGCTTCGTATCACCGGTCGAAATATATTCGCTCCGGTATTTCCTTGCCGAACTATGCAACTGCCCGATTACTCCGCTTTGGCTCAAAGTCAACCAATCCATCTGCGCGTAAGTCAGCTTGTCATTATCATACCCGTACACCTCACTCCCGGACGACCGCCAATGATCCTGCCGGATTTCACCACCGACCAACACCGTGATATCATGATCCTCCCCGATAGTTGTCTGGTAATTCGCCTGCGCCCGGAAATTATAGAACTCGCTCCGGTTATTCTCTTTCCTGATATGCCCTTCATCCGGAATATTATACTCGAAATCGCCATAACTGTTTTTAGTGGCAAACTCGTTGACCAGCTTACGCATCATGTAAGAATCCTTCTCGTCATAACGGTCTTTATCCGTGTAATTCCTCTCGTACTGGAACTTCAATCCCAAATCCAAACCTTTCATGATCTTGAAATCCGTGTGGGCGAACAGCTTCAAATAAGTATCCCGTGTGGTCTGCATATTCTGGGTAGAGGCTTCCAATTCGTTGTAACCCATAAACTTCAACCCTTCCGTTTCATTTATTTCCTGTGACAGGTAATAATTGTGGAAGTAATGATACACCAGATTCCCGTCGTCATCTTTCAATCTCTCGTAAGGCATAATTTCATTCAAACGATCCACGTCCAAATCATCTACCGACACGGATTGTTTCGTTCGGGAGAAATAAGCATTGGCACCATAAGTCAACTTAAACCACTTCGCCAAATCCATTTCGCTCTTCAAATAAACGCTAAAACGCTTGCTTTCGGTGCTTTTCACGTATTGCCCGTAATCCTGATAACGGAACGACACGAATAAATTGGAATTTTCCCCGCCTCTGGCTATCGATAAATTATAATCCTGCGTCACGGCAGTTTCCAACAACGCTTTCTGCCTTTCCTTACGATAATCGTATTTGCGCAATTCGTCCAGCTTTTGATTCAACTGCGCCTCGGTCAGATTTCCCAAAGACAACTCGTAATACAACTGCTCCACTCCCGTCAATCGCCCCGGGCTAGCCGGATCATTCTTATTACTGAAATAATCGGCAGGATTACTCTTGTACGTCGGATCGTTCAACAGGAACTCCCGCTCGAAATCAATAACATCACTGGAAGAAGCGTAATCCTGATAACTCAAACTCGGAAGTGGGTTCACGTAAAATCCGGCAGAAACATTCACATCCGTGGTCTTATCCTTGGCCTTCTTCGTCACGATCACAATCACGCCATTAGAAGCCCGCACACCGTACAACGAGGTAGCGGCGGCATCCTTCAACACGGTGAGTGACTCGATATCGTCCGGATTAATCGCACTCAAGTCAACATTTGCCACCTGTCCGTCCACCACCACGAGGGGAGTCGACTTCACGGCAAAAGACGACCGCCCGCGGATAGATATAATATCCCCGTAATTCATCAATCCC
Organism: Butyricimonas hominis; assembly: GCF_014287455.1. Lineage (NCBI taxonomy): Bacteria > Pseudomonadati > Bacteroidota > Bacteroidia > Bacteroidales > Odoribacteraceae > Butyricimonas > Butyricimonas hominis. The sequence continues at coordinate 70,654 of NZ_JACOOH010000009.1, forward strand.
GGCGTGATACCTTCCAATTTCGTCATCAAATCGGTAGATTGCACCTGTCCCAATTTCTTGGAATTAATAATCACCGCCGAACCGGTAGACCTCTCCCGTGAAATAGTCTGGTAACCCGTGGCAACCACTTCGCCCAACATCTCGGCTTCCTCCTCCATCACCACGTTTACCGGTTTACCCGCGTCCGCGACCACCTCTTTCGTCTTCATACCCACGAAAGAGAACACCAGCGTCACGTTGCGTTCTTTCACCCGCAACTCGAAACGCCCGTCCACGTCGGTAGCCATACCTGCGGTCGTACCCTTCACCACCACGGTCACCCCCGGCAGCGGTACTCCCTGCTGATCCTTCACGACACCTTTCACCAAAAAGCCTTCATCTTTTTGACCGTCCTCTTTATAAGAAATCACGATAAACTCACCCTCGTGATTATACTTGAACGGCTTATCCTTCAATAAAATATTCAAACACTCCTCCACGTTCGTTCCCTGCAATCTAGCCGTCACCTTGTAGCGGTTCAAATCATCGTAATTGAAAATAAACTTGCAACCGGATGCCTCGCTCAATCCTTTCAGTGCTTGAGATAAAGACACGTCCTCGAAAGTCAGGTTCACTTCCCGGTTTTGTGAAACCACCGACGCCACGCTCGTGAAAATACACAAAGCGAGTACAAATTGAATAAGCATAACCTTCTTGATGATCCCGCCAATCCCGCGATTGACAGAACCATTACAGTTCCGTTTTTTCATCATAAGTAAGAATAAATTAGGTTTCTATAATCCTGTTTTTGCAATAATTACACAATCATTTGTTTCTCTCGGACACAATCAATGTACGCCCGTCCAATCTCACGTTCACCTTGTTCGTTTTCGTCAACAATCCCATGATCGTATCGATATCGCTATCCCTGCCGGACCAAAGTTCAAACTTAAGATCCTTCACGCCACTGCCAACATACACGACATCAAAATCATACCACCGCTTCAAATCGTTCACGATCACCTCCATCCGCTCATTCTCGTAGTAGAAATACCCCTCCTTCCAAGCAATATACTTGTGTACATTCACCTTCTCGATCAGAGGAGCCATTCCCTCCGCGAAATGAGCGTTCTCCCCGGGAGCCAAAGGATACTCCGAACCGTCACCCGCCTGCTTCACGGCAACTTTCCCCTCCACCAACGTCACATCCACTTGGTTGCCTGCGTACGCCTTCACGTTGAACTCCGTGCCGTACACCTTTGTCCGCACGCCCGAGGCCACCACAATAAAAGGCAGATGCCCGTCATGCGCCACGGAGAAATACCCCTCACCTCTCAATTCCACCTCACGTTTTCCGCCCGTGAACACCGTGGGAAACTTCAACTCCGACTCCGAATTTAACCACACTTCCGTCCCGTCGCTCAACACGATCCGGTACTCTCCCCCCTTCGGAACCCTCAACGTGTGGTAGTGCACCTCGACAGCCTCCGAAGTCGTGTAACTCACGCCCCGCGTACTATCATCCACCACGTTAACTCCACCTTCCACCATCACGCTCGTGCCGGACGTCGTTCCCAAAACGATTTCCCGTCCCGTTTCCGTGACCAGCACCGCTTGATTCTTTCCCGGCACAACGACATGCTGAAGCCCGGCAATCACGTCCTGCCCGATCTCCCGCGACGAGGACTCGTTCATCAACCACCAACCGCTTGCCACGAGGATAACCACGGCTGCAGCCGCGGCAGTCCAACGATAGAAAGCACGGACAGGTGACTGCATTTTCCGGTTGAATTTCTCGAATTCACTCTTCACGTCCAAAGAATCGCCGACTTCGAGCTTCAATCCCGCCTCCAGATAAAGACGACACTCCTCGTACAATTTCTTGTTCTCCGCGTGACTCAACCATTCCCGAACATACTCATCTTGCAATAACTCCGGATGATTGAGTACATTCAAGGCAAATTCCAGTTGATCATTTTTCTCGTTCGCTTCCATTTCATGTGCTTTTATACATAACACGTAAAGACCCCCGAATCATGTGGGCTAAAAATGAATAATTTTTATTTTTTAACAAATAAGACGTACAACAACACCATTTCCTCCCCGGACAATGATTCTCGTAACAACTTCATAGCCTTCGTGATATGCCACCTTACCGTGTTGATTGAAATATTCAACTCATCCCCCGCCTCCTGATATTTTTTCTTTTCAAGAAAACATTTACGAAACACCGTCGCCGTCTGCACCGGCATATTTTCTATCACGCGCATCACTTTCGCGAGCAACTCCTCGTGCTCCTCGTACTCTTCCTCCGCCTCCGGCAACGTCCGCTGGTAAGCCAAAAACTTCTCCTTGGATTTTTCCCGCCGCAAAAAATCGAGAGAACGAGAACGGGTTAAAGTATACAACAAGGGACGTAATGAAACAGAAGCATCCAACCTCGTGAAATTTTTCCAGATATACTCGTACACGTCCGTGACAATATCCTTCGCTTCCTCCTCATCCCGGACGAAACTCAAGGCATGCACGTACAAATCCTTGTAATAAGTATTGAACAAATATTCAAAAGTATCTTTGTTCTGTTTATTCATAATGTAACTTTTCTCGTTCAAAGATAGCTATTTTAACACTCCGTTCCAAATCACGCCCGTTTTCTCGCACCTTTGTCATTTGAATACCTATAACTACCCTTTTCCTACCCCTTTCCTAAAATTTTGAGCGAGTTTCGGGCGGGATTCAAGTGACTATTAGGCGGCATCGCCCACTCTTCGCCTGATGTTCGCCCACACTTAGCCCACGTTTTAACGAAATATAAGGAAATTTAAAACTCACGCGTGGCACGTCCCCTGAATCAATAATATCGCTCTCGAAAACCTATCTTATCCCTACGCGGGAGTATCACGGGCGGGTATCCCCTAATTTGAAGGAGAAAGGCAATAGCTGACTCGCCTTCACCAGCAAGGTACTCGTGCGCCCGATAAGGATTACGTCAAAATCAGCATGATAGCGCCCGACAATCTCGGACATCACCTGCCGGCAAGCCCCGCAAGGCGTGACATACTCGTCGACCTCGACACCCTTGTCCCGTGCCGCGACGGCTATGGCTTTCACCCCGGCTTCCGGGTAAGCGGAACAGGCATAAAACAAGGCGGTGCGCTCCGCGCAGAGTCCCGAGGGGTAAGCCGCATTCTCTTGATTCGTACCACGGATTACCTCCCCGTTATTCATCAAAACGGCTGCCCCGACAGCAAAACCGGAATACACGCAATAAGCATTTTCCGTGATTTCCAAGGCGGCACGACACAATTCCTCGTACCCTTCCGGGTAAGATTCCCGGTATAAGATGTAATCTATCTTTAATTCCGCTTTCTCCATTCTAATTTTTTTCGTAATTTTACCGCCAATATAAAACTTTATCACGAATCATGAGCAAGATTTACGCTATTTTATTTCTTACTTTTATATGTGTCAACATATGTGGTGCAACGAACGACAGTAGAAAAGCATTCATCAAAAAATACAAATCCATCGCCATTCAGGAAATGGATCGCACGGGAATACCTGCCAGTATCAAGCTGGCGCAAGGGATACTGGAGTCCGGTTGCGGCAAATCCCAACTGGCGGTAAACGCGAACAATCATTTCGGTATCAAATGCCACAACTGGAACGGGGCAAGTTTTATCATGGACGACGACAGCCGGAACGAGTGTTTCCGCAAATACCGGAATCCCGAGGAATCGTGGGTAGACCATAGCGAATTTCTGACCTCCCGCTCCCGGTATGCCCCATTGTTCAAACTTTCCAAAACGGATTACAAGGGTTGGGCGAAAGGACTGAAAAAGGCAGGATACGCCACGGCTCCCGATTACGCGCAGAAATTAATCAAAATCATAGAAGAAGAAGAGCTATATCAATTCGACAAACCCGGGAAAAGGCATCGTCAAAGCCCGGGCGAACTGAATTATAAACTCGGAGACACGAAGAACTACCAAAGCCGGGTGGTCTACATCAACAATATCCCTTGCATCAAGGTGCAGGAGGGCGACACGTTTGAAGGCATCTCCCAGTACTTCGGTATTCCCTTGAAACGTCTTCTGGCTTACAACGACAAAAACGAACTCTCCACGCGTAACGGCATGCACATCTTCTTGAAAAAGAAGAAAAACAAAGCTCCAAAAGGTTACACCTTCCACAAGTGCAAACCGGGTGACACGATGTACATGATTTCACAAATATACGGTATCAAACTGGCGAAATTATTACAATACAATTACATGGAGAACGGGGACAAGCCGCAACCCGGAGAAATGATCTCCTTGAGAGGGGCAGCACAACTATATTGAAAGGAGTCGTGAATAATGGAAAATACAAACGAATCATTCTTTAAACCAAACACGTTATTCGGCGGACTTATCGGCGGCAGTTTCATCATCGCCTCTTTGCTCTTCGCCTACGCGGGCAAAGGAGTAGTGGCGAACCCGCAATTCAATAATATTATCATGATGCTGACCATTTTCGGGGTTTTCATCGGGATAAAAAAATACAGGGACGACCACTTGGCGGGAATCATATCCTACGGGAAAGCCCTTTCCACCGGCATATATATCCTTGCCGTCGCGGCAGTTTGTTACGCCGTTTACACGTTTATTCTTTACTCTTCGGACTCGGAATTGCTGGCTACCTATAAAAAGGTCATGCTCACGATGATGAACGAAGTGTACAAAAACATGAATTTACAGGAATTATTCAACACGAGTTTGAGCGACCTGTTCTTTTCTCCCGTCGTGATCGCTTTTGGAGAATTGTTCAATAGAATACTGGTAGGGGCTGCATTCACTCTCTTTATAGCCGGACTGGTGAAAAGAAAGACGCCCCCGTTTAACCCTCAACAATTTTAGTCATGGATATATCTGTTGTTGTCCCGTTATATAATGAAGAAGAATCGCTCCCGGAACTCGCCGCGTGGATCGAACGGGTGATGGAAGCCAACCATTTTACTTACGAAATCATTCTGGTTGATGACGGTAGCAATGACTCTTCTTGGAAAGTGATAGAAGAGTTATCTGCAAAAGACAATCGCGTACGGGGAATCAAATTCCGCCGCAATTACGGGAAATCCGCCGCCTTGCACTGCGGGTTCGAGGACGCACAAGGCGAAGTAGTGATCACCATGGATGCGGATTTACAGGACAGCCCGGACGAGATACCGGAACTCTACCGGATGATCACGGAAGAGGATTATGACCTCGTGTCCGGCTGGAAACAGAAAAGACACGATCCAATCACGAAAACAGTCCCCACGAAACTTTTCAACGCCACTGCCCGACGCTTCTCGGGTATCAAACTGCACGACTTCAATTGCGGGCTGAAAGCCTATAAATGTGCCGTGGTGAAAAACATCGAAGTGTACGGGGAAATGCATCGCTATATTCCCATACTGGCAAAACAAGCCGGCTTTACCCGCATCGGTGAAAAAGTGGTACACCACCAAGCACGCAAGTACGGCGTTACCAAGTTCGGGTTAAACCGCTTTATAAACGGTTTCCTAGACCTGCTCACGGTAACCTTTATCACGCGTTTCGCCAAGAAACCCATGCACTTGTTCGGGGCGCTGGGCACACTGCTGTTCATCATCGGTTTCTGTGCCGCCGGGTGGATCGGTATCGAAAAACTCATGGCGCTTTCCAACGGACTCCGGGCACCGCTGGTCGCAAACAACCCGTATTTCTATATCGCGCTGACTTGCATGATTATAGGTAGCCAGCTCTTCCTAGCCGGATTTTTGGCAGAACTGGTGTCCCGAAGTGCCAGCGACAGAAATGTGTACAGAATTGAGAAAAAAATTTAAAGATTTTCCATATTTTATTTTACCTTTGGGCGTTTGTGTGCAAGATCAACTTTTTTAAATAAATAATTATGGTAGAAAAAATTCAACAAACCCTTAGAGATTCGGCAGCCATGCGCTGGACGGTTCTCTTACTCCTAGCTTTTGCCATGTTCTGTTCTTATATCTTTATGGACATTCTATCGCCCATTAAAGATTTAATGCAGTCCACCCGAGGTTGGGACTCCACTGCATTCGGAACAATGCAAGGATCGGAAACATTTTTGAATGTCTTTATCTTCTTCCTCATTTTCGCGGGAATCATCCTTGACAAAATGGGAGTTCGCTTCACGGCAATCCTTTCCGGGGTCGTGATGCTGGTCGGTGCCACCATTAACTGGTACGCCGTGACCGAAAGTTTTCAAGGTAGCGGATTAGACACTTGGTTTACCAACAACTTGAATTACATCCCCGGTTTTGACGAATTGGGTATCTCTCCTTTCTATAAAGGAATGCCCGCATCAGCGAAATTCGCGGCGGTAGGCTTCATGATCTTCGGGTGTGGTGTTGAAATGGCAGGTATCACGGTTTCTCGCGGAATCGTGAAATGGTTTAAAGGTCGCGAGATGGCTTTGGCCATGGGGTCCGAAATGGCTCTAGCCCGTCTGGGAGTAGCTTCCTGTATGATCTTCTCGCCGGTATTCGCCAAACTGGGCGGCAATATTGACGTTTCCCGTTCAGTAGCTTTCGGGGTTATCTTGCTGCTCGTTGCACTCATCATGTTCATCGTCTATTTCTTCGCTGACAAAAAACTTGATGCACAAACCGGAGAAGCGGAAGAGAAAGACGATCCATTCAAGCTCAGCGACTTGGGTAAAATCATGTCCAGCATGGGGTTCTGGTTGGTAGCCTTGCTTTGCGTACTCTACTACTCGGCAATCTTCCCCTTCCAGAAATATGCCGTGAACATGTTACAATGTAACTTGACATTCAACCCGGTAGATCCCAATTCTTTCTGGGCGACCAACACGGTGACGATTATCCAGTATTGCATCATGCTTGTCGTGGCTGCTGCCGCTTTTGCCAGCAACTTCTCGAAAACCAAAGGCATGAAGTACGGTCTGTTGGCATTAGCCGTCGTGTCATTGATTATATTCTGTTACATGGGTTACATGCGCCAGAGTGCGGAAACCATTTTTGCCGTATTCCCGTTGTTGGCAGTGGGTATCACGCCTATCTTGGGTAATTACGTGGATCACAAAGGTAAAGCAGCATCCATGCTTGTCATCGGTTCCGTTCTGCTTATCATTTGCCATCTCACTTTTGCCTTCATTTTACCCATGTTCCAAGGAAATGCCATCGGAGGTGTTGTCGTTGCCTATGTCACGATCCTCGTCCTCGGCGCCAGTTTCTCTTTGGTACCCGCCTCACTGTGGCCTAGCGTTCCGAAATTGGTGGACTCCAAAATTATCGGTAGTGCCTACGCTTTGATTTTCTGGGTTCAAAATATCGGGTTGTGGTTATTCCCCCTACTCATCGGTAAGGTATTGGATAAAACTAACCCTCAACTGGTAGCCGATTTGAAAAGCGGAATCATTACCCCCGAAGAAGCCGCAATTTCTTACAACTACACCGCTCCGCTGGTGATGTTGGCTTGCTTGGGTGGAGCCGCCCTGATTTTGGGATTCATACTAAAAGCAGTAGACAAGAAGAAAGGTCTTGGCTTGGAATTACCGAATATCCAGAAGTAAACGAATTATTCTAAATCATATATAAAGCCTTCGTCACGCGACGGAGGCTTTTTTAATGGAAAAATGTTGTCGGCAGAAAGCAATCCAAGTATTTTCTTAAATTTGCATCATATATAACTCATTATAATCATGGAAAACAGAATAACAAAACTTTTCAATATAAAATACCCGATTATTCAAGGGGGTATGGTATGGTGCAGCGGTTGGCGATTGGCTTCAGCTGTAAGTAATCACGGTGGGTTAGGACTATTGGGCGCAGGTTCTATGCACCCGGAAACTCTAGTGGAACATATTCACAAAATGAAGCAGGCGACCGATAAGCCGTGGGGGATCAACGTGCCCCTGCTTTACCCGGAAATCGACCGGCTTATAGAGATTATTATCAATGAAGGGGTAAAAATCGTATTCACCTCTGCCGGAAGCCCGAAAAAATGGACATCCCTGTTAAAATCACACGGGATCACGGTGGTACACGTGGTCAGTAGCGCCCTGTTCGCCCAAAAATGCGAGGAAGCAGGCGTGGATGCCGTGGTTGCCGAAGGATTCGAGGCGGGAGGACACAACGGACGGGAAGAAACGACGACACTGACTTTAATCCCGAATGTGGTGGAAGCCACCACCCTTCCCGTGATAGCTGCCGGGGGAATTGCCTCGGGTAAATCCATGGCGGCAGTCATGGCACTTGGTGCCGAAGGCGTACAAATCGGGACTCTTTTTGCCGTGACGACAGAATCATCCGCACACCCGACATTCAAACAACGGGTACTGAACACTGATGAGGGCGGAACGATGCTAGCGTTAAAGAAACTTGCCCCTACCCGCTTGATTAAAAACGAGTTTTTCGAGCAAGTAAAAGCGCTTGAGGATGCCGGTGCAGACGTCGCGCAATTAACCCAATTGCTAGGGAAAGGCAGAGCGAAAAAAGGTATATTCGAGGGTGATATGGTGGAAGGCGAACTCGAAATCGGACAAATCGCATCCATGCTTCATAAAGAACAAACCGTGGCGGAAATGATGCAAAACCTGATAACCGACTTCAACGACACGATGAAGAGATTCGAAAATGTAAAAATGTAAAAATGATAAAATACACCCGACACGTACTGGATAACGGCTTAACCGTTATTTGCAACACGGACACGAGTACCCCTTTTGTTTCCGTGAATATTCTTTACAAAGTAGGGGCAAAAAATGAAGATCCCAACCGTACCGGGTTCGCGCACTTGTTCGAACACCTGATGTTCGGGGGCTCAAAACATATCCCGGACTACGACACTCATGTGCAGAAAGCCGGGGGAGAGAACAACGCGTTCACGAATAACGATTACACGAATTACTATATCACGATTCCCGCATCCAATATCGAAACAGCCTTGTGGCTCGAATCCGACCGAATGTTGGCTCTCGACTTCTCGCAGAAATCACTTGACGTGCAAAGAAATGTCGTGACCGAAGAATTTAAACAACGCTATTTCAACAATCCTTACGGGGATATCTGGTTAAAATTGCGCCCGCTGGCATACAAAGTGCACCCGTACCAATGGCCCACTATCGGGAAGAACATAGACCATATTACCGGAGCCACGCTGGAAGAGGTGAAGGATTTTTTCCATCGTTTCTACGCACCTGACAACGCGATACTCAGTATCAGCGGTAATATCACGGACACGAAAGCGTTGGAACTGGTGAAGAAATGGTTCGGGGATATCGCCCCTGCCCGTTACACGAGGCAAGCCATACCCGTTGAACCGCAACAAACCGAGGAACGTCGCTTGGTTTGCGAGCATAACAAGGTACCCGCTGACGCGATTTACAAAGTTTATCACATGGGAGAACGCCGTTCGGACAACTTCTATGCCTGCGATATCATCTCGGATATTTTATCCAACGGACAATCCTCCCGCCTGTATATCAATTTAATCAAAAACGGAAAATTATTCTCGGAAATCGACGCTTATATCACCGGGGATATGGACCCCGGGTTATTCGTCTTCTCGGGAAAACTATCCGAAGACGTGGCAATCGAAGAAGCCGAAGCCGCCATACAAAACGAGATTGACCACTTTATCGAAGACCCGATCACCGAACGGGAATTACAAAAAGTAATCAACAAAACGGATGCCCGCATCTCGTACAGCGAAATAAACTACCAGAATAAATCGGCAAATCTCGCCTTCTTCGATTATCTGGGCGATATCGAACTTATCAATTCCGAGAGCGAGAGATACGCCCGAGTATCCCTCGACACGCTGAAGCAGACTGCCGGGGAATTATTCTCCCCGAACAATTGCTCCACGTTATGGTATCTCAAAGAAAAATAATATACTCATGAATAGAAATATAGAACCGCCTATTACCGAAATATCCCGCCCGACCTTGTGGGGACACCAACAAATCACACTTCCCAACGGACTGGAAATCGTGTACCTGCACGACCCGAATCAGGAAGTGTTCAAACTTGACATGGTAGTACCCGCCGGGAGTTACAATCAACCGCAACCCGTCGTGGCGTCCTCCATGCTCAACATGCTCAACGAGGGCACCCGAAAGCATACAGCCGACGAAATTGCCGAACTTTTTGATTACCACGGGGCTTACGTGGATTTCAACTGCGGGGTACACAAGTCGGAAATAAGCATGATTTCCTTGAATAAATACGCCAATGAAACGATCCGAATGGTGGCGGAAATGATACTCGAAAGCGTCTTCCCGCGAAAAGAACTGGAGATTTACATACGCAACAGAAAGCAGCAACATCTGGTAAGTATAGAGAAGACCGCTTATCTGGCACGCATGGAATTTATTTATCGCCTTTACGGGGATACGCATCCTTACGCCAATCGCTTCACGCTGGAAGACTTTGACCGGGTAACACCGGAGATATTGATGAATTTCTATAAAGAGCGTATGCAAGCCTCCCGGTGCCGGATCATGCTTTGCGGTAATATCAACGAAGGCGTCCTCTGGGAAGTCAGTGAAGCCTTCGCTCCCATGGGTAATTTGCCCTTGCCCGAAACTGAACAATTTGCCATGCATCCTTACGCACCGGGCAGGTACCACGTGTCAAAGCCCGACGCCGTGCAAACAAGCATCCGTATTGGGAAATCCGGCGTGTCCTTGCTTGACGAGGAATACACGGACTTTCAGATACTCAACATGATACTCGGCGGTTATTTTGGCTCCCGGCTGATGTCTAATATCCGGGAAGAGAAGGGTTATACTTACGGCATCGGTTCCTATAACGTCAATTTGCCTCTGGCAGCTTACTGGATGATCGCCACGGACGTCAATGCAGACCAAGCCGAGGCGACTATCGACGAGTGTATGAAAGAAATCCGACGCCTTCAAACCGAACCCGTGCCGGAAGAGGAATTACACCTCGTGAAGAGCTATTTTAACGGTGAACTGTTGCGGGAACTCGACGGCGTATTCGCCCAATCGGATGCCCTGAAACATAAACTCAATTACGGGACAGACAACTCGTTCTATTTCCGGATTATCGACCGCATCCGTACCTGCACGGCAGAAGACATCACGCGTATGGCAAACAAATACCTCCGACCGGAAGAGATGTATATTATCACGGCGGGGAGATAAAGGGAAGAGGCTGGTTGAATTGTCTTTGTCATTTTGACCAGCCTCCTCTACTACTTGTTCATTCTAGTTTAATCTGAAATTAATCGGTGCTGTATATGATACTCTCACGGGTTCTCCTCTTTGTGTCCCCGGAACCCATTTGGGCATGTTTTGCACAACTCTGATCGCTTCCTTATCTAACAAAGGATGGACAGAACGAAGAACAGTCACACCCGTAATTGTTCCATCTTTTTCAATAATAAATTGAACCGTCACCCGACCTTGGATCTTTTGTTTTTGAGCTTCCTCCGGATATTTTACATTTCTTCCCAAATATTTATTTAGATCTCCCGGGAATTGAGGCATACTTTCCACAACTTGAAAAATATCATTGGAATTTCTTATACTGGCTGTAGTCGAATCTACAGAAACCGAACGAAGATCATCTATAGCAAACACGCCATCCTGCATTTTTACAACTAATTTTTGTTCATCTTTCACATCACGAAGTTGCCCTTTCTTCCCGACATAGGAGAAAAACAATTCCGCACCGGGTTTTACGGTGATCGTAAACTCGCCTTTGTCATTTGTAAAAGTTCCGATATTAGTCCCTCGAATGACCACAATAGCATTCTTCAATGGTTTATTATCAGCATCCATCACAATTCCTTTTGCCACAATAGAATCTTTCCCAACCACGCTTGCGTACTCTCCGTTCTGTTGCACAATTGCCTGAACGTTGCTGGACAAGATCAACAGTCCCACTACCGGAAACAGCAAGGCATACTTGACCAGTCCCATTTTTGATGTTCTTTTTTTATTCATCATCATAATACGTTTTTTTAAAGGTGTCACGTTGAATTTATTAACTATTTGAGCTGCAGCCGAAGTACAAGTAAGGCGAAGAAGATGATACTGATAGGCTTTCCGGTCAAAACCAGAAGTCACAACCTGTTTATCCGCCAAAAATTCCAGATTACGTCGAATCTCCCGTTTCAATAACCACATGGCAGGATTAATCCAGAATAATGCACACAACAATTCGGAAATCATCACGTCGACAGAATGACATTGATCGACATGTGTTTTCTCGTGTGTCAGAATCTCCTGTAAATCATGGGATTCATACAGGGAGGGATTAATGAATATCCACTTGAAAAAAGAGAATGGCGTAACATGAGCTGGTAAAGCTATAACGGGAGTGGAATGACAGAGCACGCGTTCCCCTTTACCCATCAACCGGAATATAGAAAATATTTGTAATAAAATACGAATCAACAAAACGCTCGCCACCAAGCCATAACACAACCCCACGATACCCGTTACGGTAAATCGCGTTACCGCCTCATCCGGTCTCACCGTTATTTCCGGTAAGAAAACAGTCGTGTATTGAGAAACAGTTTCTTGAATGACCGCCCTCTGTTCTTCCCCGAAAGTAAAAGGAATCAACGGGTAACACAAGGACAAAACAAGAATCGTCAACAAGCAAACCCGACGGCTCGTGAAAAAGGTATCCCGACTAAACAATAGTCTATAAAAAAGATAAAACACGATAAACGCTATATTTATCTTCATCAGATAGATGAATGTTTCACTCGTGAACATGGTTTTTATTTTTATTGTTTCTCGATCAATTTGATAATCTCTTGCAGGTCTTCTGCCGAAATTTTCTGTTCTTTAGCGAAAAAGGTCACCATCTCTTTGTAAGAATTCTCGAAATAATTTCTCACGACTCCCGACATGAACTTTGTCTTGTACTCGTTTTCATCCACGAGCGGCATATACTCGTAAATATTCCCGTGCTTCTTACTTGTCAGAAATCCTTTTTTCTCCAAATTCTTCACGATTGACGCCACCGTCGTGTAAGGCGGCTTCGGTTCTTCCATCTGATTTAGAAAATCTTTTATGACTCCGTTTTTCACCTGCCAGATGATCAGCATCACTTCTTCTTCCTGATATGTCAATTTTTCCATACATCTTTCTTTTACGATTCTTTCGCAAATCTACGAATATTTCGTAATACTACAAACTTTTCGTAAAGAAAAATCACATATTATTTTTCACAAAACCATTTTTCTCCCTTCCCGTATACCTCCTAAAACGGGAAACATGAAAAGACTATTATTTATCACCGGACTATTACTCGCTATTATAATTATTCCGGTCAAAGCGCAAAGCAAAAAAGAAATTCGATTCGAGAAAGAGTTTCAGAAAACACTGGCACTTGTCAACAGTGATAAATTTATCGTGAAATTCTATATTGCCACGCCCACGGTGGAAACCCTTTTCACTCCTCCCGGAGCTGGGAACAATATTGATATTGAGCCTAAGAACAGTTACTTGTGGGTAAAAGATTCCCTCGTGGGAGTAAAAATCCCTTATTTCGGTAGCGGAGTCGTGAAATCCGGTTCACAACTGGACTCCATTTCATTCCAAAATATCTTGTTCAGCCGGACGGTGAAAGTCTATTGGGAAGGCAAGAAAAAAGCGATAGCGTACCAGCTTACCGTTATGTCCGGCGGGAACGTGTACTACTTGAACATGCACGTTCAATACGACGGAACCTGCTATCTCTATCTCAGCGACCGAAGACGCTCCCCGATCAGCTATGTCGGTCAGATAGTAAAAAGGGACTGACGAATACTACCACCTATTCGTACAGTCCCCGGCCACGCTCTCAATTCACACCGAGCATCTGATTTATCGTAAACAACATGGCTTGATAATGAGCCTTATCAGCCGGATTTGTCGTTACTATCCCTCGTTCCAGCAAAGATTTGATCTTCAATGCCGAGTCATAATAATACGTCGTTGATTCATCTATCGCATCACATGTCACGGGACTTTGCCACCCGTACCCGTAGCCAAAGCCGGACAGTCGCATTTGTTCTGCCATATAAGCCTTTCCTTCCCGTGCTTCCAATTCCGTCAACTCTTTGGAGTAACGTGCGATCGTTCCCGTTTCATCCAAACCGTAAAGACATATTTCCTGTATCGAGGGAGCATAAGCGACCTCTGCCGAGATTGCGGTCAACCCGATCTTGTTACCCCCGATAAAGGTCAAGGATTTTCCCATCATATTCACCATCGCTTTCTGCATCACCTTATCGCCGTGCGACAACTTCCGATTTCTGATAGCGGCATCCCATACTCCAACATACAAGTCATTAAAAAATTCCGCCATCGTGTAAGGATTCTTTTCCTCCAAATAAGAAGACAACGTCACGTTCATATAAATCTTCGTCAACAAATCGGCGACAGCACTATTCAACGTTGCCGACGCTTTCGAGTGTAACCCGAACTTAGAGCATACCTCCCGGTTATCCAGCCACTCGTTATTTTGCAGTTGCCCGATCACCCAAGCTACCGCGGCTTTTTGTTTGGCTTTAGGTACCGGAGTATAACGCTTGGCAGCTGTCCCGTCTTTCGCATCGTTCAAATAAATACCACCGATACAATACGCCGCATTCTGTAGATAACGGCTATACTGGCTCACGATCTGACCATACAAAACCTGACGATACTCCGCCGTTTCATCATCTTGAATCCATTTGTTGAGATTCGACAAGATATATTTCAGATTCTTGATACCGTATTCTCCGGCTTTTATAGGATCATCCCCCAAGTCTTCCTCCAAGGCACTCGGATCATAGCGACTGGCAAGCTGCTGTTTACCGAAACGATACATAGGATCGCCCGCTTTGGCATCAATCCACGATTCCAATACCCGGGTTTCCTCCTTCAAGGAAGTGCTTTCCGGAAAATAAGAATACAACCATTTGATCACAAATTCATCATAAACACCCAAGTCCGGGGGAGTCAAACGCACGCCTTTATCACCGGGTTGAGCCACGTAATTAAACCGGGCATAGTCCATGATAGAAGGTGTCGTACCGTATTCGCGGGTAAACTTAGCCGAACGTAGCGAGTCCACGGGGAATGCACTCGACGCCGCCATATTATGCATCAAACCGAGGCAATGTCCCATTTCGTGTGAAACCACGTAAGCCAATGCTTCTTTCAACACGTCGTCCGGCAATCTCTTACCTCGCACTCGCGGGTCTACCTGTGCCGTCTGGATAAAGCGCCAACTCGTCAACATCTTCACGACATCGTTATACACTAGAATAGACGCGTTCAATATTTCTCCCGTGACCGGATCAACCCACGAGGGCCCCATAGCGTTCTGCACGGCGGAAGGCACGTAGCGTATACAAGAATATTTCAAATTATCCGGGTCGAAATCCGGATTGTCCGTCGGGAAATCCTTCACTTGCACCACGTTCTTAAAACCAATTTTCTCGAAAGCCTTGTTCCATCTCATCAAACCCATACGTAAAGGTTCTTTCCACAACTCGGGAAAAAGCGGGTCCATGTAGAACACGATCGGTTTCACGGGTTCCACCGTTTCTCCCCGCTTGAATGCCTCCACATCTTTAGGCTCCAAGCGCCAACGATTGGCTAAAGTATAATACTGCAACTGATCGCCCTCGTTGGAAATCTGTTGTTTGAAAGTAAGAAATACCCCCATTCTGGCATCCGAGTAACGGGGACGCATCCGGTCTTCCGGTAATAATAACAGGGTACGGGTAGCCTTGATCGTCAAAGGACGATTGCTATACAGCATCCTTGTCAACAATTTAGCACTCACGCTATAAGAAAGCGATGATTTGATCGACACGTTATCCTCGAAAGCTTTGATATCCTCCAACGAACACAAGGAACGATTCACCGAGGCCGTGTAGGTCAACGGATAGGAACCCTCGGAAACAGGAGAAAGGGCTGCCTCACCGCCATTAAATAAAGCCGTCACATCAAAAACCACCGCCGAACTATCCGGGGAAAAAGCCAACACTTTGTATGCCTCGATAATCGGATTCACGAAATTCTGTGCCACGATCTGTTGCAAACGGGCATCTCCGGCATCATAGTTAATCCGGGCATTCACCCGCCTCATGTGCACGGTACTATCCGTCAGCGTGAAACAGATATGCATCGGGCTTTGCGGTTTATACCCGTTTATGGCTATCGTGTTATCACTTGTTTCGGTCGTGGCGGAAGCGAGCAGCATATCCCGTCCCATCACTTTCAAGGGTATCTCGAAATACAACTTTCCATCCACCTTATGCAAGGTCATAAAACCTCCTTTGGCCATTTCGTGGGCTTTTCCTTTAAAAAGCTTCTCGTATTTAGAGAGTTTCTTTACTGGGGGACGAGGTGCAGTCTTTTCCTCCTCTTTGGTTGTTTTCTTTTTATCCTCGGATGCACTGGCGTTCCGGAAACAAGAACCCACGAGCGCCACAGTGACCAACAATATCATCCATCTTTTCATAGTACTATTATTTATATTTTTCTTCTAATATTTTCTCCGTAACCAAAAGCATCGCCCGGTAGTGCGGACGTTCTTCATCCCGTACCGCGGCAACCTTTTGTTTCAACATCCTGTTGCACTCTTTCACCAGTTTATAGTAATAAATCGCCTCGTTCTCCAACACCCGGGTTTCAATCATCCGTTGCCAGCCGTAGCCATTACCGAATGCCGTCAAATCCACCTCTTCCGAAGCGAGTAAAGTGGCAGCCGAAAACTGTTTTCCCCCGATAGTAGCCACCCGAGACTGGCAAGCCCCAAGCCATTCCGTTTGCATCAATTTATCGACTAGCGTCAACTCCTTGTTTTCCATGACCGTTTTCCACACCTCATCATACACGTCCTGCATAAACTCTTCCATCGGGTAAGGATCATCAGACAAATGCGCAGACAATGCCACGTAAGATTTACGGGCGAGTAAACGGGAAATCACATTGGAACGGGTTCTCCACGAATCGGGCAAACCCAAAGAGAACTTTTCCCATAATTCCCGGTTGTCCAACCATTCACTATCTCGCAATTGCCGCATAATCCACAGCACGGCGCACTTCTGCCGCTCTCTAGCCACCGGACAGAAACGCTCTCCGGGGGTTCCCTCCTTTACCTCCGTTAAATATATCCCGCCCACGTGAACGAGAGCGCTCATCAGATAGCGCTCGTATTGCGTCACCAACGCCGAGTACAACTGCCGACGATAAGCGGCATCCGAATCATCTTCTATCCAATCCTTTAAACGTGAAACAATATACCGCAAATTCGCTATCCCGTAATCACCCGCCTTCAACACGTCATCCCCCAAATCATTTTCCAATGAAGACGGATCGTAAGCACTCATCCATTGCTGTTTCCCGAAACGATAGACCGGATTTCCCGCCTTTTCATCTATCCATGCTTCCAGCACCCGGGATTCCTCCTCGAAAGAAGCCATATCCCACAAAGGCGTGTACAACCACCGAATAATAAATTCATCATACTCACCCAAATCCGGCGGAGTTAATCGTACACCCCGATCTCCCGGTTGAGCCACGTAATTATATTGCAACCGATCCATGATCGAAGGTGTAATACCATATTTCGAGGTAAAAGAAGCCGAACGCAACGAATCGACCGGGTAAGCGTAAGAAGCAGCCAGATTATTCATCAGCCCCAGACAGTTCCCCATTTTCTGTGCTGCCATAGCTTCCAACGACTCGCCAATCACCTCGTCCGGTATCTTCTTTGCCCTCACGTTAGAGTCTATTTGTGCCGTCTGCACGAACCGATCCCGCTGAATCGCTTTTACCACGTCGTTGAATATCAATATCCGGGCATTCAATATCTCCCCCGATGACGGGTCTACCCAAAAAGGACCGACACCCTCTTCCAACGTGAAAGGAATATACCTCACACACGAGTATTTCAGGTTATCGGGATCAAAATCAGAGTCGTCCGTCGGGAAATCCCTCACTTAAATCACGTTCTTGAAACCGATCTTCTCGAAAGCCTTGTTCCATCTCAATATCCCCCTCTTGATTGGTTCTTTCCACCCTTCCGGAAAATGATTGTCCACGTACATGACGATCGGCTTCATCGGTTCCGTGAGTTCACCCCGCTTGTAAGCCTCCGCATCCCGGGGTTCGACACGCCACCGCCGGGCAAGCGAATAGGAACGTATAGCCTCACCCTCGGCCGGAATATGTTTTCGTTCCGTCAGAAACAACCCAAGACGGGAATCCGACAAACGGGGACGCATCTTATCCTCTGGCAACAACATCAATGTCCGGGTTACCTCCACGGTTACCGGCTCCTGCTTCATCACCGGAAATATAAAATAGTAAGCACTAATCGAGTAGGACAGCGAAGACCTTACCGACACGTTATCGTCAAATGCCTTGACCTCGCCCAAATGAGAATAAGCAGGCGTCATCTTTCCCGTGATCCGGAATTGCCCGGAAGCCGGAACGATCGGGGTAAGCTCCCGCACGTCCGAAATAAATAAAGATGTCACATCGAAAACAACTGCCGAACTATCCCGATTATATGCCAAAATCTTATAACCATATAGTATCGGATCACGATACCCCTGTGCCATCACTTGCCTCATCCGGGGATTATTCTCGTCTACTGTCACGGAAGTTGCCACCAGTCGCAATTGCACCGTACTGTCCTGTATCATGAAGCGCACGTGCATCCCTCCACCGGGCGCATATCCGCTCACGGCAGCCAGATTGTCACTCGTCCCGGAAGTAGCCGAGGCAAGCAACATATCCCGTCCCATCCACTTCAACGGCATCTCGAAATAAAGTTTCCCGTCCATCTTATGCAATGTCATAAAATCACCGGAAACTGTTATATATTTTTTACCTTGAAACAGTTTCTCGTATTTCCCCGGTTGCGCCGTCTCCTCTTTTTTCCGCTTCTTTCGTTCGGAAGCAGACACGGTAGAAACAGACCAAAAGCCCAGAGCAACCAAAACTATACAAGGTATTATCCACTTTCTCATAATCATCTGTTTTAATTCATTCCCGCCTGTTTACCCAAAACCTGCTTTATCATGAACAGCATCGCTTGATAATGCGTTTGCTCCTTTCCCGTGAAACTTTCCATCTTTTCCTCCAGCAAACGCTTTATTTTAAACATAGCCTCTAAATAATAAGTCGGCATCTCTTCCAACGCCCGGGTATCCACCACTCGTTGCCACCCGTACCCATTCCCGAAACGGGACAATTCATGTTGCCGTATCACGCCGATATACCGCTCCGTCATTCCCGTCGGGTCCAATCCATAACACCACGTATCCAACAACGTCGGACAATCTCCATCTGTCAAGCCAACCCGACTTCCAACCATCGTTTTCATCGGTTCCTCCGACTGTTTCACGAATAGCGATTGCAGGATCATATCTCCCGCCGTCAATTCCCGTCCCTCGATAGCACTCACCCATATCCCCGCATACAGATCATTGAAATAATCCCCGACCGGATATCCTCCCGCGAGTGAAGCCGACAAGGTAACCCGGCTACACGAGGCGATCAGTTGCTTGCCGATAATCTCTGTCAAATTCACGGACGAAGCCATTCCCAACGGGAATTTCCGTAACACAAGCGGATCATCCAACCACGCCATATCCCTCAACTGCTCGAACACCCATTTCACAGAAGCTTTTTGTATTTCAGCGGATACCGGTCGATAGCGTTTATAAAAACTTTCCTCTTTGGCGTCGGAAAGATATATTCCCCCTATATTATAGGTCACGTTCCGGATATAGCGATAGTATTGATTTACAATATGATCATACAATTGCTGACGATACTCCGCCGCCGGATCATCTTCAATCCATTCATTCAACCGGGCAAGGATATATTTCAGATTCTGTATACCGTATTCTCCCGCTTTCATGGGATCATCTCCCAAGTCCTCCTCGATTGCGGACGGATCATAACGCCCCATAAGTTGCTGTCTTCCGAAACGATACATCGGATTATCCGCTTTCTCGTCCACCCAACTTTCCAATACCTTCGCCTCGTCCCATATCGAAGTCGTCCCGTAAACAGGCGTGTACAACCACCGGATAACAAATTCGTCATACACTCCTAAATCCGGAGGTGTCAGCTTCACTCCCGCATCACCGGGCTGCGCCACGTAATTAAAGCGGGCATAGTCCATAATCGAAGGTGTCGTACCATATTTCCCCGTGAACCCGACCGAACGCAATGAATCCACGGGATAAGCACTCGATGCCGCCATATTATGCATCAGTCCCAAACAATGTCCCACCTCGTGTGCCACGACGTAACTCAACGATTCGTGTAATACCGCTTCCGACAACACCTTTCCCCGTACCGACGGGTCTACCTGTGCCGTCTGCACGAAGCGCCAGCCCCGAATCATCTCGATCACGTTATTATAAATCAATACACTCGCGTTCAATATTTCTCCGGTAGACGGGTCTACCCACGAGGGTCCCATGGCATTAGCCACCCCTGTCGGCACGTAGCGAATACAGGAATACGTCAAGTTATCGGGATCAAACGAACGATCATCCCGGGGAAAATCCCGTACTTGCATCACGTTTTTAAAACCGATCTTCTCAAAGGCACGATTCCATTTCAATACCCCTTCCCGTATCGGCTTTTTCCAAGCCTCCGGGAAAAGTGTATCCACGTAAAAAACAATAGGCTTCACGGGTTCTACCGGTTCTCCCCGTCGATAAGCCTCTTCGTCCCGAGGCTCCAAACGCCAACGATTGGCATAAGTATATCTTCCTACCTCTTCACCCCGATCCGACAGATAACGCTTTTGCGTCAGAAATACCCCTAATCTCAAATCAGAAATCCGGGGACGCATCCTCTTTTCCGGTAACAACAACAAAGTCCGGGTTACCTCCACGTTCAGCGGTTGATCTTTCACCAACGCCATCCGGTCATAAGTAACCGAATAATTATACATCAATCGTGATTTCACAGACACGTTATCTTCAAACGCCTTTAATTCCAGCACAGAAGACAGATTACCATTATAAGAAGCCGTCACCTTCATTCCCCCACTCTCGTCGGGTATCGGTGACAACTGAGGTTCTTCGTTCAAAAACATCCCCGTCATCTCGAACACCACCGCCAAACTATCCGGCGTATACGCCAATACCTTGTAAGCCGCCGCTACCGGATCACTGTAATTCTGTCGAATAATCTGTTCCATCTTCTCTTTATCCCCATCCGCGGCTATCCAAGCATTCACCTTCCTCAACTGTACCATACCGTTCTCCAACGTGAACCGGACATGCAAGGGAGTATTCTCTTTATAACCATTCGTGCATACTGTGTTATCCGTGGAAACCGTAGTCGTAGAAGCAAGTAACAACTCTCTCCCCATCAGTCGCAAAGGATATTCCAAATAAACCTTTCCGTCCATTTTATGTACCGCCATAAATTCACTGATAGCGGTTTCATATCTTTTCCCTTTAAATAATTTATCGTACTCGCTCAACTCCACCTTTACCTCCGCCTTGCCTTTCTTCTTCTTTTTCCAGAATCCGGCATCCGCGGAACAAGGGCAAGCCAACAAATACACGAACCACACACCCCATACTAACCATTTACTCATACATCTTTTTTTAATACGTCGAACCAAACACCCCTCTTTTTAAACACAAAGAGTTTTTAATTCAAGGTGTTATCTTTTGGATAACACCTTGAAAAACATCATATCAATAAAACTCAACACTATTTAAATCTGGCTTTCATATCCGCCACGACTTTCTTCATCAAGTCATACTTTCTTAATACATAAGGATAATCTTTATATTTCTCCTTGAAAGCCGCATCGTCATTCATGTACACCTCGGTCACGTAATCCATCACGTCCCGTAGCTCAGATACAGTTTGACAAGTATTTACATTATTGGTTTCTCTCCGATCAAACGACAAGAATCCGTAATTTTCCACAGGAGCCATTTTAGGAGTCGTTGCTAAAGTCAACCTAAAAGAATAGATAGAACCATTCGGATTAACTTCTTTTCTACACACATTCAGAAATGGTTCTAATTCAATCTTACAACTATCAACCAAATAAGCACCTATTTGCTCTCCCACAACTTCCATCGCCAACCGGTGTAATCCGCTTTCTTCCATATTCTTTAATTCCTTGACATGAGAAACTAAAGTAGTCATTGTACCCCTAAAGCAATTTGCTTCATATTTAGTAGCATTCGATAACGTCAAATCATTCACTAACAAAAAACAACGCGGATATAAAACAGGAGATAGCAATTCCGGCAAAATTCGTGCTTGTATAAATTTCACACCAAGCATCAAGTCATCCCGATCATCACTCAATTCATAAACTACCTTTTTTACTCCTATGTAAATCATGTTATACTCGGGATTTATCACTTCATAATACATTATCGGTTCACCGAAAACATCCATCCCTCGATTTTGACTTCCGATCGTATCCTTATAAAAAATCGGGACACCACTCTCTTTGTATACCTCATATCTTAAATGATCTAACGGATCATCCGAATCCTCAAGAATATACCAATTTTGATCAAAATACGACGGACTCAAGTCACTCTCTTTATAACAACTACCAAAAAGAAATATCCCACATATATATCCTAAAAACAATATTTTCGCTTTCATATTCGATGATTTAAAATTTCATATTTATCTTTCTGGACGAATATTATCCTTTAAAACTCCATCATTTGAAGTAAGCGCATCTTTCGGGAAAGGCAATAACCATCCTCCATCACTAGGATATTCCTCCAACACATACGTTTTCTCAAGTATGGCACTACTTCCCGTCCAAATATAATAAGGATGTTCTATCCTCGTCTTTTTCGGATACTTAGGATGTACCGCATAACGCCTTAAATCAAACCAGCGTTGTCCAGTATAGCACAATTCCCGACGACGTTCTTCTCTAATAAAATTGACTAAATTCTCCCCGGATAAATCAATCGTACCCACGTTAGTCATTCTCTTTCCACGAAGTTCTTGAAGCGTTTCAATTGCTTCCGTTGTTCTATCTAACATAGCCAAAGCCTCTGCCTTATTCAAATACACTTCAGGCAGAATTAAACTAACACTATGAACTTCAGAAGTTCCGGCTTTCATCTGTGCAAAATAACTACCTAAATAATATTTAAAGAAATGCGAATCTTTACCTGTATTAAACCGCAAATCATTATCGGCATCATAACAATTAAGCAAACTAGACGAAGCAGCTGCAGTTTCCATTGTCGATTGCACTAAAATAGGACCATAACTATTGGTAAAAATACATTCGCTTGTAGTTTGTTTCCTCCGTTGTGTATTATAAGCTGCAGCAGTCATTGTATTCAAGTCGATCAAAACCGAACCACCCGGCTTTTCTAAAATAGCATTACATTCATCCAATGCCAACTGATATTCATTCATATACAAATACGTCTTGGCAAGTAATGCCCGAGCCGCATTTTGATTAGCCCTACGAGTAGATTGCTGCACAACACCTTCCAGACAGACAATCGCATCTTTAGCATCTTTCACGATTTGCCGATAACATTCTTCCACGGAATTCCTACTAAAACCTTTATCTTCTATATAGTCAGTCAATTTAATTGGAACCCCCAAATCTATTGAAGCCGTTCCCGGATTATAAGGATGCCCCCAAAGATTCACTAAATAAAAGTAATAAAAACTTCTCAAAAAAAGTGCTTCCCCTTTTATCCGACTATAATCCTTCTCTTCTTTAAACCGTTCGACTTCTCCCAAAATCACATTAACCATACCTATACATTCATAAAGTTTATGCCAGGTCAAAGGACCTTGATAGTAATTAGGTTGATCGTCATCAAAAGGATAAGGTGTCCATTTATAAAACTCTTTTAGTACATGAAACATCACGTTCTTATTATCCTGAGGTGCTTTAGATAAAAAATGTACCACATCGTCATCCATTAAATCCAACCATAAAAAACGATACGGATCCCCGTTTGTATTTTTTTGCAAATACCCGTTTCCTATCAATAGTTCATCTAAATCCTGAGTAGAATGAACGTAACTTAAATTCTGTGATGTTTCTTCCAGAAACTCCCCACAGGAAGAAGTTACTAAAAGTAACGCTATCACGTATAAATATATCTTATTCATATTTCGATTCTTTAAAATGAAACATTTAAACTAAACGAGTAAGTCGGACGCAACGACATTGATATAGTGGAAGCACTTCCCGATTGCGTGGTCGGATCTTGTCCTTTCAGTTTCTTGTTACAGAAAGTGTGTAAGTTTGTTCCTGTCAAAGAGACATAAGCTGATTTCATATGAATTTTTTTACAAATAGCATCCGGCAAATTATAACGCAATGAAATATTTTGTATTTTCAAATAATTACCACTCACAACTCTAGCATCTGAATAATCATACATTTGCCAAATATTCTCTGCAATTTTCTTTCTATCCACAGATTCATTATATGCACCAGTAATCCACCAAGGAGATAAAGGACCTACAGTTGCCATAAAATCCGCATGTCCCAATATTCCGGGAATATTCGTATGCTCCTCATCCCCGGGTTTCCGCCAACGTTTCAAAAATTCTTTTCGTACATTTTCCATCGGACTCGGCGCTAATGTCGAATTCGAACCGGTTACATTGGGATATAATTTCAATAAACGAATTTTCGAGCCAATACTATATGATAAATTCATTGAAAGTGTAAAACGGTTGTAAGAAATACTATTCAAGATCCCTCCTTGTAGGAATGGAACTCTTGTTCCGGAATATTTCATAACTGACATATAACGTTCCTCATTCGTCATCAACTTAAATTGCTCACCATAGTCTATTGCATCATCACCCTCCCCAATGATCCGTTCTAAATTCGGGAACATCGGGCGTCCGTCTTTAGAATCCAATCCGAGGAAACGATAAGAATAAAATCCATTAATAGAACGTTTTACTGTCTGTACCGTTCCATTTAAGTAATCCTGATAAGTAATATCATCATCATCGCGAACAGTCTTATCTTTTGTTTTGACAGCTTTATCAATTAATTTATTCATCACTTGCCCTAACTGCGGATCAAACCGCCAACGGAAACCTTTGCCGTCAGCCCTCATCGTATTAATCGGTGTAAAATTCAACGAGATCTCATATCCTTGATTAACAATTGTCCCTTGATTTACAGTGTACCCTTTTACCCCATTTACCTCTGAAATACTCTTTTGCATATAGGCATCTGTAGTTTTTCGATAGTAATAAGATAACGAACCGTTTATTTTTCTCTTCAAGAATGCAAAATCAATGCTCACATTCGTGCTTGCCGTTTTCTCCCATTTCAAATCAGGATTTGGGAATTGACTTACAGAAGAATACAATTCATTGAATAGAATACTTGATCCCTCCTTCTTAATCACTAACCTAGGTGATACTTGTGGTACATTTCCTTGATAACCGAAAGAAGCACGTAAAGCCAAATCATTTATCCACGATACACCTTTCAATACATTTTCAGATAAATTCCAACGTCCCGCTATAGCCCATATCGGGAAAAATTTATCTTTTGCCCTACTTCCGAATTCGTTCGAGAAATCAGCACGAGCGTTAAAACTAAAATTATATATATTCTTATAACTATACCCAGCAGTCAGGTAAACTGAAACATCATGTGATTTTTGTGTCGTGTATTGCCCTAAAGCCGCTGTTGTTCTCAACCATTCCAAATACTTGGGATACTCGGAGAAATTAACGGACGCAACAGTTTTTCCTCGCTCCTTCATATAGCCGCGTGTCGTCTTAGCATACGTGTTATACGTGTTTGATTTAATCTCACCTCCTGCATTCACATTCAAGATATGAAATTCGTCTTTATCCAATGCTTCACGATAATCTACTTGTCCACGTACAGTATACGCATTACGATCCGTACGACTTTCTTTCAGTTCACCACCAATCGGTAAAGTACTATTCTTTTTAAAATTTACCTCCGTAGCACCATAAGATTGTTTTAAACTTCTCGAATAATAAGAATCCTCTCCATGCCATACCTCTGAATTCGAATTAGAGAAAGCGTATGACATAAGTACTCCTAATTTCAACGTAGGTAAAACTTGATAATCAACTGTAGCTTGGAATGTCAAACCATTTTGGTTTATCTCTTGCGAACTATTATCCTGGTCTTCCAATATATTTACAGGAAAATAAGTGGCACTCTCTTCACCCGGTAATGTCATCTCTTTTTTATAATACCAATAACTTCCGTCAAGATTACGTGCCGGTACGGCTCTACTTGTGTTATATGCAAATTCTGTAATTCCCACATCACTCGGAGTATATTTCTTTTTAGAAACATTGCCTTGCAAGCCAAAAGTTACAGTAAACTTATCAAAGTTACCGGAAAGATTCAAATTTGTAGTATATCCTTTATTTAACTCACCTCGCACATTACCTTCCGTATTGTTAAGACCTAATGAAGCGTAATAACGCAAAGCAGAAGAACCACCGGAAAGACTCAAGGTATGTTTATGCGAGAAAGCATCTTTCATTAATATATCAAACCAATCCGTATTCAATGTTTCATAATAACTCACTTGGCGTTCAAACTCGTCGT
Source organism: Butyricimonas hominis (assembly GCF_014287455.1). NCBI lineage: Bacteria > Pseudomonadati > Bacteroidota > Bacteroidia > Bacteroidales > Odoribacteraceae > Butyricimonas > Butyricimonas hominis. The sequence goes on from NZ_JACOOH010000009.1 coordinate 97,226, forward strand.
AAGAAATACGACCATTCATGTATTCCAAATAAGCTGCTTCATATCCTACCCAAGTATCTGTTTCAGGATAAGACATCCGTTTTTCAATAATCTCCCGCGACAAATCAATCCTCTGCTTCGAGTTCATCATATTCACACTCCTGTCATTATAACTCGGACGTTGAATAAATGAACCGGAAAGAGAATAACTCACCGTCGGCGGTCCTTGCTTACCTTTTTTGGTCGTGATCACAATTACACCGTTCGCAGCCTCTTTACCATAGATTGCGGTAGCGGAAGCATCCTTCAAGATGTCGATCTGCTCGATATCCTCCGGATTCAATCCGGAGATAGCATTACCCAGCAAGTTCACGAAATCCAAATCATTTATATCCTGAGGATCCACGTTTACCGGATCTTTCACCACAACCCCGTCCACGACCCAAAGCGGTTCCTGCGAACCCAACACGGTAGAAGTACCACGGATTCTCAAACGGGGAGCCGCACCAATCTGTCCGGTATTCTGCATAAAGATCATACCGGGGACATATCCCTCCAACATCTGGTCAATCGTCTGCAAACCGGGAGTAATGATATCTTCCGCTTTAATCGTTGTGATCGCACTGGCATTCTTGCGGGCATCCACCCTCGTGTATCCTGTGTTGATCACCACTTCCTCCAATTCCGCCACGGTTTCCCGCATCACCACGTTGATCGTGTCCTTGCCCGTGTACTTAATTTCTTGGGTTTCCATTCCGATAAACGAGTATACCAGAATCATGCCTTTGTCCGACTCGACGAAACGGATGGAATAATTCCCGTCCTTGTCCGTCGCCGTACCTAGTTGCAAACCTTTCAACTGCACGGTCACACCGGGTAACGGAAACTTTTTCTCGTCCGTAACTTTCCCTACTACCCGAATCTCTTTCTTCGCTTGCGCGACATCAGCTTTCGGGCGTATTATAATTAAATCCTTATTAAACTCGTAAACAAATCCTGTATTGGCAAAAATCCGGTTCAATACATTTTCCAGATTCTCGTTCTTTGCCTCAACGGTAAACATCCCCAATCTTTGGGTTTGTTCTGCACTAAACACGAAATAAAAACTTGTTTGCCGTTGTATCTCTTCAAACAAAGTTTTCATCGATACCTCTTTTAAACTCAAGTTCACCTTTTCCTTCTGTGCCCGCACGTTAGCGGTCAACGAGAAAGTAAAGAAAACCAATAGAAATAGACATAACTTCATAATCAGAAAAATTTTTCGTCCTATTCCCGGATAGGGGTGAGGGCATAATCGACTTTTTTTCATAAATTTGTAGATTAATCATTAATACTAGCCTTACGCATTGGTGGAACAATAACTAAGGCATACTTTCAACGGGAGGTGGTGGAACACCTTCCGTTTTTATTCCATCACTGTAATTGTTTTGTCCTTTATTATAAACGTAACTCCCATAATTTTACTTATCGCATCCAAAATCGTATCAATATCTTCGTATTTCTTCATATGCCCCGTGAAACGATGTTTTTTAACACTCTCGTTCGAGTAAAACACATCAACGTCGTACCACAACGAAAGCGTATTCATGATATGCTCCAAGCTCTCGTTCTCGAACATAAACTGCCCGTATCTCCAAGCCACGTAAGGATCTACATCCACTTTCTCCCGTTTAACAAACTCCCCGTCTGACGAAAACTCGATCAACTCGGAAGGTTCAACCCGGTACACCCGTTTTATCATACGCCCCTCTACCCCTATCGAGCCGGAAACCAAAACTGTCTGTACCCCGTTCCCGTACCGGGTATTCACGTTGAACGACGTCCCGTAAACCTCCAGTTTCGTGACATCCGTTATCACGTAAAATGGTCGCTTAACATCTTTCGCCACATCAAAATAAGCCTCTCCCGAAAGATATACCGTTCGTTCTTTTTCGTCGAACACGACCGGATATTTCAAACTCGACGCCGCGTTCAAATACACCCGCGTACCATCAGCCAGTATCACGTTATACTCTCCACCTCTCGGCGTATTCAAGCGGTTAAAACTCTTACCACTCCTTTTCTTGACCGTATCGGAATACACGATACCGCTTCCCATACTTTGTACCCTTACCCCGGATTGCGAAATATCCAAACGATCGCCCTCCATAGATTCCAAGGCAACCTCTTCCCCGTCTTCCAGTATCAGGACAGCCTTGGATGCACCCGGCACAATTGCCAGCGACACCGGCAAGTTCACCTGTTTCACCTCTCTCATCAGATTCCAAGCCAACACTCCCAACAACGGAATCATAATCACAGCCGCATATTTCATCACATGCGCAATCAAAGAACGTTTTCTGTATCCGACCTTTTTCTCGAATTGCCGCAAAGCCTTCACTCGATCCATCTTGTCCCATGCAACCTCTCTCGCCTCCAAAGCTTTCCCTTCCCGGATCTTTTCAAACATCTCTCTGTCCTCGGGATGTGTAGCCAACCATTTCTCCAACTCCTCTCTCTCGGCGGCATCCAAATCCTCGGCAAAATACCGTTGAATAAGTTCTACTATTCTGTAATTACTATTATCCATTTTCGCTTATTTTATACTTAGAACGACAACCATTCAATTTAGGGGGATCGAAAAGGCAAAAATTTAACATTTACAACCTATCTTTATACTCATTTTCTACCGGAATCTAAAAGAAGACGTCCCGCGATCATCATATAAAGCCGAGTTAAAGCCGACTCCTATCGGCTTTATTCATGGTTTATTCCCCGTGTACGCTTCCGGTAACAGACGATCGGGAATCGTTTTCGAGAAAAATCCCCTAGGTTCTCCTATTAAATTTATATTCCTCCCGCTAGAAAGCCCAACATGTAAAAAGCATCGCCCAAACGCTTCTTGAAATAGCGTATAGATTCTTTTTTTGCCGTTTTTACCGTTTCTATCGATATTCTCAACAAGCGGGCAATCTCCTCATTCTTTTTCCCTTGAAGATGTAATTTAAAAACAATTTTACGACGCTCCGGCAATTCCTCCAGCACTTTTTGGAACAAGCGATATATCTCCTCCTCGGTAATCTTTGTCGCCAGTTCCTCTTCCGTTTCGGGATGCTCCAACATATATGAAATATACTTCCCTTCCACGTTCTTGTGTTTCAAATAATCCAGACAAGCGTGTTTCACGGACGTGTAAAGAAAAGTTTTGAAACCATTGTAAGAAGTATGAACGGTCTTACTCTCCCATAAATTCACGAAAAGTTCCTGCACCAGGTCCTCGGCTATCTCCACCCGCTCAACATAACGCATGGCGAAGTAGACCAATGAATTGTAAAATTCATTAAACACCTCCCGGTAAGCTTTCGGCTCTTTCGAGTTGATCTGTCTCATAAATTGTTCATCCCAATGCAAAGCCACTTTTTCGTGTATATAAAATTAGCAATACAATAATAATACAAATAAGTCATAAAATCATTACGACAAATGTAATTTATTTACCCAATTGTTGCGAATTATGCAAAAAACAAATATGCCATCACCAAAGCTGCTATAATGCCTGCCAAATCGGCTATCAACCCGCAGGGAATGGCGTATCGGGTATTCTTGATTCCCACTGCCCCAAAATAAACAGCTATAATATAAAAGGTTGTGTCCGTGGCACCTTGAAAAGTCGAAGCCAGTCTTCCCGCGAAAGAATCCGCCCCGAAAGTGTTCATCGTATCAATCATTAATCCCCGCGCCCCGCTACCGCTTAAAGGCTTCATCAACGCTGTCGGCAAAGCGGGGATAAAATCAGCATCCAAGCCACACGCCAAACACAAACGCTCCAAACCGCCCATCAGCATATCCATTGCCCCGGCTGCCCGGAACACACCCACGGCGACAAGTATCGCCACGAGGTAAGGAATAATCTTTACCGCAATGGAAAATCCCTCTTTCGCCCCGTCGATAAAAGCATCGTATACATTAATTTTACGCCATGCCCCCATGCCGATAAAAGACACGATAATCGAAAACAAAATCACATTACTGGCTACCGTTGAGACAGTAGTGATCGTTTCTTTATCCAAACCCGAAAAGTACCAAATCAAGCCACCTACGGCCAAAGTACCTCCCCCGAGATAAGCCATTACTACCCGGTTGAACAAGTTCAATTTCTGATAAATCGCCACCGCAATCAACCCGGCAATTGTGGAAACATACGTGGCTAAAAGAATCGGGATAAATATATCCGCCGGGTTGGCTGCTCCCATCTGTGCCCGGTAGACCATCACCGACACGGGAATAATCGTCAGCCCGGAAGTATTCAACACCAAAAACATGATCTGTGCATCGGACGCCCTGTCCTTTCGCGGGTTCACCTCCTGCATCTGTTGCATTGCCCGCAATCCCACGGGCGTAGCCGCATTATCCAGTCCCAGCATATTCGCGGCTATATTCATCATGATGGAACCGTATGCCGGACTATCAGGCGGTAACTCCGGGAACAATTTCCGGAAGAAAGGACTGATCAACCATGACATCACTTTCACCGCCCCTCCTCGTTCTCCGATTTTCATGATTCCCATCCACAAAGTCAATACTCCTGTCAGACCTAACGAGATTTCAAAACCCGTTTTCGACATATCGAAAGTAGCTTTCACGATAGCAGAAAAAACTTCCGTGTCACCCATGAAGAGCAACTTGCAGAGAGCCACCAGAAATGCCGCACCAAAAAAGAATATCCAGATATAATTGAGAACCATAACACGAATTGAAAATTGAAAGTTGAAAATTGAAAATTGGAATGACTAGGGAAGCCATTTTCAACTTTCAATTCTCCATCTTCAATTGTTTAATGTTTTGCCCTGCAAGCCTTCACCGTATTTTGCAACAGGCTTACAATAGTCATCGGTCCCACGCCACCGGGAACCGGAGTTATATAAGAACATTTAGGAGCCACGTGCTCGTAATCCACGTCCCCCACGAGTTGCCAGCCGTTTTTGCTCGTTTTGGACGGCAGACGATGAATACCCACGTCTACCACCACGACTCCCTCTCTAACCATGTCTTCTTTCAAAAAATGAGGCACACCGATCGCGACAACCAAGATATCGGCTTGCAAAGTAATCTCTTTCAAATTTGCCGTGCGGCTATGGCACAGGGTTACCGTGCAATTGGCATGCTTGGACTTGCGTGACATCAATATAGCCATCGGGGTGCCGACGATATTACTTCGTCCTACCACCACGCAATGTTTTCCTTCCGTCGGTATATTATAGCGGGCTAACAACTCCACGATTCCCGCCGGAGTAGCAGGCAGATAGGTTGGTAAATCCAACACCATACGTCCCACGTTACAGGGATGAAAACCATCGACATCCTTATCCGGATTGATACGGTTCAAGACTTTCTCTTCGGAAATATGCTTCGGGAGAGGCAATTGCACGATAAACCCGTCTACATCCGGATCATCGTTCAACTTGTCTATAACTTCCAGTAACTGCTCTTCTGTAATATCATTACCGTATCTCAGTTCCGAACTTTTCATCCCAACCGCCTGACAGGCTTTCACTTTACTAGCCACGTAAGTTTCACTGGCACCGTCATTTCCTACAAGCACAGCCACCAAATGAGGAACTTTCTTTCCCTCCGCCACAAAACGAGCCACCTCGTCCGCAAGTTCCTGTTTTATTTGTGCTGCAATCTTTTTACCGTCAATAATTTCCATCTAATTAATTTTAAATTTTAGATTTTAAATTTTAAATTCTACAAGTCAATTTTAAATTTTAGATTTCAGATTTTAAACCCACAAGTCAGTTTTAGTCCCACGTGGTAATTTAAAATCTAAAATTTAAAATCTAAAATTCCTAGCGTCTCCTCATTGGCGCCTTTCCCATCATCTTACCGCCTTTGGACAACATACGCATCATCTTCTTCGATTCGTCAAATTGTTTCAAGAGGCGATTTACATCTTGAATAGTGGTTCCGCTACCCATGGCAATACGTTTTCGGCGAGAGCCGTTCAGCAATTCGGGGTTCTCGCGTTCGGCAGGAGTCATGGAGTGAATGATTGCTTCGACACCCTTGAACGCATCGTCATCAATATCCACGTCTTTCAATGCCTTGCCCACACCGGGAATCATGGATGCCAGATCCTTGATGTTACCCATTTTCTTGATCTGCTGTATCTGGCTCAGGAAGTCGTTAAAATTAAACTGGTTCTTGGCTATCTTCTTCTGCAACTTCATGGCCTCTTCAGCATCAAATTGCTCTTGTGCTTTCTCCACCAAAGAAACAATATCCCCCATACCCAAGATACGGTCTGCCATACGCTCGGGATGGAATACATCCAAGGCTTCCAGTTTCTCGCCCGTTCCGACAAACTTGATCGGTTTGTTTACAACCGTACGAATCGACAAAGCGGCACCACCGCGAGTATCACCGTCCAATTTCGTCAGTATAACCCCGTCAAAATTCAAGCGGTCATTAAACTCCTTCGCTGTGTTCACGGCATCTTGTCCGGTCATGGAATCCACCACGAAAAGGGTTTCTTCCGGTTCAATCGCTTTTTTGATTGCCGCAATCTCGTTCATCATCTGCTCGTCGATAGCAAGACGTCCGGCAGTATCGACGATAACCACGTCTTTTCCGGTAGCTCGAGCTTCTTTCACGGCGTTTTGGGCAATCTTCACGGGATCGTTATTTCCCACTTCGCTGTATACCGGCACCCCAATTTGCTCTCCCAACACTTTCAACTGCTCGATAGCAGCCGGACGGTACACGTCGCAGGCAACCAGTAAAGGATGTTTCCCCCGTTTCGTTTTCAACAGATTCGCCAATTTACCGGAAAACGTCGTTTTACCGGAACCTTGAAGACCTGACATCAAAATAATCGCAGGATTCCCTTTTATATTAATATCGACATGGGTACCGCCCATCAACCGGATCAACTCATCGTGAACAATCTTCACCATCATTTGTCCCGGCTTCACGGCAGTCAACACATTCATTCCCAAAGCCTTTTCTTTCACCGTGTTGGTAAACTCCTTCGCGATCTTATAGTTCACGTCGGCATCCAACAATGAACGTCTTACCTCCTTTAACGTTTCTGCCACGTTAATTTCGGTAATCTTTCCCTGCCCTTTTAAAATCTTAAACGATTTCTCTAACCTATCTGATAGATTCTCAAACATAATTATCAATTGAAAATTATTTCTTTACTCCTAATTTATTCATTCCCCGCAAAATTAGTATTTTTAACGGAAAACACATTGCATTTCATTTTCAATTTTCAATTTTCAATTTTCAATTACTTCCGGCTGATATTTTTTAAAACCACAAACGTTTTATCTATTAAAGAGTTATCCACCACCACGGTAAATTCGTTCGTTGAAGAAATAACTTCAGTCAGGTTGATACCCTCCCACGACAACTCTTTCATGATGCAATAATAAAAACCCGGTTGCAGGATATTTCCCTTGGGCAATTTCAACGTCACGGACGAAAGACCGTTCTGCTTGAAAATACATTGTTCCTCCTTGAAATACTCGTCCACAAGCTCCCCCATCACCTCACTCACGACAAGGTTGGTTTCAAAAACACCCTGCACCATCGTGTAGAACACTTCCTCCCGGCGGGATATGGATTTCAGTACCCGGATATGACAATCAACCAACGTGTTGGAATTTTTAAACGTGTAATCGCACAGGTTACTCCGCAAAATAATATCCCCCATGTTGTTCAGCAACTTTTTCAATTGCACCTGCTCCCGTACCTGCAGGTAAGGAGCCAATCTATTCAATGCCATCACGATCGCTCCCGCGTTAAGCGGTTTCCCCAACACGTTCTCCAATTCCGGCTGAATCTGCCTCGCCAATGCCGAAATATTAATAATCCCGGATGCCAAAGCCTCCGACAAATAAGGTTTATGTTTTATGATTCCTTCTACTGCTTGTGCTACACTCATCATGTTAATTGAAAATTGAAAGTTGAAAATTGAAAATGATTCTTTCCATAATTAATATAATTCTATCCATTCGTAAGAGTTACCCGTGTAATCCATGTAACGGACAAAATCTTCCAGTTTTATCGCTAAAGACGCGTGGTTATCGTTTGGGTGGAAGGATAACTTCTTTGCTTCCTGCAAATGTTTATCCAGAAAGACATACACGTGATGCTCCTCGTCATTCAGCAACCCGAAAGGGCTTACAGAACCGGGACGCACCCCCAAGTATTTCTCCATACGTGCTTCTGAGGCAAAGCTTAACTTCCCCTGTTTCAGCATTTTTTCTATATCATGAATCGCCATCGCATGGTCGCAATGCAAAATAATCAGATAATGCCTATTCCCCTTGTGATTCCGGAAAAACAGATTTTTACAATGCGTACTGTCCAAATTTTTCCAATACTGTTTCGCGATCTCTATTGTCGGAGCTGCAGGATGTTCCTCGTAATCATACTCTATTCCCAATGCCGCCAACGTTTCATACACTTTTTCCTGTCCAACCTTATCCATTTTAGATTTTAAATTTTAGATTTTAGATTCCGACCGCACAATTCTTACACTCTTTTTTCATCATCACTGAATCATTCCATCGGCATTCACAGAATCTTCTCATTTTTTAGTTTTTAACTTTTATCTTTCTTTCCCCTGCCACGTATCCAACTCCCTCAACCGTTTATCCAACTTCGCCGTGAACTCGAAATTTTTAATTCCCCACTTGGGAGCAATTAAATATTCCGGAGGGGACTGATTAACAAATCGCTCCAAATACACATCCGGACGTATCCGTTCAATCACCTCCACCACGAAATCCAAATATTCTTCTTGTGTATATAATTGGAATGCCGACGGATTCTCGGCGTACTCCTCCGCCATACGGGTATCTTTCACGATCTGCAACTGATGCAATTTCAACACTTGTATCGGTAACTCACACAACCGTACGGCTCCCTCCAACATAGACTCCCGGCTCTCTCCCGGCAAACCGAATATCAAATGAGCGCCAATGGCAATTCCCCGTCCCGCCGTGCCACGTATCGCCCTTTCGGAAGCCGCGAAACCATGTCCCCGGTTCACCCTTTGCAACACTTCATCGTTTACCGACTCCACCCCGTACTCCACGCAAACATAATATTCCCGGGCCAATAGTTCCAAGTAATCCAACACTTCATCATTCACCGTATCCGGTCGCGTGCCAATCACAAGCCCCGCTATCATCGGATGCGCCAAAGCCTCCTCGTACCGTTGTTTCAACACTTCCAACGGCGCATACGTGTTCGAATATACCTGAAAATAAGCTAGATATTTTTGTTTATTGTACTTGTGGCCAAAAAAACGGATACCTTCCTCGATCTGTCGGGTAATACCCTCCACGGCACGGCAATAATCAGGATTGAAACTGTCATTATTGCAAAACGAGCATCCCCCGATACCCTTACTCCCGTCCCGGTTAGGACAGGTAAATCCCCCGTCGATCGACAATTTCTGAACCCTTTCGCCAAAAAGCGTTCGGAAATAGGTCGGGTAGTCATTATATCGTTTTTGATCTCGTTCAAACATTAGTTTATCGCAATAATTAACAGCCCGCGAAAATAAACATTTATTTGTTTAGAATTTAACATCGGACACTATTTTTTATTCACGACAATCATTTTCTTTCACTTTATGAATAATAACAAACGTTCGCGTAAATTTTAACTAAAATCTTCTATTCCATTATTCAAGAAAAAAAACTATCTTTGCACCCCTAAGATAGGAATATTTAACAAAGAATGATCATATAAACAAATTCTCCTGAATGTCAGGAGGTAAACGCAAAAAATCTAACAGAACTATGAGTACGAAGTACGTTTACACCTTTGGCGACGGAAAAGCAGAAGGAAAAGCAGACATGAAAAACCTGCTTGGAGGTAAGGGCGCCAATCTTGCCGAAATGAATCTCATCGGAGTTCCTGTACCTGCAGGATTCACTATCACGACAGAAGTTTGTACCCTTTACAACCAAGAAGGACGCGACTCTGTTATCAAATTAATCGAAAATGACGTGAAAGCCGGTATCGAGGCCACCGAGAAGTTAATGAACGCCAAATTCGGATCAAAGGGAGAAGCATTCCCTCTTTTGGTTTCCGTGCGTTCGGGAGCCCGGGTATCCATGCCGGGTATGATGGACACGGTGCTTAACTTGGGTATGAATGACGACGCCGTTAAAATCGTTGCCGAGAAATCGGGTAATGCCAGATTCGCTTGGGATTCCTATCGTCGCTTCGTGCAAATGTACGGAGATGTGGTAATGGGCGTTGCTGCCGGAAAAGGAGAACACAACCCGTTCGAAGTCGAGATCGATAAATTAAAAGCAGAAAAAAATATTACCAACGACACGGACTTCACCGCCGAAGACCTGCAAGAACTGGTTCGCCGCTTCAAAGGTGTCGTTAAAGCAAAAACCGGTAAAGATTTCCCAACCTGCCCGTGGGAGCAATTATGGGGAGCAATCTGTGCCGTGTTCGACTCATGGATGACGGAACGTGCCGTCCTGTATCGTCAATTGAATCAAATCCCGGAAGAATGGGGTACTGCCGTGAACGTGCAGGCTATGGTTTACGGGAACATGGGTGACAATTCCGCTACCGGGGTTGCCTTCACTCGTGACGCCGCTACCGGAGAAGACATCTTCAACGGTGAATACTTGATCAACGCGCAAGGAGAAGACGTGGTTGCAGGTATCCGTACCCCGCAGGAAATCACGATCGAGGGCTCTCGCCGTTGGGCAAAAATGCAAAATATCTCCGAGGCAGATCGTAAATCCAAATATCCTTCATTGGAAGAGGCTATGCCGACCGCTTACGCGGAGTTGGACGCCGTTCAACAAAAACTGGAAGACTATTTCCACGACATGCAAGACCTTGAATTTACCATCCAAGACGGTAAATTATGGATGTTGCAAACCCGTAACGGGAAACGTACCGGTACTGCCATGGTAAAAATGGCCGTCGATATGTTGGCACAAGGAATGATCGACGAGAAGACCGCACTACTCCGTCTGGAAGCAGCCAAACTGGATGAATTGCTTCACCCGGTATTCGACAAAGAAGCACAATCAAAAGCAAAAGTATTAACCAAAGGATTACCCGCGTCCCCGGGTGCCGCGACAGGACGTGTCGTGTTCTTCGCCGACGAGGCAGAAGAATGGAAAGCCAAAGGAGAAAAAGTAATTCTGGTTCGTCTGGAGACCTCTCCGGAAGACTTGCGCGGTATGAACGTATCCGAAGGTATCCTTACCGCTCGCGGGGGTATGACCTCCCACGCTGCCGTGGTTGCCCGCGGTATGGGTAAATGCTGCGTATCCGGTGCCGGAGAAATCGTGGTAGACTACCACAAACGCACGTTCACAGTGAAAGGCATTACCATCAATGAAGGTGACTGGATTTCATTGAACGGCTCCACGGGAGAAGTTTACTTGGGTAAAGTGGCTACAGCAGAAGCATCTTTGGACAAGGATTTCAAGGCTATCATGGAACTGGCAGAGAAACACACGCGTATGTACGTGAGAACAAATGCCGATACTCCCCGCGACGCGCAAGTCGCTCGTGATTTCGGGGCTAGAGGTGTCGGTCTGTGCCGCACGGAACACATGTTCTTCGAAGGCGACCGTATCGACGCTATGCGCGAGATGATCCTTTCGGACACTGTCGAGGAACGCCGTATCGCATTGGCAAAAATCCTCCCGATGCAAAGAAGCGACTTCGAGGGAATCCTTGAAGCAATGGACGGATTTGGTGTTACCATTCGTTTGTTAGACCCGCCATTGCACGAGTTTACTCCCAATGAGCCGGAATCACAAAAATACATGGCAGAGAAAATGGGTATCTCTGTAGAAGTGGTAAAAGAAAAAGTAGACGCCCTACACGAGTTCAACCCGATGTTAGGTCACCGCGGTTGCCGTTTGGGTATTACCTACCCGGAAATCACCGAGATGCAGGCGCGTGCCATCATCGAAGCGGCTTGCAACCTGAAATTGAAAGGACTGAACCCGAAACCGGAAATCATGGTTCCGCTGGTTGGTACCGTGAAAGAATTGAAACAACAAACTAACATCATCCGTTGCACAGCCGACGTAGTATTCGCTGAAAAGGGCATCAAGGTAGATTATATGGTAGGAACCATGATCGAAATACCTCGCGCTGCTTTGACAGCCGATCAGATCGCCGAAGTTGCTGAGTTCTTCTCATTCGGCACGAATGACTTGACTCAGATGACATTCGGATACTCTCGTGATGACGCCGGTAAATTCTTACCCGAGTACATCAAGAAAGGTATTCTGAAAACCGATCCGTTCGCCGTACTGGATCAAGAAGGTGTTGGTCAATTAGTTCAAATGGGTGCCGAAAAAGGACGTTCAGCTAACAGCAAACTGAAACTCGGAATCTGTGGAGAGCACGGGGGAGAACCCTCTTCCGTCATCTTCTGCGACAAAGTGGGAATGGACTACGTGTCTTGTTCACCGTTCCGCGTTCCGATCGCTCGTCTGGCCGCGGCGCAGGCTGCAATTATGCACGCGAAAAAATAAATAAACACATTATTTCTGTTTAAATAAAGGAAGAGGCTGTCTAAAAAGTAAATAGACAGCCTTTTTTTCCATTTTAGAAGGTTGTTCAAAAAGTGCTTAGATGTAAGGCTCTAATTTACAAAGACAGAAACGTAATGTAAAGTTTCTCTGGGAGCGTATAAAGTACGAGACCGAATCTTTGGGAAGCAGGAACGCAGCAGATGAGTACTTTTTGGACACCTTCTTTTCTTTTTCAGTAAAATAATTACAACTCATCCCTAAAAGCCGTGCCCTCCATCTTTCAGCATGAGTTGATTACAATTTCCTTTCATCAGTTTACTTTGGTTTAAGTAAACTTTTCCCAGTGAAAAACCAATGTAATACTATTTAAAAAAGGGATTAAAGCCGGTACAAAGCCGCTTCAAAGACGTTTCAAAGACGCTCGTGAACGTCTTTGAAACGTCTTTGTATCGAAGGTGAAACGTCTTTGTTCCCTTATTACTCCCTTATCTCAACGGCTTCTTGTCGAATATTCTCCGTGCCTAAAAAAAACTACCACAACCCGGAATAAATTTATGCTTGAGTTTCTATCAAAAAATATCCCTAAAAACAACCGGGATATAGTATATGAAAAGCACTCTAAATTACCAATTTTACCGATATATAGCAATAATTTGAGATATATCTAAAAACGATCAATTAATGATACACAAAAATATAATATATTTTTAAAACAGACAAGTCATTTATTATTTTTTTCATTTCTCGCAATCAGAAACTTACATATTTTACGATAATCGACACAATGCATTTCACTGGAAAATCATTTAACGATCGTTTAATGATATTAATAATAATTTAAAACAACCCGAATCATGAAAGTGCGTGTATTTATTTTTACTCTAATAATGCTTTCATTAGCCCGCGTAGATAGCAATATCCACGCGCAAGAACGTTACCATAAAATAGACACGATGAACAATTTCGTGCTTTATTTTAGAATTGACGGGGCAACACTGGACAGTGCATACATGGGGAATAGCGAATCTCTGAAGAAATTGGATGATATCATCAAGAACAAGTTAAGCATTCCCAATCTGGACTCCATCACCATCAAGGCAGCCTCCTCACCCGACGGAAGAGAAAGTTATAACCTGCGCCTATCGGAAAAAAGGGCAGCGTACATCAAGACTTTTATCATGGAAAAATATCCCATGATAAAAAGCGAACTTATCCGTACCCGCCATACCACTGAAAACTGGGAAGATTTTACCCGTATGATCGAGGATGACAAAAATATCCCGCACCGGGAGAAAGTACTCAAAATCATTCGTTCCGATCGGGAACCGGACGCGAAAGAATGGTTAATCAAGATACTGGAGAAAGGGGAAACTTGGCGATATATCAAAAAGCACTTCCTGCCGGTGTTACGCACGGGAGCCGTTTGCGTGATTTATTACAAGCAGGAGTTCATCCCGGAGGAACCAAAAGAGGAGCTCCAAGTAGAGGAAGTAGTTACTCCTCCCGCCGAGCCGGAACCGGAGCCGGTAGCGCCACCCGTGATCATCACGAAACCCCTGTTCGCCATCAAAACGAACTTACTCTATGACGTGCTTTCAGCCGCGAACCTCGAGATAGAGGTACCCATCGGGAAACAATGGTCGGTAGCGGCGGAAGGCATATTCCCGTGGTGGAAAGCTTCGCGAGCCGACTGGACGATGCAGCTATTGGCGGGACACGCCACGGTGAAATACTGGTTCGGGGACCGCGACGCGCAAGAGGTGCTCACGGGATGGAATATAGGGCTGTACGGCGGTGTCGGGAAATACGACCTGCAATTCTTCGATAAAGACGGGGAACAAGGCGATTTCTTCGACGCGGGAATCCAAGGAGCCTACGCCCACAAGATCGGCAAATGCTTCCGCATGGAGTACAGTCTCGGCGTGGGTTACTTGCAAAGAGATAGCAAGAAATACGATAAAGCGAACAACACGATGCACGGGGACATTAAAGTTTTCAGGTATCCATGGGAAGTCAAAAGACGGCAATGGTTCGGACCCACGTCCGCGAAAATCTCACTCGTGTGGTTGTTAAACAAAAAAACAGTAAAGAAAGAAGGAGGTGTGAAATGAGAAATATAGCTTATATCGCGGGGCTTTGTTTCGCTCTTGCCTGTTCCTCTTGCGACAGAGACAGGCTGTATTACGCCACGGAAGAACAGGGGTTCGTACGCCTGAACGTCAACTGGCAGCCGGCACAACTGGAACCGAACGGGATATCGGTCTACGTGTTTGACCGCGAGAACGGGAAAGCTGTCGGCAAATGCCGGGTATGCAGTGACCCAAACACGATTGACATCGCCCTCCCCGTGGGAAAATTCGACCTGCTGCTCGTCAACAACACGGAAGAGGAGCTGGCTGCAATCAACTTCACGGACATCGATAACCTGTCAACATTCAAAGCCTGCCTGGCGGCTAACGAAGAACCGCTATACTCGAGCCTGCTCTCGAAAGCGGAAGGGACTGCCAGAAGCGCCTACCTGACGGAATGCGACATCCTCGCTAGTGCGCTAGCGAGGGAGATAGAGATCACCCCGCGAGACATCCACTATTTCAAGGAGAAACCGGCGGCAGGGACGCACGAGATAAGCCGCACCGTCGAGGTCACCCCGGAACGGCGGACGGAATTGATCGATATCGAAATCAAGGTGACGAACATCACGTCGACGGCAGGGGCGCCGCGTACCCACCTGACAGCCATGTGCGAGGGCGTGAACCTCGAAACGGCATCCAAATACGGGAACAACGTCACGCACGAGTTCGTGCTGAACAACAAACGCGTAGACCCCGACAACTACAAGGTAGGCACGATATCGAAAAAACTGATTGCATTCGGACCGGAACAGGAGAACGACGCTTGCGTCAACAGGCACCAGCTCATCATGCACTTCGTGCTGGTGAACGGGGAAACCCACACCGTCACGCTTAACGTGCACGATTTGATAGAAACGTCGCACGACGGCACTCAACGCGTTCACAAGATCAGGGCGGAAATCACTCTCCCGGAAGCTATCGGTAACGGTGAGGGAGTATTCCACCCCGACATCGAGGAGTGGGAAGAGATTGAAACGGAATTACCAATTTAAGTTTAGAATAAATATTTACTCATTTCTTAATTTGTTTTATCATGAAGAAAAACTTATTGTACGCACTAACAGCGGTAGCCATGCTTACCGGTTGTGCCAAAAGCGATGTTGTTGATTCGGAAATCAACAAAGAAAGTAACCTGATCGGGTTCTCGACCTACAAGAACATATCGAGAGGTAACCCGGTGGATAACAATACCGAATTCCTGACAAAGGACAACACGTTCGGTGTAACCGCGTTTGTCAACATCGAGGGGGGTGACTCCCCGTACATGGGAACCGCCACTGAAGGAATCAAGATTATATCCGATGGTACAAAATGGACGTACGCGAATACTTCTAATCAAGCATACTGGCCTACAGAAGCGCTTGATTTTTACGCTTACGCCCCGTATGGGAATACAGCTATCACGGCGAAAACATTCGACAAGACAAACGGCTTAACATTAACCTACACCGTGCCTGACGCGGAAACAAGCCAGGTGGATTTGATGTACGCATTGGCTATCGGGAAAACAAAAGAAGAAGGCAACACCGTAACCCTGCCATTCAAGCACGCCTTAACCCAGGTGCATTTCAAGGTCGGGACTAAAACCACGAACTTAAAAGTGGATATAGCTGAAAACGGTATCCAGATTCATAACTTGAAAAACAGTGGAAGTTTCAACACGAAAACCGAAACATGGACACTAGATGCAACAACCGCGGCATATACGGTTACTTCAGACGCAGTAACGGGAAATTATACTGATGGTACCGAAGCAAATCCCTATACCAAAATCGGAAGTGATGATAAAGCCTTGATGTTGTTACCTCAAGGATTCGTGGCAGGTGATGGAGAAAACACGGGAGCCTACCTGACAATCTCTTGCAAAATCTATCAAGTACTTGCTAATGGGGAAACCAAAGTCTACTTGCATGGTAGCGAAAGCGCATTCGCAGATGTTACAGTCGGAATCTCCAGTGCTATTTCTTACACTGAAGAAGGAGAGCAATCCACTAGTGAAATTTGGCTAAGAAACAAGAAAGTGACTTACAACTTGTTGTTCGGTGCCGGTGATGGCGTTTTATTCCCTATCGAATTCGCAACCACGGTTGAAACATGGGAAGACGCTGATGGTGGTGTCATTGAACCCAAATAAGGTACAAATATTCTACAACCCCTAGCCTAACGGCTCACCCGGTGGCGGTTGAATGTCCGCCCCCGGGTACTAGTAAAAACTCAAAAAAAGTCAAACGATGAAAAGAAGAGAATACATTTTATTGTCGGCTGCATTACTGATCGCGTTCACATCGTGCGACAAAAGCATGAACCACACGGACCCCGTCACCGAAGGTGATAAAATAGATTTTGTTGCCGCGGGAACCGGCGAACCTTTTATCTCGCCCCCCCTCGGCAGAGGTAGCGAAACAAATATCGCCACGATGCAGGACTTCGGCGTGTATGCTTACTACGCTGCCGACGGGACATTCACCACGGCGTTAAGCCCCAATTTCATGTGCAACACGCGGATAACGAAAAGCGGTGATGCGTGGGGATATACCCCGGTCATGTATTGGCCCAACAGCGGCACGGTTTCATTTTTCGCCTATTCGCCCTATGCCGCCAAGGGCGACGCTAACATCGGCTTAAGCTCCGGCTTTGCCGACGCGGGCTATCCCCGGCTGACCTACACGGTACCGGATGCGGTGAAAGCGCAACATGACCTGCTGGTGTCCGTCCCCCTGCTCGACCAAACGAAAGCGGACGTGCCCGCCGGAGGAAAACTGACTCTGGCGTTCAAGCACACGCTCGCCTGCGTGGTGTTCCAAGCCAAAATGACAGCCGCACGCGAGCTTCCGGTGAAAGTGACATCCATCACCCTCGGGCAACTGAAAAACAAAGCCGACTTCGCTTACGGCGACACCCCGGGAACATTCTCGTGGACGGCAACCGCCGACGCCGCCGACAAATCCTACACGCTCGGCATCGCCAACAGCCTATTAGCGGACACGGATATCTCTGAATCTTCCAGTTACACTTCCATCTCCCCTGCCGACTCGCGCTTGTTGCTATTACCCCAAGACATAGACGCGGGTGACGAAATCACGGTAACGGTGGTCTACACGCTTGCCGCGGGAGAAACCAAGACCGTAACCAAAACCGCCCCGCTAAGCGACCTTATAAAAAAAGAGTTGGAAGCGGGAAAACGCTATTCAATAAACATCCTCGTTTCTGCCCTGGCAGACGTCACGCTAACATGCACGGTAGAAGAGTGGACCCAAAAAACTGTTAATGTGCCCGATTTCAAATAAAAGAAGATATGAAAAAGTATATATACCTGTTATGTGTTTTGAGTTTCGTTTTAACTGCCTGCCGGGACGATAAATTCGGCTCGGAAGAAAGTAGCGGAAGCGCGGCGTTAAAATTGAAGTTCAACACCTCGAACAATATGTCGAGAGCCGTGTCGAGTGACGAGGAAGAACGACGGATACAAAATGCTTACGTGTTTATCTTCAACCAGGACGGGACAAAAGCGTTCGGACGATTTTACGACGGGATCAACCAACAGAACACGCATCAAATCGAGATAAAAGACATCCCCGCCGGAAGCGGTAAAACCATAGCCGTCATAGCCAACATCAACACGGCAATTTTCGACCTGACGACAGCAACCCTGGACGCGATAACCACGCAACCCGATTTACTGGCATTGACTTCCCGTATGCAAGACGGGTTCATCGAGAGGGGTTCCCAATTCCTGATGAGCGGAACGACAACTGCCGACTTAACCGCTAACACCACCAACCCGGTAAACGTCCCCTTGAAGAGAGTGGACGCCAAAATCCGTTTCAACGTGACGACAGCAGAGGGGGTGACCTTCACCCCGCTCGACTGGCAAGTCGTGACAGTACCCCAAGTCGTGAACGTGCTCCCGACCGAGGTGCAAGGACAATTTGAATTCGAGGGCAATTATTTCAACAGCAATTGGAACAACTTTGAAATCACGGCAACGAACACCAACACCTTCGCGTTCTACGTCCCCGAAAACAAAGTAAACCCTAGAAAAACAATTCCCCCGACGGGAATGTATGCCGAGCAATACGCGTTGCGCGAGAAACAGGAGAAAACGCCTAACGACGACGGCACCGTGACAAACGGTGCGTACGAATACGCCGACGAGAGAACCACACACGTGAAATTCAGGGGAAATATTCACTATATAATAGGTTCCGGCAAAGAAGTTTCGGCAGACGTGACGTACACCGTTCATCTCGGGGCTGTAACCGGCGTGAATGACTATAACAGCCTCCGGAATCACTTTTACACCTACAACGTGAAGATCGTGAGCGTGGATGACATTATCGTGGAAGTGGAATCAACGACACAAGAAGAACCATCCCCCGGAAGCGAGGGTGATGTTGTGCTTGCCAAAGAAGTTCTGGAATTCGATGCGCATAACGAAGTCTTCAAGACCGTTTTCCATCAAAGTGACATTGACCAGTCGCTGACGTGGAACATTTCCACCCCTTTTTCCAAAGGAGCAGAAAATGAGAATCCAAAGGACTACGAATGGATATGTTTCCGTATTAACACAAAAACAAGAACCACGTATAATGGAGACTTCGAGAAATACCAAGGGGACGACGAGGTGTACACGGATGCCGAATTAGCAGTAACCGGCAACACGCACCCGTTGGACAAATACATGGCGGACATCAACACGGGAAACGACAAGATGCTAAATATCAAACAACTGATAAACATATTAAAGGAGTGCAAACGCAGGTATACCGATAACGGCACTAACGCGGGCACCCTATTCGACAGTGCGGATGAAATCGTGTTTACCACTTTCCTGAAAGATTTCTATTACGAGGTGAATCCTGAAAACACCACGGAAACCGAGGAAAACGGGTTATGGAAAAAATTTGTCAACACGGAGAAAAGAGTACTCAATATCCTGTCTAACCTTAAATACAGCGCGGACCACATGAGTACCAAAACCACCGCCCTGTACTCCATCAGGCAGGCATCCATTCAAACCATGTACAACAAGAAAGCCACCGAAAACTTCACGGCATGGGGTACCGAAATGATACAAGACGAAAACCGCTACCAGTTCGAAACACAAAGAATAAGAACCAATCGCACGTACGATGACAAAGATAACGGTCGTGCGAACACGATCAATATGTGGATGGCAAGTTCGGGTTCAGAAGAGTGGGATACCTATATAAATTCCGCCAAGTGGGAAATGCAAGCCGCCTATAATGCCGCCAAATACAAATGTATGCGCCTTAACCGGGATATGGACGGGAACGGACGAATCGACGAGAATGAAGTGCAATGGTATCTTGCTAGTATCAACCAACTCACGGACTTGTGGATCGGAGAAAACTCCTTTGACCCTCAAGCCAGATTGTATAAACGGAGCACATGGGAGGAAAGCCTGCAATGGTATGCGAGCAGTACGGTACTTGACAAAGATGAAGAAGGTATATGGAATAAAACTTACAGGGATAATCCGGACATATTATGGTCTTCCGAGGGGTCTTCCATCGGAAAACTAACCGGAGCAGGAGCAATAGACGGTGCGATCGTTTATTACAGGTGTGTCAGAAACCTGGGTGTACCGAAAAATGCAGTCAAAGAGGTGCGACCTGACGACTTTGCCACTTACGACGAAGCAACAGGAACCATCACGCTAACCCGCTTGGATGCCAAATCCATCCGGGGATTCAAGACCACTGAGGAGCTGGAGGATCATAACGAACGTGACGTACGCGGCTACAACAAGCCCTGGAAGGCTTTCAATATACACTCGACAACACACGGAAACAATTTGAGTTGGCAAACCGTCATGGCACGCTCGGAGCCCGGAGGAAGAAACCCCGTTTGTCCCATGGGATGGCGAGTACCCAACCAAAGAGAACTGGCTCTGATGTATTCTAGAATGCCTAGAAACAGTACTTCGTGGCCATTAACAGACCATTTCGCCAAGAGCCGTTTCAGTTTCAACCCCGCAGGCGGTGACCGTATAGGCTTCTCTGTCAAAAACAAAGGAGGGGAATTCTATTTACTACATAACAAAACCGACGAGATCGGCGGCGTACGTTGCGTGCGAGATATTGACTAACAAAAGAAACAACAAGAAATGAATAAACGAGAACTTTCATCATTAGTAGCAGACCGTACCGGGCTCTCGAAGGGCGACGCCCTGAAAGCGGTACAAGCCACGATAGATTGCATCGCCGAGGCTCTGCAAACAGGACAACGAATAACGTTAATGGGATTCGGGGCGTTCTTCTCACATGAACTTCCCCCTCGCGTTACGTACAATCTTTATACCAAAGAGCGGGAACAACTAGAATCACGCAAGGTGATCAAATTCAGGCCCACCTTTCCCGACAAATAAATGCAACCAGCGAACACCGCCCCTTACCAAGGCGGTGTTCTTCATTCCCCATGCATCGCACTCTTCATGTATTCACGAGGGAATTAATAAATATCATCGGCTTGTAACTTGTCAACAATAACTTTATCTTTGCATCACCTTAAATCAAACGATATGCAACAAGATATAGAACATCCTGAAAACGAAGCGTGCTATGAAGGATTAGCCGTCAACAAGGGAATAGAACAACCGGACCCGGTGAACCCGGCAATCGCGGAAAGATTGAAACATCTAAAGAAAAAAGTCTTATCCGTGGATGATTACCTTTCCGGTATCCAGAAAGGGGATATCAACATATTAAGCCAAGCGATCACCCTCGTGGAAAGTGCCCGCGTAGATCATCAGGCAATGGCACAAGATGTCATTAACCGCTGCCTCCCGAACACGGGCAAATCCGTGCGTATCGGTATCACGGGGGTTCCCGGCGCGGGGAAAAGTACCTTTATCGAGGCTTTCGGTAAATTCCTCACCAACGAAGGACACAAAATCGCGGTACTTGCCATCGACCCCAGCAGCGAACGTTCGAAAGGAAGTATACTAGGCGACAAAACCCGCATGGAAGAATTGGCATGCGACCCTCGTGCTTATATCCGCCCTTCCCCCTCGGCAGGGTCATTAGGCGGGGTTGCCCGCAAAACCCGAGAAGCCATGCTTCTGTGCGAGGCTGCCGGATTCGATATTATACTGATTGAAACCGTGGGAGTCGGTCAGAGCGAAACAGCCGTTCATTCCATGGTCGATTTCTTTCTTCTGGTACAAATCGCCGGGGCCGGAGATGAATTGCAAGGCATCAAAAGAGGTATCATGGAAATGGCGGACAGCATCATTATCAACAAGGCAGACGGTAACAACATCACCCGTGCCGAGTTGGCAAAAGTGCAATTACAAAACGCCCTACACTTGTTCCCTCCCCACGAATCGGGAGTGGAACCCAAGGTGATGACCTGTTCCGCTTACGAGAAAACCGGAATCAAGGAAATATGGGAAAATATACTTCAATACTGTAGCGCTACCCAGCAAAACAAGTATTTCGACACGCGACGCAGCGAACAAGCCAAATATTGGATGTACGAAACCATAGACGAGCAATTAAGAAACCGTTTCTACCAAAGCCAAAAAGAACAAATCAAACAGGCTGAAGAAAAAGTATTAAGCAATGAAGAAAGTTCTTTCGCCGCTGCCTTCCGATTACTGGACAATTATTTCAAAAACGACACGAAAGAATTAAAGTAGGATATAAAAAACATTTCCTCTTTCCACCTCCCCTCTTATGAAGAGGGGAGGTTATAATCCTACCATATATATAAGATAATCAGTTGCATCGCAGCTATATTCGAATCGTTTCTTTTATAGTTCACTGGGAGATACTTCTATCATACTCCTATCATACTTCCATGAAACTCCTATTGCAGCTGAAAAATCATGATACTTCCACGAGAATTACAAAAGATTTGATATCAACCTAAACACTTGTAGCATCATTAATAATTATTACAAAATAACTGAACACGTGGGGAACTCACTAATAATAGTGTAAGAATAGTTCAAAAATCGCTTTAAACGAACGATTAATGACAGTCAAATATAGATAATTTTTGCGAGAATCCTACAAAACAGCCTATTATTATTTTATATTGGTAATCAAATACTCGCGTACTTACAACATTATTATTATCTTTTAGCAACAAGCGACAAATTGATAATTATTAATCGTTGGTTTAATGACATGGGGATGGCATGCAGCCTTTCTATTGAAAAACAGTAGAGTTCGCCTCCAAGTTGGTTGCAATTTCGTACAAAAAAGGACATGTTACATACTCACGGCATTTCATTTATAATGCCGTGGGCATGTTCTGTCAAAACAATAATTGTCTACACCCCGAAATCAGGAATCTCCGGAACGATCCGAAAGCCGTTTTCCCGGGCAACCTCACCGCAGAAATGCTCACAACCGTTTGTTATAGCGACGAAACGGGCTGCAATAGATAAATTATATTGAAAAGCTTGATCGAAAACGACCTGTGATAATGCCACGGAAGGAGCTTTGCACTCCACGATAAGATAGGGATTGGCTTGACGATCGTAACACACCACGTCAAAGCGGCGCTTCATCCCGCATACTTGTATTTCCTTCTCCACGGCGATCAATTGAGCGGGGTAATGCTTACACGCTACCAGAAAATGAATAAAATGTTGTCTTACCCATTCCTCCGGGGTCAGCACAACGTAACGCTTTCGGATAATATCGAATATCCAAATCTGTCCGTTCTGCTTCTTCACCTTGTAATCGAAAGAAGGAAGGTTCAAACTTTTCATTTTATTCCACGCTTTTAGTTGTCCGTACTTTCAAAAAACTGCTGTCCCCGTAACTCAGGAAACGGAAATCACGCGCTAACGCGTAGTCGTACACTTTCCGCCAATCCTCACCGATAGCCGCCGCAACGAGCAACAACAGGGTACTTTGCGGTTGGTGGAAATTAGTAAACATCGCCGAGATCACCCGATAAGTATAACCGGGCACGATAATAATCGTGGTCTTCGCTTTCAATAATTCCGTGTCGTGCTCGTCAAACCACGTCAACAACGCTCCCATGGCTTCCCGTACACTGTAAGATGCCGGTAAAGAATAGACTTCCCATTGTTCCAAAGAATTGAAATCATCGACTCCCGTCAACCGCTTTACCCCCATCCAGTAAAGGCTTTCCAGTGTCCGCACGGAAGTTGTTCCCACCGCGACAATCTTTTCCGGGTGATGGTACAAACGCGATATGACTTCCCGACGCACGGATATATGTTCCGTGTGCATATCATGCCCACCGATAGTTTCGCTTTTCACCGGGCGGAAAGTCCCGGCCCCCACGTGCAGTGTCAACTCTTCTATCGCGACTCCTTTCTCCCGCAAAGCATCCAGCACAGGGACACTAAAATGTAACCCGGCTGTAGGGGCAGCAACCGAACCCTCGTTCTTGGAATAAACCGTCTGGTAACGGATTTTATCATCCTCCCCGGAGTCCCGGTTCAAATAAGGGGGAATAGGTATACGCCCGCAACACTCCAGCACCTCGCTAAAACTAAGCGAAGCATCCCACGTGAACTCGACAATCACGTCGTTCTCTTCCCGTGATTTTAGCGTGGCAGCCAACCGGTAATCAACCCCGTTCACTTGATAATGGCAATATATCGTCCCCTCTTTCCATTTTTTCAGATTCCCGACCATGCACTTCCACTCGCATCGCCCGTAAGAAGCGAAACTCTGCACGTAATCGGCGGGCGAATGGGGTTCGAGGCAAAAAACCTCGATGACGGCACCCGTCGTTTTTTGAAAAAGCACACGGGCATAAATCACTTTCGTGTTATTGAATACCAGCATCATGTCCGGTTCCAGCATCGCGGGCACATCATAAAAATGCCTTTCGCCAATCTCCCCGTCCTCGTATATCAACAATTTCGAAGCCTCGCGTCGCTCCAAGGGAAACTTGGCGATACGCCCCTCCGGAAGATCATAAGTATAATCTTCAATTCGAATTTCTTTCAAATCCTCTATGCCTGCCCGAGAATTTTCAGCCGGTATTTTCTTTGTCATTCGGTAATAAAATCTTACTTTTAAGGCAACAAAAGTAAAGATAAAAGGTAAAAACTAAAAGGCAAAAACTAAAAGTTTGATGAAAACAAAGAAAGATATTGTAGACGATTGGTTACCACGTTACACGGGACGTCCGTTAAAGGACTTCTCGAAGCACATTCTGCTCACGAATTTCGATTATTACCTTGAACTGTTCGCGGAAAAATACAACGCCCCGATCTTGGGTGAAGACAAAAATATGCCCAACGTATCGTGCGACGGGATTACCATGATCAATTTCGGCATGGGGAGTCCTAACGCCGCCACCGTGTTAGACCTGCTCACGGCTATCGAACCGGAAGCCGTTCTATTCCTCGGGAAATGCGGGGGATTAAAAACCAAACACCACGTGGGAGATTACGTTCTCCCCATCGCGGCGATCAAGGGCGAAGGTACCTCGGATGATTATCTGCCGCGGGAAATACCGTCACTTCCCGCCTTCAGCATCCAGAAAGCCTGCTCGAAAGCGATCACGAGGCACGGCAAGCAATATTACACGGGAGTTATTTACACCACGAACCGACGGGTATGGGAATTTGACGAGCACTTCAAAGAGTATCTCGTGGGAACCAGAGCTCTAGGGATAGACATGGAAACAGCCACGATCTTTACAGTGGGATTTGCCAATCGCATCCCGACGGGAGCATTACTGCTGATTTCGGACAGTCCCATGATTTCGGACGGCATAAAAACCACGGAGTCGGACAAGGCGGTCACGCAAAACTTTGTCCGGGAGCATCTCGATATAGGTATCGAAACGATGAAAAATATCCGGGATAAAAATTATTCGATGAAGCACCTCATTTTTTAAAATTATATCGTACTTTCGTTGGCAAAATGAAAAATATGCTGAAAAGAATATTTTATGTGTTTTCGGGCATCGCGCTCTTGCTCTGCTCCTGCGAGGGGAAAGTAAAAGACAAACAACAAAACGAGAGTCCGGCAAGCACACGAACCGCGGTAAACGACTCTACCGCCACGGCAAAATTTGAAATAAAAGATAAATCTTTCAATTTCGGGGATATGGCGGAAGGTGAGATCGTGACACACACGTTTCATTTCAAGAACACGGGTAAAAAAAGCCTCGTGATCCTGAACGTGGAAAGCAGTTGCGGTTGCACGATTCCGAAGTACGACAAAAAACCAATCCCCCCCGGCGGAGAAGGAAAAATTGAAGTTGAATTCAACTCTTCGGGCAGATATGGTAAACAATACAAAGTAATTAATATCTTTGCAAACGTTCCGGAAAAAGTAGTGGAACTAAAAATAATTGCAAATATCAAAACTCAATAAAAAAGTAGATTTATGAACACAATTTTTATGCTGACATTACAAGAGACAGCTACCCAGGGCGGTGGCGCGAGCATGCAATTCATTTTCCTTATTCTTATCGTGGTTGTTTTCTGGTTCTTCATGATCAGACCGCAGATGAAAAGACAAAAGGAATTGAAAAAATACCGGGATGAACTAAAGAAAGGCGACAAAATCATGACGACCGGGGGAATCTTCGGGAAAATCGTGGAGATCAACGATTTCACCGTGATCATCGAGGTTGAAAGTCAAGCCAGATTAAAAGTAAGCAAGGAAGCTGTCGTGAAAGACATGACAGACGTTCCCGCGGCTAAATAGTTTATAAAGTTCATAAGGTTCATAAAGTCTCTAAAGTAACGAGATTATGAACTTTATGAACTTGTCAATTTTATAAACGATATTCCAGATGAGCGGCATCATAGACAAGATTGTCAATTTCTTTAAATCCCATCACGATCTGCATATAAAACGCAACGTGATCACTTATGGGGTTTGCCTTATTATTGCCACGGTTCTATGGTTTCTCAACACGCTGAATAAAGAGTACACCACGGAACTCACTTACCCGATAAGATACACGGATCTCCCCAAGGGTAAACTACTCGTTTCGGAGCCTCCCAAGAACATGACATTAGAAATCAGGGCGCACGGTTTCACGCTGTTGCGTTACAGCATCGGTACCTCTTTTTTACCCATCGCGATCAACGTGAGTTCGCTCCTTGAGCGCAAAGATATGCTGGAATACACGATCAGCACGGTTGACATTAAAGAGCGAATCAGCGCACAACTCAATTCCGATATCAAATTAATTAATATAAAACCGGAAACCATCACGTTCCAGTTCTCGCAATTCGGAAGCAAGAAAGTCCCTGTCATCCCGCGAGTCGATTACACGCTCAAAAGACAGTACATGTTGAAAAACGACATTTCCGTGACACCCGATCACGTGGATATCAGCGGACCTGCCACGATTCTTGATACCTTGAAAGGAGTGTACACCACGCCATTAAAACTAAAGGACTTATCCAAAGAGGTGACTAAAAGTGTTTCCTTCGAAGAAATTCCCGGAACACAAATCTCGGAGAGCGGCGCAAAAGTGAAAGTAGAAGTGGAGCGTTTCACTGAAGCCAAGAAAAAGGCAACGATAAAAGTGAAAAATTTACCGGATTCGCTATTGATTCGCCTGTTTCCCCAGAATATAGATTTCACGTTTGATATCGGGCTCAGCCGTTACGAATCGGTATCGGATACCAGTTTCTCGTTCTCGGTGGATTACGACCAGATTGCAAGCAACCCGGCAGCCCTCAAAATCAGCGTGGACAAGCAACCCGCGCATATCAAATCTCTCGTGCTCATGCCCGAATCGGTTGAATATTTAATCGAAAAGAAAAAATAAAACCATGCTTAAAATCGGATTGACAGGGGGTATCGGTAGCGGCAAATCCACTATCGCGAAGATAATCGAAATCTTGGGATATCCCGTGTACATCAGCGACCGGAGAGCCTCTTCGCTCATGAACCGGAATCAAGATATCCGGCAAGCCTTGATACAACGTTTCGGGGAGAATATCTATTTGCCCGAGGGCGGATTGAATAAACAACAACTTGCTTCTATCATCTTCAACGACAAGCGTGCCATCACGGAAGTGAACCGCGTTGTTCATCCGGTTGTAACCCAAGATTTCCGCGACTGGTGCTCGGTACAAAAGAGCAAACTGGTATTTTTCGAATCGGCAATCCTCTTCGAATCCAAGCTTGAATCTCTTTTCGATTACATTATTTTGATCTCAACGGATATGGAAACCCGCATCCGGCGAGTTGTCGCGAGGGACTCTACCAGCCGGGAGAAAGTGATGGAACGTATCAACAACCAAATGTCCGACAGCGAGAAATTGCCAAAATCGGATTTTGTCATTTACAACAATGACGACGATCGGATCGTAAAACAAATACACGATATCATTCAACAACTAAACAACCCGAATAAAAAACAATAATATATTATGGCAAAATACGGAAAATGGATAGGAGCGGGATTAGGATTCGCGATGGGAGGCCCCATAGGAGCGTTGTTCGGTTTCTTCATCGGATCGACATTTGATACCGCAACCGTGATCACGAATCAACAGCAATCACAAAACCCCGCGTCCGGTCCGACGGGCAGAGGTGATTTTCTTTTCAGCCTCGTCGTGCTGGCGACAGGCCTCATGAAAGCGGACGGGAAAGTGACAAAAGGCGAACTGGAATACGTCAAACGATTCTTCCGTGATAACTTCGGCGCGGAAGGCGAACGGGAAGCCGTGGCAATCATCAAGGATTTATTAAACAAGGAGATCGCTGTAGATCAAGTCGCCATGCAAATACGCGCGAACATGAATATCTACTCGCGTACACAATTACTGTATTTCCTGTTCGGGCTGGCAAAAGCAGACGGTAATGTATGCAACCGCGAAATAGCCTTACTGGATAGAATATCCGATCTTCTGGGCATAGACACGACCACGTATCAGTCTATCAAAGCCATGTATTACGATGATTCGGATTCGGCTTATCAAGTGCTGGGCATAACACCTTCCGCCACGGATGAAGAGGTGAAAAAAGCCTATCGACAAATGGCAAGAGAGAACCACCCGGATAAAGTCGGGTACATGGGAGAAGACATCCGCAAAGCAGCCGAGAAAAAATTTATGGCCATCAACGAGGCATACGAGAAAATCAAGAAACAACGGGGAATGTAAAACAATTGAAAATGGAGAATTGAAAGTTGAAAATGAATTTTATTCAATTCTCCTGTAATGGCACACGAGAAGCCTGCCTGCCTCGTCGTGCAGGTGCATCCCGTTTCCCTCGCAATAGCGGAACATGGAACAATCGGCACATTCTCCTTGACGAGCCCATTCCCTGTCACGGAAAGGAACAAAGCGTTCATTCCACACTTGCATGAAATCATCTCGATAAATATTACCTTGATTATAATTTGCCCGGATGCTGGGACATCCGGAAATAGAACCGTCCACTCGGACAGAAGCAACGGAGATACCCGCGTTGCAATGATAGAAATAGTCGCGGGCTTTCATTTCATATCTTCCCAGAAAACCTTCACAAGCGAAATTCAGTTGTATTTTGCCCTCTTGACGGGTAGATACAATAAAATCCAGCAACCCGGTAAATTGCTTGTCGGATAATTGTAATTCAGGAACTTCTGCGGCTCGTCCAACCGGAAATATCGTGAATATACGCCAACGCCTCACCCCTATCCCGATAAGAAAATCACGAAAAGCAGGCAACTGCTCTATATTATTTTGATTCACGCAAGTCACGACATCCCAAATAATCTCCTCCTCCCCGGTAAGCATCCGAATCGCCTCGGTCGCCCGTTGAAAACTTAGCGGGTGACAACGGAGCCAGTTGTGAGCATCTTCAAATCCATCAAGACTGACGGTGATTGAATGCATTCCGGCTTGCAATAAAGAATCCAGACGCTGACGGGAAAGATGCAAACCATTCGTCACAATTCCCCAAGGATACTCCCGCCGATACAATTCACGTCCGCAAATCTCCAGATCTTTTCGCATCAAAGGTTCCCCGCCCGTGAATATAATAAACACACGGTGCGTATCCACGTGTGGAGTAATAGAATCTATCACCCGTAAAAAATCTTCTTTCGGCATATCCGCCTGTTCGACGCATGCACGGCAATCACTCCCGCAATGCCGACAGGCAACATTACAACGCAACGTACATTCCCAAAATAAAGTACGCAGCTCGTGCGATTCCTTCTGCTGTTGCCGCTTAGCCCTAAAAGCCTCTAATCCTAAACGTTGCCGTAAACCCGGTTTATTACTCATCTGCCTTCTCTTTCAAGGTTACGGTAATCTCTTTCACTACATTTCCCCGGTTCCACTCGTTATCATTCTTATCCCGCTGTAACTCGTCACGTGTAAAAGTTACTTTTAACGTATCCGGCTCGCAGGCAGGCACTCCCGCCAGCGGGTTCACATCGTAAAATTGTAATTCATACCGCACTGTATCCGTCGGGAAATCATAAAACCTACGCCCGAAACGCCCTTCCTCGTCGGTATACAAGGTATCACGTCTTTCTTCCGTGATTATCGGGTAGTCCGGGATAAAACTCTCCGTGGCAACCTGATAGAATTCCACCTTAGGAATAACAACCCGGACACCCGGCAATGCATGCCCGGCAGAATTCTGTACTTTACCTTTAATAGAGAAGGAAGCTGTCGGGGTTCCATACATAAGAGGTATATCCTCCGGTGAATCGGCAGAACCTCCACAACCGGAAAATCCTAATACTGCCAATAAAGAAGAGAGCAGCCCACTCCAACTTTTATCTAAATAACTTTTTAAGCGTTTCATTTTCCTTACTTTTAATATTATCATTCATCCCGTTTTTCTTCCAGCACAACGGTTATATTTTTATCGGCACGTCCGAAATACCATGAATTGTCATCATCTTCACCCTTTATCAGTTCATCCCGAGAGAAACTAACCTTTAAAGTATCTGCTTGACACGCATCACAACCTTCCCGCGGGTATATATCGTAAAATCGTAATTCAAAATCCTTCCCTCCCGGGTAATCTACACGTTCCCAAAAAAATTGTCCTCTTTGGTCTGTATATAACGTATCGCCATACTCCTTTTTCACGGGCACACCTTCCACTGTATCACGAACCTCATACAAAGGTATAACAATTTGAACTCTAGGCAAGCCCTGTTTAGCACTATTTTCAACTTTTCCCTTAATAACAAAAGTGGCATGAGGAGAACCATACATAGATGCTTCATATTCTTCTTCACAAGCCGTAAATCCAAATACAACCCACAAAGAGGAAAGCAACCATTTCCAAGCACCTGTCATATAACTTTTTAATCGTTTCATATTCTCGTGTTTAAAAGTTTAACCGCAACCCCAGTTGTCCCGTAAAATTGAATGCATTCTCGGAACGAACGGTTTCAATTGTTCCCCTGTAATTAAAATAATAACACATTCCACCCTCTGCGTAGATCGAAACAAAACGGATCAGCGGATAAGCAATTCCCACGCGTGTATATGTTGTCCACAATATTCCCGGCACACGTATATCTTCATGTCCATACGAGTTTTTAAGTCGCCCTGCGACATTTACCTCTGCCAATACTCCGGCATTGAAATAACAATATGGACGTAACCAATTCGTGAGTCTATAATTTACCGAAACAGGTATCCCGATAAAATGCAGCGATTGTTTTTGAACAACCCAACTACTTGATTCATGTTTCCATTTTGAACGTAAATACGTGTATGTCAATCCGGTTTGAAAACTCCAACGTTCATTTAACGGATAAGACACAGAAAGACCTATGGATACAGGCATTAAATGTTTTACCCGAGTCGACTTTTCCGGTTCATAACGGGGTGTCGATGTTGCCCTAGACAATGGCTGTCTATCGTTATCTTCAGGAGCCGTATTGTTTCCCAAATCTTGCGACGGAGCCATATTATCTACATTATTCAAAGAAACGCCTGCCAATCCTAAATTGCCGCTTCCCACTCCAATTCGCCACTTACGTGCCTTCTTCTTTATCGAAGGAGTAACATCACAATCGGCTAATATCATCGCGGATTCGCCCTCGTGTTGCAAAGCCACCAAGTTTCTATTTATCGGACTACACGCTTGTACAAATTCCCGCAATACACTATTTTCCTTGCAAGACACCGGCTTCAATTCCCTTATTCCAGCAGCCTCCGCGACTAATACAATCTTCTTCTCGCTCGTGATTAACGGTACGGGACTCATTTTCTCGTTTTGTAACACGATAACGGGAGAAAAATTATCTTCACCCTCGTGCCACAAATATAAAATGCTCCCGCTAACCACAAGCAATAAAACCGCCGCCACGGCAACCACCCGGTACACCCGCTTATGGACAAAACGACGACGTGGAAGACGGGCGGCAATCCCTTCCCAAGCGGCTTCCGTCGGGTTATACTTCAAATCGTATAACCGCTCCCGGAAAATATCGTCAAATCGCTCTCTTTTATCCATAATCAATACATCTTTCTGATCATTTCCTGTAAACACTGTCGGGCTCTGGCATATTGTGACCGGGAAGTACCTTCCGTGATATGAAGCATCTCCCCGATTTCCTTATGCGAGAATCCTTCGATTGCAAATAAATTAAACACCGTACGGTAGCCCTCGGGCAATAACCGGATCATTTGCAACATCTCCATTTCCGTCAACGTCTCTAATACCGAAGGTATCGTATCCTCCACATCAATCTCCCCTTCTATTACTCTGGAAAAAATCCTCTCCTTACGAATCCTCTCCAATGCGCAATTGATAAATATTTTCCGCATCCACCCCTCGAAACTACCAACCGCCATATATTCATTCAATCGCGTGAAAACCTTCACGAAGCCATCCTGCAATAAATCTCCTGCCGCATCCCGATTCCCGGCATAACGGATACACACGCCCATCATTCTGGGAGCGAAATATTCATACAGAGACTTTTGTGCTTTCGGATTACCTTTCCGGCATTCCTCTATCACCCACGCTTCGTCCATTAGTCACGTTTATTATCCTTTTTCACAAGCAAGATGCACTTTTTTATCCAAACGTTGCACGAGAGTGCGAAAAAAATAAACAATTCATTGTTTTTAGTTTTAAACATTGATTCGTATTTTTGTCCCTCATTTAAACACAAAAAGAAAGCAATATGTTGAAAGAAATTTTATCCATCTCAGGAAAACCGGGATTATACAAATTAATTAGCAATACATCGAATGCTTTAATCGTAGAATCATTACTTGACGGAAAACGCTTTCCTGCTTATTCTAACGCGAAAATTATTTCTCTTGAAGATATTTCCATATACACGGAAGATGAAGACATGCCTTTAAAAGAAGTATTCAAACGAATCTACAAAAAAGAAGAAGGCAAGCCGACAATCAATCACAAGGAAGCCTCCAATGTTATCACGAATTACATTGAATCCGTCGTTCCGGAATATGATGCAGACCGGGTTTACGTGTCAGACATGCGCAAAATGATTCAATGGTACAACTTACTATTGGAGAAAAACATGCTAAACCTCGAAGAAGAAGAGGAGAAGAAAGAAGAAGAAAAATAGTTTATAAAGTTTATAAGGTTCATAAGGTTCATAAAGTTTATGAACCTTATAAACTTTAAGCCTTGCAAAGGCAACTAATTATGGCAAACGATTACTTCCAATTTAAACAGTTCACGATCCGTCAAGACAGATGCGCGATGAAAGTCGGCACAGACGGTGTTCTTTTAGGAGCGTGGGCAGACTTAACCGACACACACCGTTTGCTGGACATCGGGACCGGGACAGGACTTATAGCTATCATGGCAGCTCAACGAAACCCGGAATTACAAATAGACGCCATAGAAATCGATCCTGCCGCCTGCAAGCAAGCAAAAGAAAACGTGCAAGATTGCCCGTGGAAAGAGAGAATTCAAGTTTTCCAAGGACGGGTACAAGATTTCAAACAGGATTACCTGTATGATATCATCACGTGCAACCCGCCATTCTTTATCAACTCCACTCAAAACCCGGAACGAAGCAAAACAATGGCACGCCATTGCTCGACACTCTCGCACGAGGACATATTAAATGTTTCCGAAAAACTACTATCCCCGGAAGGAAAAATTTGTATCATCTTACCGATTCCCGAAACGGAGCATTTTATAACACTAGTGCAATCGCACAAATGGTTTATTAACAAATTTACAACAATTTGCCCAACCCCGAACAAGCCCCCGAAGCGTAAGCTCATGGAAATTTCCAAGCGACAAAAAGATATTGTAAATAAAACAATTACACTAGAAACCGAACGTCACGTTTATCACGAGAGTTACGCTCGATTAACAAAAGATTTCTATTTGAAACTCTAAATTTGATCGTGTTTTTATTGCATTTCGTTTATCAGATTTAAATCTATATACACAAAAGATTAACGAACTATTAACTATTAAATCATAGAATACCCCCTATCTTTGTAATGTAGAAAACAGATAGAAGACACAGTTTTTTTTCATAAGTTTGTATGTTTAGGTTAGTAGTTAGTAATTAAATAAGAGATCGCCCCATCGGTCTCTTATTTTTTTATTACCTTTAACCGCGTTAAAAATGCAAATCATGTTGTTGTCAAATTTATATATTATTTATGCAAACTACTGTCTCTTTAGGTATTGACATTGGCGGTACCAACATCGCTTTCGGAATCATTGATAAAAATGGGAATTGTCTGGCAGACGGATCTTTATCCACCACGGCATACAATACTCCACAAGATTTCGTTCTGGACTTACATAAAGCGGTAAAAAAAGAACTCTCCAAACTGGACGTTAAACTGGTCGGCATTGGTGTCGGTGCCCCGAATGGTAATTATTTCAACGGTACGATCGAGAATGCGGCCAATCTATCATGGAAAGGCACGATTCCCATGGTTGAATTGCTTGTAAGACAATTCAACGTACCCTCCTTTATCACGAATGACGCGAAAGCCGCGGCTATCGGGGAAATGGTGTACGGCGGGGCGAAAGGCATGAAAGATTTCGTGATTATCACGCTGGGAACCGGACTGGGTAGTGGAATCGTGGTGAACGGAAAACTCGTTTACGGGCACGACGGTCTGGCCGGTGAAGTAGGACATACGCTCGTGTGCGGCGGTGACAGGTACTGTAATTGCGGTCGTCGGGGATGTTTGGAAACCTACGCGTCCGCTACCGGAATCAAACGCACGGCTTGCGAGTTGCTCGCTCTTGAAAATACCCCCAGCACACTCCGGGACATTCCTTACACGGAAATCACGGCAAAGAAAGTATACGATGCCGCTCAAAAAGGAGATCCCATCGCTCTTGAAGCTTTCAAAATCACCGGGGAACAATTGGGCAAAGCATTGGCAAATCTGGTTGCCATAATCAGCCCGGAAGCCATATTCCTGCAAGGCGGCGTGGCAAACGCCG
This sequence comes from Butyricimonas hominis, assembly GCF_014287455.1. Classification (NCBI taxonomy): domain Bacteria; kingdom Pseudomonadati; phylum Bacteroidota; class Bacteroidia; order Bacteroidales; family Odoribacteraceae; genus Butyricimonas; species Butyricimonas hominis. Next base: position 132,230 of record NZ_JACOOH010000009.1, read on the forward strand.
GTGAATGGTTGTTCAAGACCACGCAGGAACAAATGGAAGCCAATATGTTGTATGTATTCAAGCAAAAAGTAAAAATACTTCGATCGTCACTACCCACGAATGCCGCCATTTACGGGGCATCCGCGCTTGTATGGAATGAATTAAATGCCTAGAAACGAATATCATGAAAACACGACTCCTTCTACTCCTGCTTTGTTTTACCGGGTTCTTTACATCCTGTCGAAAAGAAAAAGAAACACGAGTAACGGACTACGTTGATCCATTTATCGGGACTGCCGGACAAGGACATTGCTTCCCCGGTGCGGCAGTACCTTTCGGGGGGATTCAACTGAGCCCGGATAATCCGCGCAGCGGTTGGGAGTGGTGTTCCGGCTATCATTACAGTGATAGTATCATATCCTCGTTCTCACATTCACATTTAAGCGGGACCGGAATCGGCGATTTGCAGGATATCCGACTTCTACCCGTCACAAGACGCCCGCGACCGGGAGAAAAAGCCATCGACTTCATCACTTCCGGATACGCCAAATACTCTCATGCCAACGAGACAGCCGAACCCGGATATTATAGCGTAACTTTCGACAACGGTATAAAAACCGAATTATCGGTCACCAACCGTTGTGGAATGCACGCCTATCAATACCCGTCTAATGCTATCCACGGGCTGACACTGGATTTAACCACGGCAAGAAATTGGGATCGCACGGTAATGACCTCTATCAAGAAAATCAATAACCGCACGATACAAGGCTATCGAAAATCCACCGGTTGGGCACGGGAACACAATGTCTATTTTTTCATGGAATTCTCGCAGGATGTTGACGTCTGGGCGGGTGTTGACACGTTGCAATTATTGAGAAACGGACAAAAAATCGTTTCCGATAAAGGATATGCATGGATTGATTTCGGTACGGTAACCAACAAAATATTGGTCAAAGTCAGCATTTCATCTGCAAACTGCGAGGGAGCTGCGGCAAACCTTGATCAAGAACTCCCGCACTGGAGCTTTGATAAAGTGCGCAGAGAAGCCAAGCAACAATGGAAACGGGCTTTATCGCGTATCAAAGTCGAGGGCGGCACAAAAGAGGAAACACGCACATTCTACACGGCTCTCTATCACGCATACCTTGCCCCTTATTTGTTCTCTGATGCACACGGGAATTATAAAGGACCGGACGGAGAAATTCATAGCGTGGGGAAAGAAAATCAATACACGGTATTCTCCTTGTGGGATACATTCCGGGCATCACACCCTCTCTTTACCATTACTCAAAAAGATCGGGTGAATGATATGATCAACTCTTTCATCCGGCATTACGAGATTCACGGGTTGTTACCTAACTGGGAACTAATGGGTAACGAGAGCCACTGCATGATAGGCAATCACGCCATTCCGGTTATCACGGAAGCCTATTTAAAAGGAATCCGGGGGTATGACGTGGAAAAAGCATACGAGGCGATGAAAGAAACATCCCTTTCCAAAGGACACGGACTGGAACTTTTCCGGGAATACAATTATATCCCGTGTGATCTGGAAAAAGAATCAGTATCCAAAACCCTTGAATTTGCTTATGACGACTGGTGTATCGCGCAAATGGCAAAAGCCTTGGGGAAAGAAAACGATTATCTCTTTTTCATGGAATCATCTAAAAATTACAAGAACCTCTTCGATCCTTCAACCGGATTGATGCGGGGCAAATTAGCGGACGGCAGTTGGAGAACTCCTTTCTCCCCTTTCTCGTCCACGCATCGCAACGACGATTACACGGAAGGAAATGCTTGGCAATACTCGTGGTTTGTTCCCCATGATATCGACGGCTTTATCTCTTTACACGGCGGCAAAGAAGCTTTCGCCCGAAAATTAGACAGCTTGTTCACCCTGCCTTCCGTCATCGAGGGCAGCAACGCTTCTCCCGACATCAGCGGATTAATCGGACAATACGCCCAAGGAAATGAACCTTCTCACCACGTGGCTTATTTGTTCAATTACACGGACAAACCATACAAGACTCAATACTATATAGACAAAATTCGCCGGGAACTTTACACGGATCGTCCCGACGGTCTGTGCGGTAACGAGGATTGTGGTCAAATGTCCGCGTGGTATGTATTCTCTGCCCTAGGATTCTATCCGGTCAATCCTTGTGACACCAAATACCAGTTAGGGACGCCCTTATTCAAGAAAGTAATTATCAAACTCGGGCAAGATCGCCGTTTCGTGATAAAAGCCAATAGGGAAAACGATCAATACATTTACGTGAAAAGAGTTTTATTGAACGGAGACCCCTTGGATCGCACATGGATTACGCATGATGAAATCATAAACGGCGGCGAACTGGAATTCGAATTAACGGATTCTATAATTGCCGATTAAATCTACCTTTGTCAAACCTCTTAAAGATTGAGAAACTCACATTTTCAATTTTCAATTATAATGAAGAGCATTGGAGTAATTCTGGCCGGTGGTTCCGGTCGACGATTAGGCAGCGAACTCCCGAAGCAATTTATCACCATTGCAGGGAAAACAGTATTGGCTCATACACTCGGAGTATTCGAGCAAAACGAACTTATTGACGAAATCATTATTGTTGTCCATAAAGATTACTTGAATGAAACACAAGAGATTGTTACCAAGGAAAGATTTGGCAAAGTAAGAATGATTATCCCGGGTGGCAAAGAACGTTACCATTCCACTTTAGCCGCCTTAAACGCCTATCAAGACACGAATTGCAAATTCATCATTCACGATGCCGTGCGATTATTAGTCACCCAACAAATGATCAGTGACACGATTGAGGCTCTCGACAATTGTGAAGCCTGCACGACAGCCATTCCTGCCACTGATACCATTTTGCAAAGTGATGCCACGAAACAATTCGTGAACGCCATCCCCGATCGTTCTACCCTATTTCAAGTACAAACGCCACAAGGCTTCCTAGCAAACACGTTGCGAGGAGCTTATAATAAAGCACTTACAGATCCCTGTTTTTTCAGCACGGACGATTGTGGTGTCGTGAAACGCTATTTACCGGAGATTTCTATCAAAATTATCCAAGGCTCACCTTCTAATGTTAAATTAACCTATAAAGAAGATATTTCTTTGATCGAACGATGCCTTTTAGGCTAGAAAGAGATACATTTGTCGCTGAAGATTAATAATAGACGTGCATAAATCGGCGACATGAGGATTTTTTTGGTATGTATCCTTGTAACCCTGTTTTCGTTTTCAGGCCAAGGACAAAAACGAGATGTAGTTTATAACGCATCTTTATCGGGATTCGCTTCCACACAGAAGACATTACCCTTTTGGGCTGTCAGCAATCGGCATGGACTTATGTCTAACGGGAACGGAACCTTATTGGAACTAGGGTTCTATTCCGATTTCACGAACAAACACAAGATTCAATTCGCCTATGGGGTATCCGCGGGGGGATATCTCTCCAGTCCGGGAAATAAAATTATTTTAGACCAACTTTTTGTAAGTGCCCGCTGGCGTAAACTTCGGCTCGATCTGGGCATGATTCAACCGGAAGAAGAATATAACGGTGTTTCTTCCACCAACGGGGATTTTGTCCGTTCCGGAAATTCCCGAACTTTCCCGGGTTATAACCTTAGAAGTGATTTTATAGATATTCCCGGCACAAAAGGAATCATCGCTTTCCAATTTAATTGGGCTGATTATATGATGACTGACAATAGTTACGTGAAAGATATTCGCTTGCACAACAAATCTCTTTACGTGAAAATCACCCCTCATCGCCGTTGGGAAATCATTGCCGGATTGGAACATTGGGCACAATGGGCAGGCAAACATCCCACTCTAGGAAAACAACCCGGCTCTTTCAGTGATTACGGCCGCATCATTTTTGCCGATGGCGGCGGTGCGGGAGCCACAACCAGCGATTCTATCAATGCCTTGGGAAATCATTTGGGACGGGAACATCTAAGAATTAATTATCTTGCCGATAATTACATATTATCATTTTACCACGATATCCCTTTCGAAGATGGCTCGGGGACAGATTTTCGCTCCTTCCCGGACGGAACTTATTGTTTCTATTACGGTTCAAAAAATCCGCAACAATGGATATCCGACGTCATATATGAATTCTATTATACCAAATATCAATCCGGCTCTCGCCATGACAGACCTGCAACACCGGAAGAAATAGCGAAACAAGACCCGAACAGTCATTTCTACGGGAGGAAAGTACTCGGAGGATGTGATAACTATTTTAATAATGGTGAATACGCCAACGGATGGACTCTATACGGACAAGTTATCGGCAGCCCGTTCATGACACCCGGTTTAAGCGATAACCTTACTAGAATCATCAATAACCGTATCATTGGACACCACATCGGGATAAAAGGTATGGCATGGCAAACAACTCCTTACAAATTATTACTCTCGTATTCAAAAAACTACGGGACATACGGAAACAAATTCAATAAAGATCAGTTCTCCGGTGCATTGGAAGTGACTCTTCCTTTCCGCAAATTACCGTTTACAATAGAAACAGGCTTATACAGTGACTTAGGCAAACTTTTCAAAAACAATTTCGGCTTCACGATCAAACTCAGCCGCAAAGGAAAGCTTATCAAATAGAAGGCTTTTCTTCTTGGGGAATATCGTTTTCCAATTGGGAGAACATATCCCCGTAGAAATAAAACATGGCAAGAAATATCAACATCAATGCCCGTGAATTTGCCCACGATAAAGTGACACACGAATTACTGACAACAAGAAAGACCAATAATACAGACAGGATTAAGAATGAAAACCTCTTTCTTTTAATCATTCGATAAAGTGGTGCAAAAAACAAAAAGATCATGACAGCTAAACCTACCAATCCTGCCGTAATCCAATATTGAAGGAAAGTATTATTCACATTATTAAAAACCGCAATATTCAAATCCGAAGCTTCATACCATGCCTTTATTCGGTGTTTTGTAGTTACACCTAATCCCCACAAGGCAAACTCATCCCAGTGCCTGAAACTCTCCTTTATAAACGCAAGCCGCGGAGCAACTGTTCCACCTACAAACTTCCCTTCACGTACATTTTGCACCTCAATTCCCACTTCATGTATCCGTTCTTCATATTTATTTAAATCCATCAATAAAGTTAAGCTCAACACGAAAACCAAAGCACCGCCAACAAACAAAAATTGTCGCTTGAAAGAAAGTTTTCGGAACAAATAAAAATTCATCACGATAAAACCTAACAAGAAACCCAATATAGCAGATTTAGTGACGGTAAAGGACAAAAACACCACAAGCACCCCAAACATACACAACAAAAGTCCTCTCTTTTTCCACGCTTTTTCTATTATTAGTAAGAAATAAACAACCAATGCAGAAACAGCTAAAAGCATCGCTTGAACTTCTAACCAATATTTACTCCCTAATACATATCTATTTTCTCCGAAACGATTGTTATACAAATATTCCAAGGCCTCACCCGGAGATGTAAATAGTTTGTTTCCAACCACAAGAAATAATATATATATATTTAGCAACAAGCACCCCGAACAGAAATACAAAAGGAATTTTTTAATCAAGCCGGGAGTAATCCATTCTCGCCACGTCGCAACCCACACCGGAATTAACACGAAATTAAGTATTAAAGCCTCAAACGTCCCATAACTAGGCTCCGCTATCGGATTTCCTTTCAATAATACAGCCACGGTGTGTACTATAAAATAAAGCAAAAATACAACATTCACCCCGATATACAATCGTTCCGCCAGTAAACTCTCCCACACTTTGCTTTTCCGCTTCCATAACATGAATATAACCAATATCAACAATAGGAAGTTGAAAACATTACCATACAAGGGTATAATACTTCCCAACAGGAAAGCAACAGAAAGAAAAAAATATTTCTGAAACTTCACCATCCAACTCATATTATACATTCGGCATACAAATATACAAGATATATTCTCTTTATAATATCGGGACGATAAAAAATTGGGAATATATCAACTTCTCCAAGTCAAAATAGTCAGATTCATTTCAAATAAGATCAACAGATTTGATAAATTACATCAAGAAAATATCTATAAAGCCACAACTATTCATTACCTTTGATGTCCCAGAACATATAATATGTTCTAAACCGTAGAATTTAAAATTCAATTTATTGGTATCCCCTTGGTCATGGAAAAGATACAAAAAATATGCTTTTTATCTATAGGACTCTTATTAGGAAGTCTTGCCCCATTGTATGGAAAAACATTCAATTACTTCCTACTTTCAGTTATTCTTTTTTGTGCAATTACGAACTGGAATATGTTTATACAAAATGTAAAAGAAGGAAAAGGGTATATTTTGATATTTGTAATTTATTTTTTATACATATCCTTGCAAACTTTATTCATGGAATGGAGGAGTGAAATTACAGACAAACCTTATTATGGAGTATTTGAAGATATTCTACTGAACTTCATTTTAGTTCCCGTCTATATAACTACTTTAAGGAAATGGTTAACTCCTCGTTTACTAGAGCTTTTCCTCTTATTTTTTTGTATCGGATGTTTATTAATGAACATTTATATTACCTATGACCTTCTTCAAGCAAGAGCACTTACAAACCCACGAACAGCAATAGAATTCTTGTACTCAAGTCGTTTTGGTGATAATAAATGGTCTTTCTTAGGTGGTAACTTATTCTTGGAGCCACAAACGCTATATATTGCTTTGACTGCATTAATTTCATATTTCATGATTTTCATTAAGCAACACCGTGGTATGAAAATTTTGTACGGAATAATGTTTCTTTTCCTCGTGATTTTCCTATCATTTACAGTAACGAAAGCCGGAATATTAGCTTTTTTCATAGGATTTATGATAGCGAATTTATATATCTTCAAACAAAGTTCATTACGCACACATCTCGCAATATTGGTAGGTTTATTACTGTTCATTGGAGGATTACTAGTATTTAACTCTTCAAACGAGAAATACGGAGAACGTACGGAAGAAATCATAAGAGAAGTCGAAAATGTCAAAAAAGGTATATATACTGGAGGGACAATAGCTCCTCGCATTGGTTTTATTCGAGAAAGTTTTATACATGCCGACGAATTTGCTATTTGGGGATTAGGCATATATGCAAAAAATCGTGTAAAAGATTGGTTAGTGAATTCTGATGCCGGACTTGATGTGTTTACAAATGTACACAACTCGTTTATACATTACTGGATACAAGGCGGAATCATCGGCCTCGGAATAATAATATTTCTTTTTGCAGTCCCATTTTATCGCATGTGGAAAAATAAAAGATTTTCATGCCTAATCATTTCGCTTACCACAATAATCTTTATCATGAACAATACATCTATCTTGTTAGCTTTAAACAACACGAGACTAATGATATTATTCATGTTAAGTTTATTCTATTTCTATAGTGATATTTTTGTCCAAATGGAAAAAACAATTATCACGAAATCAACGCAATCTTAAATATTTATTAGAAACAACAATTTACCATCAAGTAACAGATGTTTGTCATTCACAGTTCAATATATTTATTCCAAAAATCCAACTCTTTATTCCAGCGATGGCAACCGAACGGAAGTCTCTTGCCATTTTTACAATAAGCTATTTCCGGAAATAAATCAAATGAAAAAAACAAAGCTTCTTGCCAAGTCGGAACAAGAAATTTTTTATCCTTCGTAGCTTCCAAGCCCCAAAATACATCTTCGTTAAATTGACTACTTTTAGAAACATGCTTAAGATAATTCCGAATAACCTCTTGTTTCTCTATTGCTATTTTATAAAAAACTTCGGTCTTGCGCAAAGAAAAACCTCCATTGCCAACCCGATAAAAACATTGCTGTCGGTGTTTTATTTTTAAGAGTGAGTAAATTAAACCTCTTGTTCTCAAGAATAATTTCATAAATCCCCGTTCATACTTCAACTTGCACAACCAAGGCGCACCAATGTAATCATAATCGAGCTTACACCAATAATTCAGTTCATCTCTAAAAACAAAAGCATCCAGCTGATATATCAATATATACTTTGTATCAATAAATTGTTTATAAAATTCGGGAGTCAACATCAAACGATTATATCCGGCAATATCTGAAAAATAATGATCATCAAAATCTTGGACATGGAATTGATTTTCAAACTTATCAAGAATTGGTTCTATATCAAGACCGAACGGTTTAATGATAACCTTGGGATAATCTTTAAGAACTTGTACAAGTTGCCCTAGAGATATCATTTCATAATGATTCAAATCTATTTTATAAATCGGAATGATAATCTTTACCAAATCCTGTAAAATATGCTCTTTATTTTGCATCTCGTTAATCTTTCTGCTTATCCAATATCAATCGCACATTTTGATAAACAATTTCCGGTGTAATATTTTGAATATAACAAGCTTCATCTATCATATTATTTTCAATCTTCAGAATTACACCTAAATTAGTCTTAGGAACAACCGTTGATGTCGGACTTGTCGATAATCCCATTAGTGCTATAAATTTTGTCCCTACGGCCGAAGCAATGTGCATCGCGGCAGAGTCTATTGTAATTAATAAATCCAAATTTGCAATAGTCGTAATTAACTCTCCAACAGAAGTTTTACCCGAAAAATCTAAAAGATTATCCATATTAGCATGGTGCGCATAAGACGATTGTACAATAGCATCATTTGAATCCCCGATAAGAATCATATTATAATCTTTAAGAAGATATAACAACGCCAGAGAGTGGTCCTCTGGATATCTTCTGTATCGTTTATTCGTTCCTCCCAAATACAATCCTACGACAGCCTTATCATTATCGAAATTAAAATTTCTTTCTTGTTTATAATATAATTTTAAAGGAGGTAAATACGTAAACTTATTGTTCAAAAAAGAATTAACAAGCATTGCATATCGATTAATATAGTGCACATTACGATTCAATGGACATCTAAAGTTTAACAACATCCCCCTACCTTCACTCTGATAACCGACAATTTGTTTCACGAATGCCAGTTTGAAAATCAATGCTGAAACAAAAGTGTTAGTAAATAGAATCCCCAAGTCATATTTATTTTTATATATAACGAGTACATTTTTAAAATAATGCTTTTTTCTCTTGTCGGAAACTATAAAACTGTCAATTCGAGGATCATTCTCGAAAAGTTCCTGCAGGAAAAAAGGTCCTAGTAAAGTAATCCGAGCTTGAGGAAAAGATTGTACAACCATTTCAATAGCTGGGATCGTGTTAATAGAATCACCTATAAAATTGGGCATCCTAATAATAATTCTCTTCATTATAATATCAATAAACGTTCGTTTAATGATATTTACATGCCTCATCGAGGAATAATTATTCTAACAATATAAGTCATTGATTATGTGAAGAAAAAAAAATCTCATTATACATTTGTTTAAAGTAAAAAAATGATACATTTGCGTATTAATTAAACGAACGTTTATTTAGTGTAAACAGTATCATAAAATATGAAAAACTACGTGATTGGCTTCTATCTCGAAAAATTATACTACTCTCCGCAATTTGAACCCGTTATCAGAGAACTTATCAAACGTGAAGTTCCCTATGTCGTGATTATTCCAAAGACGAGAGATCGTGATGAGATAAACCAAAGGGAAGAATCTATCAATTATTGCAAGCAAAATAACTTCACTTATATACTTGAAGAAGAAGATTGTTTCTGTAACACGCTCGTGTTCGGGAATACTCCTCACCATATACATACACAATTCGATAAATCCGCTTTTATTAATCATGGAGTATGGGGCGGTAAGACTATGAATATCGAACCGGGACTTAATGAAGTCGATGTACGTTTCCTTGATGGCAAATTCTTGGAAGAATACTTGATCGAACTCTACCCCGAGAAAAAATCAATCTTTTATGTTTCCGGTTATTCCAAACTGGACAACTATTTCAAGTTGACAGACGATGACCGGAAAAGATTTCTTCAAGAACGCCACTTGGATACCAACAAAAAAACAATACTTTACGCCCCGACATTCTATCCCTCTTCCGTATTGAAAATGGGAAAGAAATTCCCCGAGGACTTTGCCGAATACAACATTATTTTAAAACCGCATTCGCATCTTTTCCTGCGTAAAAAATACCGGAAAGATTTGCACTTGTTACAAACATGGGCAACCTCGCCCAACGTGTATCTGGCAAATTTCAACGAAACCAATATTCTTCCGTTTCTTCATGCCGCAGACTTATTGATTTCCGATATGTCAAGTGCGGTATTTGAATTTTCGGGGGTAGGCAAACCTGCTATTATCAATATGTTTCTACACTATCGCCCGATAGACAGATTATTCCCACACAAGGTGCGCAAACGACTGGATATCTCGAAATTCTACTTGTGGGAAGTCGGGGATACCCCGAAAAACTACAAGGAAATGGTACAATATGTCCGTGAAAACTTAGCAAATCCGGACAAAAATAAAACCAAGCGAGAAGAATTATCCCGTTATGTCGTCGGAGAAGTTGACGGAAAAGTTTCCGAAAGAATAGCGGACAAACTTTTAGAACTGGCTAAAATTTAGATAAAATCGTGTATCTGTCCCGGATAGTTTTTGCCCGGGCAATAATCCGAGCGATCTCATCACTCGAAAAGTGAAGGTCATGCTCCAATTCGTCTGTGATCTTCATTCGGTCAAAGAATAGCCGCAATTTCTCGAAGTCATCATCATCTTGGCGATAATCCCGTTCTAACAACAAATGCCCCCAAGCCACTTGCAACCCGTGTAAAGTCGTTCGCATCGGGTAAAGATCATCAATCGCATGACTGACCAGATGTTCCCCACCACTCGCCGGACGTGAACTATTCGCCAATACCATCGCCAATCCCGAAATCACCAGTCCATTCGCCAGATCCCCGATAAACCGATTCGTTCCGATATCGTCTATCGTGTAAGACATCACGGAATTACCACTGAGAGTTGCCAAAGTCAAAGCGAAATTATTAATATATTCGCCTTTTTCCGCATTCGCCAATCTCCAATCCTTCACGGCACTGGCATTAGACACCAAATCCCCCACCCCTGCCAATAACAATTTTCTAGGCGATCTCCTTATAATCTCAATATCCGCTATAATACCTAACGGAGCCTTTACCCCGAAACTTTGCTTTTTCCCGTTTTGAACAAGCCGAGCGATTGGTGAATAAATGGCATCGTTTGACAACGTGGAAGGTGCTGTAATATAACTTAGATTCAAGTCGTTCGAAATCATTTTCACGGCATCAATAACACTTCCGCCCCCGAAAGCAACCAAAAGTGCATCCTTATTTGTGATATTTCCCATCACCTTGCGGGCTTCTTCATAAGAACCGCCTTGAATAAGCATGATCTCATCAAACGATAATTGCTCTATCTGCTGTTTGTAAAGTTCTTTCAACTCCGGGGAGGTCACTAAAATTTTCTCCTTGAAAAAAATATGATTACGCTGCAATATCTCATCCATATGAATGAAAATATTCTCCCCGATCTCAAGAACTATGGGTACATTTATAATTTTAGAATACATTATTTCGTGCTTCTTATCTTTTCAACCAATTCCGACGTGCTTATTCCTTTCGTGTAAGGTAAATACACCATCTCCACATGATGCTCTTCCAGAAATTCCGGTGTCACCCGAATCTGTTTCAGATACCCCTCTCCATCCCAATCATCACCATGCACGATAACATTAATCCCGTATTTCTTGATATATTCTTTATTATCGTATTCCCGAATGATAAAAGCCTCGTCCACGTAACGACACGCTTTCACGACTTCCAGTCGATCATGCTCGGACAAAAAAGGCCTGCGTTTGTAAGAAGCAACCATATCATCTCCATTAATAGCCACGATCAAACGATCACCTAACGCCCTCGCGCGTCTTAGCAACTCGACATGACCGAAATGAAACAGGTCGAAAACCCCTATCACGTATACATTCTTCATATTATTCATTTTACTTACCACAATTACGGCACCAAAGATAATGAATAATACGGTATCTAAATATCCTTCATCATTTTTCTTAACATGGAATCCAACCGCCCCCACACCTGATCTTCGGTAAGACGATCGAATATCTCTTTATCCGAAAGCATACCCCTTTCCGATTCAGGCATAAAATCCAAAGGACTCACCCCTTGATAGCGTTCGTCACGGGAAGGCAGCCACTTTTGCATGTTCACCCAAGGCGGGTATATAGCCAGACCGGGAACTCCGCAAGCCTGCGCCATATGACGAGGACCGCCTTCATTCCCGAAAAAGAAATCAGATAACGAGATCATGGCTACCAACTTCCGCAATGTATCAGCTTCCACGTTCACGAAGATATGCTTGTCCTGTCCCATTTCATCAAATAAACTTAAAGCATCCGCTTTCTCTTCTTTCGAGTAATTAAAAATCAATTGAGCATCGTATTTCCAGACCAAACGGGACAACACTTCCTTCATCTTCCGGATATCCCACTTTTTATCCACCACGCGGGTAAAAGGGGTACATAATATAACCAAACGGGAAAAATCAATCCCTTGCTCGATCATGTATCTTTTAAATTCTTCCTTTTCTCCTTCCGTTACTTGCAAACGAAAATCCGCATCATACACCAAAGGTGCTTCTTTCTCCAGCGGCTTAACCAACAACAAATTACGGGATACTTCATCCAAACTTTCATCTTGATGATTCCTTATCCGGTAATTATGAAAGAAAAGATTATAATATTTCCGCGTACCGATACGATATTTTGTTCCCGGAGAGAGAATACTAAACCATAATGTTTTCAACGTGGAGCGAGTATCTACGATCACGTCATAATGTTCTTCGCGCATCAACCGGAAGACTTTCTTCACGTACGTGAAAAAATGATCGTTTTCCCGACTGGAAAACGTGATTACCCGGTCAACATCCGGGTGATCTTGAAATAAAGGTTCCAGATAATCATTCACGACATAATGGATCTCCGCCTCAGGAAAACTCTTCCTTATCGTGCTGCATATCACAACAGATAACACGGCATCGCCTATCCGCCGGAAGCGAATCACCAAAACTTTTCTTACACGCATCGTGAAATCTCTTTTCCATATAATACAGGATTCAATTCCGGATCGTTATACATTTTCATCTGCTTGTAAACTTTCATGTATTTTCTCCCGGCTTCAATATCCTCCAGTAACAGATCGATTGCAACAATCAAATCACGTTTCTGTTCCAATAATATATGCATTTTATTCTCACATCTACGCACGTGCCCTTGACTCACGTCTACCCGTTGCGTTTCCTGTTCCATGTGATATATCTTCAAACACAAAATAGATAAACGGTCTAAAGCCCAAGCCGGACTTTCCGTGTTTATCGTGGCATGAGGCAACAAGATCACATTTTCATACTTCTTCCAAAAATATTCATCCAGCAACTCCACCAAATCCGTACGTTTTTGATTCGACTCGTCAATTCGACGCTTGATTTGCAATGCAAATTCAGGCTCAATATCCGGATCGCGTATGATATCCTCCAAGTGCCATTGAATAGCATCAACCCAATTCTTTTGGAACAGATAATACTCTATAGATTCTAACTTGTATGGATTCTTGATGTCGGCATCCGTGCTATCAGCCACATGATAACACAAGGTTGCCCTCTCAAAAATTTGATAACTTAATTCTGCAAATACCATGTCCCGCTCTTTATGGTTTGTTACATTTACAAATATAGCAAAAAGTATTCCAATTTTGAACAATAAAACACACGATTAGATATTTAACAAATCGAATCTTCGGATTTTACTATTCCAAAATTTGTCCGGACATGTTTTAAACACACGGTATCCTTCCGAATCTTTTTATTTTTTCGCAAGGCACTCTCATTCACATAGCCCCGTGCATGATCCAGATGCAAGCAAATAGCCGAATAACGTATTTGCAATCCCCGGATTCCGGCATTTACCAATCTTTCCCCGAACTCCCGATCCTCTCCGCCATACTCCATTCTCTCGTCAAAACCATTCACCCGGATAATATCCTCCCGCCAGCCGGAAGCGTTGCCCCCGTTCCATGTAGCCTTCGTTGTTGTCAAGAAATTCAAGAGAAAGGCTTTAAAAGAAGAACGAGTCAATTTATTATTACGGAAAGAATTTCTCATCCCATGCTGTTTTAGCCAGCGGATATTAAAACAAGCCTGTGACTCGATATCCCGCAAATGTATCTCACGGGAAGTATCCATCGACAACCTGCGACACCCACCTGAAAGGAAGTACCCTTTCTTCCTGAATTTCATGTGCTTCTCGATAAAATCATTCCTCGGGATACAATCTCCATCAGTAAAAACCAAATAATCCGTACTCGCCGCCAAAATCGCTTTATTCAATATTTCACATTTTCGGAATCCTCTATCCTCATGCCACACGTGCTTTAGCGGGTAAGATAGCCGGGGAGTCAACCGTTCCAATACTTCCCGCGTAGCTTTACCGGATCCATCATCCGCGACAATCAACTCAAATTCTTTAAAACTTTGTATATTATATCCCCATAATACTTTTTCTAACCATTCCGGCTGATTATAAGTAGAAACAATAACAGAAACCTGCATTTTCAACACCATATTTTAGTTTAAAAAAATGATCGTTATTTAATTTTCCTCCAAGGCATACGACCACAATTCCATGATATTATGATAGTAACTGATTACTAGCACAAAAAAATAAAAATGGTTTGTAGGAGATACTCCAAAAATTAGTTACTTTTGGCTATCATTAAAGGATCGTTTATTGATATCTATTTATAAACAAACCGGACGAATAAAAAAGTCTAAGATATATTTATTGTATTGATGAAGAAAGAAATAACTTACCTCGACCGTAATGAATACAATTACGGACCGGCACCCGAAATCGGCGAAGTGCTGAAAAACTTTGATCCGAATAAATTATGCTTCTACACCCGCATTTACGACGAGGGTAAAAAAAGCATTCTATCCGATTACATCTCTGAATTGTACGGGATTCCGGAAAAACAAGTAATCCTAGGATACGGGGGTGAAGACATTCTGAAACAAGTGGTACACTGTTTCTTGGCTGGCGGTACGAAACAAAAAACGCTGCTTATTCCTAAGTTCTCGTGGTGGTACTACAAATCCATCGCCGACGAAGTAAACGGAAGAACCATTTTTTACCCGTTGTTCGAGGAAGGCAACACTTTCAAGTACGATATTCAAAGTATTCGCGAATCGGTAGAAAAAGAAAAGCCGGAAATGGTGCTTATGGCATCCCCCAATAACCCGACGGGCAACTCTTTGACAAAGGAAGAATTACATGAGATACTTTCTTTCATTCCCCGTGAAACGGTGATCGTGATTGACGAAGCTTACGCTTCTTTCGCGAACAAGGATACCAGCTATATCAAACCGTTGATTGAAGAATTCCCGAATCTTTTGATAATCCGCACGCTATCCAAATTTTACGGACTGCCGGGTTTACGTCTTGGATTCGCTTTCATGGGCGCAGACTTATCCGTGTTCTTGAACTATAGTACGAAATATCTCGGCTACAACCGAATCACGGAAGAAATTGGAGTTGCCGTGTTCAAGGCAAGTGACTACTATCAACATATAGCAGACTTGATGGCAGAAGACCGGGAATTATACATGAAAGAATTAAACGTGCTCGACGGCTTCAAAGTGTATAAATCAGAAGCCAACTTTATTCTTGTGAAATATCCTATTGCCATGAAAGCTAAACTTCAAGAAGCCTTAAAAGCAAAAGGATTGATTGTCAAATTCATGAACGAGGAAGACATCAATACCCATATGCGTATCACCTTGGGAACTCAAAAACAGAATCGCTTGGTCATAGATACGATCAAAGAAGTTATGCTAAATTCTAAATAATTCCATATACAGAACCACATGACAGACCGGTCATGTGGTTCTGTTTTTTAAAGAAACGTATGAAAGCTGTTATCCTCGCCGCGGGAATTGCTTCCCGATTACGCCCTCTCACGAACGACCGCCCGAAATGTTTGCTAAAAATCGGCAATCGCACCCTACTGCAAAGAGCTATCGACGGTCTGTTAGTCAACGGTATCGATGAAATTGTGATTGTCACGGGCTATTTAAAAGAGATGATCGAAAATTTCGTGCAAACGACCTATCCGAATCTCCCCGTGAGATTCATTTACAATGAAGTCTACGCGTCAACCAACAATATATACTCGTTATGGTTGGCAAAACCGGAAGTTCTGCAAGAAAAAGAAATCATCCTGCTGGACAGTGATATTCTGTACGACCCGCGTATGATCAAAACTTTACAGGACGCCCCGTATAATGACTGTCTGGCATTAGACAGCCATAAACTGGGCGAGGAAGAAATCAAAGTCATCGTGAACGAGAAGAATCAAATCACGGAGATCAGCAAAACCTGTTCCATCGAGAAAGCTATCGGCGAATCTATCGGTATCGAAAAAATATCGAACGCTTATCTTTCAGCTCTCTACACGGAATTGGAACAAATGATCGTAAACGAGGGACTGGATAATGTATTCTACGAACTTGCTTTCGAACGCCTGATCACGCGAGGACACTATTTTTATCCCGTGGACACGAGTAACTATTTCTCCATGGAACTCGACACCGTGGAAGATTTTCAAGACGCTATCAATCGAATACCTAAACATCTACAGTAATGCGCATCGTATTATTCTGTGAGCAAAAATACGCCATCAATATTCTGCAACCTATCGAGGCAGAGGCAAACAGAGAAGGGGGACACTCCATTTTGTGGTTTGTTCAAGAAAAAAACATCCCCGAATTTCCGTTAAAGGACGAAGTAAAATGGACAAACAGCATCCAAGAGATTTATGATTTCTCCCCCGAAGCTATCTTTGTCCCCTGCAATATCGTGCCTTATTACCTGCCGGGAGTGAAAATACAAATATTCCACGGTTACGCGACTGAAAAGAAAGACCATTGGGTCATACGCCGCTATTTCGACACGTATTTTACCCAAGGTCCCTTATTCACGAAAGGCTTCACCGCTCTTGCCAAGAAATACAAGGATTTCGAAGTCGTGGAAACAGGCTGGCCTCGTCAAGATTGGATTTACGAAAATCTTCATACTTTCGATGCCGAGAAAAAAGCGTTGCTGGAAAAACACGGTAAAAACAAACTCGTGCTGTATGCCCCGACTTTTTCACCGTCACTGACCTCGCTGCCTTTCATCAAAGAAGGGTTAGTAAAATTGGCAAAAGAGAAAGACGTGCTATTAATCTTGAAATTCCACCCCTTGACAAAAGCCGAGTGGATGCAGGAGTACAAAGAGCTTGCCGCGCAACACGACAATATGCTTTGGGTAGAAGATCACAATATCACGAAATACCAGATCATGTCCGACGTGATGATCAGCGATACCTCTTCCACCGTTTACGAGTTTCTACTACTGGATAAACCGGTTATCACCTACAAGACCATAGCGAAAGACATCTATTGGCTAGACATACAAAACCCGGAAGAACTCCCCGAGGCTTTGGAAAAAGTATTACACGACGAAGAATATATCGCCAAACGCAAATGGATCATTGAAAATTACGATCCCTATCTCGACGGCAAAGTCGGACATCGGATGCTTGAAGCCGCACGGGATTATATCGCTCGCCACGGGGTGCCAGCAAAACGGAAATTAAATCTTTGGCGAAAATACACGAGTATCAAGAAATTCGGGAAAATTAAGAGGGCATAAAACGCACTCTAGTCCATAAAGTCCGTAAAGTCTATAAAGTCAGAAGGTCAAAAATATACCCGGGAACAATCCAAATCATTTTTTTTCGACTTTAGGAACTGGAGGTTCGACCTTATGGACTTTACGGACCTTACAGACTAGAGGGTGCGTTAGAACGCACCTTATTTCTTTTCTCTTTCCGCTTACGCACCCGTTCATCATGAGCATGAGTCCATTCCTTGAGCAAACGAATCATCTCCTTGGAATCCGAATGAGTCAAACGGGCATATTCATCCGCGATAATCTCTATCATATCATCCGTAGCATTCAACCGATAGAAATTCTTTAACCCCACGAATGGAGATATATGCATGAATTTCACCCGATTCAAATCAACCAAGCTAAATTCCATACCATTACTCGTGCGCTTTATTAACGTGTTGCCCGGGGAATGATCCACGAAATAGACTGATTGTGAATGAAAATAATGTGTAAATCGGGTAAACTCTCTCAATATAAATTCCAGATCAGCCGGACGTTTCTCCCGCAAATCCCGAAACAAATAATCATAGTCCACCTGCAAAGAAATATAATAACTCCGGGTAACACCCCACGCGTTCCGTTTCACGATATACGCCACCGGTTCGGGCGTCCCGATACCTTTTTCCCGGAACAAATTGGCATATTCATAAGAACGTTGAGCCTTTCCTTTCCGGATATACGCGTAAGCAAATTGGTTGATTACATTCGGCACCTTGAATGATTTCACATTCACACGCACCCCTTCTACATCCAGTATTTTGATTACATTCCGGTTATCCTCGATCACCTCCCCCTCCACCTCGAATCGACGGGGAATATCAAGAATGGCTTTCTCCAGTGATTTGTATTTCGGGTTGATCCGGTAATCCATTACTTTATCCGCTCGTAATTAATAAAGGTGTAATCAAACTCGTTCTTCTCGTCCGCCTCGTGAGCTTCCCGGAATACTTCTTTCCATTGATTCGGATCCACAGAAGGAATTAACGTATCCCCCTCGCACTCCTGATGCACGACAGTAAGATACAATCGATCCGCCTTACCCCACAATTCCTTGTAAATAGTACCTCCTCCGGTCACGAAAACCTCATCTTCCCCCTTTGTCAATTCCAAAGCCTCCTCCACACTCCGAACGACCTCACAACCTTCCGCTTTATAATCCGGGTTCCGTGAAATCACGATATTTCTCCGGTTAGGCAATGCCTTCCCCACGGACTCGTAAGTCTTGCGTCCCATCAAAATCGTGTGTCCCGTTGTCAACGCTTTAAAACGTTTCAAATCAGCCGACAACCTCCACACCAACCCATTATCCCTACCGATAACATTATTCTCTGCCGCAGCTACTATAATTGATAAAACCATTCTAATTTTACATTTTAAATTTACGATTTTCTCCCACTAACCCATTTTTAACCGTAAATGATTTCATTTTCAATTTTCCACTTTCAATTTTCAATTAAACAGATATCGCCCCCTTTATATGCGGATGCGGATCATAGCCTTGCAACTCGAAATCCTCGTATTGAAAGTCAAAGATACTTTTCACCTCCGGGTTGATTACCATACGGGGCAAACGACGAGGTTCACGCGATAATTGCAATTTTACCTGTTCAATATGATTCAAATAAATATGAGTATCACCCAACGTATGCACGAACTCACCGGGCTTCAAACCGCAAACCTGTGCGATCATCATGGTCAGCAGGGCATAAGAAGCGATATTAAAAGGTACCCCCAAAAATGTATCCGCACTCCGTTGATAGAGTTGACAGGAAAGCTTACCGTCCGCCACAAAAAATTGAAACAAGGCATGACAAGGCGGCAATGCCATGTTCTCGATATCTCCAGCATTCCATGCACTAACGATCAGCCGCCGCGAATCAGGCGTATTCTTTATTCCTTCCACGACTTGCGTGATCTGATCCAAGAAAGTTCCGTCAGCTTTAGGCCATGAACGCCATTGATAACCGTAGATATGTCCCAAATCTCCGTTCTCGTCAGCCCATTCATTCCAAATCTTCACGCCATGTTCTTGCAAATACTTCACGTTCGTGTCGCCTTGCAGGAACCACAGCAATTCGTATATAATAGATTTCAAGTGTAATTTCTTCGTGGTCAACAAGGGGAAACCCTCTTCCAAGTTGAAACGCATCTGGTGTCCGAACACGTTGATAGTCCCCGTACCCGTGCGGTCTTCTTTTACAGTCCCCTCTTTCAAAATTCTATCCAACAAATCTAAGTACTGCTTCATAATAATTGAAAATTGAAAATTGAAAATTGAAAATGCACATTCCAACTTTCAATCGGATGATTGAACAAAGATAGCTTTTAATTTTAGATTTTAGATTTCAGATTTCAGATTTTCTTATCACCATCAACCCATGCCGAATAGGAAGTAATAGATTTTCCACCCGGGGGTCAGCTTGTATCATATCGTTAAAATCCAGAATACCTTTCGTTTGGGCATCCGGTTTCACATTAGGATCGGCGACTTTACCATCCCACAACACGTCATCAGCAATGATTAACCCTCCCACCCGGACTTTATCAAATACCAGACGATAATATTCCGAGTATTCCCTTTTATCCGCGTCAATAAACACCAAATCAAAAGTTTCATTCAGACGGGGAATAATCTCGCAAGCATCTCCCACGTGAAAAACGACACGTTCCTGCAAGCCGCTTTTCTCGATAAACCCTCGTGTGAAATCCTCCAATTCGTCATTCACGTCAATCGTATGCACCACGCCCCCTTCCGCCAAACCGTATGCCATAGAAATCGCCGCATACCCCGTGTAAGTCCCGATCTCCAACACCCTCCGGGCACCGAGCATCTTGCACATCATCTTCAGAAATTGCCCTTGCAGGTTTCCCGACAACATTCTCGGGCGCAACACTTGCAGATGAGTCGCACGGGACAACTCAGCCAACACGTCGCTCTCCGGTTCGCTGTGTGCCAAAATATATTGCTCCAATTCTGCGTTCAGTTCCAACATACAACCTCCTATTTATATAATAAAATCGATTGCTTTTCTATATCAAATATGTCTTTCGCCACTTGCAACAATACTTCCGACGTAATCTCATCCACTTGGGTGTAAATATCTTCCAGACTGTCCACCTTATCATAGATCAGAAAACTCTTTCCGATAGACAACATCAGATTCTCGTAATTCTCGGAAGAAATAGCCAACTGTCCTACCATTTGCGCCTTCGCACGCTTCAATTGCACGGGTCCCAACTTCTCCTCGTACAAAGAGCGCATCTCCTTCTTGCACAAACTCAAGCACCATTCCGCGTGCTCCGGGTCGCACCCGAAATAGATCATAGCGATCCCCGTGTCCGAGTAAGGCGTATAGGAAGCCTCGATATTATAGGCAAGCCCGTGGCGTTCCCGTATATTCAAATTAAGACGAGTGTTCATTCCCGCCCCACCCAACAGATTGATCAGTAAAGACAATGCCAACCGATTATCCTGCGTGTAATCATAAGCGATATTCCCGATAATACAATGACACTGGTGCGTATCCTTGTCCAACTCCACGAACCGGGGAGTATAAATTTCAGGCTTTACCCGTGTCTGCAAGGAAGGACCGCTCTCGTAACCGGCAAAATACTTCTCCACCAAACGCACCAACTTGTCAAAGGCAATATCTCCCACCGAACTGATCACCATGCGATTCGGGAAATAATTCCGTCGCACGAAATCAAGTACCATTTCACGGGATATTTGTTCCACGGAAGCCTCGTCACCCAAGATATTCCGCCCGATCGGGTAACCGGAATAAACCAGCTCCTCGAAATCATCGAAAATCAATTCCCCGGGATTATCCTTGTACGAGTTAATCTCATCCAGCACGACATCTTTCTCCTTCTCGATCTCCTTCTCCGGAAAAACGGAATGAAACACGATATCCGCAAACAACTCCAACGCCCGCTCGTAATCTTTCGCCATAAACGTGGCATACACGCAGGTATCCTCTTTGGTCGTGTACGCGTTCAACTCGCCCCCCACGTCTTCCAGACGGCTCAATATATGATAGGCTTTTCGCTTCTCTGTTCCCTTGAAAATAACGTGCTCGATAAAATGAGCCATCCCGAACTCCCCCGCCTGTTCATCCCGGCTTCCCACGTTAATAATCAGCCCGCAATAGGCGGCTTTATTCGGAACATAATTATGGATCAAGCGCAATCCATTTGGAAATATATGTGTTTGATACATTTTACTGAATAAAAAGACTTCCCCCCGACATATTCAAATTCACTCTTCCCGAAAACTTCTTATCGCCGACAAAACCTGTTTCCAAAACAGCATTTTTATTCGTCGTCGGTTTGGTTTCCAAAACAACACCTTGCGGTAACTCAACTTTCAAATTCTTATTCCTGTTGATTTCAAGCGCATACCCGCACCCCTCCATGAAAGTCAAACCCACCTTTGTTGAAGAACTCTTTACCTCTACCGAAGAGAATGAAAGATTGATATTCCTCACGTTCAATTCTCCCCAACGCGTATCCATCCATAGGCTACCGCCGATATCCTGCACCTCGTATTTCGTGTAAAAAGAATTCCCGCTCAAATTCTCGATCATCCCCAAGTAACAAGTACCCCCGGAAGTCTTCAGCGTGAGATTATTCGCTTCCATCAACTGCAACCCCGTGGAATTACAATCCAATTTCATATCCGTACCCTCACCAATCTTTACCTTACAGGATTTGAATTCACCATTAAACACGGCTACTTTCTCCACTTCAAATTCCCCCTTGGATTGCTTCACAGAAAACTCGCCACCCAACACCGTGTTTGCCTTAAAATTTCCCGACACGATCTCTACACTCAAATCTCCCGTGAAATCGCTCATAGAGATGCCGCCATCCGTACTTAATAAACGCACCTTCTTTCCTTTCGGAACTTTAATATGATAATCCACGCTAACCGTAACGCCGGAGAACGTCTGTTTCAAACTCATATCCTTTTTAAACACGGTTTCCACGTTCAATGCCGCTCCCCGTTCCTTGGCTGTTATCGCGATATACTCAAGTATTTCATCCACCTTGGCTTTATTCTTTGCCTCCACCCACACGCTCGCGGTAATAGCAAACTCCTCTCCTTCCTGACGTATATCGATATTCCCGTAACGATTGGACACGATCAATTCATTAAAGGAAGCCGCCGGAAAACTCTGTTTAAATTCCTTGGTTCCCTCTTCTGCCCGTGCGTTCAGGACAAACAAAACAGCTATCGTGATAAATAATATTCTCTTCATTCTATTGTGATTAATCAAACATCTTTTCTTCATTCTCTTCTATCGCCTTGTATTTCGCCGCCAGATAAGCAATCATCCGGCTAAACGATTCCATAGCCATGGCCGTCTGCGAATTTATCTCTTTTTTTTGTAAACGCAACATCAAATGTCCATAAAGAGCATGAAGTGCCAATTCCACGTCGGACACCTCTTCCGGTAAGTTAGTTTTCCGGCGGTAATCCAACAAATTGTTCGCGGTCATCATGAACAATTGCTTGTATTTCATATCTTGCGATTCATGCAACAGGTAGTAATGCAACTCCGTCAATTCATTCACCATATTCTTGACTACTTGTAGATGCCCTCCTTTTACCACCTCTTCCCTCTTCATCATCTCAATCAAGTTATCATACCACTCCCTGATCTCCTTCCGGGTGTCCTCATCTACTTGAAACTGGCTGACCACATTCCGTTCCACTTGCCGAATATCCATCTGCATCGCTCTCAGCATATCCTCCAACTGCCACATATACAAAATATATTCAGCCACATTACTCTTTCTTTTTTCCCGCGCAACTAACATACTAATTTGGGATTTTAGATTTTAGATTTTAGATTGCATATCTCACAAACGCAATTTAAAATTTAAAATCTACAATTTAAAATTCTTTAAGTTTATCAATCAACCTGCGATCCCGTTTTGTCGGGCGTCCCGTTCCTCTATCACGAGCCTCGAATTGCATGTGAGTACCTCGCAGGATATCCAACCTTTCCTGTGGAGTGGTTTCTTCCACGAAATCGACTGCCAATTGTGCAGACATCCGTTTATCCGTTACTTGCTTCACCAGATATTCCCTTTCAATCGGGGGGACCCGCACCTTTACCGTGTCCCCGACTTTCACTTCACGAGAAGCCTTCACGTGCGCATCCCCGATAGACACGTGTCCCTTTCCACAAGCCTCGGCAGCCAATGAACGGGTCTTGAAAATCCGGACTGCCCATAACCATTTATCTATTCTAACCTTCTCCACTGTCTATATCTTTAAATTACAATACTCAAGTTGTAAACTTACGATTTAAAATCGTAAATCTTAAATCTCAAATCGTAAATTATTAAACAGACTCATCGTTTTATCCACCCCGATAAAAACAAAATTTTCAATCACCTCGCCACAATGTTTTAACATGGCAGGCAATCGCTCTTCCTCTCCATCGCTCCATTCCCCCAACACGTAATCCACCTGTCTTCCCTTGGGAAAATTGTCACCGATGCCAAACCGCAAACGGGTATACGCCTGTGTTCCCAACAATTGGTTGATACTCTTCAACCCGTTATGCCCCCCGTCACTACCTTTACTTCTCAAGCGTATTGTTCCGAAAGGCAAGGCCAAATCATCGACAACTACAAAAAGATTCGATAAATCAATCTTCTCCTTCTGCATCCAGTAACTCACGGCTTTCCCGCTAAGGTTCATGTACGTATTCGGCTTCAACAGTATCAGAGTCCGCCCCTTCAACTTCACCGTGGCTACTGCCCCGTAACGCATATCTTCAAAAACAGCATTGGACGCCTTAGCAAAGGCGTCCAACACTCTAAATCCGATGTTATGTCGTGTATTCTGGTATTCGGGACCAATGTTCCCTAATCCCACAATAAGATATTTCATCTTTCTACTTTTTCAAACGACTATTGAGCGCTTTGTGCAGCCCTTGCAGCTCTTGTCAATTTCACTTGAGCGACAACAACACTCTTCGCGTTCACGATATCAATACCTTCGATATGGATATCCTGTACCTTGATAGCTTTACCGACACCCAATGAAGTAACGTCAAGCGTAATTTCATCCGGCACAGCTTTCGGAAGAGCCTTCACTTTCAACTTACGGGTAATCAATGCCAATTTACCTCCGGCTTGAACTCCGGCAGCATGTCCCGTCGTCTTAACAGGCACTTCAATTACCACCGGTTTATCCTCAAACGTCTGGTAAAAATCAATGTGTAATACTTTATCAGATACCGGGTGGAATTGAATATCTCTCATCACAGCATCATAAGACTTACCGTCAAGAACGAGATTCACCAAATACACGTTAGGAGTATAGAGAAGTTTCTTTAAATCCCGCTCTTTTACAGCGAAATGAACGTTAGACTCACCACCGTAAAGAACACACGGAACTTTTTCTTCGTTTCTTACTGCTTTAGTAGCTTTCTTACCTACGTCGCTTCTTACTTCTCCTTTTAATTCAAATACTTGCATATTACTAAAATTGTTGTGCTACTCAAACACGGATTGTTGCCCCGGGGTTCTAAGCCATATCCGCGTTCCCATTACACGTTTAAAATTCCCCCGTACTCTAAAATGCGCCGCAAAGGTATAAAATATTTCTCGAAACCACAACTCAAATCAGGGCAAAAGCGTTGAAGCGCTTTTGCCCTCGCCCCCCCTATGACCTTATGAACTTTACTGACCTTATAGACCTTATGGACTATTCCATTTTACAATGGGTATAAATAAGGGAAAATAACCCTTTTTATCCTGAAAAAAATTTTTTGTTTCAATTATAGATTATATTTTTGCGGCATTATTAACAAAAAAAAATTTTAGAAATGGCTTACGTAATAACTGATGATTGTATTTCTTGTGGAGCATGTGAACCAGAATGCCCGGTAGGAGCAATCTCTATGGGTGATGACCACTACCAAATCAATGCTGATGAATGTATCTCATGCGGGGCTTGCGCTGGCGTTTGTCCTGTAGGAGCTCCGAAAGAAGCTTAATCATCATAAAAAAGGAAAATCAATGGCTGCGTCAAAATTGATGCAGCCATTTTTGTATCATAGCCTAAAGAGAACCCACCGTAATCCTACCCAAGAAATACCGTAATCCTACCCTATCTCCGGTCTTGCTCCGTTCTTCCCCCGGCGTTCCTATTATCTCCAATATAGAAACACCGGAATTAATACAAAGCAACATCGGCAACATGTACTTATTACCCTAGTTCTTGGGTAGGATTACAGTGGGTTCTCTATAAGATTACACGACATCTACCGACAACCTATCGTATTAGGTTTACCTCCTCTTGCCCTTTACCCGTGTACAACCAAATCCATGCGCACGTCCAACTCATCGACAGGCACTTCCTCCACGAACTGGAAATCGAAACAAATACCGACCTTCTTTGCCGCGCGAGTTTCTTTCAATATCTTGTCATAGTATCCCCGTCCCCGCCCCAAGCGGTTTCCTTGCCGGTCAAAAGCGACACCCGGCACGACAATCATATCAATGGAATCGTAATCCGTGTACAATTCTCCCACGGGTTCCAGTATCCCGAAGGACTCTCCCGCTTTCAAAGATTCCATACCCTCGAACACCCGCAATTCAAGAACATCCCCTTTCACGCAAGGAAGCAAAATTCTCTTCTCGCCCGCCCACTTGACCACGTAATCATGAGTAAACACCTCGTCATCCATCGACCAATACGCCAAAAGGGTATGCGCCTCCTTAAAAAAAACATTTTGTTCCAGTTCATTCCAAATCGGACGGGACATCTCGACCTTCTGTTCCGGGGAATATTGATTTTTTAAAACCTTTATCTGCTTACGCAACTCTTTTTTATCCATTATCAACAAACTTCATGAATAACTTATTTATTATCTTGTGCAAAATTCGTACTTTTGCGACAAATAACAAAGTGAGCTGCCAAAGAGTTATCATTTTAATTTATCAACCATCCCCACGAGGGATATAACGTGCAGGATACAATGAAAATAGCAATACCTCAAATAAACTATCATATCGGCGACATCTCCAAAAACAGGGACCTTATCATTGCCGCCATACAAAAAGCGAAATCAAAAAAAGCAGACCTGGTCGTGTTTCCCGAACACGCGATATGCGGTGCATACCCGCAAGACCTGTTCGAGAAAGAATATTTCGTGAATGAATGTCGCATCAGTATCGAAAAAATTGCCGGACAATGTACAAATATCGCCGCTCTAGTGGGTTGCCCCAATCTCGACTTGGAAGACGGGGTACTTTACAACGCCATGTTCTTCATGTATGACCGTGAAGTACGGGGCGGTGTCAACAAAACCGTGCTAAGCGACTACGATATTTTTGACGAGAGCCGCTATTTTATCGCGGACGAATCGAATTCTCCCTTGCGGTACATGAATCAAAACATCCGTGTCCTTTTCGACGAATACGAATCAAACGTCATCGAAAAGACCGACACGCTAATCCTTCACGTGGGCCCCACACCGTTCACCACAGAAAGCTATGCCTATCGCAAAGAAGTATTCTCTTCCATCGCCCGGGAGCACAAATGCCCCGTGATAGCGTTAAATCACACGGGAGCCAACAGCTCTATCATATTCGACGGGAACACTCTCGTTTTCAACAAAAAAGGCGTACTTGTAACCAAAGGAGCCGCCTTTGATGAAGATTTCATACTCATCGATACCAACGCTTTGGAAAACCTCGCCCCGGTAAAAGAGGCTGCACGGGATTCTATCGCACTGATTCATGACGCTCTCGTGTCGGGCATCAAGGATTTCTTCCGTAAAAACGGGTTCAGCAAAGCCGTTTTAGGTCTTTCCGGCGGAATTGATTCCGCTCTCGTTGCCGCGTTAGCAGTCGAGGCACTCGGGAAAGAAAACGTGTTAGGCATACTGATGCCTTCCCGCTTCTCAACCGACCATTCCGTGAAGGATGCCGTCGATTTGGCGAGGAATCTGGGAATAGCACATGAAACTCTCGCGATAAAAGAGATATACGACGCATTCCTTTCCACCTTGCAACCCGTCTTTAAAGACGCACCGTTCAACGTGGCGGAAGAAAACCTGCAAGCCCGTATCCGGGGAACACTCGTGATGGCAATCTCCAATAAATTCGGGCATATTTTGCTCAACACCTCGAACAAAAGCGAGGCTGCTGTTGGCTACGGCACCTTGTACGGGGATATGTGCGGTTCTCTTTCCGTGTTAGGCGACGTGTATAAAACCGAAGTGTACAAACTGTCCCGATATATCAACCGGGAACGGGAACTCATACCCGAAAACACCATCACAAAAGCCCCCTCGGCAGAACTCCATCCCGATCAAAAAGATCAAGACTCGCTCCCCGAGTATGATATTCTGGACGCGATTCTAAAATTATACATCGAAGACAATCAATCCAAGCAAGATATCATCAAACAAGGATTCGCCCCTGCGCTCGTGGAGAAGACTCTCGCGCTGGTAAATCGCAACGAATACAAGCGGACACAGTGTCCCCCGATCCTCAAGGTAAGCAAGAAATCCTTCGGAAGCGGGCGTCGGATGCCACTCACAGCTAAATTGTAAACGACAGACAAAGAACAAGCCATGAGAACGATTAAAGACAAAGAATTACATAAAAAATATTGCAACATTTGCATTGACAGTCCCAACTCTCTTTTTGCCAATCTTGACGAAAGCAGTAAAAGTATCATTCGCCAGACCACCATTTGCAAAATGTACCGGAAAGGCGATCTGATATACGAGGAAGGCAATAAACCTTTCGGGTTGCTTTGTCTTATCACCGGAAAAGCCAAGATCATGAAAAAAGGAATCGCCGGCAGGGAACAAATCGTTCGCATGGCAAAGCCCGTGGGTTTCATCGGCTATCGGGCTTTCTTCGCCGAGGAAAACCATATTGCCTCGGCTGAAGCCCTTGAAGATTCTATCGTCTGTATCATGAAAACCGAACTGGTATTCGGTATCGTGCGCAGCAACTCGGATGTTGCCATGAACGTTATCCGGGCACTTGCCACGGACTTGGGATTCTCCAACCGTCGCACGGTAACCCTCACCCAAAAGCACATCCGCGGACGTCTGGCAGAAGCCCTACTCGTGCTGAAAGATACCTACGGGTTCGAGGATGACAACAGCACGTTAAAAATCTGCCTCTCGCGGGAAGATATCGCCAACTTGTCGAACATGACCACCTCCAATGCCATCCGCACGCTATCCAACTTTGCCTCGGAAGGTATCGTGGAACTCTCCGGCAAGCAAATCAAGATCACGGACATGGACGCCCTAGAGAAAGTGAGCGAGATGGGATAAACACCGGTTAACCGTTTCGTACTCGAAGCCCCGGCTCAGGGCAAAACGAATGAGTTTAGCTTTTCGCTTATAAGGATCCTCGTCCTTTATACTCTTGTTCTTCTGACGCAATAACTCCATACAGGTGGCATCCGTATCTTCCTCCGGTAACGCGGCAAGCGCTTGCCCAATAACACTATCTGCAACTTGTTTCCGGCGCAGCATTTGTGCGATCTTCAGTTTTCCCCAGCGATTAAAACGGAACTTATCCCGGGCATAGGCCTCGGCAAAACGGGTATCATCCAAAAATCTATTCTTCACCAGAAATGCCATAATCTCCGCGATATCTTTCTCCGGCAACTCCCAACGCCGCAATTTAGCCAACACGTCAGCACTGCAATATTCTTTCTTACTGCATTGCCCCGCCACTATATTTAAAGCCTTCTTCGCGTCCACTTAATCAAATTTAAAATCGTAAATCATTGAATCACTTCGTCCATTTCGCTTTTATCATCCTGTCCCTGTCATGAATATCTTTCCGTAACTCCACTTCCCGGTATCCCATACCCGAAAGTAAATCGATCATCTCTTTCCCGAAAGCCTCATTGATCTCGAAAAACAGGAGTCCTCCGGATTTCAAATGCGAACGCCCGAATTCCGCTATTACCCGATAAAATACCAACGGGTCTTCATCCGCCACGAAAAGCGCCCGATGCGGCTCATACCCCAACACCCGCTCATGCATCAAAGCTTTCTCCGAAACTCGCACGTAAGGAGGATTACTCACGATGACGTCAAAATCCGGCCAATCCCACGTTTCATGCCGCAAAATATCCCTTTCATAGAAATGCACCTCTACCCCGTTTATCCGGGCATTCTCTCTCGCCTGACGGATTGCCTCCGCGGAAATATCCGCACCATGCAACTCCAATCCCTGTATCATTTTACCCAAGGTTATAATAATACATCCGCTTCCGGTTCCCACGTCGAGTACCTTGGCTCCCGCGCGTAAACCACTTCCAGCAACCCACATCACCAACTCCTCCGTCTCGGGACGCGGAATCAACGTTTCGTTATTCAACTGAATATCAACACCCAAAAACTCTGTTTCTCCCAACACGTACTGAACCGGTTTGTTTGTCTTCAATTCCGCCACCATCGCCACAAAATTATCAACAAACCTTTTCTCCAATAATTCGTATTTATTAAGATGTATTTCTATATTTGTACAATGCAACATCTTACAAAAAAGATGTGAACACAAATATTTTATTTCATGCTCATTGTAGGTATCTTTTAGTTCCTGTAATGCGTATTGCTGTAAATTAAACATCGTATTCATAAAACAAAGATACGGTTTAATTGAAAATTGAAAATTGAAAATTGAAAATTAATTTGGCGAACTGGGTAAACATAGTGGCGGACGTGGGTGTCGTGTTATATATATTGGCTATTTTGGCTATCATTTACACGATTATACTGGAAAACAGAAATCCGGTACGTACTCTGGCGTGGATACTCGTGCTCGTGCTCGCACCCGGTTTCGGGTTATTGTTCTATATCTATTTCGGCATGAACTATCGCAAGGTCAAGATGTTCTCCATGAAAGGATTAGGTGACTTCAAGTGGTTGCAGTACATGAGCGAAGACCAAAAACAACGCATCCAGAAAGCCGAACTACTAAAGAAAGCCGACATGGAAGCCGTGAAGCCCTTGATGACCTTGCTCCTCAATAACAGCAAAGCACTTCTCTCCCGCAACAACACGGCAGAGATTCTGAACAACGGGGAAGAAACTTTCGGTTCTATTTTCAAAGCCATAGCCAAAGCTAAAAAATACATCCATCTTGAATATTATATCATCGAGAAAGGAGAACTCGGCGACAAATTGAAGAGCCTCTTAATCCAAAAAGCGAAAGAAGGCGTTGAGGTCAGAGTGATTTTCGACGACGTGGGTTCATGGCAATTACCCAAAAGCTATATCCGTGAAATGCGGGAAGCAGGCATACAGGTTTACCCGTTCCTTCCCGTGCGTTTTCCCTTGTTCACCAACAAGGCAAACTACCGCAATCACCGCAAGATCATCGTCATTGACGGTGACACCGGATTCATCGGCGGTCTGAACTTCGCGGACCGTTACCTGTACGGGTTACCCGGCATCGGAATCTGGCGCGACACCCATCTGAAAGTCAAAGGAGAAGCCGTTACCTCGCTTCAAGTCGTGTTCCTTTTCGACTGGTATTTCGTGCGGCAGGAACTTCTACTGAACAAGGCGGAATACCTCCCGAACAAAAAGGCGGACGGCAACGTGGTGATTCAAACCGTGGCTTCCGGGCCCGACAGCGACTGGACTTCCATCCAACAGGCTTATTTCACGCTTATCAACATGGCGAAAAAATACGTTTTCATCTCCACACCTTATTTCATGCCGGGGGAAACTACCATCAACTCGCTGAAAACCGCCGCCATGAGTGGAGTCGATGTCCGTATCATGATACCGTACAAATCGGATTCCCTGCTGACCTACTGGTGCACCCGTTCCTATATCGAAGAACTGCTGGAAGCCGGCGTCCGGGTATTCCAGTATCGCAAAGGATTCAACCATAGTAAAGTAATCGTCATGGACGGCCTCGTGTCCACCGTCGGTACCGCCAACATGGACATCCGCAGCTTCGAGCAAAACTTCGAGGTCAACCTCATCCTCTACGACCGTAACGTCAGTCGCCAACTCGGCTCCGACTTCCTCAACGACTTGAAAGAAAGCCACGAAGTCAGCCTCCATCAATGGAAATTCCGTCCCAAAAGAGATAAAATCCGCGAATCCCTCGCCCGCCTTTTCGCACCGTTGCTGTAAAAACGGAAAACCTCATTCTACTTTTACCCATTTCACGGCATCGGCAATAATAAAATTCTCCGGCTCACCCCGATCGCTCAAGGTCACCTCCGTTTCCCCCGCGGGGAGATTGAATTTACCCAAAGACACCCATCCTCGCTGACGACCATCGATAGTCAAAACGATTTCTTCTTCTTCCCCTCCGCACTCAACCGTGTAATAATACGGGATTGGAGTCCTCTCATTTCGATACGTATAATGAGCCAACGCAAATATCTCGTACTTACCGGCTTCTTCAAGTCGGGTTTTCCACGCGGCTTTACAACGCCCGTCCCCTCCCGGTTTAAAATACACGCTACGCAAAGTATCCCCGTAATACGAATTTCCGATAGCACGCAACCATTCATCCGGGTTCTTATCCCTCCAAAACATTGACCGGGAAACAGGCTTCTCCGGATTGGCAAATAACCTCTTCAACCATTTTTTCGGCAAATCCGTCACGAAAAAGTCCGGTGATTCATTATCCACGATAATCTCACCGTCATTCTCTTCAAAATCATCTATCCCGATAGAAAACACCCCGCGACAAGAATCTTTTGTCATCCCGTATTTATATAATCCCCACCCATTACTTTGAGCAGCACTGATTTCTATATATCTCGGCAAATTCCGTGACATCCCCATACTGATATACATCGCACGTCCCCACGTCATAGGCAATCGTACCAGTTTACATTCACCCGGATTCAACAAAACATTGAAATAATCGACACCATACCCACTTTTATTACACATAACGGTCACGTTACCCGCGACGTCGCCCAAATTCCGAATCTTAAATTCCCCTATACATTTTTCTACTACATCATCACTGTATATCAGCACCTTCTCGTCTTTAACCTGATATATCACGTTCGGACGTACCGAGAAATACCATTGCTCCAGGCTCTCGCTTAAGTTTATCCCCAGCGAATCCCGTATCTCGGACAAGAACCGCTCCAAGGGAACCACTCCCGTGTGCTTCCGCCAAAAATTGTCAATAACTTTTTCCACCCTTTCACCGGACGCGTTTCGAACCATCAAATGAAACAGTTCTTCCGCCTTTATACTCAAAATTTGCCGCCACAGCCAATCATTCATATTTTTATCTCGAACAGCCATCTCCAAGCTATGCGTCTGTATATAATTCCACACGAGTATCTCC
This sequence comes from Butyricimonas hominis, assembly GCF_014287455.1. Taxonomy (NCBI): domain Bacteria; kingdom Pseudomonadati; phylum Bacteroidota; class Bacteroidia; order Bacteroidales; family Odoribacteraceae; genus Butyricimonas; species Butyricimonas hominis. The sequence goes on from NZ_JACOOH010000009.1 coordinate 165,317, forward strand.
CGTTCGTCCATCGAACGATTAACTTCCCGATAAGCACTCCTGAACTCTTGAATCCAAGTATGGTAAATCTGGTCGAACACGGGGAAACGCTCCGAATGTATATATATTGCCGGTTTGACCAAAAGATCTTCATAATCACTCAACAAACTTTCCTCTTGAATCCGGGCAGGAGCACGAAAAACATGCCCGTTTATAAACGGGTTCCACCTCCTAGCCTGCCCAAGAGAAGATATTATCGAACTAAACATCACTTCTTCGAGCTTCTTTTCGCTATTATACGACGATTCCGCCCCTCTCTTCAAAAAATATCGTTTATGAGCGGCAGGAGCCGGCAATCTAATTTCTTTCGTCCCCCGTTCCGGCAAAAACAACATCCCGGGTTGCACCAAGCCACTTCGGTTCTCAGCCTGATGTCGAAAAGAAGTTGCCGATAAAGGAATTTCCGTCAATATTAAACGACTCTCCGGGGAATAACACCAATCGAACCTGTTCAGTCTTTGTAAAACACTATTAGCAGCATATTCAGAACCCCTCGAACCTTTTAAATATCTTTCCAACTCTTGTGCAACAGCCCGCTTGCCCAATCGGGAAAAAAACTTCGGGACAACATCTTCTTCCCGAAAATTATACAACTCTACCTTAAAACCGCTCAATTGTACCGTTCTGCAACGATAATCCCCCCCGCACAAGCTAATTCTTTCCAACGGACGGGGAGTGTGAAATTTCAATGTATCGCGAACGAGACTTCGCTCTCCTTGCGACAAAACCACCCGTTGCCGGGGAGCAATCACGTTCAACCGGAAACTCGTGTAATCCGTCTTCACCAATCTTTCGCTTCGAGGCTCCCGCACCACCGCTTCCGGATACCAACCACACTCCGGAAGCAACCACAAAAAACGATCACTCACGGCCGCGTACCGACTTCCGAAACAAAACAACGAATGTTCGCGCCTCGTATCATAATACAAGGCGTCGGGAACATACAAGTAAGCATACCTCTCGTCAATCATCCCGTGATACTCCAACCGCAATTTCACGCTATCACCGGCTCCAAGCTGCCGTTCCACCGACAACACTTGGTTATCCCGCAAAAAAGGCAACTCCTTCCCGTTCTCTTCCACGCGAGTCACCCGCAATCCCGGATTCAGAAACACTACCGGACGGGACTGTGCATCTTTCCCGGCATTGCACAATACCATCTCGCTCTCCATCGTCAAAAATTCCCCATCCTGCCGCACCGTTATAGCATGATTCGACACACGGCAAGTTGCAGCATCCCGGTAACGGTCATAACTTCGGCGATACGCTTCGCGCACCGCATCCGTTCGCCAAAACTCACTTAACCTCACGCCACCTGCCAATATCCCGAAGCAGAGAAGGACCACTCCTACCCGTCCTAATACCTTACTACCACCCAGTCTGTCCGGCAGCCTTTTCATCAATAAAACACCCAAGAACATAAACCCTACTCCTCCTGCCAAGAAAGACAGCCGATGCAATAGATACCCTCCTAATCCCGGGTGTCCGGTCACACCCGAGAAAAGATTGGGCAATGCACTTCCCGAAAAATCCAACGCCCCATGACAAAAACCGGGCAACACGGTCAAGGAAGCGTACCACAACGCCACTCCTGTAAATATCACCAATCCCCTGTTCCTGACCATGAAAGCCAAAAACACATAGAACCCCATACAAAACACGAGAGTAGGCAGCGTATACGTGAAAAAATAAAACAAGTACAACAAGGGGTTGCATGGAGATTCACTGGCAACAAGATTTATAAACAAACAAAGAATGGCAGACAGTCCCCCTAAACAAAGAAAAACCATCATACCCCCGATTGTCTTTCCGATAAAATAATCACCGTTATCCACCGGGCGGCAATGAATACACTCGACAACGCCCCACCGATCTTCCCGGCGAGGCAGATCTATCACCACAAAAACAACAAAAAGCGTCTGCACGATATTGAACAAATAAGCATTCACAAAAGGCATATAAGAACTCATTGCCATCATATACCAATCCCCAAGATTAAAATCGCTCTGCCATTTGATTTGCAAAAAAGTAATCCCAATTAATACGAGTACCGCTAAAAAGCGAAACACAAATCCCCGGCTCACCACCAACGCCTCGTAACGGGCAACGATGCCAATATCAAGCAGTTTCATACTCTAACTGTTTACACGTTCAATAATCTTAATTCCTCAGGCTTCACTGCTTCCACCCCATGACGCCACGATAATAAATTACTTTCCGGTTCATTACCCCGACTATCCGTCTGACAACTAAACATTCGATCAGGACGAGCCACTCCTAAACGTATATCCCGGAAAATAATAGCTTCAGGATTTTGTCCTTTCGGAAGTGTATCTACCTCTATATAGATTATTTCTATGTTCAAATCATCTCCGCTTACAGAAATTTCATATTCCCCGGAGACTATAAATGTCATTTGAATACAACCGGGACTAACTTCTATCCGAAAATCCGCCTCTTGTTGCCCATATTTGAACGGTACAAAACTTTCCAATCGCCAATAAATCGGATGCACTTTTTCTCCGGTTTTCCCGATGATCACACTTGCAGAACACCAATCTCCCTCATGCACTTGATACCCAAAAGCATTACTTACCATCATCCCGAACATCATCGTCAGGACGAACATTCCTTTAAAAATAATCGTTTTCATAACCGTCATTTTAAATTAATACAAACGCTGGCGCAAATCTCTCACTGTTGTAAATTTACAAAAAATAAATAATATATCTTTCATTCACAACAATATTTATGCATATTCACACGTAAATAGTATACATCATCCCTATATCCAAGGGAAATTCCAAGGTAACCACTGAATGATAAACGCTTACTCTCCCGTCATACATAAATTAAACTCTCGACAAAACCGTTCCCACTCGGTTGTATCTTGGTCATTACCCGGCTATAACTCGGCTTTAATCCCTTATTTCCCAATTACTACCCCGGTATTTCCCCAGCACAAAAGTAACACACGCGACCGGACAGGACATCACGGGACAAAAATGTATATTCATATCAAATCATCATTTCTCTAAATTTTCCATTCTAAAATCTAAAATCTAAAACCTAAAATCCGTAGCTTTGTTGGTGTATTTTCAATTTTCAATTATGAAAGAGATTGCCGACATCATAGAAGGAGAATTACGACAAGGTATTCCGGTCGAAATCACGGAATACAGCATTGACAGCCGTTCTATCATCACCCCGGAGCATACGCTGTTCTTTGCACTAAAAGGGAATAACCACAACGGTCACGATTACATACAAACGCTTTACTCTGATGGAATAAGGGCTTTCGTTATCAGTGAATACCGGGCAGAATTCGACCATCTTCCGGAAGCGAATTTCATCCTAGTTAAAGATGTCCTGACTGCCCTACAACAACTGGCTGCCTTTCATCGCCAACAATCACGGGCGGAAGTGATCGGTATCACGGGAAGTAACGGCAAAACTGTCGTGAAAGAGTGGTTATATCAATTATTGGCTAACGACCACGCCGTGTATCGCAGTCCCCGGAGTTACAACTCGCAAGTCGGCGTGCCGCTCTCTTTGCTGGGAATCGACACGAAAGCAGACATCGCCATTATCGAGGCAGGTATATCCCAAAAGGGAGAAATGCAACGACTCCAACATATGATTCGTCCGGATATCGGGATATTCACGCATCTGGGTGATGCCCACGACGAGAATTTCTCTTCCCGGGAAGAGAAACTGGCAGAAAAAGCCCGCCTGTTCACCACGTGCCGGTGGGTGATCGGACAAGCGGGAAATGTCATGCAATTCATCCGCACACAAGTACCAACCACCACTTCATTCTTCACGTGGAGCGAAGAAATTGAAGCCGACGTACAGGTGCAGACCGTGAATATTGCTCTCGACCACCGGGAAGTAAAAGTTACACACGGGCAACAGTCGTTCACTCTCGACATCCCGTTCGCCGACATCGCGTCATTCGAGAACTGCATGAACGCGGTCTGCGTTTTACTGCTGAAAAAATACGCCCCCGAAATCATCGTTTCCCGGGTAGCTCAACTTTCGGCAATAGCCATGCGCCTTGAAATCAAGGAAGGCATCAATAATTGTACGCTCGTGAATGACTACTATAACTCGGATCCTTCCTCGTTTCAGTTAGCCTTAAACATTCTGGCTACACAAGACACCTCGAAAGAACGGGTAGTCATCCTTTCCGATTTCATGGATTCCGGCAAAGAAGCCGACGATTTATATCCTTCCATTGCCGAAACGCTACGACAAGCCAATGTTTCACTATTTATCGGTATCGGGAAACATTTAAGTGACCACCGCCATGACTTCGCCCCCAATTCCCGCTTTTACGAGGACACGGAACATTTCCTGCGCCAAGAAGAACGGGAGAATTTCAAAGATCAGGTCATTCTGATTAAGGGGGCACGGGTATTCCAATTCGAGTTTATCGCCGGATTCCTGCAAAAACAATCCCACGGTACGATACTGGAAGTCGATCTGGACGCCATGGTTCATAACCTGAATCATTTCCGTTCCCTGACCGACGCGCACATCGCCGTCATGGTGAAAGCGTTCTCGTACGGAAGCGGCTCCCGGGAAATTGCCTCTCTATTGCAATACCATCGAGTGGACTATCTCATGGTGGCATTCGCGGACGAGGGCATTGAATTACGTGCCGCAGGAATTACCATTCCCATCGCCGTGATGAATCCCGAGCGGGAGGCGTTCGATAATATGGTCATGTTCAACCTCGAACCGGAAATATATGCCTTGGATATTCTTGAAGACTTCAACCGTTCACTGGCAAAACACGGCATCAAACGTTTTCCCGTGCATATCAAACTGAACACGGGCATGAACCGCTCCGGTTTTGACGAGAGAGATTTACCCCGGTTGTTAGACTTCTTCCGCTCGGAACGCTCCGTCTATATCCGGTCGATCTTCTCGCACCTCGCCGGAAGTGACGAAACGATACACGACAAATTCACGCTCGGTCAAATCCAGTTATTCGAGCGTATGACGGAACATATACAAGCCCGATTCGATTACAAGATATGGCGTCATATCTTGAACTCCGCAGGTATCGAACGTTTTCCGCAATACCATTTTGACATGGTGCGCCTCGGCATCGGACTACACGGGATCAGTGCCACCAATGCCCCCCTCCAACCCGTGAGCAGTTTCAAGACATACATCTCCTCTATCCGGGAAGTACCGGAAGGACAATCCATCGGGTACGGTCGTAAAAGCTTTACCACCCGTCCCTCCCGTATCGCGGTCATTACCGTGGGATACGCCGACGGTCTGAACCGCCACTTGAGCAATCGTGTCGGACACGTCTTCGTGAAAGGGAAACGGGTACCCATCATCGGGAATATCTGTATGGATACCTGCATGATCGACGTCACCGACACGGATGCCACCATCGGTGATGAAGTGGAAATATTCGGGAAACACATCCCCGTCACCGAATTGGCAGAACAACTGGGAACCATCCCTTATGAAATTCTCACGGGTATTTCCCACCGCGTAAAACGGGTATATTACAAGGAATAAAAACAAAACCCTTCCCAATGTTCTCTTTTAGAACCGGGAAGGGTTTTCCGCTGCATGTTTACGAGAAACTATTATTTTTCATAACGATCTCCCAAATGGTCGATCAATACAATATCCAATTCTGACCCTCGCACTTCACGAGCGATAATCTTTCCTTCTTTATCAAGGATCAAACAGAAAGGGACTCCATTCACTTTATATTTTGTTACCACGTCACCCGACCATCCCTTATTATCATTCAACTGTATCCATTTCATACCTTCCTCTTGAAGAGCCTTTTTCCAATCTTTATCCCGTTCATCAATCGAAACACTGATCATATTCAACCCGTCATTCCCCTTTCCATAGACATCGTACACGTGGCGCAAGTGAGGTATTTCTCCCCGACAGGGACCGCACCAAGAAGCCCAAAACTCCACCATATTGTATTGCCCGGGCTTCACGTAATCGGACAACTTCACCTCCTTGCCGTTCTCGTCCAACAAGTTAATATCCGTGTATTTCTCTCCAATAGCTGTAGGATAGAGAGTCTCAACGAACTCTTTCAATTGCTTGTACGCCGGAGTTTCATGCAAGGAAGCATCAATAATTGCCAACAAATTATCCATATCCGCTTTCGAGAGAGTCCCGCCAAATACTATATTTTGTGCGACATCTACCGCCACGGGCGAATTAGAATGGGTTTTCACAAAATTCATCTGCATTTGTTCCATTCCCTTTTGAGCATCCTGCATCTCCCGCACCAAAGCGATTCCCTCGCGGGTGTTAAACACGCCGTCGAGAGCCGGGAGATGGTAAACCTTCAAGTACTTATTCCATGCTTCATTATGCTTTACCCCGTACGGCTCCAATTCTTTCTGGAAGCCCATATACAAATCATGCGCAGGAGAACCGGTAATAGTCACCATTCCTTTCACTTTCCTCTTGAAACTCAATCTTGAAGGCAAAGAATCAATAGAGGGGCTATCGTAGCGAATATTCGTATTATCTATGAAGATATCCGTTCCACGTAAATCTTTCTCATAATCCTCTTTCAATTCAGGCGACAGATCAATCCATAACTGATAACGCACAGGAACATCCACTTTCCCTTTCAATACAAATTTACCATCTTTCACCACGGCAGAATCCACCGGGGTATCCCAATCATATAAATATGCCTTTATCCCGTCAGGAGTTCCCGGTACTGAACCGGAAATTCGGTAACCAACCTCTTGTTGACATGCAACAAACAAACCTAAACAAATAATCCCATACAGTATTTTCATTCCATTCATTTTTCAAATTTATTACTTAAAAATTCCATCAATATATTGATCTTCTGTATCTTATTTCTCATTTGCAACAACATTACCGTATTTGTTTTAAATCAAAAATAGGAAAACCCGTTCTTGCATCTAGTCAATAGTTACCGTTAACCAGGATTTGCCAAAAGTTTCCAAGTCAAGCTTCAAATTCTCTTTATAGTACTTTATCGTTAAATCATATTTCAATTTAACCAATGGATAATTATCCAATGCATTTTGTCTTTCCTCTAAAGGATTATTAACAATCCACGTCGCATAAGTTGTCATATCAAGAAACTGATATTTATCGGAGCCGGATTTAATCATTCCAAAAGGATCCACAAAACCATTGCTCATGAGAAAATCCATATTCAAATCACCATCTTCCGTGAACAGATTATCAAATACTTCTGATTGCTCCTCGTCCGTTGTATAATCATATAAATATTTTCCGGCACTTACATTTGCAAATTCACTCGGCACAGGCAAATAGTTATGAAAATATGTTGATGTCCTCGTTTCAAAATAAGCAGAAGTTATACTATATTTCCACAAATCCAATTGCTCTCCGATTTCATCAGTCATATCCCCCCAATAAATAATTCCCTGTTGAGCTTCATCCGTGTAAGCAATAGTCAATGGCCAAGGAAGATAATAGTCGTCTTGCACAAGATTACACTTTACCAAAACATGGCGTTTAGAAATACTTTTTGCTAAATCCTCCGGCAAAAGATCGAGAAACTTTATCATTAACTTCAAAAAAGATTCCGAAGTCATCTCGTCCGCAGCCTGCATCGGATAAATATCCGGGTTATAATATTCGGCATAATACTCAAACATAGCCGTCTGAGTCCACCCCACCGGAGTTCGTAATGCTTCGTCACCGGCCAAAGTATAATAAGTATGCAAATCATACTTCTGATACAAACTATAACACAGTTTCTGCGCCTCGGAAGGTCCGTCAGCAATTGCCGGGATTGGTCCGTCATACTCGTATTCCGATTTCAAAGAATCTTCGTCATGACATGCAATGAATGAAACGATCATTCCTAATAACAATATATATTTACTTTTCATATCTATAGTATTTATCTAGGATTAATACCTATTTCAGGATTAACATTCAGCTCTTTTTGAGGAATCTGCAACACATAACGAGGATCATTTTCTATCAATGACGCTTGCTGTGTTCCATAACCTCTACGCTCCATGACCGGACGGGTTGTACGCCGCAGATCGAACCAACGGTGTCCCTCGAAACAGAGTTCCAACCTTCTTTCCAACCAAACTCTATCAAGAATAGTGTTCTGTGTATAATCTTCCTCCCGCAATTCATTATAATCTTCCGCAATGTATTTTGCCTGTCGCAATGTATTTAAAGCGGCAATTGCATTTCCGAGTCCGCCACTCTTATGAGCGTAAGCCTCTGCCAAGATCAGATACATTTCTTCAGTCCGGATTACACGCGAATACCCTGTAGATCCGTTTATTTCAAACGTAAAATTACCAATAGGATAATCTATATATCGATTCTTGGCAAAAATATATTTGTACACCATTCCATCGTCACCAAACTCCCGGACTTGTCTTATAAAATAATTTTGACGTATATCACCATCCTCATACAAATTATGCAAATCCTCATTAACAGCAAAAGCAGTCATGTAACTACGCGCCGCAAAAGCCATGATATTTTCGGTAATTCCGCTTACAAACAACACATTCGAATTATCCACGGCTAAATAATCTTTCCCAGCCATTTGATCTGACATATAATAAGCACTTAAAACATCGCTGGCATTTATCGACGGATTTTGCAGATATGCCACATTCAAATCAAATAAACTCGAATTCTCCTTTAACACGAGATTCGCTTGTTCAATCGCCAAATCCCATTTCTGCATGTACAAGTAAACTCTAGCCAGCAAAGCTCTGGCAGAAAGAGCATTAAAACGGAGTTTCGTACCTCTGTCATATGGATTTTCCTCCATTAAACGAATACCTTCTTTCAAGTCTTCCTCTATAAGTACATATACTTTTTCCACCGTGCTACGCAAATAAGGCTTTCTATCCACATCTGTTGTCAAGTTAATAGGAATTCCCGGATCGGTCGCACAAGTTGACGGATTATATGCAGGAGCATACAAATTAACTAAATTGAAATACGAATAAGCCCTCAAAACATAAGCCTCCCCCTTCAAATTTCCCTGCAACTCTTTTGTTTTTTCCTCGTCTGTATTAATACCGGTTGCCTCATCTATATTTTCAAGCACCACGTTGGCATAATAAGCACTACTATAAAATGCTTCAAATGCTTTATCTCCATCCGGCATCGATGTTTCGTGACTGCTACTCCACGTGTAAGCACTCGCGTAAATATCAGCAGCACGAGTATTACTCAATGTAGCAGAAAACTCCGGAACCAAAGTCGCATCATCAGACAAAACGTCCAAATACGGCATAATTTGTTTCGAAATATATCCCCTGTTCAGCAATTGTTCGTAATCATCAATGGTCGTCGGCTTTAATTTATTCTGTGGTATTTCGTTCAGATAACTATTACAAGCACAACACAATACCCCCACCAACAACAAATTATATAAACTATTTTTTCTCATAACTCTTCGCTTTAAAAATTAACGTTCAAGCCAAATGTAAATGTTCGGGGCAAAGGCAATGCTCCATAACCATTTGTCGTGTAATTTACGGTCTCCGGATCATATCCTTTCAATTTTTTATTCGCCACCACAAACAAATTCTGGGCTTGAAATTTCAACGCAACATTTCCCATAGTACGACCGCCCAATACAATCTTATCCAACCACTTTCTAGGCAACTGATACTCCAGCATTAAATTCCTAAAACGCAGATAATCTCCCGGCACGACAGCCTCTTGACTCTTGTTATACATATCGATCACATATACATCTTCAGTTCCGACAGTTACGTAATTACTTCCCGTGTTCAAACGAGGAATTGTTTTCCCTGTGTTATCCTGCCCGGGACGCCAACGGTTCATAATGGATTTGTTTGCATTCTGTTCTCCGTCCGGATAGTTATCATAGGCTAACTGGGGTAAACGAACCACATTCTTCAAGCCGAAAGCAAACAACATGGATAGACTCAGATTCTTATAGCGAAGATTGGTGTTTATTCCTCCCGTCAAAATCGGATCACGCTCGCCTTCGTATTTTAAACCCGCCACATCCATCGGAATACTCAGGAATTCAGCATCATCCACACCGTAAATATTCCCGTCTGCAGCATAGAACGTCGGGGTTCCTCCCTCATCCAGTCCGGCAAAATGATACGAGAACATGGCATTCATCGCTTTTCCTTCCATCACATCACCCGGGGTATATGTACTTCTCACCAAATTTTTTGCTTGAGGCGTCACGTAAGATTTTGTTACCTTATTTTTCACGTATCCTAGGTTTAACGCCAATACCCAATCCCAATTATTCTTCTGTATTAACCTACCGGTCAGAGATATATCCACACCATGATTACGCATGTCTGCATAATTCACGTTACGTCCGCTAAAACCGGTTACAGAAGAAACATCCAAATAGGCAATTAAATCTTCACTCTTGTCCAAGTAATAGTCTACATCCAGCATTAACCTGTTCTTAAATAGTCCTAATTCCAACCCAATATTCAATGAAGATGTCGTTTCCCATTTCAAATCACGATCAGGAGCCTGTTGTATTTCCATTTCCAATAATCCGGTATTAGGATTAGGCGGTAAAGCAGAAGCTATTAATAAAGGACTACTGTCTTCCACGATATTCCCTCTCAACCCGAATGAAGCACGCAATGCCAAATTACTTAACCAATCTTCCTCTTTCAAGAAATCCTCCTCGCTTACTGTCCATTTCCCAGATACAGACCATAAAGGTAAATACCTATATTTCGGATTGGAACCAAAAAGATTTGACCCGTCAAAACGAATATTACCATTCAACACATAACGATCTTTATACATCAAAGACAAAACGCCGTAATAAGAAATATTCGATCTTTCCAACAAATCACGAGTAACCTTATTTCGTTTCAAATGCCCCGTTGTTGAACTTAATGAAGGCTCATAAAAAATTTCCCCTCTATCTTTATAATAGCCATAAGAATTTGTTGCCATCCCTTTATATTTCGTTGTCCGAAATTCTTGTCCAAGCATTACATCAATATTCAAATCTTGAACTAATGTCCCACGATACTCCAAGCTATTGCGGACTAAAGAAGTTCTCTGTTCATAAACAGTTTCATTAAATTCTCCTCCATTAGGCAATACGGAGTTTTTAATCAAATCTTTATCAGAAGTATCTCCATAATTATATCCTCTGATTTGAGCTATATAGTTACTGTATTCTGTTGCATAATCTATAGCCGTGGAATGGGAAGATGAATAACTGTACAATCCTTTATATTTCAAACCTCGGTAAAGATTAACTGATAAATCAACGATCCCCTTAACATCCGTCTGTGTACTTTCGCTGTGAGTGTTATTCAGTTCATTCAACACGTTGAACAACAACATTCCTCTTTGGGTACTCTGGTAATAATACAAACCGGAATCATCCCGTTCCGGAATTGCTCGAGAAGCAGAAACAGCATATTCAAAAGGATCAATAGCACTATGATAATTCTCCCGATCTCTACGACTTAATTGTAATAAAGCCCCTAAGTTAACACCTTGAAACAACTCACTATTTATTTTCAACATCCCATTATAATTCTGATAATTAGTGGATTTATCCACCCCATCTTCACCATTATAGCCTAAAGAAATATAGTAATCTGTCTTTTCCGATCCTCCGGAAATACTTAAATCATGAGTCTGAGTATATGCATTACGAAACAATATTTTAAACCAATCTGTATTTCTTTTTTCCATTGCCCGGGTTTCCCGATTCAAATCCTCTATTGACACATCTCCTAGGGCGTAAGCTTGCAATAATCCTTCCAAACCGCAAGTTCCCATGATCCAGAGTCCGTCTTCCGAGTATTGTCTGGTTAATTCGATCCTTTCTTTTGAATTCAATAAATCAAAATCATTATAACTCGGGCGAATACTTACCGCTGATGTATGTTGGTAGGAAATATTAAAACTATTTCTTTTACCGCGTTTAGTAGTTATAACAATAACCCCGTTGGCAGCACGAGTACCGTAAATTGCAGTTGCCGAAGCATCTTTTAACACCGTGATAGTTTCTATATCATTAGGACTTACACCACCAATAACAGTATTAAACATATTCATCACATCCGGACTATTCAAATCTGCAGCAGAAACAGGTACAGAATTTTCCAGAATAACACCATCCAATACCCATAAGGGTTCTGCATTTCCGGATATCGTTGAAGAACCTCTAATCCGAATCTTCGGAGCCGCACCCGGTCCTGCAGAAGTATTCACAACAGACAATCCCGGAACAACACCCTGCAACATCTGTTCGATACTGGATGCCCCGATAGTCTTCAAATCACTGGTTTTTACCGTCACCACGGAACTGGTCAAATTCCGTTTCTCGATCTGTTGATACCCCGTCACGACAATTTCACCCAAACTCTCGGCTTCATCTTCCATCATGATATTCAGACTCTTGTCTCCTTTCTTGAACATGACATCCTTGGTCTTCATTCCGATAAACGAGAATTGCAGTTTTACACTGTCTTGTTCTGCAATTTTCAATTGAAACTCACCTTTCTCGTCCGTCGCACATCCCAACTGGGTACCGACGATAAGCACCGTTACACCCGGAACCGGCTCTCCTTTCGTGTCTTTCACGACACCTTTTATTTCCATAAACTTCTCTTGCTGTTGTTCCGCAGGAACACCCGCGTAACGAACCATGATAATCTTATCCCGGAACGTGTACGTGAAACCGGTTCCTTTAAAAACACGGTCTAACACGGAAGTCACCGTTTCATCCTTGGCTTTTACGGTCAACTTGTCCAAGTTCACCGTCTGCTCGTTATTGAAAATAAAATGCAGGTTAGTCTGTCGTTGAATCTCACTGAACAACATGTCTACCGATACCTCCCGCAAGTCAAGATTCACTTTTTCTTGTTGAGCAAGGCTCTTGGCTGAAAGAGTGAAGGTGAAGCAACACATGAATAAAATAAAAATTTTCATAATCTTCCACATTTTTTGCCCGCGAGGTAAATAAACCCGAGAACATAATCGTTTTTTTTCCATACTTTTGTACTTTAATGTTAGTATTCTCAATAGGTAATGCTCGCAACATAAGCCTATTGTGTAATTATCATTTATGACGGGAAGTGCTCGCAACACTTCCCGCTGTTTTTATTCCGACACGATAACCGTGCGTCCTTTCACTGTAAAGTTTACTCGCGTAACCCCCGAAATCGCATCCAAAATAGTGGATATATCTTCATACCGTCCCAAATGCCCTGTAAAATGCAGGCTTCTCAAACTAGACGTTTGGTAAAACACGTCCACATCATACCACAAGGAAAGCGTGGTCATGATATCCTCAAGGCTCATTTTCTCGAAAGCGAAAACCCGATCTTTCCAAGCCACGTAAGGACGAACATCAACACTATTAATATTCATCGTCTGCTCCTGACTGTTATACAATGCCATTTGCCCCGGGCTCACCTCGTATTCCTTCCCGGAAACCGGTGTTTCTATCCCGATCTTTCCTTCCACCAAAACAGTCTGCACCTTTCCGGTGTAATGAGTATTCACGTTAAACGAAGTACCGTAAACCTTAATCTTCATGTCATCCACCACAACGTAAAACGGACGTTCCGCATCTTTCGCCACCTCAAAATATGCTTCCCCGGAAAAAGAAACCTCTCGCGAATCCGCACCAAAAGCAACCGGATAACGCAATATACTTCCCGAATTCAGATACACCATGGTCCCGTCGGCTAAAGTCACCGTGTATTCCCCGCCGCGAGGAACCTCCAACACGTTATACTCTGTTTCTCCCGCCGCAACCTGTTCCGGATACACCATTCCCGAGGCATCACTCTTCACGGCAACTCCTTTGGCAACATCCAATTGCTTTTCCTGTTCGGTTGACAATTCTATCACCCGGTTATCATTCAGGTGAAGAATAGCTTTCCCCTTGCCCGGGGTAATCTCGGCGATTTCTACACTTTGCTGCTGATCCGAGGCTGTATAGTTTCTCATATAATACGCGGCACCGATAATCATTAACGGTACCATCACGGCAGCCACAAACTTGTACCACGCCAAGCGATGCGATCTGTTTATCTCGATTTTCCCTTTCCGAACGACACTTCCCCATGCCAAGTCTTTATTCACATTCTCGAAAGTACTAAAATTCTGTCCCACGTTTTGCCCCTCACGGATTTCTCGCATGAATTTTTCCCGTGAAGGATCCTGCCGCAACCATTCCTCCAACTTCACCTCTTCCTCCTTCGATAAACCACCCACGAGGTAAAGTTGAATAAGTCGTATTATATTATCATCGTAATGCTTCATATCTCTGATGTTATTTTACACCAAAGACGACAACAACTTAAAAAAGGAGTATAAAAAATGAAGTTTTTTTCAAAGAAATTTCCAAACTACATGCAACCGGCTTGAAATAAAACATATAACAGATACGCTGTCCCCAATTTCTCACGGATATAACTCATCGCGTTCCGTTTTTGAGTCTTCACGGTCAGCTCTGATATTTGGAGAATTTCTGCAATCTCGCTATTCTTTTTCCCCTCCAGATAATACTTGAATACTTCCCTACACCGTTTAGGCAGTTCGTCCAGCACCTGATAAAGACGACGGTACACCTCATCCTTCATTAGCTCCAACTCGGGCTCTTCCCCGGGTTCCGTATGCCGAAGCGTGTATTTTATATATTTTCCCTCCACTTCTCGATGTTTCAGGAAATCCAAACAAGCATTCTTTACCGAATTATACAAGAAATTCTTGAAACCGTAATAAGAACTGTAGCAAGTGTCCCGTTCCCATATTTGCACGAACAAATCCTGCACTATATCCTCTGCCTCTTCCTGTCTTTCCACCCACTTCATGGCATACAAAACGAGATAACGATAGAAGCGGTCAAACAACTCTTTAAAAGCCTTAACCTCCTTCCGGTTTAACTGTTCTATCAATAACTCGTCCCCTAGCATACTAAATAGTATATTTTACACAGTTTTTCTGTGTCGAAAAATAGTAAAAAACTATCTTTGTACAAAATTTATATTAAAAAATAACAAGTCTATGAAACAAGGAATAACTCTTATCGCCTGCATAGTATTACTCTTACAAGCGAACTTCTCGTGGGCTCAATTCGACAAGTATTTCCACAACAAAACATTACGCATGGATTATGCCCATTGTGGCGATAGTCAGAATGAAGAAATTTATTTCGAGGAACTTCTCGAAGAACCCTACTGGGGTGGTTCTAAGGTTAATTTAATTGACACCATGTTCTACGGGAATTACTACGTGAACGTGTACGACGCAGCCACTAACCAACTTATCTATTCCCGCGGGTACTGCACCCTTTTCGGCGAATGGCAAACCACCGACGAGGCGAAGATAACACGCCGTTGTTGTCTGGAAACTGTCGTGATGCCCTTCCCGAAAAATGACGTTCGCATCGAGATATGTAGCCGGAACAAGAAAGGCAAACTCGTGAAGAAATTCGAATACGCCGTGGATGTTGACAGCTATTTTATCAAAAAGGATCGTCGCTTACAATACCCCACGTTCGACGTGCTCTACACCGGCAACCCCGCCCATAAAGTAGACATCGTACTTCTTCCCGAAGGATACACCGCGGAAGAAATGGAACAATTCAAAGCAGATTGCCAACGCTTCGTGGAAGGGTTATTCAGTTTCTCCCCTTATAAAGAGAATCGCAACCGCTTTAACGTCCGTGCCGTACTCGCCCCTTCACAAGAATCCGGCGTTGACATCCCCGGTGAATACATCTGGAAAAACACGATATTGAATTCGTCATTCTATACCTTCGATTCCGAACGGTATATCATGACTTACGATCACAAAAGCCTACGGGACCTTGCCGCCAATGTGCCTTACGACTTTATTTATATCATAGCCAATACCCAGAAATACGGCGGAGGCGCTATTTACAATCACTACGGCATCAGCATCAACGGTAACCTGCACGCCGCCAAAGTTTACGTCCACGAGTTCGGACATCTTTTTGCCGGTCTGGGCGACGAATATGTCGAAATCGGCAGTTCTTACAACGACATGTACCCCAAAGGCGTCGAACCTTGGGAACCCAACTTAACCACCCTTGTCAATTTCAACAAAAAATGGAAAGACATGCTCGACAAGGATACCCCGGTCCCGACTCCTATCGATCGCCAAAACCTGAAAAAACTCGGTGTCTATGAAGGCGGAGGTTACGTTGAAAAAGGAGTCTACCGTCCCGTTCCCGACTGCCTGATGAACACCCTGTCCGGCAACGACTTCTGTCCGGTTTGCACCCGTGCGATTAAGAAGCAAATAGATTTTTATACTCGATAACACCGTTATCACATTAAAACTGTACCTTCAAAGGAACAATTTATGCCCAAAAACGTTCTTTTGAAGGTACAATTTTATATATTTGCAAAAAACAAATTTATCATGGAAACACTTGTTCGGAATTACACTCGGTTGGTAGATTCAACACCCGTCAAATATCGTCGGTATCTATACGACGAAATCGACTGGCAAGATCGCTTGATTGGCATCACGGGAGCCCGCGGGACTGGAAAAACGACACTCTTGTTGCAACATATCAAAATGAATTTTCCGGACAGGAACAAAGCGATGTACGTGAGTCTCGACAATATCTGGTTTTCCAAGAATTCTCTCGTCGATCTTGTCGAACAATTCCACGCTTACGGGGGAACTCATCTATTCCTCGACGAAGTACACCGTTACCCGAACTGGTCTATCGAGATAAAAAATATTTATGACAGTTATCCCGAATTACATATCGTGTTCACAGGTTCTTCCATACTGGAAATATACAAATCGAATGCAGACCTCTCCCGAAGAGCCATTCACTATCACCTTCACGGTCTCTCGTTGCGGGAATACCTGAATTTCGAGAAAGACATTAACTATCCGGTTCTTTCCTTACCGGAAATTCTAAACGACCACGTGAACATCGCTTCCAGAATCACGTCAGAAATCAAGATCCTCCCCCTGTTTGACGATTACTTGAAACATGGATACTATCCGTTCTACAAAGAGAATGTCAAAAATTACTCCCTGCGCCTGCAAAACATCGTGAATACTATTTTAGATAACGATCTACCCGCCATCGAGAATATAGAATACACGACTCTATTGAAACTCAAAAAGATGTTGATGATCATTTCGTCCCTCGTTCCATTCTGTCCTAACATGACCTCTCTCAGTTCTGAAATAGAAACGAACAGGGCATCCACGATCAAATATCTTGGCTTCCTAGAAAAAGCGAGGTTAATAAAAATGATCTCGTCTTCCCAAAAAGGGATGAATTCTTTAAACAAACCTGAAAAAATCTATCTCGACAATACAAACCTGTTATATGCCCTAACAAGTTCCAATATCAATGACGGCAACAAACGGGAAACTTTTTTTGCCAATCAAATGAATGTCCTGCACCATTTAAATA
Organism: Butyricimonas hominis; assembly: GCF_014287455.1. Lineage (NCBI taxonomy): Bacteria > Pseudomonadati > Bacteroidota > Bacteroidia > Bacteroidales > Odoribacteraceae > Butyricimonas > Butyricimonas hominis. The sequence goes on from NZ_JACOOH010000009.1 coordinate 182,811, forward strand.
TCCCTCCCAAGGGAGACTTTATCATTGATGATACCTACACTTTTGAAATAGGGGGTAAAAATAAAACATATAATCAAATCAAAGATATCCCCGATAGCTACATCGCATTTGACAATGCCGAAATCGGCTTCGGGAATAAAATCCCGCTATGGCTATTTGGTATGACATACTGAGTGTTTTCCGAACAAAAAATCTCCCAACCTGTCAAATAAACAGGAGGGAGATTCACACACACTATTAAAATTATTACTTCCCGGTAAACGCCCATTCAGATTTATAAGCCCAACGAGAGGGACAGCGTTCTAATACCATACGCATTCGTAATGCTTGATCTACACTTACGCAATTCTTACGGCTATATGAATCCATCACATTAAATGATGTAAACCAGTCATATATACCTTCAGCATCTTCTCTATACAACCGCGTATTCTTATAAACACTTGAAGAATAATCACTATAGAAATAATAAGTATCCTCGCAAAAATCATTATCTCCATCAACCCAATCATCATTTTGATTCTGATCTGTAAACATCAATCCATAATACCCTCCTAACACTGTCGCTAAAGTAAAAGTATTTGTTCCCTGTACAGAAGGATTCAAAAATGTCATATAATTTATCAACACCCCAATGTCCAAACAACTTACCACATCAGATGCCGTAAATTCATCCTTTGTTGTTAAAGATAGACCGGGAATAGATGTCGCTTCATAATCTGAATATATATCTGTCGGGGCAGCCATTTTATAAGAATATGTACCGTATTCACTTGTATTCGTGGAGAATCTAGTCAACCAGATATTCAGATACCTTTGGGGGTTCCAAATACATGTACTTTTATACCGTACAATAAATTTGTTATAGCCCGTGGACAAATTACTTGAACTTGAACTTTCGTCCTCGATATATTTTATATTTGAAGCGGACAAATTTATTACATTCTTTCCCGCTTCCTGCAATTTCATTCCGGAAGGATTATAAACCGCTAATTTAAATGTCAATTTCACATTCCCGCCGTTCGGATCTGTTGTTATCCGTTTATTAAAAATATTATTTACCTCTTCCAAAACTTTTTCCATATATTCTTGAGAAATGTCATACGTCGGACCGGCCGATGCGGGAGGTAACAACATATGAAATACCACCGGCACAACAATTTCATCGTATGATTCATCCGGCAAATTTCGAACTGTTATTGCCAAACGATTACTTTCAATCGCACCTGCCTTCGCATAAAAATTTAAAACTGTTCCCGGATTTTCTGTTATCGTAGAATAGACATTCTCTTTTATTTCGTTCCCTGCTTGATCATATACCTTAACACATCCCTTTGGTAATTGGTCATCCGGGATCAGATACTCTTCCTCAACCATTTCGGAAATATACTCTCCTTCTTCATTTCTCTCATACTTCATCACGTTCTTTTTACCATAAACAAATGGATAAAATTCCATTTTTGCCTCCCCGTTAGGCAAAAGTGTTTTATGATCTGCTCGTAACTCGATCCTTGAAATATCATCTACAGATGCTTCAAAATCCAAAATTGCAGTTTCCTCTTTTGCACAAGCACAAAAAAGAATCGATATTAATATATATTGTAAAATCTTTTTCATATCACAACAATTTAATCTTCTTTACTTGCCGGCCAACCCGGGTTTTGAGAAATATTATTATACATCAATTCCGCTTCCTCCGGAATAGGTAGTGCATATCGGTAATCATTCGCTTCCAATGTATAGAATTGCGACATATTATCGTCATCCAAAGCCTCTCTAGTTACAGACACCCTCAAACGTTTCATATCCAACCACCGCATTTGTTCCTCTAAAGCAAACTCTTTACGCCGTTCCCGCAAAATCTCATCCAATACATTACTTCCTTGGAATCCCGCATACCCCGGAATCTTACTACTCTTAAATTCATTCAGCAGTAAAAGAGCCTCCGGAGCGTTTTGACGAGCCTTAGCCTCGGCTTCAATCAAAAGTAAATCCGAATACCTAAACAAAGGATGGGTTTCACTACATACATCTACACTTCCGCGACTCTGCAATTTCACCCAATAAGGAGTGTTATTTATAATTTTGAAAAAAACTGAAACACGAATATCTTCTGCATCATACATCGCAAACAATTCCGGGTTTACCCTTTGTTGCGGATCAGAGGGTGTACCCCAAGGAGCGTAATTATTTCCCCCGTCTCCCGGGTGAGCGATTCTTAACAAGGCAAATTGGTGAGGTTTATCCAACGTATAATAAGCTTGATCTGCCGGAGCGTAATTTAACTCTTTTTGTTCATCTACTGTATTTTCAATCCGTGCCCCATCACGAGCTTCTCGTGCATAAGTTTCCGCCTTACTCCAATCATCGGGTTCTCCGGCACATGATTCTGCTTTATATTGATAAATTTGCGCCAAAATTGCTTTAATAATTCGCTCATTATAGAATATATTCCACGAAATCTTAGGCACAGTTTCATATTCCAATACTTCCGTCAATTCATGAATCAAAGTCTTGTAAATATCTGTTTGCTTCCATCTGGCACTACCGCTAGTCACTTCGGCATCAAACGTCATCGGAATACCATAATTATTATTGTCATAAGGAGCAAAAAGAGCATTTAGTCTAAAAAGATAATATGCCCGAATCACTCTCGCTTCCCCGGAAATCCTTTCGTGTTCTGTTTTGTCATAATCCGGAACTTTACTCAAATCATTCAGCACATTATTCAAATATCCCACCGCCAGAAAAGTAGCCTTCCATGTCTGATTCGCAAACCGATAACTCTCCCAATTTCTAATTTCACTAAACTCATTCCTGTAAGTATATCCTCCACGGGCTGGACTATCCGTATTTTGGTTTACAAACCCCAACATCTCAACATCATCCGATGCCATTGCCGCACAGATATTCACGTATCTGGAAAAAGGATAAATAATTCTTCCTCCCGCATAATAAACAAGGTTATAACTTACCATTTGATTATAGCCACCTGCATTTGAATTTGCCGTTGCATACAAGAACAAACTCATAGCCTCTTTCACGTCTTCTGTCGTATAAATAACTTTTACATTTTTTGGCGGCATATCCAAAAAATCTTTACATCCGGTCATACAAAGACCTATTGTCAATATAAATAATAATATTCTCTTCATAATCATTTTGATTTTATATACCAATAGAAATTGACAGATTATATTTTCTTGCACTAGGATACCCGAATGCACCATTATTTTCCGGATCTATTCCCCTGTATTTAGTTAATGTAAAGGCATTAGACACGTTAAAATTCAAACGCATTCGCGTCAAACGCAACAAAGAACAAAGACGAGGGGAAAGATTATAACCCAAAGAAATATTCGTGCATTTCAGATAATTCCCTTTTTCAAATCTAAAATCGTAGATATCATATAAATAAGAAGAATTACTCTCCTGATATTTAGGCTTATCTGTAACATCTCCCGGTTTTCTCCATCGGTTAGCTTCCAGCGCTAACACATTCTGTGAAGTAGCATAAATATCTCCGCCACTTGTCATACTTTGGAATGATTGAATAAGATGACCTGCCATAAAGGAAAAATTAGCAGAAAGGCTGAGGCTTTTATAAGTAAATGAAGTACTGAAACCACCCGTATAAGGCGGATAACTTTCACCCAAAAATACTCTGGATAACATTTTCTCCTGCCCCGTCGGATTTGCATCCATATTCACCACGTAGCGTCCGTCCTTGTACAAACTCCCCAACTGGTTCCCTTCTTCATCCAAACGATCAATATACGCTAAAGCTCCTCCTGTTGCCGGATCCACTCCAGCGTATTTAAAACCATAATACGCAGATACCGATTCTCCCTCTATATATAAACTATACAAATAGCTCATATTGGAATGTACGCTCACGGGCAATTCATCCACACTCTTGTAATAAGTTTCTGTCACAACATTTTTGTTCGTTGCGAAATTAAAAGAAGTCGTCCAGCTAAAATCATCCGTTCGGATATTCAATGTTTTAAGCGAAAACTCCCAACCCGTGTTTCTCAACGATGCCACGTTTGCCTTGATACTCTTTTTCCCGGACGAATACCCCAGCATCTTGTCATCCAATAAATTCCTTGTATCATTATTATAATAATTCACGCTTACATTGATCCGGTTATTTACCAGCGAAGCATCGAATCCGAAATTACGATCTTCTTTCCGTTGCCACTTGATCGAAGGATTACCCGGTATGTATTCATCCATTAGCTCCATCCCATCATAATAATAAGCCGAATAATTTCTACTCATAAGTGAAAATGGCAATGCATTCCGGTCAATGCTTCCGGTAAATCCATAAGAAGCCCTCAGGGACAATTGATTCACAAACCACACGTCCTCCATGAAAGATTCGTTATGCAAATTCCATTTTCCACTCACGTTCCATAGCGGAGAGAAACGATTTTTTGTCCCGATAATATCCGCACCATCCAAACGTGCCGAACCGGCAACAATATAACGATCTTCATAACTATAAGATCCCGTGGCGAAGAAAGAAACGCTTCTGTCCTGTGATTCGCGATGGCTCCCTAAACTCGTGAAAGACACTTTCGAACTAATTTCTACACCTGTCAAATCCGGATATGTAGCAATACTGTATGTCGGATTCCACTCCGGAATCATGCTGGCAAAACTATAACCTTTCTGGGAAGACACTTCATGCCCGAGTAATATATTCACGTAATGCTTGTCAGAAAAGCCTCGTGCATAAGTCAACTGATTCCGAATGGTCCACCCTTGAGAACGGGAAGTAGACTCGGAGAGTTTACCTTTATTCAGATAATCCGGAGTCTCATTGTCGTATATATTTTTTACCCATGAAGTTAATTTGGAAGTATACGATCCGGGCAAAAGTTCGGACATCATATGATTGTTTGAATTTGACAATGTTCCCATTGTTGAAAACATCAGTCCCTCGATAATCTTAAATTCTAGTTTAAGATTCAACTGGTTACTTAAATAACGAGTCTTATTCGTGTTCTCGTTCAAATCTTTGAGAATATTGAAATCATATAAATACCCGTCACGAACAGTACTCAATTCTGATGTGTAACTTCTATCATACGCGTAATCCCCGTTTTCATCATAAAGACGTTCATACGGATTGGCATACGTGGCATATCGCAGAGGATTCACGGCAGATGCGGAACTACGGTCATTACGTAATGAACTTCTGACGTCAAAATAAATCCGTAACCATTTGTTGAAATCATGCGTGAAATTTAGTGAAGCACCCACCGATTCATATTTATTATTCGGCATCACGCCTTCTTGTGTCATGTAGGAAAGACTTCCGTAATACTGCGTCCGTTCATTTCCACCCGAAAGCGTCACACTATAATTCTGAGTTTGAGCAACCCGGAAAATTTCTTTAAACCAATCCGTATTAATCTTGCTTAACTTCTCAATTTCAGCTTCTGCCTCTGCCCGACCGATGATTCCGTTATCCGCATTACGAAGTAATTGTTGCACACGACCACTCAAATTATAAGAAGAAAAATCCTCGTAAATGCTTCTCTCGAAATCAACTTTCTGCCGGGAATTCATCATCACCAATCGATTCTCCGGGGCCTCGCTTAACCCGTAGGCTGCTTGAATATTGATGTAAGACTGCCCGACAGTCCCTCGTTTTGTTTTAATAACAATCACTCCATTCGCGGCACGGGCACCATAAATAGCCGTGGCGGCGGCATCCTTCAACACGGTAATACTCTCGATATCATCCGGGGATATATTCCCGATACCACTGGTCAACACCGTTTCCTGAAATTCGGTTCCCCCCATGCTAACCTCAGGCACATCCCCCTGTAAAGGCATTCCGTCAACAATCCACATCGGATCGGAACTTCCGGTCAAAGAGTTTATACCCCGGATACGAATTTGAGCCTGTGCTCCCGGACGCCCGGATATACTCATCGTAGTCACACCCGCCATAGTACCTTTTAAAATTTCTTCCACGCTGGTATATCCTTTATTCATAATATCCTTTGACGTTATCGTTTCCGTCGATCCCGTCATCCGCTCTTTCTTGATCTCTTGATAACCGGTTACCACCACTTCCTCCATCTCCGTTGCACTCTCTTCAAGAATAACCACGATCGGCTTATCCTGCTTTTTATAAACCACGTCTTTTATCTTCATCCCGATAAAAGAAAAGCGCAACACGATAGAATCCCGCTCCGGTATAGTCAACGTAAACTCACCTTTTACATCTGTAGCCACACCGACCGTAGTCCCTTTCAACACGACGGATACACCCGGTAATGTTTCACCTTTCTTGTCCTTCACGATACCTTTTATGATGATCTTTTTCACCTCATCGGGTATCGTCATTTTTCTTTCCGAGATCAAGATATAATTATCTTTCACTTGATACACGTACTTATCCCCCAAAACCTGTTCAAGAATTTCGTCCAATGTTCCGTTTTGCACATCCAACGCAACACTCTTTTTCACGTCTAAAATTGACGTATTATAAAAAAACTCGTAATGACTCTGCTTTTTAATTTGTTTAAAGATAGACTCGATCGTCCCGCTCTTCACATTGAAAATCTCCTGTGCCCCTTGGGAATAACAATCTTTACCCCAAACACTAGAGGCTGAAATCAATAATAATAAAAATAGATTTCGCATGTACCTCAAAATTTTACTGATCCATTTTTTTTTCATACATTTGTAATTAAAGTTCATGACTCATTCACGTACATCGTCTGGTAAACTTTTGCGTGAATGTTGTTATCCATAAAGACAGGGAGGGTGAGAGCTCCCTGTTTTTATTTATGTTCTACTAAAATATTCTTTCCGTTTATTTCGAATTTCACATCCGTGATTGTTTCTATCAATTCAAGTAAATAACTTGCCGAGCGATCTTTTTCCGCGGCTCCTGTAAAACGTAAATTCTGCAATGTACTATCCTCATAAGCCACGCTGCAATCATACCAACGATTCAGTTTGACCATAATATCCTCCAAACGCATATCCTCAAATTTGAAAATCCCCAACATCCATGAAATATAAAGCTCCGGATCAACCTCTTCCAACTTTACCTGCTTGTTCTCTTTATTATATTCAAACCTCATTCCCGGGGTAATATTAAACTCTTTTTGTTCATCACGTCCCCGCACGGATACTTTCCCGGCAACCAATGTTACTGAAGCCTCATGATCCGCCGTATAATCGGAAAGATTAAAAGAAGTACCCAGTACCCGTACATCAATATTCGCGGTATTCACGATAAAAGGTTTATCCGATTTAGCCACATCGAAATAAGCCTCCCCCGTCAATTTCACTTCCCGCACATCCCCCGCAAAAGCTACCGGATAAGTCAACGCAGAACAAGAATTCAATCGCACGCTCGACCCATCGGACAAAAGTACCCGGTATTCCCCTCCCGCGGGTACAGTGATCGTATTATAAAGGAGTTCCGATCTTTTTTCTGCTAAAGTGTAATCCAATATCTGCAAAGAATCATTCTTAATCATCGCACCCTCTTTATCCCGGATAATAGACACTTTATCCAAAGGTACTTCCCGACCGTCACTCAATCGCAACACCGCGATTCCTCTTGCCGGTAATATATCCTGTTTTGCTAACCCCGGTTGTTCTTGTTTCCGTGTTTCGTTAAAATAAAATACACCCGCCCCCACGATAAATAATATGGCAATCACCGCGGCATATCGAGAAAATACAAGTACACGACGCTTTTGGGTGATATTGCTTATCCTTCGATGAATGAAATACCACAATTGGGCTAATTTACCTTCGGGTATTTCCGGCAGGTTCTCGACATCATCATTGAATTGATCATACCAACGCATAACCTGTTCTTCTTCTTCAGGCGTACATTGATGCTCCCTGTATCTTTTTAAAAGATCATATATTTCTTTTGTCCCCATTTTTCACCTTCTTTTCCTATAAGACAGTTCCGGAGAGCAAAAAGTACTAAAAAGAAAATAAAAAATTTTTCTGTCTCACTTCATGTTGAAGTCTATGAAGTATATCACCTAACTGGTTTTTAATAGTTTGCTCCGAAACTGATAATTTCTCGGCAATCTCTTTTATGGATAAATTTTGTTCGTGACGAAGCATATACACGCATTGTAGCCGGGACGGGAAACCCGACACAATCCGTCGTATATTCTCGTTCAAATCTTCTGATACAATCTTTACCCACGTGTAATCGTCTGTTTCCTCCGGTGCGCATTTTCCCTGATACTTATCACGCACCTGTTCCTGTTTTATTGAATTAAGTATATGATTTCTCAACCAAATCAAAAGATAACCCTTCACGGAAGAAGTAACCAGAAAAGAACTCCTTTTCTCCCATACTTGTATAAAAAACTCCTGAAAAATATCATCCGCATCAAAGGAATTATTTACACGAGCGAGAATATTCCGATAAACCATATCGGAATAACGGGAATACAACTCGTGGAAAGCAGCAACACTCCCTTTCTTTATATCATTTACAATTTCAATGTCCGCTCTATCCGGCACAATCCTCTCTTTTTAGATAAATATTCGAACGATTAATGAGCTAAAAAAAGAGATATTCTTAATCTTCCGGACAGAACTCGTAAACATTGATAATTAGATAGAAAAAAAATCCAAGCTTCTTGGATAATGTTTAAAAATTAGATAATTTTGAAACTCATTAATCGTTCGTTTTTTGCGTTCAATATTTTCATGCCAAGTACCTCATAATAAACCTTGTACACAAGTCCTTATATTTTCCCCTCTCACGTAACTCCCCACAATCCTATTGGTAGCATCCAATACGAAAACAGAAGGAACCGCACTAATCTTATACAACTGTGCAGCAGACGATTGCCAACCTTTCAAGTCCGACACGTGCCTCCACGTCAAGCCGTCTTCCTTGATCGCTTTCAACCAAGCCTCCCGGTTTGAATCCAATGACACGCTGATAATTTCCAATCCCCGCTCCTTGAACTCGTGATATATTGCCACCATATTAGGATTCTCCGCACGGCAAGGTCCACACCACGATGCCCAGAAATCCAGTATTTTCACCTTCGCTTTCACCGAATAAAGAGATAACGAATCCCCTTCCGGTGTCAGTAATGTAAAATCGGGAGCTATTTCCCCCTTCGCTGTTATTTTCGCATCCAAATAACGTTGAGTGATAATCTTCCCGTAAGGAGTATCCTTCATCTCGTCACTCAATAAATCATACATCGGCTTCAATCGCTCGAATCTCATTCTCGGGTTCTGTTTGAACACGACATACAATCCGGGTAAGCTATTCCCTTGTTCCTTCAAAAAACGGAATTCACTTTCCCTGTAAATAGAATCCAACTCATCATTTCTTTCTATCAACTGCCGACAAGTCTCCCGCTCCCCCGCTTTTCGTGCCTCTGCAAAAGCCTTTTCCAACTCGGGCATCTCTTTATATATATCCGCCTTTTGCATCATAAATTCATTATAACTCTTCTGAAGCCCGCCCCCGTTCACTTCCGATTGCTCGAATTGCCCCTTATTCAAATAAATATGAAAAGATTGATTCTCCAAAAACAAAGGCAACACCTGATGTCTTGATTTCCCTTGTACTTGTGCAATTAAAGGCCGCGGGACACTCCCTTCAAATCTAAATATCCTAGACTCGACAACCGCCACACCTAACGTATCCCATCGACCTTCAATATTTCGAGCCGCAAGAAAAAGTGTATCCCCCTCCATTCCATCAACCTCTCCAAAAACGATAAACTTCTGTTGTTCACCACACCCGAACAAAAAACTCAAACAAAAAACAATAAAAGATATTCTTCTCATCATACATCTGTTTTAATACACGGTAATCACATCAAATAGAAGACTGTTGTAAACACCCGAAAGTACTATTCCGGTAACAAATTATTCCTAAAAACTCTCTCCGTCAGCTAAGCCGACGGAGAGAGTTCAAATCTCAACTATCAATACCTCCTAAAAATACATCAATCTCCCCCGGTAAATGCCCAATCGGACTTGTAAGCCCAACGGGAAGGACATCGCTCCAGTACCATTCTCAACCTTCTCACTTGATCGACAGAGAGAGAATTCTTGTAACTATACATATCCAGCACATTAAAGGACGTGAAATACTCCATGGGACGGGTCGGATCATTCTCCGGTTGACCGTCCAGATTATTTCCTTTATAAACAGTGGGATAATAACCATAGTCAAAACTATAAGTATCCGGACAATAGTCGCTATCCCCATCCGGGTTCAAATAACTATACTTGTCACACCTCGTCTGAAGTATCCCGAAATACTCCGCCACCGGAGTTGCCAGACTAAATTCATTCTTCCCTTGCACTGTTGACGGGGACAACAAAGCCGCCAAATTCACCATAAATCCGACATCACGACAATCCGTTACATCATTTACCGTGAAACTATCCATATGTTTCATGGTCAATCCCGGGATAGATTCCAAATCATAGTCGGAATGTATCACCGAAGGAGCCAACATCCTGTACGACGTCGAAGCACCCGTCGTTGAAGTCGAAGTCGTGAATCTCGCGACCCAGATATTCATATACTTATTCGGGTCCCAGATAAGCGTTTTCTTCTTATTCAAAATATAGGCCAAATACTGGGTAGTCTTCGTGGAGGAAGTTCCCATTGCCGTGAAATCGGTTGCTGAAATATCCACGATATTCTTTCCGGGTTCCTGCATTTTCAACCCGTTGTAATCATAGGTCGCCAATTTAAACACGACCTTCGCGTTTCCGGCATTCGGGTCTGTCGTGATCTTCCGGTTAAAAGCATCGGACACCCGTTGAAGTTGCCCTTCCAAAAATTCCACGCTCAAATCATAACCGGGAGCAGCCGTGGCAGGAGGCACGAGTATATGGAAAACAACCGGAATCACGATCTCCTCGTAACTCTCGTCCGGCAACTCCCGAATCGTGATATCCAACCGATTACTTTCAAGATTTCCCCCTTTCGCGTAAAATTGTAACACCGTCCCCGGGGCATCCGTCGTCGTGGAATAATAATTACCTTCCACCACCTTACCATTCCCGTCATACACTTTCACGTAGTCCGCCGGTAACTGATCCGAAGGAACCAAAAACTCTTCCTCGATCTCTTTCCCGTAAAATTCTTTCGTGTCTTCATCCCGACCATACGCCATCACCTTTCTCTTGGCATACACGAAAGTACGGAAACCCATCTTATTGACTCCGTTAGGCACTAACGTCTTATGATCCCCGCGTAACTCGATTCTTGAAATTTCATCCGGTGAAATATTCAAATCAAAAATCACACTCTCTTCTTTTTCACACGAGGTCAAAAACAACATCGTGATTAAAAAAACGATTATATATCTCATAACATTTTCATTTACATTTATTACTTCCAACCCGGATTCTGGGGTATATTATTGTACATCAACTCGTAATCAGCTGGTAGTGGGAACGTGTACCTGTAATCATCACTTTCCAAAGTGTACGTTTTCACTTCGTTCGTCGCCTCGTCTTTTGCCTGACGCGTAACTTTTACCCCCGTCCGTTTCATATCCAGCCAATTCATTTGCTCCTCGTAAGCGAACTCCTTACGACGTTCTTTCAGGATCTCACCAATCACGTCATTACCGGTATAACCCGTGTATCCCGGAATCTTGCTACGCTTGAACTCGTTCAGTAATTCCAGCGCCCCATCTTTCCCTTGACGGGCAAGAGCTTCCGCTTCAATCAACATCAAATCGGAATAACGGAATAAAACATGCACATCGTTAGCGCTATGATCATCCGTCGCCTGCCACCTCGTTACGTATATTTTACCATCAATCTCCTTAAAATACACCTCCCGACGGATATCATTCGCATCATACAAGCCGTACAATTCCTCGGAAGGACATTGTACCAACAACTGTTCCGGTCTTCCCCATGGAGCATAATCATTCCCCCCGTAAGCGTATATCGCGAAACGCAATAAAGCGAACTTATGCGGTTTCGTCGTACCTTTCCCGAAAGGAACCGTCGTCAACTCGAATTGTTCGTCTACCGTATTTTCTACACGTTCATTTTTTCTAGCCTCCTTCGCATAATATTCCGCCTTACTCCAATCATCATCTTCCGCCGCACAAGACTCTGCTTTAAATTGATATGTTTGAGCGAGAATAGCGTATATTATCCTTTTATTAAAAAATATATTCCAAGCTTCGTCAGGCACCGTTTCATACGCTAGAACATCCATGATCTCCCCGATTAGCTTCGCGTACAAATCCGTCTGTTTCCATCTTTTCCCGCCTTGAACCACATCGGCATCAAAATTAAAGGGGATACCGTACTCGTTTTTGTCATATGGAGCAAACAACTGATTCAACCGAAGTAAATAATAAGCTCTCATCACCCTCGCTTCTCCCGATATCCTCTCGCCATCCGTTTTATTATAATCCGGCACATTCTCCAAATCTTTCAACACCATATTAATGTACCCGATAGAAACAAAGACCTCCTTCCATAGCTCACTTGGAAATAAATATCCTTCCCAGTTCTTAATCTCCCCGTATTCCTTTACAAAATTCTGACCACCGCGAGCAGGATTGGCAAAATCGTCAAAAAGGAAATTAACCATATCCAAATCGTTCGTGTATAAAATGGACGATACATTATTACGCCTCGTGAACGGGTACTGCACGTATTCATCATTAAACCGTACACCATTACTCACGTATCCCTTGCAATAACTCGAGGATGTTGTCGCAAACAACAACGTGGACATAGCATCCCGGACATCACTGATAGTATAAACTACTTTCGTATTTTTAGGAGGCATATCCAAAAAGTCAGCACACGCCCCGCAGAAAAACACCATGACAAACAATAAAAATATATTTCTTTTCATAACCTTCAAATTAAATACCTATTGACAACGAAACAGTATACGAGCGAGCACTCGGGTAAGTAAAAGCACCTTTCGTCTCCGGGTCTATTCCCCTGAATTTCGTCAACGTGAAAACATTAGACATATTAAAGTTAAGGCGAGCCCGGGTGATCCGCAATTTAGCGCATAACTCCGGTTCCAAATTATACCCGAAAGAAATATTGTTGCATTTCAAATAATCTCCCTTCTCGAAGCGGAAATCAAATAACTGGTATAAATACTCCGTCCTACTCGTGCCGTACTTGGGAATATCGGTTTGATCTCCCAACTTTCTCCAGCGGTTCGCTTCAATCTTCAGCACATTCTTCGCCGCGGCATAAGCCGTCCCGCCGGAGTAATACTAGAACGAGCGGGCCAGATGCCCCGTCATGTAAGTGAATTGGGCGAAAAGACTAAACCTCTTGTAATTGAATTGAGTCGTAAAACCTCCGGTAACAGGCGGATCACTCCGTCCCAAATATCCCCGGGAAGCGTTAGCTAATTGCGTAGTCAAATCATTATCCATATTATACACGTACTTCCCTTCCGCGTTCAATGTACCCAATCGGTTACCGTCATCATCAAACCCATCCACGTAAGCTAACGTATTTCCCGTGTACGGGTCTACGCCCGCGTATTTATAGCCATAATACGCCTTCACGGGTTGTCCCTGAATATACAAACTATACAAAGATTCAAAAGTAGAATTTGTGCTGGCAGAAATCTCGCTCAACTCTTGATAGTAGGTATCCGTAACCTTATCTTTATTCTTTGTAAAGTTCACGGAAGTAACCCAACTAAAATCATTCGTCCGCACGTTCAGGGTTCTCAAGCTAATCTCCCATCCCCTATTATTCACCGATGCCACGTTCGCCGCCACGGAAAGACGTCCCGTGGATGCCGCTATCTTCTTATCGTCCAACAGATTTCGCGTATCATTATTATAATAATTCACGACCAGATTTATCCTGTTATTAAACAACGACGCGTCGAACCCGATATTCCGGTTCTCCTGACGTTGCCACTTGATCGACGGATTGGAAGGATCGTAACGATCCATAATCTTCTCTCCGTTGTACGAGAAATTATCTACCTTACGCAAAACAGAGAAAGGCAAAGCGTTGCGGTCGATACTTCCGACAAAACCGTAAGAAACCCGGAAAGCCAACTGATTGATAAAACCGAATCGACTCATGAAAGCCTCGTTATGCAGGTTCCACTTGCCACTCACGTTCCAAAGCGGAGAGAAACGATTCTTCGTCCCGATAATATCCACCCCGTCCAAACGGGCACTTCCTTGAAACACGTAGCGGTCTTTATAACTGTAAGATCCCGTCATAAACAAGGATACACTTCTATCCTGCGTTTCGGAATGAGATCCCAGACTCGATAACGAATTTTTAAAAGCCGATTTCAACGTCCATCCTGTCAAATCAGGATAAGTAGCCACCCCGTAGACATCACTCCATTCCGGGATCATGCTCGTGAAACCGTATCCTTTTGAAGAAGAAACCTCCTGCCCGAAATAAGCATTGATATAATGATCCTCACCGGAGAATCCGCGTGCAAATTCCAACTGATTGCGAATCGTCCATTGCTGAGAACGGGAAGTCGATTCCCGAATCATACCGTTATTCATCTCGTCCGGCACCTCCCCCTCCGAGTACAATCCCGCGAGCCATGAAGAGGCTTTCGAGGCATACGAGCCGGGAACCAATTCCTTCTTCGAGTGATTGTTCGAACTCGAGAATGTCCCCATGGAAGAAAGCATCAATCCTTCCAAAATCTTGAACTCGAGTTTCAAGCTGACCTGATTGCTCAAATATCTTGATTTCGTCGTGTTCTCGTTCATATCCTTCAAGATATTGAAATCATACTTGTACCCGTCCTTTATGGCGCTCAAAGTGGAATAAGAACTACGGTCGTACTCGTACTCCCCGTTCTCATCATACACACGCTCGTAAGGATTGGCATAAGTCGCGTAATCCAGCGGGTTCACGGGAGAGGCGGAACTACGGTCATTACGCAAACTACTTCGCACATCGAAATGAACCCTCAGGAATTTATTAAAATCATGAGTCAATTTCATCGAGGCACCCATGCTCTCGTACTTGTTGTTCGGCATCACACCCTCTTGTGACAGGTAAGAAAGACTACCGTAATACTGTGTCGTTTCGTTACCGCCGGAAAGTGAGATACTGTAATTCTGCGTCTGCGCCACCCGGAAAATCTTATCGAACCAATTCGTGTTGATTTTACTCAACCTCTCAATTTCCGCCTCGGCATCCGATTTTGAAATCAAACCGTTATCCACGTTCTTCAACAACTGATATACCCGTCCCCCGATATTCAATCCCGGGAAATCTTCATATATACCCCGTTCGAAAGCAATTTTCTCCCTCGTGTTCATCATCTTCAGGCGATTATCCGGGGCTTCGCTCAAACCGTAAGAGGCTTGTATATTAATATACGACCGCCCGGCAGTTCCCCGCTTCGTCGTCACCACGATAACCCCGTTCGCCGCACGGGAACCGTAAATGGCAGTGGCGGCAGCATCCTTCAACACGGTGATACTCTCGATATCATCCGGCGGGATATTACCGATACCGCTCGTCAGCACCGTTTCCTCGAACTCCGTACCACCCATGCTCACCTCGGGAACATTTCCCGTGAGCGGCATCCCGTCCACGATCCAGATCGGATTCGTATCGCCGGTCAACGAATTGATACCCCGAATCCGTATACGGGCTTGGGCTCCCGGTCGTCCGGAAAGATTCATTACCGCGACTCCCGCCATTTGTCCCTTCAACACGTCCTCCACGCTGGTGTACCCTTTATTGGCGATATCTTTCGAGGTAACCACCTCTACCGATCCCGTCATCCGCTCTTTCTTAATCTCCTGATAACCGGTAACGACCACCTCGTCCATCTCCGTCGAACTCTCCTCCAACACCACCGTGAGCGGTTTGTCCTGCTTCTTGTAAACCACGTCTTTCATCTTCATCCCGATGAAAGAAAACCGCAAGACGATCGTATCCTGCTCGGGAATGGTCAACGTAAACTCACCCTTTACATCTGTTGCCACCCCGATAGCCGTACCCTTCAACAGAACGGACACGCCCGGTAGCGTTTCACCCTTTTTATCCTTCACGACACCCTTTATCGTGATTTTCTTTACTTCGTCCGGTAATACCGTCTTTCTCTCCGAGATCAGGATATAATTATCCCTGACCGTGTAGACGTATTTATCACCCAACACCTGTTCCAAAATCTCTTCCAACGTGCCGCTCGTCGATGTCAAAGCAACGTCTTTCTTCACGTCCAGAATCGACGTGTTGTAGAAAAACTCGTACTGACTCTGTTTCTTGATCTGCTTGAAGATCGATTCTATCGTACCGCTCTTCACG
This sequence comes from Butyricimonas hominis, assembly GCF_014287455.1. Taxonomy (NCBI): domain Bacteria; kingdom Pseudomonadati; phylum Bacteroidota; class Bacteroidia; order Bacteroidales; family Odoribacteraceae; genus Butyricimonas; species Butyricimonas hominis. The sequence goes on from NZ_JACOOH010000009.1 coordinate 199,119, forward strand.
TTAAAAGTTTCCTGTTTTCCCTGCGAGTATCCTACCCTAGCCCATACACTAGAGGCTGAAATCAATAATAATAAAAATAGATTCCGCATGTACCTCAAAATTTTACACATCCATTTTTTTTTCATACCTTTGTTATTATAGTTTATAACTCATTCACGAAAAGAGTTTGGTCGACACGCTTCGCGAATGCTGTTTATTGATTATTTAAACGGGGAGGGTGAGAACTCCCTGTTTTTCATTTATTCATAACTAAAATCTTCTTGCCCGAAACCTTGAACTTCACGTCCGTGACGGTTTCGATCATCCCTAATAAATAACTCGCCGGTCGGTCTTTCTCCGCGGCACCGCTAAAACGTAATCCGCACAAAGAGGCGTCCGCGTATTCAACTTCACAGTCATACCAACGATTCAATTTGGTCATAATATCTTCCAGACGCATATCCTCAAACCGGAATTTCCCTTTCATCCATGACACGTAAAGATCGGTATCCACTTCCTCCGTCCGTACCTGCCCGTCCCGCTTGGAATAGGCAAGCATCATACCCGGCGTAATTTCATATTCTTTTACAGCTACACGCCCTTCCAGCAAAGTCGTTTGGGCTTGATAGTCATCCTCGTAGTCCGACACGTTGAACGAAGTTCCCAACACACGCACATCCATACTCGAGGTCTTGACAATAAACGGCTTCACACCTTTCACGACATCAAAAAAAGCCTCTCCCTTTAATTTCACTTCCCGCACATCACCGTGAAACGGTACCGGGTATGTCAACGACGAACACGAATTTAACCGGACACTCGAACCGTCCGACAAAAGTACCCGATACTCTCCCCCCGCCGGAACCGTGATTGTATTATACACCGGCTGTACCGCACCGTCCCCCGCCAAAGTATAATCCAGCACTTTCGTCGAATCATTCTTGATAATCATCCCCTCCCGATCCCTAATCGTCACCGCCTCCGTCAACGGGACTTGACGCCCGTCACTCAATTGCAAAACGACAACTCCCTTTGCCGGAAGTATCTCCTGTTGAACCAATTCCACTCCATTTTTCTTCGCTCCTTGATTGTAGTAAGCAATGCCCCCCGCGACCAAGCATAAAATAACCGCGGCAACGGCACAGCGGTATATCCACCCGATGCGTCGTCCTTTCCTTCCGTTTACCCGGTTTTCAATAGAACTCCACAATTGATCCAACTTTCTCTGCGGAATTTCAGGCAATAGCTCGGCTTCCTGCTCAAACTGCTGATACCACCGAATAATACGTTCTTTCTCCTCCGGGGTACATTCATTCTCCCGGTATTTTTTCAATAAATCATATATTTCGTTTACGCTCATAAATTCTTGTCCTTTATTATATGACAAATCGGAGCGACAGGTAGTACTATTCTAAAATAAAAAATTATTCTGCATCATTTCATTTCGCAATCGCCGAAGCACCTCTGTCAATTGATTTTTAACGGTTTGCTCCGACACGGAAAGTTTACCAGCGATCTCTTTCACTGACAAATTTTGTTCCCGACTAAGTATATACACACACTTCAACCGGGGCGGCAATCCCTCGACGACCTCTTTTAACTTGTCATTCAAATCTTCCGCCACAATTTTCACCCACGTGTAATCATCCGCTTCCTCCTTCTCACCCTGCGCCAACTCGTGATGTTTATCCCGGATTTGTTCCAATTTTATCGTGTTTAGAATATGATTCTTCAACGAAACCATCAAATACCCCTGCACGGAAGAAGTTACTTCCAGAGAACTCCTTTTCTCCCAAAACTTGACGAAAAACTCTTGAAAAATATCATCCGCGTCAAAAGAAGAATTTACCCGAACAAGAATATGACGATACACCATTTTGGAATAACGGGAATACAACTCATGAAAAGCAGCCGCGCTACCTTCACGAATCGCATGAATAAGCTCCATATCCGACTTCCGCAATTGCATAAGACCCCTGTATATTACATGTTCGAAAATAACCCTTTATCTCAGACCTTTGAAACAAAGTTAGCAATAATTTCCTTAATCACAAGTTTCCGTACATTTGTCTTGTATCCCGAAAGACCTTTCACACGGGTACGCCGATCATTTGCTTTCCCCATCAGCTTTCTTTTTTTATTGGCAGAAAAAAAGACGGTTCCGCCTGTCCCGTTGCGTAACACCTCAACGGCTGTGGATGCATTAACACTCCATCACGGGGGTACGGAACCGCCGTATGGAGATAACAGGCACAAAAAATGCCTGTCACATTGTGGCAGGTTTCCCCGCCGTTGAGTATGTTACGCATTACAAATATACAAACATTTCTACAAAAACAAAACACTTTTTCACTATTTAGCCCACTCCCCCTCCACTCCTCACTTGTTGTATACCAACCGTTATACTAGGGTATATCTTGAGCGAAAGATAAAACGATCTTCCAACCTGCCGGACAAATCATAAGCGGGGCAAATCATAAGCGGGTGTTAAAAAAGCATATTCTTTGCTAAAACGTGGGCGAACAGTAGGCGATATGTAGGCGATATGTAGGCGATGCCGCCCAATAGTCACCCAATAGTCATAAGAAAGCCGCATGACAGTAGAGTTTCACCCCTATTCAGAGATAGTTAAAGACTTATTCTTCCGAAACCAATTTCACATTCAAGGGATGCCGCACGACAAAACGGGCTCCCTCCGTGTAGTTCTTGTCAATCCAGATATCACCGCCCATCATGGTGATTGTCAATTTACAAATTGCCAATCCGAGCCCTGTACCCTGCACGTATTCATCCAATTTCTCAAAACGCTCGAATACCTTCTTTTGCTTCTCTTCCGGGATACCGCAACCGGTATCCGTCACGCTGAAATAAATACAATCTTCTTTCTCGTCGACCTCGAAAGCTAAAGTGATACTTCCTCGCAGCGTGAATTTATTGGCGTTGGATAATAAGTTTATCAATATCTGCTGCAAACGCTGAACGTCTGTCCGCAACATATATTGTTCACATGGAGCCTTGAACACGTATTCGACACCATCTTTTTTACCATAACTCGTCGTTGCCAACACGCTCTGGCACAACGAAACAAGTTCTGTTTCCTCGAACGAGAATTTCAAACGCCCTGTTTCCAACCGGGATATATCCAGAATATCATTAATCAACCGAAGCAAGAGATCCGAATTTTTCTGTATAATTTCTACAAATTCACGACGGGTAGCGACATCATAGTCATCCGCCACCAGCACACCGGAGAAACCGACGATAGCATTCAACGGGGTACGAATCTCGTGGCTCATGTTAGCCAAGAACGCTGATTTCAACCGATCCGATTCCTCCGCCCTCTCTTTCGCCTGACGTAATTCGATTTCTATCTGTTTCTGCTTGGTCATATCTTCCAGACGCATCACCACTCCCAGTAAATTCTTCTCCTCGTCAAATACCGGATTCGCCAGAATATAAATGTAATAATTTCCCTGTTTCACAATCGTGTCCGCCACCTTACCCGTTCTCATCGCCGTAACAGCCGGACAGTACGGGCAAGGCTGATCCAAATTCCGTAACGCTTTATAGCAAACCTCCCCTTTCGAATTGGATACACATTCCATAAGAGCCGTAAAATCAACCCCATTATGCCACTTGATCGTGAAATCGGGATTAATAAATTTAATTCCCGTGTTCACGTTATTCAGAATAAGGGTATTATCCTTTTGCGCTTCAACCAAAGCATCCTTAAACCGCTTCGTGCGAAGGTAAAAATACATCGCCAACACGAATCCCAGCAATAACAGGATAAATGCCAGCGCAACCCCTATGATTTGATACTTGTATTCCTCGAAATAAGATAACTTCTTATTGTAGAAGAGGGCACCCTTTGCCACCTCTTTATTCAAAAAGTTACCCTTCCTCAATTTCTCGTAATCAAAACAATATTGATTGGGAATAATCTGTAACCCCTGTTCGGACAATACCGAATCGGACTGGTTTTCCAACCCTATGACCAAACGGGCAATATCTTTACCGACAGTCCTGTATTCCGGTACGCGTCCCCCGGTAGCCCAATACCCCATACCGATAGAAGTAACGGTAAAAGCCGGCAAACCCGGATTCGTCATCATCATCGAATACGTGGCATTCCGCATGAAATACCCGTCATTCTTGTCCACTCGCCAAGTTCCCAATAAAATCGCAGTCTTCTCGGGTAATGTTGAGATTTTTTCGGTAATCGAATAAACGGTATGTTTCCGACCGTCCAATAAAATTAGATCCAAATCGGGATACTTTTCCCGCATTTCCTCTTTTACAAGAGCCTGCAAAGAAACACCGCCATAACTATTATCGGAAATAAAGGCAATATGCTTCGTGTCGGGATAGAAATCCAGAATCAACTCAATATTTTTTTCAACATCGTACTCGTAAGCGAATCCTAAAATACGGAAATTCTTTAAACTATCATTGACAACATCCACACTCTCCGATTCCCAATTCTCGAGATCCGTCCCATCCTCCGGCAGCAACACGGCGTTCCGGCTCACCATTCCCCCTATAATCGGAATATGAAAAGAGGTCAGTGAATCCTGTGAAAGATAGGATGTCCATGCTTCCTGCCCCAGCAAGATAATCGCCTTGGGCAAACTCTTGCCGGTGTATTTCGCCAAAATATCTTTCATCCGGGATTTCCAAGAGCAAGCCTCGGAAAAACTCTTACAGTTCATGTTCTCTATTGCCACCGAAGATTTACCGCTCGAAGCATTGTATTCATCCAAAAATTCGGATATATTCCGGGATGTCTGCGAGGTTTCGGGGTTATAAGAACTGATTATCAATATCAATGAATCCGGGCCAAGATTCTTGCCTGTCGTCGTCCAGCTTATGCACAACAACAAAAAGAACAAGCATCCATGCTTCAAATATTGATATTTTTTCCAGAGAAATTCCAACATCTTCTTTTTAGTAACGTCGCAAAGATATTAATTTTCATACAAAATCGAACAAAATATTTCTTTTCCTGCAAAAAGAATATATCTTTGAGTTCAACCTAAATAGTATTCTTTATGTCAAAGATTTCTTGCGTTAGCAGCAAATATTTTGAAAACACCGCAACATTAAAGCAAATAGCTGATTCCGTGTACACTCCCTATTTCTTTCTTTACACGAAATCTCCCTCTCCCCGGCTTGGGGCATACGCCGAGGAACGTTTTGTTCAAATCGCCCGGGCGACCGGAGCCGTCATGCTCTATTCAGATTATTACGCGGAACGCGAGGGACACCCCGCTCCCCACCCGACCATAGAATATCAGGCGGGGAGCCTCCGTGACGATTTCGATTTCGGTTCCGTGCTTCTTGTAAAAACAGAAACGTTCAAAAAAGTCGTTGGAGAAATGGACACGAATTACCGGTACGCGGCACTTTACGACCTGCGCCTGCGCCTCTCCCGGGAAGGACAAATCTTCAGGATTCCCGAATTTCTGTACACGGAGATAGAACAGGACACCCGGCGTTCCGGGGAGAAGCAATTTGATTACGTGAATCCCCGGAACCGGGAAGTACAGATAGAAATGGAACAGGCATGCACGGCTCACCTGAAAATGGTAGGAGCCTATCTTTCCCCGCAATTCAAAGCCATTGACCTGACCCGCGAATCATTCGGGACGGAAGCATCGGTCATTATTCCCGTGCGCAACCGGGAGAAAACCATTGCCGACGCCATTCACTCCGTCCTCACGCAACAAACCGGTTTCAAATATAATATCCTTGTCATTGACAACCATTCCACGGACAACACCACCCGAATCATCTCCGACATCGCCTCAAAAGAACGGCGAGTGATTCACCTCATCCCGGAACGCACGGATTTGGGTATCGGTGGGTGCTGGACGCACGCCGTCATGCATCCGGCTTGCGGACGTTTTGCCGTGCAACTGGACAGTGACGACCTCTATATCAACGAGAAGGTATTGCAAACCATTGTCGATACTTTCCGCGAGCAACAATGCGCTATGGTCATCGGCAGTTACCGTATGGTCAATTTTAATCTGGAAGAAATTCCCCCGGGAATCATCGACCACAAGGAATGGACTCCCGACAACGGACGCAACAACGCCCTACGCGTAAATGGATTAGGAGCTCCGCGAGCTTTCTATACCCCTTTACTCCGGGAAATAAAAATCCCGAATGTCAACTACGGGGAAGATTACGCTACCGCTTTGGCTATTTCACGGGAGTACCGGATCGGGCGTATATACGAACCGCTATACCTGTGCCGCCGCTGGGAAGGTAATTCCGATGCAGACCTCGACATTCAACGGGTAAATCAACACAATTTCTATAAAGACAAGATTAGAACGATAGAATTATTCGCGAGACAAACAATTGAAAATGGAGAATTGAAAATTGAAAATGAACAAAACAAGAGTTGAATTTGTGCGGCTGGAATCTAAAATCTAAAATCATAAATCTAAAATCAGCATGTTTTTTGATCCATTCTTAGAAGACCAATTAGCCGTTTGGGCAACAGCGAGCAACAATTACGACCGTTTAAAACAGGTGCTTTATCGCTCGGTAGACTTTGGAGATTTCCAAATACGCGTACAACACAACCCGGACAGGATACTGTCTGCCGCGGCAAAAATAGACGAGGCCTCTCTCAAAGCGAGAGCCTGTTTCCTGTGCAAAGAGAATATGCCACCGGAACAACAGAGTTTTGATTATAACCCGACATTTGATATACGGGTGAACCCTTATCCCATATTCTCCCGGCATTACACGGTTCCGGCAAAACAGCATATCCCGCAACTCATTGCCGGGCATTTCGGAGATATGCTGAACATCGCCCGCGCTTATCCGGAATATACCATCTTTTACAATGGTCCCCGAAGCGGAGCCTCCGCTCCCGATCATTTTCACTTCCAACTGGCGCCTCGTTATGAAATGCCCTTGGAAACGGATATAACCCATTGTAGCAAAGAAATTTTATTTACCACTCCCGACAAAACCTTAATCGTAGAAAGCATAGAAGACTATATCCGCAAAAACATCATCATCCGTTCCGCCGACAAGGAGCTTCTTGAACGAAATTTCCATGAGATTTTAAACATGATCGGCAAGGTCACTCCCAATGATCCGGAACCCATGATTAATCTTTTCGCTTGGCACGAGAACGAGGAATGGCAAATCGTCATATTCCCCCGCCGTCAACATCGTCCATGGCAATTCTTTGCCGAGGGAGCGGATAACATATTGTTCAGCCCCGGTTGCGTGGACTTCGCCGGATTAATCATCTCCCCCCGCAAAGCTGACTTCAACCGCCTCGACGTTCCCCTCCTGCGGGACTTATTCGGCCAACTGACCTTAACTGATGAACAATTTAATAATTTACGATTTATGATTCACGATTTACGAATGTCTTAAAAGCGCAAGCACGTGTGTCATAAATCTAAAATCATAAATCTAAAATCGTAAATTCATGAATTTATCTGTCGGTATCCTCTTCGCCCCCTGCATCAAGTTCCGTCTAAACGGTATCTACCGGAACGAGGCTCAAACTTACACGGGGGAATGTTCCGTTATAAAAAGCGAGGAGGCATTAATCTTACAAACTTCCGCAGGACAGCAAACCATATCTTCCGGCTTCACGCTCACGCCCGATGAGCACGAACAAGCTGATTTCGATTTACTCGATGTCGTTATCGGTATCCATTTTCATTGGGAACGCACGGAAAACCAGAAGTTCAAAGGTGCATTACAAATATTAGACGAACAACAATATCTGACTGCCGTCAATATTCTCCCGCTCGAAGATTATTTACTGAGTGTCATTTCTTCCGAGATGAGTGCCACCTCTTCGCTTGAATTATTAAAAGCCCATGCCGTTATCTCTCGCAGTTGGTTGATCGCCCAAAAAGTAAAAAAGGAACGACTCACCGCAGATTATCAATCTTGTCTTCGAGATGAAAACCAATATATCCGTTGGTTCGACCGGGAAGACCATGACCATTTCGACGTGTGTGCCGACGATCATTGCCAACGTTACCAAGGAATCAGCAAAGCATATACCCCTGCCGTGCAGCAAGCGATAGAGGCTACCGGGGGAGAAGTACTTCTTTATGGAGAAGAGATTTGTGACGCCCGTTTTTCCAAATGTTGCGGGGGAGTATCCGAGCGTTTTGACAACACGTGGGAACCCGTCAATCACCCGTACCTCACGAAGGTCATTGACAGTGCCTCCCTCACCCCTGTACCGGATCTTTCACGGGAGGAACATGCCAAAGCATGGATTACCTCTGCCCCGGATGTCTTCTGCAACACGCGGGACAAACAAGTACTCTCCAACGTATTAAACGACTACGACCAAGAAACACAGGATTTCTTCCGCTGGCAGATTTCTTATACAACCGAGGAATTATCCGCCCTCGTGAAGAGCAAACTCGGTATTGATTTCGGCACCATACACGCCCTCGAACCCTTGCAACGAGGCGTATCGGGACGTATCATCCGCCTCCGCATCTCCGGTTCGAAAAAAAGCATGGTTATCGGCAAGGAACTTATCATTCGAAAAGCCCTCTCGCCGTCACATTTATACAGCTCTGCCTTCATTATCGAAACAGAAAAAGACTCTTCCGGAACTCCCGTCCGTTTCACCCTCAAAGGTGCCGGCTGGGGACACGGCGTCGGTCTTTGTCAGATCGGTGCTGCTGTCATGAGTGCCAAAGGATACAATTACAAAGAGATACTGACACATTATTTCCCCGGAACTAAAATCGAAACAATTGAAAATGGAGAATTGAAAATGAAAACTCCTCCGTCAGCTTCGCTGCCACCTCCTCTATAAACAGAGGAGGAGCTGGGGATTCATCCCAAAAACGGTGAGTAATTCAGCTCTCCCTCTGTTTATAGAGGGAAACTGGCGAGTAAGCGAGAGCTCAATACGGCGAAGCCGGAAGAGAGTTTAAAATCTTAAATCGTAAATCATGAAATCAAAAATCAATACTTCTGCTTGGTCTTGGATACCCTCCCTATATTTCGCACAAGGTCTTCCCTATGTCGTCGTCATGACTCTCGCGGTCATCATGTTCAAACGACTGGGGATAAATAACACGGACATTGCCCTCTACACGAGTTGGCTCTATCTCCCTTGGGTGATCAAACCCCTGTGGAGTCCTTTGGTAGACATTGTAAAGACAAAACGCTGGTGGGTAATATCCATGCAACTCCTTATCGGGGGCGGTCTTGCCGGGGTGGCACTTACCTTACCCGGTCCCCATGCTTTTCGTTACTCTTTAGCTTTCATGTGGTTGCTCGCTTTCAGTTCCGCCACTCACGACATCGCTGCCGACGGCTTTTACATGCTCGGTCTGGATACCAAAAAGCAAGCCTTCTTCGTGGGCATCCGCAACACGGCGTACCGCCTTGCCATGCTCACCGGACAGGGACTCATCGTTATGCTTGCCGGCTGGCTTGAAAAAACATATTCCGCCACTCTCCCCGAAGAGATTGCCGTCCCGCGGGCTTGGTCAATCACTTTCTATCTATTGGCAGCCCTCTTTGTCCTACTTTTCTTGTATCATCAGTTTATACTTCCAAAACCGGAGAACGATGTCCCCGTGAAAAACGGCAGTCCGCTCAAAGCCTTCCTTGAAACCTTTGTCACATTCTTTCAAAAAAAAGGCATACTGGCGGCATTGGCATTTATCCTGTTATTCCGTTTTGCAGAATCCCAACTCGTGAAAATAGCCTCTCCTTTCCTGCTGGATCACCCGGAAGTGGGCGGACTGGGACTGGACACCATTCAAGTCGGCACCATCTACGGCGTGGTCGGGCTAATCGCCTTAACCGTCGGCGGCATCCTCGGCGGTATCGTTATGGCAAAAAACGGCTTAAAACACTGGATTTGGTGGATGACCGCCGCCATGAACCTTCCCAACCTCGTCTACGTCTATCTGGCATTTGCCCATCCATCCGCCATGTGGCTCATTTCTACCTGTGTCGCTGTCGAACAGTTCGGCTACGGTTTCGGCTTCACCGCCCTCACCTACTTCATGATGCTCTTCAGCAAGGGACAGCAACAAACCGCCCACTACGCCATCTGCACCGGCTTCATGGCTCTCGGCATGATGCTTCCGGGCATGATTTCCGGCTACATTCAGGAACTCGCAGGATACCAGAACTTTTTCCTCTGGATCATGTTTTGTACTATACCCAGCTTTTTAGCCGTACGATACGTTATCCGGGGAGCGATTACTCTTTAATCAATTTCAGCGTTTTCACGCCAACCCGCGCGGATAGCCAAGCCGTCAACTGTTCTTCCTCCGGCACAGCCAAAGGCTTTTCCAAGGCAACAATTGCAATAGTCAATGTATCGGTATAAGAAGAATCGACACTGCTGCGAATTACTTTGGAAATGGCAATATTCTTTACCGAAGGATAAAGGATTTTTATTTCCGGGCTAATCAGCCTCCCGATCGTATCATATAACAGATAAGACTCCAAGCGGGAACGCAATTGTACAATCTCCTGTTCCTGCGAAGCAATCCGCTGTTTATTTTGCATATAATAATCCTGCAACAACATATTGCTCACATCATTCTGCAACCCGGCATCCTCTTTCCCGAATCCCTGTTGAATGATTAGGGGAATATCACCCAACCCGTATTGCAACATCTTTTCTTTCAGCGAAACAATCACGTCTTCCGAAATCTCTTTCCCGATTAACGAAACTTCAATCCGCCGTTCCGGTTGCTCCGCTTTGACTATCTTATCGACAACCAAAGTATTCGGGAAATTAAATTCATTCTTTATAAAACGACTGGCATTCGTCTCGAAGATATTCGTCTTCACCATGTTGTAAGTAATATACAAACTCGGCACCATAGTAAGGAAGATAATCGAATACACGATACGGTGCACTTTCTTCTCCCGCTCCTTATCCATGAACTTCTTTTTCGAGAAATGCATCAAACGAACACCCAAGGTGGTGGCTACCGCGATAAATACCGAGTTAATCGTGAACAAATAGAAAGCCCCGAAGAAATAGGTCAGGTTACCACTCGCCAACCCGAACCCCGCCGTACACAAGGGCGGCATCAATGCCGTGGCAATAGCCACTCCCGGGATCACGTTCCCTTTCAACTTCGTGGCAGAAGCCACAATGCCCGCCATACCGCCGAAAAAGGCAATCAACACGTCGTATATCGTGGGAGTCGTCCGTGCCAATAACTCCGAACGAGCCTCGTTCAACGGCGACAACAAAAAATACAAGGTAGAGGTCAACACGCTGAAAATCGTCGCTATCATCAGATTACGGAACGCCTTTTTGATCAACTCGAAATCATTGATACCGACTCCTAACCCGATTCCCATGATCGGTCCCATCAGCGGAGAAATCAGCATGGCTCCGATAATCACGGCCGTGGAATTAGTGTTCAATCCCAACGAAGCTATAAACGTCGCGAAAATCAATACCCACAGATTCGTTCCCCGGAACACGATCCCTTTTCGTATCGACTCGACGGTATCTTCCTCCCGCTCCTGCTCATCCGATGGATCAAGAATCTGACGCAAATACACCCTAAAACGCTGCAATATACTCATGAAAGCCATAATAGTCAAAAGTTTATAAAGTCCATAAAGTTCATAAGGTCTTTAAAGCCCACAAAATTATAAAATAATTCAACATTTTATGACTTTATGGACTTTAAAGACCTTACGGACTTTGGAACTAAAATGTAATTTTCAATCTTAACGAGAACGTACGTCCGAAACCGTAGAACACCTTCGCGGATGCCTCATCATGATCTTTACCATCCTCGGCATCGGCAATATACTCTTTGTCCAAGACATTATTCAGGTTACCGGAAATCATCACCCCGAACAGTTTTCCCACGGGAAAACGATAACTGATATTGGCATCCAATACCCCGTAAGACGGCATTCTCCAAGGTGACTCGAATGCCTTCTCCGCTCCCAGGTCATACGCTAAAGAAGGTGTAAACTTCGCGTAATTTCTAGCAAAATAAGAATAATTCACTCCGACATGCAATCCCTTCAAGAACTGGTATTGTCCCCCCAAGGCAAAAGTAGTCTGTGCTGAATTTCCCACCCGAACATCATCCAATTTAACTATATTTTGAGCATGATCCTTTCCCCCGATTTCACTCACCGGCTGACCATTCTTATCCACTGGCTGTCCGGACGAATTATAAGCATATCCTTTACCGTCACCATTCCAATACCAATCCCCGATAGAAAACATTCCGGTAATCTTCAAATCTTTCAGCGGACGCAACTCGAAATCCAACTCAATCCCTTGATGCAACGCATCCAATCCCGTCAGATTCACCCGTACACGTTCTCCATTCTTTTCAAAGAAATTAGCCAACGTCTTATCCATCCACGAGGTACGGTACAAATTCACGTTAGCATCCAACCAAACGGAACGGAACCCATACCCCAATTCAAAAGTAAACACTTTCTCGTTCACCGCGTCCGGATTAGTTTCGTTGCTCACGTCCTGTTGCAAGAACACACCTCCTTGCATATAAGGAGCCCGGGAGAAATACCCGATATTCGCGAACACGTTGTGATTCTCCGTCAGATTATAATTTGCCCCTCCTTTTATAGTATATCCCAAGAAGTTCTCCTTATCCGACTTAGCATCGGCTTTCGAGTAATAAAAATGGTCTTTCCGCCAATAGGTAATATTTGAAAGAGAACCCGCAACAAACACGCTCAATGCGTCCCGATTATATTCCCCTTGCGCGAAAAATCCTTCCTGCATCATATACCCGTCATAATTCCGGTAAACGATATCCCCCTTCTTCAACTCCTCGTTTTGCCACAAATAATCATCAGCCTTATATTTTACATTCATACGGCTATCGTCAATAAAATATTTCCCGCCATACAAATCCACTATCTCATTATAGTGTTTCCCCTTGTAATAGCGCAAATCTATACCGCCATACACGTCAAAATACTGCCCTAACTTTGTCGTATAGGTAGAAATCAGACCGTACCAATTATGCTCGTTCTTACTCATTGCCATAATCATCTCCGAACCGGTTACACTTGCCGCGTTCAGTTCATAGATACCCGTGTAATTAAACGTGCCGTCCGCGTTCCGGAACTTCGTGGTAGGCTTCCCGCCATAAGTACCATACCAGTCATTCTTATGAGCCTTATTACCCCGTCCTCCATATCCGCCGCCTCTACCCAAAGACACGTAAAACACGTTCGAAAGGCTTGACTTCTCGTTTATCTGCCAAAGGTGATTCAAAGAAATCTGCGGTTTGTGATACTTGTTATAAGCGGATACCTTCCGTACCTTCTTTTCCATCCAAGTTGAGAAACCGTAACTCGGGTTATATTTCGTATCATTCAATTCTTTCCAAGCCTCGACACTCATCTTATCATTCCTATTCCGCTGGTTATGCCATTGGGGAGCACCCAGCGCGGTCAGTGACAACTCGTGATTATCCCCCAATCGTTTGGAAATATTAATGAAATAAGAATAAGCCACGAAATCGGTTCCTTGTATATAACCGTCACCCCAAGTCCTTGAGCCCAGTATAGACATCGCCCAGCCCTTCTCGCTCAACCCGGTAGAAGCACTGAACGCTACTTTATTGTACCCGTCATTCCCCACGCTATACGCAACAGACGCCCCGCTCTTCGCATTGGTTGAATTAGTGACGATATTAATAGATCCCCCGACAGACGGCACGGATACCTTGGAAGCCCCCAATCCCCGTTGCACTTGAATCATACGGGTTACATCAGCCAAACCTGACCAGTTGGACCAATAAATCCCGCCCCACTCCATTTCATTCACCGGTACGCCATTCACCATGACGGCAATATTCTCCGTCTCGAATCCCCGGAGATTAATACGCCCGTCACCAAAAGCACCACCTTCCTTCGTGGCATACACGCTCGGCGTGGCTTTCAATATCTCCGGAAACTCCTGTGTCGACAACTTGTTCTCGATATCCGAAGCCGTGATCACGGACAAGGCAACCGGGGTCTTCCGGTCTATCGCCAACGAGCCCGTCACCACCACGTCGGACAAGCCGATCACTTCCGGCTCCATCTCGATAATGCCTAAATGGATTGTTTTATCCCCGACAACGACCTTCTTTTTCAATTCCGTGTAACCCACATTACGGAACCGCAACACGACTTCCCCTGTCTTTTTTAACTTCAATTCAAAATACCCGGTCGTGTCCGTCACCGTTCCGGCAGAAACACCCTCCACGTAAACCGTGGCACCGACAAGCGCCTGCCGTGTTTCCATATCAACAATTTTTCCCTTGACAATCCCCTCTGCCACAACTTCCCACGACATACATAACAGGCAAATGACTACACCTAACACCTTCAATAATACGTTACGCATAAATTCTTTTTTTGAATTACTACTCTTGTATCACAACACTTTTAATACCTCACTACATAGCATTAATTTGAAGGCGAAGATAATGATAAAAAAGCATTTTATATCATTTATTGTTTTTTTTGAGAGTTTTATTTTTTAAACCATTATCCCCCCTCTCCCTAAAACGAGAAAATAATTAAAATACTTTTATCAATAAAATGACCGGGACAAGAAAAACTGTCCCGGTCACCCATCATAGCACACTACATCATTTCTACCTTCCTCTTCGACGCAACCAAATAAAGAGAGCCGTAACAAGCATCAGGCCCGGTAGAATCCAAGATAAGAAAATATCCCAGAAACGGACAACAGCCCCGCTCACCTTATAATCATTATCACGCGGGGACTCCCGGCGCACGTCAATCGGGACTTCCCCGTCGGACAACCAATAGAATCCTCCCATGATTACCGTATAGTTCGCGGACCGTATCCCCTGACGTCCCATGCTTAGCTCCGCGTTACTAATACAATCGGCATCACCGAAAATCATAATACGTTGCTCATGCCCCCATATCTGACGGGTTAAAGCGACAGAAGTTACATACTTCTGTTGAGCCTCTCCGGTTCCGGGATCGAAAGTCACGGAATCATCTATAAAATCCGTCGTCTGCAATTCGTTCCATACCAAAGAATCCGTTTCAAACAACGGTGTCACGTTATATCCCATGTTCCCATCATATGCCAAAGCTGAAACCGAAGGCATCGTCACGGAGTAACCTTGCGCACGCATGGCATCAAAATAATAAACCAACCCGGCAGCCGCTTGAGTCGGACGGGCTTCAATCAAATCCGGACTAAAATCTTTCGTCTGTCTTACCAAAGTTCCCGGTATCAACCGCACCCCAAAATCAGCCAACACCTCGCCCATGATACTTCCTCGTCCGGGTTCACTCAATATCATCAGATTCCCCCCGCGAGCGATATATTTTTCCCAATTCTCCCGTTCTACCGGGGTAAAGGAACTACGCATCTCCGCCACGATCAAAATATTAATTTCCTCCGGAATCTCTTTTTCCAAAGAAATCTCCTGCATCTCGAATCCTTGGTTCATCAAGGCATAACGGAAATGTTTATCCTCCCCGAAAGAAGTATAATTCCGATCTCCCGCCTGATGTATATTCCGCTCTCCGTGTCCTGTCAACACCCCGACCGTCGGCAGTTTCATCGCGATTCGTTTCATGGCAGCCGTGATCTCCGCTTCTTTCGGCATCCTGTCCATCCCCCGGAATATCCGCAAGAAAGTCTTCTCCCCGCTCTCCCGTTCCAACTCCCGCACGAACCAATTATCTTCTTTTACCAAATCAATCTTAGCCCTAATCTCTTTCGGGGTTAACACTTTCGTGGAATCTATATTGTAAATCTTCATCGTTTCATACGCCCTCTCCTTCAATGTTTTCCTTTCCGCATACCGACTCGGGTCTACCCCCAAAAGAGTGTCATAGTAATAAACATACTTCATTTTGATCTCCGGTTTAAACCGAATATAATGACGGAAATTCTGTTGATCATACTTGACAGCCCCGGGAACCCCGTAATAAAGATTATTACCATCCAACAAATTCACGTACGTGGTTATCGTCAATCCCCCATCCAGCTTGGATATCACTTCCTGACTATGCTCCGTCAACGTATTCCTTTTGGTAGAGGAAGCATCATAATAAGTCATCAAAGAGGGGCGGGAAGTAAAATACCCCAACACGACCACCACTAAAACAACTCCAGCGTATTTGCCTACCGTTTTTGTCCACCGCTGCTTCTGCCGGGCTGCTTGCAAACGAATCGTGGCCAAAGTCAAAAACATCATCGTCACAATAATAAAATAGAGAAAATCTTCACTACAAATCAACCCCCGGATAAATTCATCCGCACGTCCCGAAATGGAAAGCCAGTAGGTAATCTCTCTCACGAACTCTACATCCTGCCACATTCTCCCCACGTAATTCAACAATCCCAACACGGTCAGCGTCAACACGGCAGCCACCACTTGATAGGAAGTTAAACTAGACATGAAAAGCCCTACCGCCGCGTACACGCAAAGCAAGAAATACAACCCGAGCAACCCCGAGAGCACCATAGGCAGATCAAAGTCCTTGATTGAAAAATAAGCAATCAGAATAAAGACTACCAAAACAAACATCATCACCAACCCGTAAATCATCATGGACAGATATTTCCCTAAAATAATCTGCCAATTCGTCACGGGAGAAGAATATAACAGCTTGATCGAACCACTGCTTAATTCCCTGCTCATCAGCCCCATGGTCAACAATGGAATATACAGGTACAGGTATCCCTGTATCACGGGGAAAATCCCACCACTCCATTGGTCCACGAAAAGCTTAAACGTAAGATCGGAAATCGAATACCCCAACTCTTTAGGCATAATCGCGCCTGCCAGATGCCCGCCAAACAGTCCGGCACTCTGAAAAGTGAAAATAATCAATATCAACCACGCGATGGGAGAATAGAATAAAGATTGCAACTCAGCGCGCGCTATATCATATATATTTCTCATAACATTCTATTTTTAATTCTTCTTTTTTGACAATTCGGCAAACACATCATCCAAAGACGTCTTTTCCATCCGAATCTCTGTCAAACGCCAATCTTTAACCACACTCGTTTTTACCACTTTCTCGATGACCTCCTGTGGCAAATCACTAAATCGCAACCGATAATTCGGTCCACCCAACTCTTCCACTCCCACCACTCCCGGAATCTGTTGCAACTCCTCTATTGGCGGAGCTTCCACCAAAGTCACGAACACCGTACTCGGTGAGATATAATTATCAAATTCATCGACTGTCCCGGAAAACACCAATGTCCCCTGCCCGATCATACGAATATAGCTACAAGTTGCCTGAATTTCCGATAGAATGTGCGTAGATAAAATCACGGTACAATCTTCCGCGATTTCTTTAATTAAATGACGAATTTCAAGAATCTGATTCGGGTCCAGACCGTTCGTCGGTTCATCCAATACCACGAAATCCGGACGATGAATAATCGCCTGTGCAATTCCCACACGTTGTTGATACCCTCCGGACAAATTCCGAATCACCCGTTTCCTGAAATGACCGATTCCGCATCGTTCCAATGCCTCCGTAACCGCTTTATCCTCTTCCGCTCTGGATATCTGGCGCAACCGGGCACTATACAACAAGTACTCTTCCACCGTCAGATCCGTGTGCAAAGGCGGTTTCTGCGGCAAGAACCCGATATGCCTTTTTGCCTCCACCGGATTCTCCCGCATATTCACCCCTTTGATAAACACGTTACCCTCGGTTTGTTTCAACACCCCGCAGATAATGTTCATCGTGGTGGATTTGCCGGCTCCGTTGGAGCCGAGCAAACCATAAACACCATTCCGCGTAATTTCAAAATTAATGTCCCGTATCGCCCACTGCACACTGTAACGGTGCGACAGGTTTTCCACTTTCAAAATTGGTTCTTCCATACTATGATTTATATAACAGTTTACCGGACGAATAGATTTATTCGTCAACATCCTTTCAATAATTCAGAATTAACAATCAGTCCTCGTTATAGTTACGATTTCTAGGTTTATACAACATTTCCACGATCTCTCCGGCAACGTTCTCTTCTTTCCATTTCAACTCTTTCGTTTCAATATCATAACAATAAACAGCACCTTGATATTCCCCACTCGGAGCATCCACCGCCACATACATCTCGGATTTATCATCATTCAGTATAATCTTTTTAATCAAACTACCGGAAACTCCGACCGTATAATCCGATTTCGTCGGGAAATTTCCCGAGGACAAATAATTATACCGGTAAATTTCATTCCTGACCGAATAATACAAGATATTCTCCTTCGTGCTTGATGCGAACACACTCTGCTTATTTATTTCTGCCGCAGCCGGATAAATCGATTTAAAATCCCAAACTGACACTTTCGACCAACCCACGTATTGCAAGGAAATATTCAGGTACACCACCTTATTTTCCCCGTTCTTATCTTTCAACAAAATAAGTATATCCTCCTCGCTCACACCAAGAAGCATATCATATATTTCACTCGCTTCAACAACTTCATCCCCCACTTTGATCTGATAAGGTTCGATATCCCTCGCGCTGAACAAAAGCTGATTCTTCATATCGAATACCAGCAAGTACCAATTCCACTTTCCTCCATAAACGACAGCTTTATCGGATAACTCCGCATCCGGAAAATTCCTGTACTTTCCTGTTAATCCCTGTTGAAGATTATTTCGGAAATACGCGTTACGACAATCATAATCCAACGTCTTTCCATCAGTCATAATATACAAACAATGATCCTTTTCTAACATCCGGTCCACCCGCTCCTCCGGGTAAGATACCTCATCCAACACCTCCATCGTATAATAATCCAATTTCAAAAAGCGAAAAGGATTTTCGGTCACGACGTAAATATAGGGAGTATAATATTCCGTTGGAGAGCAAGCAACGGCAACCGGCTCGGTACCCAAAGGTATTCCCGGATTATTCGACGCGTACACATCCTTTTCAAACCCTCTTTCCGGCCAATTATCATTGCGGAAAGAAATCATGGAACGCCCGTCATACTTACTTAACAGTAAAAGTCCCTCGTCATAAGGATTAGGTACCCGTAATTTAAATTCTTTGAAAATAGCCCCGTCCTCATTATACACCTTCAATCGACAAGGGAAAAGTCCGCAACTATCATAAGCATGTTTCAAAACTCTCTCCGTGGAAACCACGTCATAATTGATCTGCCATTCATACGATAAAGCCTTATCCTGACTTTCCTGTTTCGTTTCCGGGGCTTCAATTTCGAATTCCACGTTTCTTTCCGCATAATACAACATATCCAACTCCGTCTTAAACGACAAGTAAGAAATGGCATTTTCACCCATTTTCGTCTGATCGTCCAAACAACCTATCAACGAAAACAACACACCTGCTATTAATATCAATTGTTTCATCTATCTCGCTTTTTAATCCATTAAAAATCTACTACTCGTAAGGCCATGGTGCCGATTCGGGAAATTCCATGCCATACTCGGGATGCAACTTAAAGTAATCATACATCTTTTTCCCACACAGAATCACTTTAATCATACTATTCATGTAATCTTCAAAACTTATCGCTCCTCCCCAGAACTCCATCATCTTCTGGTACTTCTCCGGTCTATAAGCTCCCCAGTACATAGCCTCTAAAGCATACCACCAATCAGGTTCCTGCAAATAATTACTAAACACAACCTTACTTTGTAATTTTTCCTGTACCCCTAACCCAAACATATCATTTGCCTCCAGATCCAACACGATCCGGTACACCGTGTCCACCATCGGGTCTATCCTACTCCTCAACAATTCTATCGGGATATACGCGTTCACGGAATCCTTGTCCACCACAAATTCTGTCGACAATGAAGTATAAGAATCTCCCGGGGCTGTTGTCAACTCTTGATTCACGTTTATTTTAAACATTCGATTCTCCCCGAGAGGTTGCCCCAACACCTTCACCGGAACCTTCACCGTGTAAGTTTCCACATCCATCTGCATCTCCCCCAACCGGCAAACAAGACTGTCCTTCACAAAATAAATCCGGTCTTTATCCTCATAATACCCGCTCTCTCCATTTTCATCACACCCTATAAACAGAGAGACTGTAAACACAATCAACAATATATATAACTTTCTCATCTCTTTACATTTTATTGGTTAGTAACTCCATACTCCTGTTCGGACTTGGGCCACGGGAGAACGAATACATCTTTAGACGGAACCACATCCACTTTATCCAGAAAATCTCGAAAACCCAAATTATGACACTTGTAAAAACTGAACATCTGCCCTTCCCCGTAAAATTCCCTCGTGCGTTCCCTCGTCATCTCCTTCAGAAATTTATCTTGAGAATCCACCAACGAAGCTTCAATGTCAGCCAATCCCCGGCTACCGCGAACCGCGTTCAAATAACCAAGAGCCTTCTCTTTATCTTTCGAATAATTAGCCTCAGCTAAAATATAGTACATTTCAGGCAAACGTACCAGACAAGTTCCGTTAAAATACTGTGTCGGCTTATTACTCGCCCCTTCCGTCGGGCTTAATAATCGAATAAAGAAATGCCCCTCGTACCCTTTATCCTGAAAAAAACTCGTGTAACGCAAATCCTTACTATCTGCCGTGAATTGCGACACCTCATATAAAGCCTTTATATCCGCCCGCAACGTTGCATTCAAGGTAACGGCACTCTGCAAGAACAATTCTTTATAATCCGTGTACATCTTGTTGGTAAATAACCCCCAAATTAATTCCGTGTGCGTACCGTAGCGTTTTACATGCTCAAAGTTCTGTCGTTCCGTCAAGCCCACTCCCGGGGAAGCAATCACCTTTTCAGCATAATAAGCGGCACTATCCAAATCCCCTCTGGTATAAAATACTCTGGCCTTAATTGCCCACGCCGCGTACAAATTACAATGTGAATAACGTTTTCTACGATACGAATCTACTGTTGTCGTATTATAAATATCGCCATCCCCGGCTAAACTACGGGCAGCCTCACTCAAATCCGCCAATACATTGTCATAACATTGCGCCAACGTGTATACTTTTTTACTACTTAAATCAAAAGTATAGGCATAAGGAACACCACCCGCGTCGGGATTCATCCGGTAATTATCACAGAACAGACGCATCACCTCGAAATGTAAAAAAGCTCTCACCGCGTATGCCTCTCCCTTGATTAACTTCAGATCAGGATCTTTATTCAAATCCTCTCTATCTATGTTGACAATCACATTATTCACGTAAGAAATACACTCGTACAACTTCGTCCAGACAGATTCAATTTGCTTTTCCATCCGCTGATCCTTATAATCATAAATCGAGGCATATTTAATATAAGCATATTTACTTCCAGCCCACCCGTCACTTGCATCAGCAAATTGTCCGTATTCATCCCCGAATTGCTGACCGAGAACATCCGCCAATCCCCAATTCATCATCATCCCGTACAACTCCCCCTGTGCCATAGACGCGTAGATCCCGTACATTGCGTCCCGGTATCCCTGCACATCTTTAAATTGTTCATCCTGCACTAGCTCACCCTCCGGCTTGATATCCAAAAAGCTGTTACAACTGCCCAAAGAGAACAGTACCAGCATTGCCATCCAAATATATCTTCTATTTTTCATATTATTCGTTTTAGTAGTTCGTATCAAAATGCTGCACTAAGCGAAAATTCGAAACTCCGGGCAAAAGGGTACGAGAACCCTCGTTCCTGCTTGATCGTTGAAGCCCGGAACACATCATTCATCAAAAACTCCACCCTCAAACGGCTTAAATAAAGTTTTTGACAAATCTCCGGGGTAAAATCATATGAAAGACTCAAACTCTGCATATTAATCATATACTCGTCCCGCACGAAACGACTGGTAATATCGGGAGTTGTCTGATCCGCGATATTCTTATATTTCACCCGGTCCCCCACCTCTTTCCAGCGACTTTGGAATACCCGTTTATCTGCATTCCGTCGCGGATTGGCACCTTCAACCCGAGTCACCAACGTCTGGTTATAAACCGTCGCACCCAACTCGTAATTAAACAACATATTCAAAGCGAAACCTTTAAACGTCAAATAGGTACCCAACGTCCCGGACACCGTTGGGTCCGAATCCCCGTACGTCCGCTTATCCCAATAATTATAAATAAAAGTCGGGACACCAAACCGATCAATAAAAACCTCCTGCCCGGTAGCCGGATCAATACCCCCGGATTTCACGGCCTTCACGGCACTCAATGACTCTCCTTCCACGTAAACAGGGGGTGGCAACAACGTCCCCTCCGCCGTATTCAACTCCTCGTTCATCTTCTCCAAGGCATTACTGATCTTTTTAATTTTATTCTCGTTATGCTGCATATTCAACGATAGCGACCAATTCCAACTTTTATTGGAAACCGCAACCACCCGGGTCTGGAACTCGATACCGGTATTCAACAATTTACCCATATTCTCTTTTGCCGTGGTCGTTCCCACGGAAGGAGCTTTCGCCACATCCAACAGCAAATTATCCGTTGTCTTGCTATAATATTCCAACGTGAAATCCAACCGGTTCTTAAACAAAACGACATCCAACCCGACATTATAAGTCAACGCCCTCTCCCACTTCAAATCCGGATTGCCGATAGCCATGGGAATCGCCCCTATCCCCTTATCATAATCCAAACCTGCATCATATTTATACGTTGTCATTGCCTGATAGGGAGAAAAAGAAGCGTTACCCGTGTATCCCAAACTCCCGCGCAACTTAATCCTATCCGTCGAAGACATATTCAAAAATTTCTCTTTATGAATATTCCACCCCAACCCTAAACTCCAGAAAGGCGTAAAACGCTGATCTTCGCCGAATTTGGAAGACCCTTCATACCGGATTGAAGCATCGGCAAAATAACGGTCATCATAAATCACGTTAGCGTTCAGGAACAATCCCATGGAACGTTCCAAATCCTGACTTCCGCTCGGGGTCGCACCTTCCGGATACCTTGTGGCAAAAGCGGGATGTCCCAGCTTATCCGAATAAAGTCCCACCCCCGCGTAACCATTACCGTTCCTTTCCGAGGACTGTACATTCCCGCCCCCCATCGCGTTCAACAATGTTCCCGTCCCGAACATCTTATTATAAGACAGAGTAACACGCCCTTCATAAGTCATCGCTTTATTATTCGACACCTCTATTCTCCCGGATTCCGAAGCATCCTTATTCCTGAACTCGTACGACTCCGGAGAAGTAAATTTCTCCGTATCATCTTTTGACTTATTCAGCGAGAAAAAACCTTCCACCCGAAAACCCGGCAACACCTCTACACGCAAATCAAGCACATTATTCAAATAAAATTGTTCACTTCGATCATAACTACCCAGCGTCGCCTCGAACAACGGATTGGAAACACCAAAACTCAACACCTTATTCAACGTTCCATCCAAATTATAAGCCCGATCATACGGGTTCAACTCGACATATTTATTAAAAGTGCCGTAAGGTGATTCCTCGCTATTCACCGAGGTAATCGTCGTCGTGTTCGACACGTAAACCTTATCCTGTTTATTATACGACAACCTGAAGTTCAAAGAATAACGATCACGTTTTGATTTTTTCATCACCCCCTGTTCCGAACCGTAACGGGCCCCCAGAGTATAACGGATATAATCATCCCCCCCGGCAACATTCAAATTATGATTCTGTGAAACAGAATTACGTAACGGTTTGGACAACCAGTCCGTATTCACACCTTCCCGTACCCGCTTGAATTTTTCATTATACTCAATATCTTTCTCGTATTGCGATTTTCCACTATCATCATACACCCCTGCCAAACGCTCGTACTCCAATTTTTCCGCCGCGTTCAACAAATCATAATCCCGCACATCCGGTATCGAAGTCCGTAAAGTTCCGCTGTAAGAAACCCTCAACTTTCCGGCACGCAAAGGTCTTGTCGTGATAACCACCACGCCTTTTGCCGCTTTAGAACCGTATAACGCGGAAGCCGAAGCATCTTTCAACACGGTCACCGTTTCCACGTCATTCATATCCATATCGAAAACATAATCCAAATCGACCTCAGCCCCATCCACGATAAAGGTCGGTACATTGGAAGAGCCCTCGAAACTGCTTCGACCGCGAATCAGAATCTCCGGTCTCGTGTTCGGGTCTGACCCCATATCATTATTCTTCACGATTTGCAGCCCCGGAACAAAAGCCGCCAAACTCTGTAACAAACTCTTTGTCCCCACGCTCATCAACTGCTTACGGCTAACGACAGTTGCCGAACCCGTGAAACTGCTTTTAGCCTTATTCCCCATACCGGTAATAATAACTTCCTCCAGTTCTTCCTCGTCCGGTTGCATGACGATTTCAAGTCCCTCCTTCACGTACTCTTTTATCTCCCGTTCCTGAGTGACCATTCCGATAAAAGAGAATACCAGCGTAACGGATTTCTTTTCAGCATCCAAAAACTCTATTTTGAACTTTCCGTTCGCATCTGTCGCCGTTCCGGTCTGCGTACCCTTTATCACCACCGTCACCCCGGGCAGAAGCTCTCCTTTATTATCCTTCACCAACCCGGAAATCCGCCATACATTCTTTTTCTCATCCGTGGCTTTCTTCGGGGTAATAATAAACACGTCATCCACGATGTGATAAGTCAATGACGTTCCTTTCAAAACTTGGTCCAGAATCTCCTGCACCGTCGCATCCTTCGCGGACACGGACACCTTTACCCCGGTAACTTCGTCATCATTGTAGAAAAACTCATAACCGGACTTCTCCCCAAGTTCATTCAACACATTCAATAAACTCACGGACTTTTTCTCCATAGACAGTTTCACGTTCTGCGCCACACCGCGTGCAGACACGGACAATACCGCCAGTAAAGATAGAACAAGACATAGTTTCATAACTGTACAAATTTTCCTAAAAGCAGGTTCCCCCGCTCTTACATTCGGTTTTTTTTTCATAACTTTGTAATGTTAAATTGTTTGTGGTAAAATCAATTTCTCACTTAAGACAGGACGTGTTAGCCGCACTTCCTGTTTTTTTATTGTATAATAATCGTCGTTCCCCGTATTTTGAATTGCACGTCGGAAGTCATCTCTATCATCTTCAACGCTTGAGTGATCTCCGTGTATTTCGGTATAGTTCCCGTGAAACGTTTATCCTTCATCGAGACATTCGAGAAAACATACTCCACGTTATACCAACGCGATAATGTTCGCATAACCCCTTCCAAATCCTCACTCGCGAACGAAAAACGTCCTTTTATCCATGAACTGTACAACCTCGTGTTCACCGTTCGCACCTCCAGCATCTCACCCGACAACACCGCCTGCTCTCCCGGGCTCAACACCACCCGCTTCCCGTTCTCCTTATCGTTTACCTGTATCCGCCCCTTCTCAAGAGTAGCGTGACATACCTTTTCATCCGGATACACGGATAAATTGAAAGAAGTCCCCAACACCTTTACATCCATTCCCCTCGTATCTACTATAAAAGGAGCCTCCTCGTTCGGTGCTACTTTAAAATAAGCCTCTCCTGTCAATTGCACGCGCCTTTCCGTCCCGACAAAATGTGACGGGTATCTTAACTCGGTATCACTATTCAACCAAACCTCCGTCCCGTCATCCAACGTAATCTGGAACTCACCACCCCGCGGGATCTTCAATGTATGCCATTCCGGTATAGTCGAAACTGTAGTCTGATGATATTTCAAACGACCGCCTTCACTGAGCTCCACACGTTCATTTCCGGCAAACACAAGCGTAGTATCCTTCATTCCCAAAAGCGATACTTGTTTTCCGCTCTCCGTGATCAACACGGCGTGCGAACTTCCGGGAAGAATCCGTACACTCTCCGCCACTTCCACCCCCGGACTGTCATACGCCTGCCAATAAAACACCCCGGTCAAAACCGCGACAGCAAACACCGCAGCAACCGCCACCCAACGAAGCAACACTCGGGATTTCTTGCGAGGCACCTTATTCATCTCCTGCCGCAACCTCTTCCATCGTCCTGCCGTATCGAATGAGGCATAAATAACCGCATCCCGCCGGAGCACGTCCTTACTCTTCAACTCCTCCAACAACTCCCCGTGACGACGATCCCGCGCCAACCATTCCCGCAACACAACCTGTTCCTCCGTGGAAATATCTCCCCGCAAATAAGCAATAATCAATTCATGTATTTCCTTTTCTATTCCCATCTTTCACGTTCATTTACACCAGAAACACACTCGTCCGGCAAATGGGTGACACGGAAATAAAAAATATTTTAGAATCCCGGGAAGAACATCCCTACATAAACGAATAAATCCCCCAAACGTACCCTCAGAAAAGACTTTGCCCGTTGCTTTTGAGTTTTAATCGTGTTCAACGAAATTCCCAACTCCTCGGCAATCTTCTTATCCTCCAGCCCGTCAATATACGATTTCTTGAAAATCTCCTTGCTCTTCTCCGGCAATTCGTCTATTGCCCCGAAAAGCTCCGCAACAACCTCAGCACGAATCTGCTGGCACAGGAAATAATCCTCGTCCAATTCCTCCCGGTTCAAATTCCGGTAATTCCGATCCCGAATCTCCAAATCACGTAAATAATTCAAACAACGATTCTGCACGCTATTATAAAGAAAAGTCTTAATCGTTTTCAAATTGGGAAAACTCTCCCGCTCCATTTTCCAGAACGAGAGAAACACCTCCTGCACGATATCCTCCGCCTCCTCGCCATCCCTCACGACACGGGCGGCAAAAAAACACAAGGGTTTATGAAAAGCCATGAACAAAGCGTGGAAAGCCTCTTGCCTTCCTTGTTTCAAACTTTCTAAAAACCCCTCTGAATGAATGTTTATAGCCTGCATCCGGTTCGTCATCTAGTAATTAGATACAAAAATAAGGATTATTTTGTCAATCCAAAATAAATGCAACGATACACGCGGGGCAAATATTCGGGCAATAAAAAACGAGGCCTGTCAAAAGCCTCGTTTTCCTATTCTTTACAAAAGCCGATTCAAGCTTTCCTCTTCGTGCTTACAACCACCTCGGGCAAGCTCACGGGACCGTAAATCACATCTTTTCCCACTTTCTGTACTTTCACGACCTTGGAAGTAGCGTTAAGATTCTGTTGCTTAGCGTAAGCACACTCGATTCCGTTAGTCTGAGTTTTTGCTAAACTGATTCCACCTACAAACAATGCTAACATCCCGATGCAAACTAATACAATATACTTTTTCATATCATTATTTTTTTTAATTATTATTCTTATTCATTCTTGCCATATTGGCTTTTGTAATTTCTTACGATACAAAGGTAAGGCATTACTCCATGAAAATGAGATTATTACTGTTATACTTTAGTTGAGGTAAGGTTAAATATTTGTTAGTCTTAAAAATGACAACTATTTTTTTAAGAATTACATTTCAACACAAATACAACTGATAATCAGTGCATAACACCACCACATCTCCTCGTGAACCGAAGTTAACAAAATCCTAATTCACCTCCCTATTCTGAAATTTTATAACAAATCATCCAAGCAAGAAAACAAAAAAAGACTGCCAAAAAATGGCAGCCTCAAAGTATATTCTTCAAAAATTGTTCATTTCCCCGTTATCGTATCTCCGATCCCGGTTTCACCTCCTTATCGGGAGTAACAAAAGAAAGAGTCCCGTCGACATTCTCCGCCATCAGTATCATGCCTTGTGACACGATCCCCTTCAACGGTTTCGGCTCCAGATTCACCAGCACGCTCACCTGCCGCCCGATCACCTCCTCCGGCGCGTAATGCTCGGCAATGCCCGACACGATAGTCCGCTGATCGATACCCGTATCGACAGTCAATTTCATCAACTTCTTCGTCTTAGCCACTTTCTCGGCGGCAATAATCTTACCCACGCGAATATCCATCTTCATAAAATCATCATAATTGATGTTCTCCTTCGCGGGAGCAGCCGTGGCAGACGCCATCTCGTTCGCTTTTTTCGTGGCAAGCAGTTTATCAACCTGCGCTTGAATCACGTCGTCCTCGATCTTGTCGAACAACAATCCTGCCTGCCCCAACTCGTGTCCCGCTTGGATCACGCCGTCCCCCATCTTGCTCCACTCGATCGCGTCGATATTCATGAACTCGCGCAACTTTCGTGAAGAGAACGGCATAAACGGTTCCATCAAAGTGGAAAGATTAGCCGAAATCTGCAAACAGATATTCAAAATGGTTTTCACCCGCGCCTCGTCCGTCTTGATCACTTTCCAAGGTTCGGTATCGGCAAGATATTTATTACCCAGACGGGCAAGATTCATCGCTTCCTTCAAAGCGTCGCGGAAATGGAACGTATCCAAACTCTTCTCCACGCGTTCGATGATTCGCGGTATCTCGGCAAGAACCTCCCTGTCGTAATCCGTCAATTCACCCCGTTCCGGCACGATATTATCGAAATACTTCTGCGTCAGCACCAGCGTGCGGTTGATGAAATTCCCGTAGATAGCCACCAGCTCGCTATTATTACGGGTTTGGAAATCCTTCCACGTGAAATCGTTATCCTTCGTTTCCGGTGCATTGGCGGTCAACACGTAGCGCAACACGTCCTGTTTCCCGGGGAAATCCACCAGATACTCGTGCAACCAAACCGCCCAGTTACGGGACGTGGAAATCTTATCACCCTCCAGATTCAAGAACTCGTTGGCAGGCACGTTGTCCGGCAAAATATAAGATCCCTCGGCTTTCAACATCGCCGGGAAAATAATACAATGGAACACGATATTATCCTTACCGATAAAATGAATCATGCGCGTTTCCGGGTCTTTCCAGTATTTTTCCCATTCCGGCGTGAGATCTTTCGTGGCGGAAATATAACCGATAGGGGCGTCAAACCACACGTAAAGCACTTTCCCCTCGGCACCCTCTACCGGGACAGGCACACCCCAATCCAAATCACGGGTCACCGCGCGAGGCTGCAAACCGCTATCCAACCACGATTTGCATTGCCCGTAAACGTTCGGCTTCCATTCCTTATGCTCCTCCAGAATCCACTCCTTCAACCATCCCTCGTATTGATCCAAAGGCAGATACCAGTGTTTCGTTTCCTTCAATTCCGGTTTATTCCCCGTGATAGCGGATACCGGATTTATCAGATCGGTAGCGTTCAGGCTCGTGCCGCATGCCTCGCACTGGTCGCCATACGCCCGCTCGTTCCCGCAACGGGGGCATGTACCTATAATATAACGGTCGGCAAGGAACTGCCCCGCTTTCTCGTCATAGAACTGCATGGAAGTCTTCTCTATAAACTTCCCCTCGTCATAAAGTTTCTTGAAAAACGCCGACGACAACTCGTGATGCGTCTTCGAACTCGTGCGGGAATATATATCAAAAGAGATCCCCAACTCGGCAAATGAATCCTTAATAATCTTGTGATAACGATCAACAATATCCTGCGGGGTTACCCCTTCCTTCTGCGCCTTGATCGTGATAGGTACCCCGTGCTCGTCCGAGCCGCCGATAAACGCGACCTCCTCACCCTTCTTTCTCAAGTAACGCACGTAAATATCAGCGGGCACGTAAACACCTGCCAGATGCCCGATATGCACAGGACCGTTAGCGTAAGGCAACGCCGTGGTAACCAAATTTCTCTTGAACTTGCTCATGTATTTAGAGTTTGTAAAGTTATAAAGTTTATAAAATCCATAAAGCCAAAGGAAAAAACTTTAGTGCTCCATGAAGTCGCAAAGTTAATAAAAATATCGCTAACATCACGTTAAAATCAACACGCTAAATCACTGTATCCTTCCCCGCACATTCCCCGAGTTTTCCTCAACTGTTATACGATTGCTATTCGATTGTTATTCGATTATAATACGATATAAATCATTTAATAATACTTTATCAATACTTTTATTCAGAGCTAGCGATGAATGAATCCCTCTGGACGAGTGGGAGAAATCCCCCGTCAGCCCGCGGCGAGTAATTCTATTGACAAAGTATAACGCATTTTCAAATTAAAACCGTACCTTCGTACAATAAAAACTATCGTTATTATGTTACGACCTATATACCTGCAGCCGGGGGATAAGGTGGCGCTTGTTTCCCCCTCGGGCATCACGACAAAAGAACAACTGGACGCTGCAGTAGCATTACTCGCCTCGTGGGAACTGATTCCCGTTCCCGGGGAACACGTCTTGGCGCGGGACGGACGAATGGCAGGGACTGATGAAGAACGTTTGGCAGACCTACAAGCCGCACTTGACGCCGAGGACGTCAGGGCTATCTGGTGCATGGCGGGAGATTACGGGATACTCCGCATCATCGAGGATGCCGACTATTCCGTGTTTCAGGGAAACCCGAAATGGGTAATCGGCATGAACGACATTACCGTGCTGCACTCGAAGTTACACTCGTTAGGCATCGAAAGCCTTCACGCTTCCATGCCCTCGAACCTCCAAGAAACGACACCGGAAGCGTTGACACAACTCCGGAATTTCCTGTTCGGTATTATTTCGGCGTACGCCACGAAACCTCACCCGCTGAACCGCACGGGACTCGCGGAAGCGGAACTCATCGGCGGAATGCTGACGTGGATTCACAGCTTGCACGACACGCGCATCGAGCACAATACGCGGGGCACGATTCTTTTCCTTGAAGACCCGACAGACGATATATACCGGATTGACCGAAGCATCCGATGCATGAAATACGCGGGCAAGTTCCAACATCTGGCAGGACTCGCGGTCGGGGAATTCGGACGGAATAACGACCCCGAATTTAAGGAAAGGGTGTACCACATCATTCACGATGCCGTGAAAGATTACGCGTACCCGGTTTGCTTCGGGCTACCGGCAGGTCATACCCGGGACAATTACCCGTTGATACTGGGAACGAACGCAGAACTTATCGTGCAACCGAACGGGGGCGAATTAAAATTCCCGTGACCGATGATTTATGATTTACGATTTGTGATTTCAGATTTATGGCGAATAATTACATTTCTCATTTTCAATTGCACCGTTATGAATAACATTGTTTATCCGGCAAATCTGGATACCTTATACAAGGCGATAGACGATCGCCAGACACAAGCCCACGCACCGGTTATCGGTATCACGGCAAATTTCGAGAACGGGAACTCCTGTATAGAACATTCATACGTGATTTCCATCCTGCAAGCGGGCGGTATTCCCGTGCTAATACCCGTGCATAATGACATCGAGAGCTTGCGGGCAACGATAGACACGCTCGACGGGCTTATGCTCACGGGCGGGGGCGATATCAACCCGCTGTACGGGAACGAAGACCCCATCCCTCCCCTGCGGGACGTGGATGCCGCGAGAGATCAGTTCGACCTGACGCTGGTAAAACTGGCATCCGACCGACAAATCCCCATCTTCGGGATATGCCGCGGACACCAGATTATCAACATGGCTTTCGGGGGTACCAACTATCAGGATATCTACTCGCAACACGAGCAACCGGCTTTAAAACACAGCCAGACAATCAGTCGGGAATACGGCTCGCACCGGGTGAATATCATCAATAACTCGATACTCCACTCAATCATGGGAGAAGACTCCATCACGGTTAATTCTTACCATCATCAGGCCATCAAGGACATCGCTCCCGGATTCCGCATGACGGCGACCTCTGCCGACGGGATTATCGAGGCGATGGAAGGTATGCCGGGACACCGCGTCTTCAGCGTGCAATGGCACCCGGAGAAAATGGCGGTACGCCCCGACGAACAGATGATGAAACTTTTCTATTATTTCGTCAGTGAGGCCACCCTGTTCAAGAAGGCAAAAGAAATCCACCGGAACAGCTTGATTGTCGATTCACACTGCGATACCCCGATGAAATTCACCCCGGGTTTCAACTTCGGACAACGCCACGAGGACGTGAAAGTAGACCTTCCCAAAATGCAGGAAGGAAGAGAGGACGCCGTTTTCATGGTTGCTTACCTGCATCAAGACAGCCGGGACGAGGAAGCCTCGCGTGCCGCCACGCAAAAGGCTGTCGATATCCTGTACCAGATATCGGAACAAGTGAAACTGAACCAGTCGCGAGTGGGAATTGCCTATAACGAGGACGACCTGCTTTACCTGAAGAATGCCGGAAAGAAAGCGATATTCCTTGCCATCGAAAACGGGTACGCTATCGGGAAGGATATCGCGAACCTCGAGATGTTCAAGAAAATGGGAGTCACTTATATCACCCTGTGCCATAACGGCAGCAATGACATTTGCGACTCGGCAAAAGGCGAACCGGAACACAACGGGTTGAGTGATTTCGGACGGCAAGTCGTGAAAGAGATGAACCGCTTGGGAATTATCGTGGACATCTCGCATGCCAACGCCAAAACCGTGCAGGATGTGCTGGAAACCAGCGAAGCCCCGATTATCGCTTCCCACTCGTCTGCGAGAGCGTTACGCGATCACCCCCGCAATTTGACAGATGACCAGATTCGAGCCATCGCCGACAAGGGAGGCGTTGTACAGGTGTGCCTGTACAACTCGTTCCTGAGCGCACAACCCAACCCGACCATTCTGGACGCCGTGGCTCATATCAACCACATCGTCCGCCTCGTGGGCATCGACCACGTGGGCATCGGCACGGACTTCGACGGCGACGACACGGAAAAACTTATCGGCTGCCGTGCTGCCAACGAACTTATCAACCTCACCGTGGAACTCCTCCGCGAAGGCTACACGCCGGAAGAATTGCACAAATTGTGGGGAGATAACATCTTAAGGGTGTTGAGTGCGGTACAAAAACCATACTGATTTTAGATTTTAAATTTTAGATTAACGGTGACAATTGAAACAGTTCAAAAAGTTCTAGCACGAGAATTACCGGGAGCGGCGGCACACGCCCTCATGACACCCGAACCTAATCACGTTAAGGGAATAGAAGAAATACATCAGCATTCCCCCGTGAATAGCGCCGTGCTCATGCTGCTGATGCCTTACCGGGAGGATTGGGCAATCCCTTTTATACAACGTACTTCGGTGGGGAAATATCACGGGGGACAAATCGCCCTGCCGGGTGGGAAGACGGAGCCGGAAGACACGAATGCACGTGATACCGCTTTGCGGGAGTGTCACGAGGAGATCGGGGTAAACCCCGAAGACGTCACGATTATCGGGAGTTTGAGCGACGTGTATATCCCGTTAAGCAACTTTAATATAACACCCATTGTTGGAACAATCCCGAAAATACCTAATTTTGTACTCTCGGAAGATGAAGTGGAGGAAGTGATAGTCATCCCGTTAAATGATTTATTTGACGACAAGAATAAAACTTCGCGTTCGCTTTACCGGAACGACCGACAGATTGTCGCACCGGGCTACAAGATTGATAATCATTTTATCTGGGGAGCCACGGCAATGATGATCGCGGAACTGGAAACACTATTAAAAACGAGCAATAACGACCGAACGTGATGAGCAAGAAACTTGGTATTTACACTTTATTCATTTTATCGTGTTGCATGGCTTGTAACATTACCCCCGACGCGGGAAATTACAAATCCATCGCCCGCGAGACATGGAACCGGGATAGTAATTACAAATTTGAATTCAACATCACGCGACCGGGCGATTACGTGTTAAGCACATGCGTACGGCACTCGACGGATTATAAACTACATGGTCTGAGTTGTTGGCTCACCATCTCCCACCCGCACCTGACAACAATCAACCTAAGTTCGGACATCACTTTGGCGGATAAGGACGGCGAATGGGTGGGACAAGGATTGGGAGGATTGAAAACCGTAACCCAAACCTCGGAAGAAATACTTCACTTGGATTCCGCGGGTATCTACACGATAGAGATCGGTCACCGCATGAAAGAAAAGGAATTGAAAGGAATAAAAAATATAGGGATTAAGATAACTAAATTAGAAAATTAAGCGATTGGGATATGGCGAAAAATAAGCTGGCAAAATTCGCGGAAATGGAAACACTGGATAACGTGTTCCAACCGAAACATGACGAGGTTTTCCGCACGGATTATAAGCTAAAAGGGAAATGGGGAGAACAAGTGTTCGGCAACGCCCACCCGATTGTACTGGAAGTGGGATGCGGCAAAGGCGAGTACGCCGTGGGACTGGGAGAACTCTACCCGGAGAAAAATTTCATCGGGTTGGATATCAAAGGAGCCCGGATGTGGACCGGGGCTAAAATAGCCCAAGAAAAGGGCATGAAAAACGTGGTATTCCTACGCACGCATGCCGAGATGCTTGAGTCGGTATTCGCCCCCGGGGAAATCTCCGAGATATGGATCACGTTCCCCGACCCGCAAATGGCAAAGGCCCGCAAGCGCCTGACGGGAACCCGCTTCCTCTCGCTCTATAAAAAGATGCTGAAAGAAGACGGAATCATCCACCTCAAAACGGATAGTCCTTTCCTGTATCAATACACGGCTGAACTTATCCGCCTGAACGGATTGACCGCTTTTGTCAACACGGACGACCTTTACGCGAGCGGACTGGATGATAAAATACTAGGTATCAAAACATTCTACGAACAACAATGGTTATCCCGAGGGAAACAGATCAAATACTTGAAATTCACCTTGTCCGACTCCGGCGAACTCATCGAACCCGATATCGACATCGAGAAAGATGATTACCACAGCGAGGCAAGATTTATGAATAAATAATTGAAAATGGAGAATTGAAAATTGAAAATGTCCCCTCCAATTCACCTATACAGTGGTAGTTGAGCGCACGAACAAGGGGAAGCAATCTAAAATCTAAAATCATTAAATCTAAAATTATGAGGGTTTTAATGGCCATGAGCGGTGGGATTGACAGCACGGTTGCCGCCATGTTATTACAAGATCAGGGATACGAGTTGGTCGGGGTTACCTACCGGGTGTACGATCAAATCTCGCAAGCCTGCATGGAGAAGGAAAAAGGGTGTTGCAGCGTGAACGCGATCTTCGAGGCAAAACACATGGCACAGCAAATGGGCTTTGAACATCATATATTGGATATACGTCAGGATTTCAAAGATCTGGTGATACGGAATTTCATCGACGAATATTTACAAGGACACACGCCCAACCCTTGCGTACTTTGCAATTCCACGATCAAATGGGGCAAATTGATCGAAATGGCCGACGAACTCGGGTGTGACTACATCGCTACCGGACATTACGCCCGCATCGGTCAACAGAACGGACGTTACTTCTTGCGCAAAGGAGTGGACGAAACTAAAGACCAGACCTATTTCCTGTGGACACTGACACAAGAGAATCTTGCCCGGACGCTGTTTCCTTTAGGTGAACTGACAAAACCGGAAGTCCGGCAAATCGCTCTTGCCAAAGGCCATGAAAAACTTTCCAAGAAAACCGAAAGCCAAGAGATATGCTTTATCCCGGATAACGATTACCGCGCTTTCCTTGCCGAGAACGTGGATAACTTCACGGAGAAATACGGTCCCGGGCTATTTGTCGATACATCCGGCAAACGCTTGGGTGAGCACCGGGGTTTCCCCAACTACACCATCGGGCAACGCAAAGGGCTGGGCATTGCCCTCGGACATCCCATGTTCGTCGTGGCCATTGACCCGCGGAAAAACGAAGTCGTGCTAGGCACCCGTGAAGAACTGACAGGTAAAGGTTTCCGGGCAAAAGATATCAACCTCATGAAATACGCTTCTCTACCGGACGGCTTCGAGGTGAATGCCAAAATCCGTTACCGCAACCGGGGCGCCCAAGCATCCGTCTACCACGAGGAGAGCGGGCTACGGGTAGAGTTCCACGAAGGCATGGATTCCATCACTCCCGGTCAGAGTGCCGTACTCTACGAGGGCACGGATGTCGTGGGCGGCGGCATTATCGTTTAAGGCGGAAATTCAATTACTCAATTTGGCTTCAATAATCTTCGTCAACACATCCCGCAACGTTCCGCCCATAGCCCGCACCATTTTAGGCACAAAACTATTGGAAGTCATTCCCGGCGTGGTGTTCACTTCAAGCATGAATATCTCGTCATCACGCACGATATAATCTACCCGGATGATACCGTCACACCTTAGTATATCGTAAATCATCGACGACAACGTCTTGATGCGATGGGTCAACTCGGGAGAAATACGTGCCGGAATAATCTCGTCGGACATCTTGGGATCGTATTTTGCCTCGAAATCAAAAAACTCTTTCTTCGGGATCACTTCCGCTATGGGCATTGCAAAATCCAGCTCCCCGGCTTTCACGACACCACATGTCAACTCTTTCCCGTCAATAAACGTTTCAATCAGCACTTCCCGGCAAAGAGCGAATGCTTCCCGCAACGCCTTCTCCAACTGTCCCGCCTCTTTCACCTTCGATACCCCGAAGCTGGACCCCTCGGCATTCGGCTTCACGAAACAAGGCAGACCGACTTCCTCTATGATCTCGTTCACGTCATACGCCATCCCCCGTTTCAGCATCACGGAATTGGCCACGTTCACCCCGTAACTCTTTAAATAAGCATTGCACGTGTGTTTATCAAAAGTCAACGCGGAAGCCAGCACGTTGCATCCCCCGTAGGGTACGCCCATCATATCGAGGTATCCCTGCAACAACCCGTTTTCACCGGGGTTGCCATGAATCGTGATATAGGCAAAATCAAACGCAATCCTCTCCCCGTCTTTCGTGAAGGAAAAATCATTCTTGTCCACCGGGTAAGTCACATCACCAATCTTCACGTGCCAATCCCGCCCCTTTAATATAACAAGGTATTTATTATAACGGGTTTCATCCACCTCGTTATAAATATTGTTTCCCGACTGGAGCGACACCCCGTACTCCGAAGAATTTCCTCCTGCAATAACCGCGATATTTTTCATATTAATCATTTTTACATCTTTCCGCAAAAGTATAAAAAAGTGAGAGGAAATTGCCAAAAGGTTTATATTTTTGCAAGCCAAAAAACAAGAGCATGACAAAAGTAAACGACCTGACACACGGAAGCATCAGCAAAGGGATATGGAGTATGGCAATTCCCTTGATCACAGCCTCTTTCGTCCAAATGGCCTACAGCATGACAGACATGATCTGGTTGGGGCGATTGGGAAGCGAAAGCGTGGCAGCCGTGGGTGTTGCCGGATTCTTCACGTGGTTGTGCAATGCACTTTCGTTTATCAGCAAAGTCGGCGTCGAGGTTACCATCTCTCAATCTCTTGGCGCACGTACAGGCAAAAGAGCCCGCGTATACGCCAATCAGGCAGCCATGCTCTCGTCAATTATCGCTTTATTCTACGCTTGTTTCATATTCATCGCGGCTCCTGCCCTAGTGGGATTATTTCATCTGGAAGAAAATATTTCCTCGCTCGCGGTCAATTACATGCGATTGATCACCCCGGGATTATTCTTCACGTTCAACAACAACACGTACAGCGGGCTGTACAACGGGCAAGGCAATAGCAAAACACCCTTGAAAATCGTCGCGACGGGCTTGGTGTTTAATATTGTACTCGATCCCTTGCTCATATACGGGTGCGGCTTTATTCCCGCCATGGGTTCGGCGGGTGCGGCAGTTGCCACTACCTTCTCGCAACTGGTCGTGTTCGCGATCTTTATACGCAATCTTTACTTCCGCGAATCCTCTATCGGCAAACTCCATTATCTCACCCGCTTGCGTGCCCGTTTCGTGAAGCGGATATTTTCTCTGGGTTTCCCCGTCAGTATGCAAAGCGCCTTGTTTGCCATGTTCTCGCTGACGCTTGCCACCGTGGCGGCACAATGGGGACATATCGGGGTTGCCGTGCAAAGTGTCGGGGCACAAATAGAGGCCATCACGTGGATGACTGCCGCGGGATTCTCGACGGCACTGGCAGCCTTCACCGGACAGAACTTCGGGGCACGCGACTTTGTCAGGATACGTCAAGGGTATCACTACACGCTGAAACTTGCCGGGGGAATCGCTCTCGTTGCCACGGCAGCTTTTCTCTTTCTAAGCAAAGAAATTTTCAGCATTTTCATCAACGAACCGCAAACCCTAATTGCCGGAAGCGCCTATTTAAAAATCCTTGCCGTTTCGCAAGTTTTCTCGGCAATCGAACAGGTCACGGCCGGAGCTTTCAATGGTTGCGGGCGTACCACACCCCCGGCAATCGTGGGTATTCTGCTCACCGGGGCAAGAATCCCGCTTGCCTTTTATCTCGTGACCTTCCCGATTCTGGGGTTGAACGGTATCTGGTGGAGCATCTCCATCTCCAGCGTACTCAAGGGAATCGTACTCACCCTCTGGTACCTGTCATTCCAGAAAAAATTACAGAATGGAAGTTACAAACCGACCGGAATTTTAGGACAAATGCACGCTGTTGCAAGCCGCCTATGGCAACAACTTCATTGAGTTTATAAAGTTTGTAAAGTTTATAAAGTTCATAAGGTTCACGAAGTACCCCTCCTTTTTATTACTTTACAAACCTTATAAACCTTACAAACTTTATGAACTTTATAAACCCTCTTTTCATTGCAGAAAAAATTCTGTAATTTTTCGGCATAAAGATTGTTGAAATAAAAAATAAGGCTTACATTTGACAGCGCAAAAAGCAAACAAATAGCCAAAAAACGAAACGTATAACAATAAAAAATTACAGAAATGAAAGTAACAGTTGTAGGAGCAGGAAACGTTGGTGCAACATGCGCGAACTGCATCGCTGAAAAGGACATCGTGAATGAAGTTGTTCTTTTGGACATCAAAGAAGGCGTTGCAGAAGGAAAATCATTGGATATGTGGCAAACAGCCCCGATCAATCTTTATGATACCCGTATCAAAGGTGTGACCAACGATTACGAAGCGACCAACAATTCTGAAGTAGTAGTAATTACTTCCGGACTACCCCGCAAACCGGGAATGAGCCGCGACGACTTAATTGCAACTAACGCCGGCATCGTAAAATCAGTAACCGAAAATATTATCAAACATTCACCGAACGCTAAAATTATCATCGTATCCAACCCTCTCGACGTAATGTGCTATTGCGCTTACTTGACGGCAAAGATCGATTCCAGCCGCGTATTCGGTATGGCAGGTATCCTCGATACCGCGCGTTACAGAGCATTCTTGGCCGAGGCATTGAATGTTTCCCCGAAAGACATCCAAGCATTGTTATTAGGCGGTCACGGGGATACCATGGTTCCGCTTCCGAGATATACCACCGTTGGCGGTATCCCTGTAACGGAATTAATGGATCATGACACGCTGCACGCTATCATCGAGAGAACGAAAGTAGGTGGCGGCGAATTGGTGAAATTAATGGGTACTTCCGCTTGGTACGCACCGGGAGCCGCTGCCGCTCAAATGGTTGAGGCTATCGTATGCAACCACAGAAGAGTATTCCCGGTATGCGCTTTATTGAACGGAGAATACGGGATGAACAACATTTACCTTGGAGTTCCCGTAATCTTGGGCAAAAACGGTATCGAGAAGATTATCGAGGTTAAACTCGACAAAGACGAGCAAGAATTACTGGCACAATCTGCAAAAGCAGTAAAAACGGTAATGAACGTACTCGACGACATGAAATTATTTAACTAACAATAGTACTTCACGATCATTCTGTTAGAGAACCGTTCCGGGGCGCCGGAACGGTTTTTATTTTGGGTTTCGCCTCTAGTTTCCGTTTTATTGCCGCGATATCAGCACGATTTATCATATCTATAATTTGGCTGAATTGCCTGTGAAAACCGAATCCCTCCTCCGTCATTTCCTTTATGGCATTCTCTTTCGACCAACCTTGAAAAACAATCCTGTACATCGCTATCACGGCACCCGTCCGATCCGAACCATGCCAGCAATGAATCAATATCGGCCCTTTCCGGTTCTTTATAATTCGCAACGCCTTCACGATATCCTCCTCATCGATCTTCGAGGCACGTGTCTTCAAGCGGTGCAACTTTAAAGCGGTTCCTTTTGCCTCGTCATCGTCACTGTGCCAGTTTCTCAAATTCAATATCTCCTTTATGCCGTATCGTTCGAGTAAAACAAAATCAGCCGCCGAAGGCTGGTCTGCCCGGTAGACACTCGTGTCAACCCGATAAAAATTATCCAACCCACTCCCCGGAAGAGTTATTTTCTCGGCCTTCTGCCCCACTCCTTCCAAAAAGCAACAAACTAAAAAAATCAACGCGATATACTTTCTCATAACTTCATATAAATTATCCGGTTAATACAAATCTATAAAAAATACACGCGTTTCATACACGATATTCAAAATTTATCTTTAACTTTGCATCACAAAGAACTTTTAAGACATGAAAAACAACGAAGCACTCGATACCTTGCACGACATCAAGGACCTCATGGAAAAATCCACTAAATTCCTCTCCATAAGTGGTTTATCATCCATACTCGTGGGTATATACGCTTGCATTGCAACGGGACTGGCATACTCAGTTCTGACCACACACGAGCAAATCAACGCGTCCCAACGCCTCACGCTGCTCTGCCTTATCGCAATCGCCGTATTACTGACCTCCCTTGTCACCGTGTTTTGCATGAGCTATTGCAAGGCAAAAAAAGCCAACCGAAACATCCTCACGGACAAATCGGTTCATCGCCTGCTTTGGAATTTCTTTCTCCCGTTATTCGCCGGGGGCGTTTTCTGCATCTCCCTGATATGGCAACACTATTACGGGCTGACCTCTTCCATCATGCTCATATTCTACGGTCTGGCTCTTGTCAACTGCTCCAAGTACACTTACTCGGATATCCGCTACTTGGGTTACGCGGAAATCCTGTTGGGACTCGTTGACAGCTTTGTCGTGAACAATGCCCTCGTGTTTTGGGTTATCGGGTTCGGGTTACTCCATATTTTGGCAGGCATATACTTTTATTATAAAGTAGAACGCTACCAGACATCGCAACCACAAAGAGCAAACTTCAACGAATGAAAGAAGTACTCGAAAATAT
The DNA here is from genome assembly GCF_014287455.1 of Butyricimonas hominis. Lineage (NCBI taxonomy): Bacteria > Pseudomonadati > Bacteroidota > Bacteroidia > Bacteroidales > Odoribacteraceae > Butyricimonas > Butyricimonas hominis. The sequence continues at coordinate 239,934 of NZ_JACOOH010000009.1, forward strand.
AAACAAGGCCTTCGAAAGCAAGGCACGACTGGGAATCATGTCCGTGTTGATCGTGAACGAATCGGTAGATTTTGTCACGCTGAAAAACCTGCTCGACCTCACGGACGGGAACCTTGCCAGCCATACCCGCAGTCTTGAAGAACTCGGGTACATCGAATGCAGAAAACAATTTATCGGGCGGCGTCCCAACACGACCTTCGCGGTGACGGAAAAGGGACGGGAAGCATTCACCAAACACTTGAATGCCTTGGAAGATTTTCTAAAGAGTCAAAACATATAATTTTTTTTACCTCATCTACTTTGAAATTCAAAGTTCTTTTCAAATAACAACTAAAAATAAAACACCATGAACGAACAAACAAACCTTCCGCACAAAGAGAGACACACACAGAACCGGGACGCCATTACCTTGAAAATCCTACTTATCGGGGTACTCATCGTTATCCTGATTATCCCCATGTTCATGATCCAGAACCTTATCAGCGAGCGAGAGAACACCGCGAAAGAAGCAACAACCGAGGTGCAACAAAAATGGAGCGGCCCGCAGACAATCATCGGTCCCGTTCTTACCCTAAGCTATACTTATCAAGACGAAAAGGGAAAAAACAAAACCGGCTACATCAACTATCTCCCGGATCAATTGGACATCACGGGTGATATCGAAACACAAGAACTCAAACGAGGATTGTATGAGATTATCGTTTACAATTCCTCGCTTGAACTCAAAGGCAAATTCATCTCGAAAGATCTTTTGGAAACAAACCTCTCGCGAGACATCAAGTGGAACGAAAACGCGACACTCAATCTTGGAGTAAGCGACCTGCGAGGCATCTGCGAACAAGTTGCCCTCACGTGGAACGGACAAAAATACAACATGGAACCGGGCGTCAACCCCAACAGTATCGTTTACACAGGGACATCCATTCATCTTAACGTCAGCGACCTGCTCACCCCGGACAAGACAATTGATTTCTCCGTGAAACTGACAACAAAAGGATCGGCATCCATACTTTTCGCCCCGGTAGGCAAAACGACAAACGTGGCACTGAACTCCAATTGCCCGACACCAAGTTTCTCGGGAGCTTTCTTGCCCTCGGAAAGAGAAGTAAACCCGAACGGTTTCACGAGCAAGTGGAAAGTACTGGAAATAAACCGGAATTTCTCTCAAGTACTAAGGTCTTACCAACCCGACCTCTCGAATTACACGCCCTCCAATCCAATCCGTCCCGGGGAGATCTCCATTGTTTCCTCTTCCATCTTTGGCGTAGATTTACTATTCCCCGTCGACCATTACCAAAAATCCACGCGTTCCGCCAAATACGCGTTCCTTATCATTGTTTTGACATTCGTCGTTTGCTTCTTCGTGGAAATCGTGCAGAAAAAGAACATCTATCCGCTTCAATACCTGCTGGTCGGCTTGGCGCTTTGTCTTTTTTACACGTTACTCGTTTCCACCTCGGAACACATCAGCTTCACGTGGGCATATCTGCTTTCCGCCCTCGCGACCACGACATTGATCACGCTCTATATGGTCGGAATTCTAAAAATCAAGAAAACAGCCTTCACGATCGGGGGATTGCTCGTGTGCCTGTACACTTACATATTTTTCCTGATCCAACTGGAAACCTATGCCCTACTCGCCGGAAGCATCGGATTATTTGTCATTTTGGCTATCGTCATGTATTTCTCGCAAAAAATAAACTGGCATAATAACTAATCTCGCACTCACTATACGAATGTGGTAAAAGTCATTTTTCAAACTCCATCCCCCCCCTTCGGGGTATTGAGTCCGAAGCGGACTCGAACCGGCTCTCGGTTTGCCGAGCGAGAGCCGGTTCGAGACCGGCTTCCGGGCTCACTTGGATGCGAAGCAGACGGAGGAGTTTAATGACTTTTGACATACCCTCTTTTAACGACAACTACCCCTAAAACTAGGGATAACCTCACGCGAAACCGATGCCTTGCAAACCACTTGCCCGAGTGATAACAGGCAGCACGGATTTATAGCTCGTGTTAAAAGAACATATTTTTCACTAAAACGTGGGCTAAGTGTGGGCGAACATCAGGCGAACTGTAGGCGATGCCTTTAGACAACCGCCTAAAAGCCTCTCTACAACCACCCCGCGGGGTTAGAAAAAGGCAGTTCACCGCCATGACTATGCCGGTTTCATCCCTTACCGGAAAAAAATCTTTTTGAAATTAACACCCCCGTTTTTTGGATTTCACCGAAAATGTTTAGTTTTGTGCAAACGAAATTGTATGGAGATAAAGATTCCGATAGAGGTCGTTGAGTTGGAAGACAATAGTTTCCACATCATCGCCACCCTGCAAATCGGTAGTATAGAGGGGGATTTTATTATAGACACGGGCGCATCCGTGACGGTCATAGACAAACTGACACCGTTTTCCTATGAACCGCTGGAAGATGTTTCCGAGATTAACTCCGGGGGTGTGTGCGGAGAAATCAATGAGGTTGAGCTGGTGAATATCACAACCTTACATATCGGCGGACACACGATAGAGAATGTACACGCGGCAGTCATAGACTTGCAATACGTGAACTCTTTATACGACAAACACCTGCGTCGTCGGGTTGCCGGATTGTTGGGAAGTGATTTTCTCGTGAAGCACGAAGCCGTCATTGATTATAGAAATAAGGAGTTAACATTAAAAGTATCTGCCTAATTGTATAGCTATTTTGAAAAAAATGTTATACTTTTGCGCACTAAAATATGTGTTAAAGCGAAGAATTGAAACATAGTATATTATAAATTATTTAACAGATGCAGAATAAAGGAGCGATTACACTACTCGCTGTTGCACTAGCATTGGTGAGTCTTTATCAGTTGTTTTTTACTTATAAAACGAACCAGGTAGAGAGAGCAGCAAGCGCATTTGCGAACGGCGATCCGGCTAAAGAAAAGCAATATTTGGATTCAATCGCAAATCAAACGGTTTACAATTTCCTCGGATTGGCCAAATTCACTTACAAGGAATGTAAGGAATTAGAGTTGAACCTCGGTTTGGACTTGAAAGGCGGTATGAACGTAACCATGGAAGTTGACGTGGTTGACGTGGTAAAAAGCCTTGCCAACCATAGTACTGACCCCGCTTTCAACCAAGCGATAGAGGAAGCCGTTAAAATGAGAGTTTCCAGCCCGAAAGACTTTGTTACCCTTTTCGGTGAGGCTTTTGAAAAAATAGCCCCGGGAGCACAGTTAGCTTCTCCGGCAATCTTCGGTACTCACGAGATGAGAGAAAAAATCAAAGTGGGCGCGACCAACAAGGAAGTTCTCGACGTGGTTAGAAAAGAAGCGGAAGGAGCTATCGACAACACGTTTAATATTCTCCGTACCCGTATCGACCGTTTCGGTGTGGCACAACCCAACATCCGTAAAGCAGATATTTCCGGAAGAATTATCATCGAGTTGCCGGGTATCAAAGAACCGCAACGTGTAAGAGAGTTGTTGCAAGGAACGGCTGCATTGGAATTTTACGAAACATACGATAACGGCAGAGCATTCGATGCCGGCGACCAAGCATTTTACAACTACCTTGCCCAAGCAGACCAGAAGTTAGCTGAAGTGTTGCAAGCACAAGCCAAAACTGAGGTTGTGACTGACACAGCGAGTCAAGCGGGAGTAAAACAAGAAGAGAATAAAGAATCCGCCATCTTGGACGCTATCAAGGGTGAAGCCGATTCATTGAAAAATTTAAGCCGAAACGATATCGCGAAAGAACACCCGTTATTCGCTTTATTGCAACCTAACATGACACGCGAAGGTTTGGGAACCGGTTCATGTGTCGGTTACGCTTTCGCGAAAGATACCGGGACTATCAACGCTTATTTGCGTATGCCGCAAGTAAGAGCGTTATTCCCGCGCAACTCCCGTTTGTTGTGGGAAATGAAAGCTACTCCCGAGGGATTAATCGGGTTGCACGCGATTAAAATCACGACCCGTAACGGAAAGGCTCCTCTTGAAGGAGACGCGGTTGTGGACGCCCGTCAAGATTACGACCAACAGGGAAAACCGGTTGTTTCCATGAGCATGAACAGCGAGGGAGCCAAAACTTGGGCTCGCTTGACCAAAGATAATGTAAACCGTAGCATCGCTATCGTTATTGACGGAGTGGTAGCCTCTTCACCCAACGTGATGAACGAAATCAAGGGCGGTAGCTCTCAAATCTCCGGTCGTTTCGACGTGAAAGAAGCAGGTGACCTTGCCAACATATTGAAATCCGGTAAATTGCCCGCACCCGCACGCATCATCGCTGACGAGGTTGTAGGAGCATCTTTGGGACAAGAAGCTATTCAATCCGGTATGTGGTCATTCATCATCGCCTTCGTGCTGGTATTGGCTTACATGCTATTCTTCTATAGCAAGAGCGCCGGATTGGCTGCCGATATCGCGTTGCTTGCCAACTTGTTCTTCTTGTTCGGTATTCTGGCATCCATCGGAGCCGTGTTGACACTGCCCGGTATCGCCGGTATCGTGTTGACCATGGGTATGGCGGTTGATGCCAACGTGTTGATTTACGAACGTATCCAAGAAGAGTTAAGAGCCGGCAAAGGCTTGAAACTCGCTATCAAGGAGGGTTACAGTAACGCGTACTCCGCTATCATCGACGGTCAGTTGACCACGTTGATCACCGGATTTATCCTGTACTATTTCGGAGAAGGTCCTATCAAAGGATTCGCGACCACGTTGATCATCGGTATCTTGTCTTCTCTGTTCACGGCAATCTTTATCACCCGCTTGATCCTCGAGAGAGCAGCCAAGAAGAGTGATAACGTGACATTCACTACACCGTTGACCGCAAACTGGCTGAGAAATACCAAATTCCCGTTCTTGCAAAAACGCAAGATCAGTTACACGATTTCAGGTATCGCTATCATCATCTGTTTCGTATCTCTGTTCACGAGAGGTCTGGATAAAGGTATCGACTTCGTCGGAGGTAGAACTTATACCGTGACTTTCGCCCAAGACGTACAAGTTGGAGACGTCGCAGAACAATTGGCTGAAGTTTACGGAAGCGCACCCGAGGTAAAAACCGTGGGAACAGCGAATAATGTTAAAATCACGACTAAATACAGGATCGAAGAAAGCGGCGCTGATGTTGACGCTAATGTAGACTCCTTATTATACGTGGGATTACAGAATATTCTCCCTGCCGGAACTGATTATGAAACATTCCGTTCCGTGAACTTGCAACAGACTCAAAAGATCGGACCCGCCGTGGCTGAAGACATGACGAGAGCCGCTATCTGGTCGGTATTGTTCGCGTTGCTCGGTATTTTCATCTACATCATGGTGAGATTCTCCAAATGGCAATACGGAGCCGGAGCCGTTGTCGGTTTGGCACATAACACGATTATCGTAATCGGAGCCTTCTCTCTGTTTGCAGGCTTGTTACCGTTCTCAATGGAGATCGACCAAGCGTTTATCGCTGCCGTGTTGACTGTTGTGGGTTACTCAATCAACGACACCGTGGTTGTATTCGACCGTATCCGTGAATATCGCAAACTGTACCCGAAACGAGATGACGGGCAGGTGGTAAATGACGCGTTGAACTCCACGCTACGTCGTACGTTCAGTACATCATTATCAACAATCGTCGTGTTGTTAGCGATATTTATCTTCGGTGGGGCATCTATCAAGGGATTCATTTTCGCCTTGTTAGTCGGCATCGTGGTCGGTACATACTCGTCACTGTTTATCGCGACTCCGATCTCTTTCGACTTAAGCAGAAGATTCGGGAAAAAATCAGAAGAGAAAAAATAGTACTATTTTACTATATAGAAGAAACCGCCTCGACCGAGGCGGTTTTTTTATACCAAAATCTTTATTTCACTTACAAATTGAAAGCAAAAAACGGCAAATAATATTAAAGTTGCAATTTACTTGGGTTTATTGCGATAAATGTCTTATTTTTGCAACGCAGAAAGTATCAACCTGAAAATCGAAGAAGTACAAGTATGTCAAAGCGCCAAATCAGAATCTGTTTAGGAAGTTCCTGCTTCTCCCGGGGAAATAACACGAACCTCGGGGCAATCAAGAAATACCTGAGTGAAAACAACTTGGAAGCAGAGATCGATTTTTGTGGACATTTGTGTGAAGAATTGTGCAGCAAAGGTCCGATTATTCGGATTGATGATAAAGTGTACGAAGAAGTGAATCTCTCTCGTTTATATAAAATCTTACAAGAAGAGTTCCCATGCAACTAAGACCTATCTACACGGAATCGGACAATTGTCAGGATTGTTACAAGTGCATACGGGAATGTCCCGTGAAAGCAATCCGAATGGAAAACAATCAAGCCTCCATTATAGAAGACCGTTGTATCTATTGCGGACATTGCACGCAGATATGCCCCACTGGAGCAAAAAAGATTCGCGACGGACTGACCCGGGCGAAACTGACATTGGCGCAAAACCCGAAAGTGTTGCTCTCCCTCGCCCCCTCGTACGTGAGCGAATTCGAGGGAATCCATTCCAGCGTACTGATTGCCGCGATCAAGAGATTAGGATTTGCCGACGTGTCGGAAACCGCACTCGGGGCGGAAATCGTTTCAGACCGGACGGACAAATTCCTACAAGAAGCGGAAAACGGAGTTTATATCTCTTCAGCCTGCCCGGTCGTAGTGGAATATATCCGGAAATACTCGCCGGAACACGTGCATAACATTACGCCGATCATTTCCCCGATGCTGGCTCATGCCAAAATATTGAAACAATTATACGGGGATGATGTCAAGATCGTGTTCGCCGGCCCCTGCATCTGCAAGAAACTGGAGGCAGACACGTTCAATCACTTGATCGACGTGGTGATCACGTTCAAGGATTTAAAGAAATGGTTCGAGCAGACCGAAATAAACCTTCATCAAATCGCACCGGGACAACCGAACGCGCATTTTATCCCTTATCGTTCGGGATTGGGCGCGTACTATCCTATCGAGGGCGGAATGTTGAAAGGCTTGCATGAAGGGGGAAAACAAATACACAACATGGCCTTTTCCGAATTATCGACGGTAAAAGACGTGCTGAAATCTCTGGATACACACCGGGAAAACGATTCCATTTTTCTGGAACTATTGGCATGCAAAGGCGGTTGTATCAACGGTCCCGCGAAATTAAGCCATATTTCCCCGGCGTTAAAAAGATACGAAATTATACATCAATCGGAACTGGGCAATCCCAAGGATGATTTTAAAGATATAGACCTTCAGATACTATTCTGCAAGGACCCGCATATCCAAGACCATATCTACACGGAAGAGGAAATTAAACAAGCCATGGCAGTAGTCGGGAAAACCGGACCGGAAGACGAATTGAATTGCAGCGGTTGCGGGTATGACTCTTGCCGGGATTTCGCCATCGCCATGCTGGAAGGAAGAGCCGAGGAAAACATGTGCGTATCCTATATGCGGAAAATCGCGCACGATAAAGCGACGGTTCTCCTGCAAAAGATACCCGCCGGTGTGGTATTGGTCAACTCGGAGTTGAAGATCATGGATATGAATCAATCCTGTGCCACGATCATGGGCGAAGACATAGCCGCCATATACGAGGTTACCCCCGGATTGAACGGAGTTCCGTTGAAAAACATCTGTTCCTTCGAAGACTTGTTCCGTGCCGTGTTGACAACCGGCAAAGAAATTATCGAGCGGCAAGTGCGTGAAGAAGATCACACGTGGATTATTTCAATTTACAATATACAACCTCATCATCTGGTATTCGGGTTACTGCAAGACCTGCGGGAACCTTACGTGCGCAAGGAATGGATGCTTGAAAAAACTCAGGAAGTAATCAAAAAACACATGGAGACCGTTCAACAAGTGGCTTGCTTACTGGGAGAAAACGCGGCATTTACCGATGCCATGCTACGTACCGTTATGGATGCTTACAAAAAGGATGACAAGAAACCACTTTAATTTCATTTGTTTTGAGAAATAACGGTAATTTCATCGAGGTTGACTTCTTCCAGAAGAACAAAGCAGGCAATGTTGTTTGCGGAGATTGTTTCATGTCGCAGAAGTTAAAAGGCGAAGGACGCGTAATCAGCGTGTTGTCCGACGGGTTGGGCAGCGGGATCAAAGCCTGCGTGCTATCCACGATGACCGCTACCATGGCCATGAATTTCACCGCCATGAACGAAAGCATCCTGCGTACTTCGACTTCTATCATGAACACCTTGCCCAAGGATATGGTGCGCAAGATCAGTTACTCCACGTTCTGTATCTGTGATATCGACTGTTTCGGAAGCGTGAAGATCATCGAGTACGAGACTCCCTCGTACTACCTTTACCGTAACGGCTCATTCGTGAACATACACAAGGAAAAGATCCCCGTGGAACGCGAAGATTTAGAAAACACATGCCTGTGGATTTCCGAATTTACACTGGAAAAAGAGGATCGAATCATCTTCTTCAGTGACGGAGTCTCGCAATCCGGGATGGGTTCCCACAAAATGCCTTTCGGGTGGGAAGACGGCGTTAAAGATTATGTTGCCGGTTTAATAGAACACTATAATGATATATCAGCCAAGGAACTCGCGCATAAAATCGTGAGTCAGGCAGAAAAAAACGACGGGTATTCACTGAAAGACGACACGAGTTGTTGTGTCATCTACATGCGGAAACCCCGGAACCTACTTGTATGTACAGGTCCTCCCTACGACGAGAAAAATGACAAATACCTTGCCAACCGGGTACGGGAATTTCAAGGTAAGAAAATTCTCTGCGGAGGAACGACAGCTACCATCCTTTCACGGGAACTGGAGGCAAGCATGGAAGTAGATATGAATATCGTGGACAAGGAACTCCCTCCCATTTCCAAAATGGAAGGAATCGATTTGGTCACGGAAGGTATCCTCACGCTCGGGAAAGTGGAACGCATCCTGACCGCCGGGGATATAGACAAACGCCGTGAAGCCGGACCGGCCGAAATGGTGGTAAAAATGTTGTTGAATAGCGATAAGATCACGCTACTCGTGGGAACCCGTATCAACACGGCGCACCAAGATCCCAATCTACCTGTAGAATTAGAGATCCGGAGAAACGTGGTCAAAAAAATAAAATTTTTATTGGAGACAAAGTATCTGAAAGATGTAGAGATTATGTATATTTAGGGGCAAAATTCAAAAAAATGGCTCACATTATGGAAAAAGTAAATTTAAAAATATGCGTAGGCACCATGTGTTATGTTATGGGCGGCGCTGAATTGAGAGACGTTATTGAATCTCTTCCCCACAATATTATCGAACATCTGAACGTTAGCTATTCTCCATGCCTCGGGTGCAGTAAAGGCGAAGAAGCACCCCCGTTTATAGAGATAAACGGCAAACGAGTCGCCGGCGTTAGTAAAAATAGTTTAATACGAATTATAAAAGAGGAACTTAGAGATGTTGTATGACAATTTTGCAATGCTCACGAAACGTGAGCTACTGATTAGAATTGTAAAACTTTTAAAAGAAAAGAATTTAGTAGACGGCGTGAAGTACATCCCGGTGGAAATGCGTCCAAAAAATAAGCGACCGATAAAATGCTGCGTGCATAAGGATCGTTATATCTTGAAACACAAGATTATTTCAATTTTGGGTTTCGAGATCACGGACGAGGAAATCGACTTAATCCCGTTAGCTGAATTCGCACAGAAAGCCTTGGACAACAAGAACACGAAAGAGAATATTCTTTCCGTGGTACACGAAGCTTGTAGCGCGTGTATGCAATCACAGTATTTCGTGACCAACATGTGCCGGGGGTGCGAGGGACGTCCTTGTTTGATGAACTGCCCGAAAGCAGCCATCTCCTTCAAAGGCGGCAAAGCATCTATCACACAGGAAGACTGCGTGAGCTGCGGACTTTGCTCCAAAGTGTGCCCCTACCACGCGATCGTGTACACTCCCGTACCTTGCGAGGAAGTATGTCCGGTAAAAGCAATCTCCAAAGGAGAAGACGGCACGGAACATATTGACAAAGATAAATGTATCTATTGCGGAAAGTGTATGCAAACCTGCCCGTACGGTGCCATCATGGAACGCTCCAAAATCATCGACGTGTACAAAGGCATCACGAACCCGGATAAAAAGATTATTGCCATCCCTGCCCCGGCTATCTATGGGCAGTTTAACGCTACCCCGGGACAGATTCTTGCAGCCATTAAAGCTATCGGATTCGACGAAGTAGTTGAAGTAGCTCTTGGCGCGGAAGACACTTCCCGCAACGAGGCTGCCGAATTCATGGAACGCATGCACGAGGGCAAACCTTTCATGACCACCTCATGCTGCCCGGCATACGTGGGTTGGGTAGACAAACACGCTCCCATGGTGAAACCGTTCGTTTCGGACACCCGTAGCCCCATGGTATACGCTGCCCGACGCGTAAAAGAACAATATCCTGACGCGGATGTTGTATTTATTGGCCCCTGTCTGGCAAAACGCTACGAGGCAGAAATGTACGTTCCGGAAGTGGATTACGTGATGAGTTTCGAGGAACTCGGTGCGTTTATGGTCGCTTACGACATTGATGTAGAGAAATGCGAAGAATTGCCGCTGAACCCGGAAGTAACGAAATACTCCCGCGGATACGCCCAAGCCGGAGGTGTTCGTGACGCTATCGTTCAAGCGGTAGGTAACGGTTATACCACCCTCTCGATCGAAGGATTAGATAAAAAGAACCAAACCTTGCTGAAAATGATGCCGAAGAAACCCGAAGCCCAATTCGTGGAAGTCATGGCTTGTGACGGCGGTTGCGTGAACGGTCCTTGTTCTCTAGCCCCGCTGACGCTGGCAAAACGGCAGATAAAGAAGGCGTTGGATAAATAAGAAATAAGCTATTTAAAAATTCCCGCTTTATAGAATAAAGCGGGAATTTTAGATTTATTTATCTTCCTCTCCTTCTTACCCACAGGAAGATCGTAAAGAATAACAACCCGATCGGTAGTATCCATTTGAAAATAATCTTAAAGACACCCATGGCTGCCTCCCCGATAAATACGGCATCATCAGGCATTTCCGGACGACGGACATCTATCGGCACTTCCTCATCGGAAAGCCAATAGAAGACTCCCGAAATCAAGATATAATTTGCAGCTTTCACGTTAGCCCTTCCCCGACTTAATTCAATATTACTCAAACAATCGGCATCACCCAAAACAACAATCTTTTGTTCTTTTTTACCCACTTGACGAGATAAAGCCAATGCTGTAACATAAGAACGTTCTATCTCACCTGATTCCGGATTAAGGCGTACCGTATCATCGATAAAATTAACGGTTTGTAATTCATTCCATCCGTTTATCGTGTCACTCATAAATAAAGGAGTTACTTTATACCCCTTATTATCAATGTACTCCAAAGCAGAACACCCCGGCATAGCAATAACGCCATTTGCATATCTCAAACTATTAAAAAGATAAGACATCTCACCTGCCTCCTCGGTGGCTCTCGCAAGTACAAGATCCGGAGTAAAATGCTCTGTCGGGCGAACTAATTGACCGGACATAAGCTGAACACCAAACTGTTCGATAATCGGATTCATTATATTTTGCCTCCTCGGTTCGCCTACTATCAACAAATTCCCACCTCGCTCCACGTAAGCATTCAGACGATTCATCTCCCCCGCGGATAGTGGAGTTTTCATATCCGCAATCACGAGTATATCTAATTTTTCCGGGAGTGCTTTATCCAATGACACTTCCACGATATCAAATCCATTATTAATCAATGCATAGCGATACGTTTTTGCCCAAGCGAAAAGATTGTAATCACGATCGCCTTCCTTTACACAGTCCCTCTCCCCATGTCCTTGCAAAAACCCGACTGTGGGTAAATTCATCACCAATCGTTTGAAAGCGGCGGTAATCTCGGCTTCAGTAGGGAATAACATTGCATCATCGAAAATCCGCAAGAATGTCTTCTCTCCGCTCTCCCGCTCTACCAGTCTGACAAAACGATTATTCTCACTGGAAAGATCTATCATCTTACGAATCTCCTCCGGAGGCATAAACATATTTGAATCCAAATCATAATTCTTCGCAATTTTCACCATTCGTTCCCGATCCGAAAGCGTGGGATACCGCTCATCCAAGCTCTTGTTATTAGCCTTGTCATAATAATAAACATATTTCAATTCTATCTCCGGCTTAAAACGGGTATAGCGTTTGAATCGGGATAAATCCCGATTCCTCTCTTCCGGAAGTCCTGCCCGGAAATGCTGGTCCAACAAATTGACATAAGTTGTTATCGTAAGCCCTCCTTTCATCTTGGCAACTATTTCTTGGCTATTTTCAGTCAACGTGTTCATCTTCGTTTCCGTGACATCGCAATAAAACCTCATCTTCGGACGTGATGAAACATATCCTACTACCACGGCCATCATAAATACCCCGACATATTTTCCCCAAGTCACAGTCCATGAACTTTTTTGACGCACAGCCTTCAATTTGATAATAGCAAACATCAGAAAGAGAGAGATTACTACCAGAAAGTAAATAATATCTTCGCTGCATATCAAACCGTTAAGAAAAGTTTCCGACCGTCCCGAAAGAGCCAGCCACCACGTGATATCCCGAACAAAATCAATGCCTTGCCACCATCCCTTGATATAATTCAGAATGGCCAGCATAGCTAATGTCAACATGGCCGCAACAACTTGATAGGAAGTTAGGCTGGACATAAACAAACCGACCGCAGCATAAGCACAAATTAATAAATATATACCTAATAATCCCGTCAGAATCAAAGGAAAATCAAATGATTTAACCGTAAAAGCGGCAAATAACACGTAACAAAAAAGAATCCCGACCAGCACCAAACCATAAATCATCATGGATATGAACTTACCCAGAATAATCTGTGTATTACTTATGGGTGACGAATAGAGTAACTTTATCGACCCGCTTCCCAGCTCCCGGCTCATCAGTCCCATCGTGATCAAAGGGATATACAGATAAAGATACCCCAACATAATTCCGAAAATCCCCGCTCTGGAAGAGAAAACCTGATACGAGAGTCCTCCCGGCAAAGGATTGCCTATCGCCTGACTGGTAACTAATCCCCCGAAAGTTGAACAAAAAAACATTCCCACCTGAAAGGTGAACATGATAAGAATAAACCAAGCTATCGGGGAATAGAATAAAACCTGCAATTCCACTCGAGCTATATTAAATGCTGTTTTCATAATTGACGTAGTTTAAAATTTCACTTTTTAGAAAGTTCGGCAAATACAACATCCAAAGAGTTTTTCTCTAAATAGACCTGACTCAATCGCCAATTATTGACACCACAGGTTTCTATAATTTCATCCACCATATTCCTCGCATCGGCAAATTGTAGACGATAGTCCGTCTCACCCAGATGTTCCGCAGACAACAGACCGGGAATCGTTTTTAACTCTTCCACGGAAGGATTAGCCAAAAGACTAACCCGGATCGTGGTCGGCAGGATGTAATTATCAAATTCGTCAACCGTACCTGAAAATACCATCTTACCCTTTTCCACCATATAAATATACTCGCAAGTGGCTTGCACTTCCGGCAATATATGTGTGGAAAGAATCACGGTTCTCTCTTGTGCTATCTCCTTGATCAAGCCGCGAATCTCCACGATCTGATTCGGGTCCAAACCATTCGTCGGCTCATCAAGTACCACAAAGTCAGGATTGTGGATAATAGCTTGAGCTATCCCTACCCGTTGTTGATACCCGCCGGAAAGATTACGAATCAATCTTTTTTTGAAATGCGAAATACCGCACCTTTCAACAACCTCCGAAATAGCCTTCGAAATCTCTTTATGAGGAATATACCGCAATCGGGCAGAATAATCCAAGTATTCTTCCACCGTGAGATCCAGATGTAACGGCGGCTGCTGAGGCAAAAAGCCTATGTGACATTTTGCCTCGACAGGATCGGTCTTCGTGTTTATCCCTTTAATAAATATATCACCTTCCGTCTGTTTTAATACACCGCACATGATATTCATGATTGTTGATTTTCCCGCTCCGTTAGAGCCTAGAAGTCCATAAATACCATGATGCATAATTTCCAGACTAATATCCCGAACAGCCCACTGCACGCTATAACGATGGGATAGTTTTTCTATATGTATAATTGGAGTATCCATATCTTCATTCATTAATTTATGCCTATCTTCCTTTTCTTCTTATCCAGATTAAAATTCCTATACCCAAAAGCAAAATGGGGAATATCCAAAGGAATGCTATCTTGACAATACCCATGCCTTCCATTCCGACACTAACCTTATTATCCACTGCTTTAGGACGACGAACGTCAAAAGGAGCTACCCCGTCCGATAACCAGAAGAACGATCCGGTAATCACGGCATAATTATAAGCCGGAATACCTTTACGTTTAATACTATGTTCCGCATTACTGATACAATCCGCATCACCTAATATAATAATCCGTTGCTCCCTACCGTTCATTTCTCTGGCCAACGCAATTCCCGTCGCGTATATATCCTCCTTCTCTCCGACCGCCGGGTTCAGCACCACCGGCTCATCAATAAAATTAATCGTTTCCACTTCGTTCCATGTTTTCAACGTGTCACTGGTAAACAAGGTGGTAACTTCAAATCCCTTTTCCGGAGCCAAAGAATAATCCAAGCCCACGCAAGTCGGCATCGGAATAAATCGCCGGAACAAATAACCGAAAGGATAAGAAAGTTTCCAAGGCGCCGGTCTTGGTAAAGAAAAGATCATGTCTGGATCATAATGCTCTGACTCTTTCACTAACCGTCCGGGCATAAACGTCACACCAAATTGCTCGACAATCGGATTCATGGCATCCTGCCGTGTAGGCTCACCCGCAATAAAGAGATTCCCACCCCGGGCAATATAATTCTTCAGATGCCGCATCTCCGTTTCTGACAATGGAGAATGCATATCCGCGATAACAATAATATTTATATTATCCGAGATATCCTTATCCAAGGTAACCTTCGTCACATCAAATCCCTGATTCGGCAATGAATGACGGAACAGCTTATTTTGAGCAAACAAATTATACCCTCTATCCCCGATCTGATCCATATCACGCTCCCCGTGTCCGGTCACAAAGCCAACCCAAGGCATATCCATAACCAAACGTTTAAAGGCGACAGAAATCTCCGATTCAAAAGGCATAAGCAAAGGATCATTAAAAACACGCAAAAATGTTTTCTCTCCGCTTTCCCGTTCCAATACCCGCACGAAACGATTGTACTCTCCCGAAAGATCAATAATCTGCTTCATCTCTTCCGGTGTCTTGAAATCGGTAGAATCCATATTATAACGAGGAGCCAATTCCAACATTCTTTCCCGATCCGTGAGATTAGGAAATAAACGATCAAGAGAAGGACTATATCCCCGATCATAATAATAGACATACTTCATTTTAATCTCCGGCTTGAACCTCCAGTACTTCTTAAAGTTCTGAAAGTCGGCGTTCACGCTCGACGGTTGCCCCAGATAAAATAAGTCATCCAATATATTAACGTAAGTCGTTATGGTCAAGCCACCTTTCATCTGTTCGACAATCTTCTGGCTATTCGGGGTAAGAGTATTTACTTTCAAGTAGGTTGCATCATAAAAGAACATCACCTTAGGTCTTGAAGTAATGTATCCCAAGGCAAACGTAAAAAGAAAAGCCAGCACGTACCCGCTCCAAGCTTTTCGCCAAGACTTCTTTTGACGGATAGCATTTAATCTCAGAATAGATAAGGACAGGAAAAGTCCGGTTACAAAGACAAAATAGAGAACATCCTCACTACAGATCAAACCGCTGATAAATTCATTCGCCCTTCCGCTTATCGACAACCACCACGTGATGTCACGTACCCACTCCACGTCCTGCCATAAACCACCCACCATATTCAGCACGAAAAGGATACTTAATGTTCCCAATGCCGCAATAATCTGGTACGACGTCAAACTGGACATAAACAATCCTATTGCCGCGTAAGAACATATAAGCAAGTAAATCCCTAACACACCCGCAAGTGCTAATCCGATATCAAAATTCTCTATAGTACAAGCCCCAAAGATGATAAAAACGAATAGAATCCCGATAAAAGCCAAAGCATATATCATCATGGACAGGAACTTCCCGAAAATAATCTGTATATTATTCACCGGAGAAGAATAAAGTAATTTAATAGAACCGCTACTTAACTCCCGACTCATCAAGCTCATCGTGAGAAGCGGAAAATAATAAAACAAATAAGGCAATATCGCGTTATATAATCCCCGATAACTAGAGAAAATCCCTTGTGTCAGATTCACCGGACGATATCCCAAGTTAAAGCGTTCCACGTAAGTTCCGAATACACCAGAAAAAGTCATACTTGCTTGAACGACAAAAATAACCAAAGTCAACCAAGCAATCGGAGAGAAAAAGAGCGTTTGTAATTCCGTTCTCGCGATATCGAATATCATCCTCCATTTATTCCGTTTCATATTCATTGTTTTCAATTTTAATATTTACTCATCACTTTTTAGACAATTCGGCGAAAATTGCATCCAGAGAACTTTTCTCCAGACGGATTTCTTTCATATTCCATCCTCTCTGACGGCTGATGTTCACCATGTGCTCCATCACAGGATTCCCGTCGTTGCCGGCAAAATGAATACGATAATTCATTCCGCCCAACTCTTCCACGTCATTTACGCCTTGAATCGCCCTCAAATCTTCCGTCAAAGGCGGCGAGGCCAATGACACCACAAACGAATCCGGAATAATATAATTATCAAACTGCTCCAAAGTACCTGAAAACACCATCGTTCCCTGCTCTACCATATACACGTAATCGCAAACGGCCTGCACTTCCGAAAGGATATGAGTCGAGAGGATTACAGTACAATCTTTAGAAATTTCCTGAATCAAACGCCGAATCTCCAATATCTGGTTCGGGTCAAGACCGTTCGTCGGTTCATCCAGCACAACAAACTCCGGTTTATGGACAATGGCTTGTGCGATACCAACCCGTTGTTGATATCCCCCGGACAAATTACGGATAAGACGTTTCTCGAAATGAGCTATCCCACAACGTTCCATAACCTCCCGCACGGCATTTTTCCTCTCGGTGGGGGGCACATGCCTCATTCGTGTCGCGTGCATAAGATACTCCTGTACCGAGAGATCCATGTGAAGCGGAGGCTTCTGTGGCAAGAAACCGATACAGCGTTTCGCCGATACCGGATTCTCGCGCACATCAATCCCCTTGATCAACACATCTCCCTGAGTTTGTTTAAGCACGCCACAAATAATATTCATCGTGGTTGATTTACCGGCTCCATTGGAGCCGAGTAAACCGTAGATACCGTGTTTCGATATCTCGAAATTAATTCCTTGAATCGCCCATTGCACACTATAACGGTGCGACAGATTGATTACCTGTAAAATTGGTTTTTCCATACATTACGTATTATTACATACAACAAACTTTTCCACCTACATAATCACGTTACTATAAATAAACCTGATATCGGTGACACCTCCATCATATTTCTTTTCCAGTAAATAAGTACACTGCATACCCACAGGCTGTTGAGGATCTTTGTAAAGCCGCCCGATTTTGAATTCCCCGTTATCAAAAGCCACGGCAAATAACCACCCGCTAAAATATTGGGTTGCCGGAGTCGCGGTTGGCGCAGCCCAAGGCGTCAACCGAAAGAAACCTGTAATCTTACGTCCTTGTTCAAAAGCGTAAAGCGTCGACATATTTGCCCCATTCGCATCAACCTCATAAATCGTATTATCAGAAATGATATAAAAAATATCCTGCCGGGAACTATTCTGGTTCTTCTGGATGATCGTTCCCGGCTTATTCAATAAAGCAACCACATCCCCGGGCAACTTCACGTTTCCATCAATCGTGTATCTCACGGAGTGAGGAAGACTATAGATATCCGGTGAAATCGTGTGAGCTTGCATCCGGTAGTCAGCCCCGTCTTTATAAATAACATGCAAACGCTGTGGATAACCTAATGGGGGCAAAACGGCCACTACTTCTTTGTCAAAATGATGCAAAGCAACTTCATTCTCTTTCAACTTGACCTCCGGAAACGGAATAACAATAGAATAATCCAATCCTCCTGACATATCCGGCATAAAAACACTACTGACAGAAAATAACAGGAACCGTTCCTTACTCTTCTCGTGGATAATCGCCCAGTTATTAGAAACCTGCTTATCCGCCACGATCAAATCGGCCTCCACATCCATCCACCCCTGATCCGGAACATCATTCGGATCATCAAATCTCAGGCGTTCCGAGCTGAATCTCCCCGTGTTAGGCGTTCCATTGTCATAATTCACTCGCAAGTAAGCATCTCCTTGCTCCCCGTACACCAATGTTGACATTCCCACGTTTACCATACTCTTCACGAAAAGACTTTGGGGAGCCCCCACGAACTCATCCTTCATCCCGACAACCTTCTCGATTGTCTTGCCATAAAAAGCGACAGAACTTCTCCAATCCCGATCCAGTACCTGCATCACCTGAGTCTTATCCTTACCTTGCCCCCAAACGAGTTGCACGGGTTCACTTCCCGGAAGCTCCTCCCCATCATTGTACAAAGAGAAAACATTTGACTGTTCCTCGTAATAAGGGATCGTCATTTCCATTGGCTGTCCCAAGAAAGTAACCGTTTCTTTTTGTGAATAATACCGCATAAAGTCAACAACACTTTTCCCTCCCTGCTTTGCCAACACGTAAACCCCGCTACCAAAAGGCTGTACCAAACTAATCACCATGTGATAATCCGTGACTTTTGACTTATCTCCCCGGTAAACAAACAACACCAGACGTCCCTCTTTCGTGAACGTATGCTTTAATTCCTTCTCGGAACCGATCACTTCTCCGTCAAACATCCACTCGTACCCCAACTGATCCGGACCGGAATAAACAACCTCCGCCTCCAGCTCAACTTCCACTCCCGCCAGCAAAGAAAACGAACCTTGAAACATTTCAGAATGTGATAACACTACCGTCTTTTTATTCACTTTATCCACAACCCTCACCGTATCCGGCAATATCACCTCCTTGTAATCCAAATTCGTGTGATCCTCCAGACAGGCATTCAATCCTATCCACCCGAGGAAACATATCACTATTATTTTTATTTTCATAACTTATGATTTAAAATTCATTATTCCGGTTCTATCATCCAGTAACGGTCACGGTCATCGGTTTACCGTCCTCGTCAAGTCTGGGACTCTTCTCCAAAGCTCGTTTGAACACCAGTGCATAATGCCGTTTCTCCGAAGCATCCAAAATGCCGAAATCCGTGATTCCCGTTTCGGCAATGAACTCCTGATATTTAAGCGCCGAGTATTTTCCCAAATAAGCCTCTTTGATAGCATCATCCCACCACGCTGGCTTCGTGAAAATATCATCCACCGTAATTTCCACGAACAGGGAATCCTTCATGTAAGTCTCGAAATTTTCATTCGAAACCAACTTCAGACGCAACATTTTACTCGTTTCTTGCAGAATCTCGTTTCTTAACAAGGTCACTTTTAAAGAATCGACAGCCCCCGAATTAGCCGAAAACACCTGATTCTCTTCCAGTTTGAAACAATCCTTCGGCAAAGTGGTTCCCGTGTCGACAGCCACAGAATAAGTCAAACCCTCCGTCAAGGAATATCCCCGGAACTCCACCGGAACCCGCAACTCTTTTTCCTGTACTTCATCCGGTTCGTAAGCAAAAGAATATGTTATCTTATAATAATCATCACCCAAATCGTTGTAAAAACGGAATTTTATATATCTCGTATCGGTAAAAAGCTCTGCTTTCTCTTTCTCACAACCGATAAAGAACAACACGTTCAAAAGAATAAATAAACACGTACGCATATATCGTTCTATTTAATAGTTTCAACATTATTACTCGATCCCCGATTCCGTGTCCGGAACAGGCATTACCAACTTACCGTCGTGAACGAACACTCCACCCGAAATCCGCATCGGGATATTAAGCCGTTTGTATAGATAGATCAATTGACCTTCGCACAAAAATTCTCGTCTATACTCTTCCACGAGAGCATCCATGAAACGCTCTTTATCCACGTTCTCCGGTAAGTTATAAACTTGATTAAGACGTTTTTC
The DNA here is from genome assembly GCF_014287455.1 of Butyricimonas hominis. NCBI lineage: Bacteria > Pseudomonadati > Bacteroidota > Bacteroidia > Bacteroidales > Odoribacteraceae > Butyricimonas > Butyricimonas hominis. Next base: position 260,039 of record NZ_JACOOH010000009.1, read on the forward strand.
TAATGCCTTGTGAAATATCTCCAAAGCTTTTGCCTTATCCTTATCAAAAATACATTCGGCTGCAATATAATACGCCTCCGGGATACGCATCACCGGAACGGTCGTACTTGCCCGTTTCATGTCTGCCTCGTTACTACCGGCCAACGAAAACTTGGTCGGCATACGGTCAACAATCGCTTTTAACCGGACATCATTCGGGTTATCGAAAAGATCATTCGGGTCTTTGATCCGTAATCTATTCGTCGTTACGTTCTTACCAAAATAATATTCCGTCAAATCAGACAATTTGGAGTTATAAACGCCAAAAATAATTTCCTCGTGAAGCCGTGGGTGCACGGTCGAAGCCGCAATCTCGGGATTGCCGATAAAACCGGGAGCCGTAAAGTCATAAACGGTCTGCGTATTAACCATCTCCACGATCTCGTTGGCATATTCATAAGCTTTGTCTTTATCGCCCGCGTACAGACATACCCTAGCCAGCAATTGCGTGATCGGATAATATCCCAAACGATCTGCCCGGTAACGGAAAAACTCTTCATTAGCGTGATTCACAGTGATCTCTCCTGCCACTTCCAACTTCAAACGTCTGTCCACGTTCCGATCTTGATACGAAATCGAACCGGGATATTTGTCATCCAGATCGAAAGGCTTCACCAACTCCCTTGCCGCCTCCAACTCTTTAATCACAAACTCCAGTATATCTTTGGTAGGCACAGGCGGATTCACATGGGACGGAAATTCCGTCACGTAAGGAACGGTTGCCGTTACTCCACCCTGATCAATAACCGGAGCCTTCGTGAAGATACGCACGATCTCAAAATGCATCAGACTCCTTATCGCATAGGCTTCACCCAAGACCATATTCCGAGTTACATCACCATATTTAAAAATAACATCTTTATCCGCTTCCAGATTCTGAATCAAATTATTCGCCTCGGCAATAACTTTGTAACAACGCAACCAGATAGCCTTGCCCAAATCCGTGGGACCGGAATTTCGGTATCTAAGATTTGCCAGATCCGTGAATGTGGTCAGATTACCATTATCCAAATCATAACTCCGACTCCATGCTTCCATAGCACCGTAACTCAGATTCGTTCCATACAGGGTTCCCTCCGACATCAGAATATACAAACCGTTCAATGCCGTGTAATATCCCCGGCTTTCCTCAAACATAGATTCCTCGTACACCTCTTGATCGGACTTCACGTCCAGCCATGAGTCGCATGAATACAAACCTATACTCAACAGGCCCAAAATGATATATTTCTTCATAAACATCTATTTTTTGAGTTTAAATACCAATATTCACAGAAAAACTATAACCTCTGGAGAATGGGTAAGATAATCCTCTCTCCTGCTTGATCGTCGAAAGTCTGAAAATATCATTCATATTAAAAGAGAATCGTACCCTATTAAGATACATTTTTCGGACTATCCGCTCCGGCAACTCGTATCCCAATGACAAAGATTGGAATGTTAAAGTATTGTCATCCTGCACAAAACGGCTTGTCGGGTTCGTCAACTCCCGGTAATCTTGCAGGCTCTTGAACTGGCAAATATCCCCTTCATTTTTCCAACGATCAGTAAACACCCGTTTATCCACGTTTTTCTCAATATTCGCATTCTCAATCTTGGACTGAAGTGTCTGATTATACTGCTGCCCCCCGTAGGTATAAGTAAAATAAAGATCAAGCGTTATTCCCTTGTAATAGAAGTTCGTCGAAATTGTTCCGTTCACTTTAGGTTCCTTATCACCTATTGCTACATTCTCCGAAGCAATCCATTTACTACCCACAGTTCCGTCTTTGGATACGAACATCTCTTTACCGGTTTGGGGATCTATCCCCAGAGAACGCATAGCATAAATGGAAGACGTCGAAGCTCCCTCCACAAACTTTAACATGGGCTTATTATCATTCGCGTACGTGGAATAATTCTCCTCTACACGCTTGTTGTACGATTTCAACGCATCCGAAATTTTCTCAATCCGGTTTTTGTTCCTTGCCAAATTGCCATTTACATACAACGACATATCTTTCTTTCCGAGTACTTTCAAACGAAGATCAAGTTCAAATCCCCGGTTCAAAATCTCTCCCACGTTATCCTTGTAAGAAAGAAAACCCGACGAAGAAGGGATATACATATCCGCAATTAAATCCAGAGTGCGACGAGAGTAATAGGTCCCGTTTACTTTCACCCGCTCACCAAACAATCCGATTGTAATTCCCAGATCCGTGATATTCGTTCTCTCCCATTTCAACTTCTTGTTTCCCATAGCAGCAATATTTCCTCCCACACCAGTGGCATACACGTAATCACTGTTCATCGTGTACACCGTACGAGCTGTCTTTGCCGGGAAATCAGCCTTCCCGGTAATCCCGTACGAACCCCTGATCTTTAACTCCGAAAGCCAATCCAATTCTTTCGCGAAAGCATAATTGTGAATATTAAGTCCCAACCCGGCTGACCAAAAAGGAGCAAATCTCGAATCACTTCCGAATGACGAATTTCCATCCAAACGTCCGGTTAAATCCATCAGATAAATATTGTTATACGTGTAATTCAAAGAAATCATGGCTCCAAAAAGTCGGTTCGTCTGCCCGAATGCACTTGGAGAACTAGCCATCTCTCTAGCAAACTGAGGACTTGAAAAACCTCCGGCCGGAAGATCCCGCAAATAATAGGTTTCCTCGTCATTCTTCCTTTCCCGTATATTAATACCAAATGCGAGATTAATACTATGATTATCAATCACATCATTATAATAGCCAAACAAGCTCCCGTCAAAAGAAGTTTCGGAATTATTCCCCAAAGTCAACTCACCCTTGTAAGTCGTCGTGGCATATTTCCCGGCTTGTGGTGAAATATACTTGGAAGTATTTCCGACTTTACGGGTAACTGCCAGTGTAGCCTTAAAATTCAAGCGTTCGCTAAGAAAATACTGGATACTGAAATTATTATAAAAATCTTCTGTCTTCTTCTTGTCGTAACTTCCCAATGTCGCATCATACAAAGGGTTAGCAACATCATTACTACCCGGCACGGGGATCATCTCCAACATTGTCCCATCATCATCCAAGTAAGGCAAATAGGGATTCATGGTCGTGTAATTCGAGAAACTTCCGTAAGGTGACTCTTTCTCGTCTACCCCCGTGTACCCGGCCGCATTCCGGAAAGTTAATTTCCCCATGTGATACTGTAACTCGAAGCCTACGCCGTACACTTTACGTTTGGAATCCTTCATTACCCCGTTATTCCCGTGATAATTCACGTCTATCGCGTAGCGCAATCCTTTCGCTCCACCTTCCAAGCGTAGAAAATGCTTACTATTCGCCACGTTGCGCAAAGGTTTATACAACCAATCCGTTTCCACACCCTGTTCCAGCAAACGAAGTTTCTCGTTATAATAACGGATTCCCCACACGCTCTCGTCAAAAAGTCCTGCTTCCTTCTCCGCCTCCAGCTTCTCTCGCGCATTCATCAGATTATAATCTCGCAAGTCCGGTAACTGAACATTCAAATTATAATTGTAAGTCACTAACACTTCCCCGGGTTTTGGGGCTACTGTCGTGATCACGATCACTCCGTTTGCAGCACGGGAACCATACATGGCTGTTGCCGCGGCATCTTTTAATATCGTGATTGACTCGATCCGGTTAATATCCAAGTCATACAATTTCTCCACGTTCACTTCAAACCCGTCCATGATAAACGTCGGCAGATTCGGGTTATTCCTTAAAGAAGACTCCGAAAGATCTTCCGTGTCAAATTCGGTAACACCGATTCCCGAGGCACCCCGGATACTGATATTCGGAAGTGCATTCGGATTTGACCCCATCTCGTTATCCACTGTCAGACGAAAAGACGGGTCAAGCACTTGCAAAGATTTCAACACGTTTGTCTGCGAAACCTTCTTCAACTCCTCTGCCGTCACAGTCTTGGCGTTACCTGTAAAAGATTGCCTCGACAAATTGGCATATCCCGTGACTACCACATCATCCATGCGGACATTCTCCTCGACCAACACCACCTTTAATTTCTCTTGTTTCGCTTCCCAAACATCCACATCCAATTTAACCACCTGTTTTTTCATCCCCACGAAAGAAAAAACAAGAGAAACCTCCTTCACTCTAGGGATAGCCAACCCGAAACTTCCGTTCACATCAGTAGTCACCCCCATCGTCGTCCCCTCGACAATGACCGTCACCCCGGGTAAGGGATTCCCGAATTCATCCTCCACGCTTCCAGTTATCGTTACGGCTTTTTTACCCGCCTGTTTTGCCAATCGTTTGAAAACGATAGAGGTCCCAACAAACTCGTACCCGATAGAACTTCCTTGCAAGCAAGAATCTAAAGCCATAGTCAAAAGAACATTTTTCAATGTCAACGTCTTTTTTCCCAGTTTCTGGATATCCGCGTCATGATATAAAAACTTGTAAGGAACTTGTTCTTCCAGTAGTTTAAAGATTTCCACTACTGTTTGTTGATTTACGGTCAGCGAAACACGATGCTGTTTTTCCTGTGCTTTCACGGGCAACATAAAGAGTAACCCGATTAGCACCGTACAAGCAAACATTTTTTTTCGCATAATACGATCCTTCAAAGATCGGAATCTTCGTTTTTTTTCCATAATTTTGTATTGTTAAATTTAAAATGGCAAAGTCAGATATTAATACCCCTATTAATTATACATCTTGACTTTGTCGTTTTCTTTTATCATATAATACCCGTCTTTCTTTTCAAAAGAAACTACATTCATCTTTTCCATCAAATTCAAAATACCGTCTATCCCCTCATCACGCCCTACCGTTCCCGTGAACTGATAATCTTTCAGCTTCTCATTCGCAAAACGAAAATGCACATCGTACCAACGAGTCAACTGCTTCACGACATACGATAAATTGTCATGTTCGAAGACGAACAACCCGTTCACCCACGCCAATTGTTTACCAACATCCACTTTTCGCTTATGCAGTTTATCATTCATCAGGTAAGCCTGTTCACCGGGGATCAAAACCATATTAGACTTCCCGGAAACGACACGCACACTCCCTTCAGCCAAAGTTGTATTATTCATCATTTCATCCGGGTAAACACGAACTCCAAACCGAGTTCCCAATACTTCAATTTTCAATTCATTCGCGTACACAATAAACGGACGACTCGAATCTCTCTTAACTTCGAAATACACTTCGCCCTCTATTTTCACCTCTCTGGTAGAACCGGAAAAACACTCCGGGAAACGAATACTCGATTCGGAATTCAAACGCACAGAAGATCCGTCAGCAAGAACCAGCGTGTACTCACCTCCTCTTGGAACATCCAAACGATGATAACGTACCGAATCCCCGGACCTATCCACCGGCTCATAAAATAACTCTTTTAATGAATCCTTTATTTGGAAAGTTTCTATTCCCGGTTTAATCATTCCTTTCTTGATCGGTATCACACTACCGTCTGCTGTTGTCAACACAGCTTGTACCTTTCCTTCTTTTACCACGATTCTCCCCTCCGGTTTTACTTCCCGATCAAATAGTAAACCCACGCACAACGCTAAAACCAGTATTGCCGCCACTCCGCTCCATCGAATAACGAACTTTCTCTTTCTCGTTTTCTTGTAACGATGCGTCAGCAACTCAAATTCCCGTTCTATATCTATTCTTTGGTAAGCCCGATATTTTTCTCGAGACATATTCCCTCCACGCAACCGTCTCAGCAATTCCCTGTTTCTTCTGTCACGCCATAACCACTCGGCCAACTCACTCCGTTCACCTGATGTAAGCTGCCCGTCAAAATATTTTTGCAATAAAAGACTATACTTTTCAATATTACCGTATGTATCTTTTTCATCCATAACAGAAGTGTTTATACTTTCGTTTTATATATACACACGCTTCTGCTGGAAAACGACTACATGAAATCTTTATTTTTTTTCAAAAAGATAGTAATACATAAAGAAAAATAACGGATATAATTCCTTAACTCATTCTTAGCCCGTTGTTTATGCGTAAGAACCGTATTCACGGAAATATTAAGTTTTTTAGCAATTTCTTCGTTAGACAACCCGTCAACATGCATCCACAATACCTCGCGTTGCATCTCCGACAGCATCTCAATCCTCTTGCAAAGAAAATCGTACATTTCCTCTTCGATAGCGATATCGCGAAATTCAGCTTCGCTCTGCAACTGGAATAACCTTTCCCGACTCCGCAATTCGACCCGTCGATCCCGCAAATAATTTATGGACTTATTCCGTACTGTTGCATAAAGAAAAGCTTTCACGTGAGCCTCTTCTCGAAAGGTGGCTATCCGTTCCCACATGGCGATAAACGCCTCCTGTACAATATCCCGCACAACTTCCGGATCATCGATAAACCGTGTACAGAACTGGCAAAATAATCTCACGTGCTCTTGATGAAAAGCACGAAAAGCCATTGGATCCCTCTTCACCAACTTTTCGATAGTATAACCTTTACTTTGAGACATAATGCACCAGTACCACTCTCTTTATTTTTCCAAAAATAAAGAAAAAAACAATCACTCGTCTATTTCCCGTCCAATTTTATCTTAAAAAGACAAGGAAGTGCCCGAGCAGACACTTCCTCCTGTTTATAAAAACGGAAACATTAATCCCGTATTTTCCTAAAACATTCCATCGCCTTTCATTTCACGAAAGCGTGACGATACCCCTTGATCTTATTCCAACCGCCGCGGGTGAAATCCGGAATTACCACGGGAGCACTGTTGTTTTCCAGTGAAAGTGCGGTCAATTCACCGAGACAACACCATTCCGCCAAGTCATACACGTCCATATCCAACGGCAAACCGTTCTGCAAGCAATACACGAGGCGATAATCCATGATAAAATCCATACCGCCGTGTCCGCCGACCTTCTTGGCTTGTTCTTCCAATTCCTTTTGAATGGGATGTTTGTATTTTTCCATCAAGGCTTTCTTCACTTCTTGCGGCACGAAACCGTGAGCGTTCAGATTCTCGTGATCCGGCATCACGTCCGAGGACACCTGCGAGGGTTGCAGGGCGTAGCCTTGTATCGGGTATTTATTGGCAAAACCTTTCGTACCTGTCAACTGGTACATCCGACTGTACGGACGGGGCGATGTCACGTTATGCTGCATCTGTATCGTCTTACCGTTCTCCGTGTGAATTAACGTCACCGTGTGTTGCCCGTTCTTGAAATCCTTCACCTCTTCACCCGTTTTATTTTTGATATACTCCGGTGCAGAAACAGCTTTCGTGTCCATGCAAACAAGATAATTCATCTTATCGCCGCGGTGGATATCCAGCAATTGACAAGCAGGCCCCATGCCGTGAGTGGCGTAAATATCCCCCCGGTGTTTCCGGTTGTAGTCCATACGCCAGTTATTCCAGTAATAAGCCCAGAACTCGTCAAGATTATGAATGTAAGCACCCTCGACGTAAAGTATTTCCCCGAAGACATCATGTTGCGCCATGTTCAACGTGGTCAACTCGAAGAAATCATACACACAATTTTCCAACATCATGCAATGCAATTGCTTTTTCTCCGCCATGTTAATCAACGCCCAAATCTCCTCCATATTCATGGCGGCAGGAACCTCTATTGCCACGTGTTTACCGTGTTCCATCGCGTAAAGAGCCATCGGCGCATGATGCAGCCAATCCGTGGCGATATACACCAAGTCAATGTCATCCCGTTCGCAAAGTTGCTTCCACGCGTCTTCACTTCCCGAATAACCCGCCGCCTCCGGCAATCCGGCACGTCTCAATATCCCTTGCGTCTTATCCACCCGTTCAGGAACGATATCACAGAGAGCCACGACTTTTGTACCCGGTATATGCGTGAATCTTTCTACCGCTCCCGGTCCCCGCATCCCCAACCCGATAAACCCGACACGCACGGTATCCAACTTGGGAGTCACCAACCCCAACACATCTTTCTGTCCCGCCGGACGTTCCGGCACAGGCACCTCGATAGGCATCACTTTTTGAGCCGCCTTCTTGTCCACTTTACAAGAACACGAGCAAAATAGTCCGCCCGAAAAAATTGCCATAGCAAATAATAAGGTCTTCATTACTCTTTTCATACAACAACACTTTAATATTTAAACACTGATTATATTCCTTCTTCTTCAAACACGCTCTAAAAGTAATAATAATCCTTTATAAATAATATAATCTATCACAAAATAATGCAGGTAATCAAACAACCAAAAACAACACACATTACACCTACATAGATATATTTCCGGAATTATTTTCTTAAATTTGTAAAAACCTATATTTATTACTTATGGATATCTCATTCGAATCTCAATTGGAAGTCTATCGATCATTATCCGGTCAGGCAAAACTTATCGTAGACATGTTGGCACACTCTTGTTGCCCTATCAACAGGAAGGATATGGAAAGTTTATTCCCTGACGTCACTTCCCCCCGTTCCGAATTACATGCGACCTTCAAAAGGCTCCAACAGGCTAAAATTGTTTGGTATTGCATGGAAGGCGGAAGTACTGATGATTACTACACGTCTATGTTAGCTCTGGAATTAACCATTCTATTATTCCTGCAACAGGTAAAAGAGGGGCGCGATATCGAGCAAGAAGTCAGCACTCCACAATTCTGGGAAAAAGTAAATCGAACAGGACGCCCCACGAGAGAGAGGATACTAGCTATATTCTTTGATGTAAAATTACCGGATCACGACCATTTCCCGATCCCGCATTTTTATAAACAGCAACTTCTCAACACAGCCTCAAAGATGAAATCATCCTTTCATCTCGAAACAACATTTCCCGAAAAATACCTTATACGCCACTTCCGGGACATTGTCCGGTTACAAATCGAACAGATTCATCCTAACCCGTCCATCGCTTGTTGGTATGACCGATTTACCGTTATACACAAAAACTCTCCCCTCTTTCATGCCACCTTGCAAGATACACGGGCAATCCTAACACTCTTGCTTCCCGGCAAATCAGATCAAATTCCCGACAACGTAAATCCCGCCACCAGAGAAGGAGCATCCTTATTGGGAATGTACTACCTTTATCAAGGTGATTACTCGCGTGCCCTTCGATATTTTTCGGAAGGGGAATCAAATAAAACGATATTCGACGACTATCGCCCCACCCAATACCCCATATTCCTATTCGGTAAAGCCATGGCTTACCTGCTAGATTCTAAAACATCTATCGATATCAATTCCCCGCTAAACATTCTCCCTCCCGACGACATTTTCGAACGGCTCGCGTGGGCAAACAAAATGAACAAAAGCCCGGAAGAAATCACTCGCTTACTACCGGCAGAAGGCTCTCTTCCCCCCTTGTCCCAATATCTACTGAACAGCATGAAACAATACCTCGGACTAGCCGTCGACGGTTCATTGACATTCCTCGAACATCAAGCCGCTAAACTAGGTTGGGACATTCCGTCTTTAGTAAACAAATGTTTATCGAGAAAAAACTTAGTATCTTTTAAACAAAATACCATACTAACGGGAAAATGGGAAAAAACATTTGCCCCTCTCGTGGAACAGACATTCACACCAATCATTCAAAAAGATAGGACGAAAGAACTCTTGGCCACACGAACAAACACATTCCGGATCGCGTACTTTATACGCACATGGGGCAAACAACAGTGGATGATTGTCCCCAAGCTACAGAAAACAAAGGATGGAATCACATGGACATCCGGCATGCCTATAGCCGCACCAAGACTCTTCGAAGGCTCCGTCCCCGACATGACCGATTGGGACTGTGAATTAGCCTACCCGAATCTTTCCAAAGAAGACAAGATAATTCTTCTCGCGGGACATCCTCACGTCTACAATGAAAAAGATGAACAAAGACGTTCCGTTCAAATCATAAAAATCAATCCCGCTATCTCGATACGACAAGATGACACGGGATATTGCATAACCACAAATCTTAAAAATTTTGTATCCCGACAAAAAATTCTTTGGGAACGAAATTTTCTGAAAGCCACGATCTATGAAATTACTCGCCAACAACACTACATTCTCTCTTGGCTGGACAAGTTCTCGCATTTGCCATTCGAAGCGCACGATGCTCTGGTTGCCTTAATAAAACATCTACAAAAATCCGTCACTATATACACTGACATCGAAATCAATATAGAATAATACCGGATAGTCTGTCATTCACTTCTTAAATCTTTGCAATATGCAAAGATTTAAGAAACACCATGATGTAAACTCCGGTTTTCCGCCGAAGTCCGATTTATTTAGCCTACTATTTGTCAAATACCAAAAAATATCTATTTTTACATTGCCATCTGAGCGTTTCAGATAGAAGATATTTTAAAGGCGTTTGTTTGGATTCTTATCTTTAGAATCTTAATTACTACAATGTTCTGTTTGGTGGACATGATATTGTATGTCGTGTATAATATACATTAAAAGGCGAATGAATTGTTTGCAACAGAACATTCCGCAAGATATAAAAGATAGATAAAACAAGTATCTCCACGCTTTTAACGGTTATAATTACCTTTTGGAGATAGAGGTAGAAACATGATATCAGACATGCAATTAATCTATCGTCTTCGTAGTGGAAAAAATCCGAAATGGATTTACTATATTCAAAACATGACTCGTTATGCAATCCCGCAAATCATACTCCGCAACCGTCGTGAAAAAATATTGAAAAAAGCCATGAAACGACCGGATTTCCCTTACATACAAGAACGTGTCGAGTATTATAACAAACTGTCAGAACCCGTAAAATTACCGGACACTTCTCCCCGTCTGGCAAATCACAAGTTCACCAAAAGGGAAAAACAATCCGTTTACTTCTTTGATACCTACGAATTCACCCGCTGGTTCCCGAAATCTCTAAAATGGCAACATTTGCCCGGTGACATCGTTCACGTTCCCGACTATCCGGCCATCGTGAAAAGCCGTCCCCTTCATCCCGATAATAAAAATTCGGTTCTATTGAATCTCGACAAGATACGCCATTTCGTTTTTCTCAAAGACACGATACCTTTCTCCGGAAAAAAGAATAAAATCATTTTTAGAGGCAAGGCAGGCTCGAAACCTCGCAGACAACAGTTCATTTCAAAGTTTATCAATCATCCCATGTGCGATGTCGGAGAAGTTGGCAGTAGTCCCAACATACCCGCGGAATGGAGAAAACCCAAAATAACACTACGCGATCATCTCGAGTACAAATTCATCATGGCACTTGAGGGGAATGACGTGGCAAGCAACTTGAAATGGGTAATGTATTCCAACTCCATCGCTGTAATGCCCAAACCTACTTGTGAAACTTGGTTCATGGAAGGTAAATTAATCCCCGATTATCACTATATTGAAATCAAGGAAGATTATTCCGACCTGATCGAGAAAGTTAATTATTACATCGAGCATGAGAACGAGGCTCTCGAAATTATAAAACACGCTCACGAGTACGTGGCACAATTCCGGAATAAAAAAAGAGAAAAACTAATTTCTCTATTTGTCATGGAAAAATACTTTGAAAAAACGAATTAAAAAACGGGAGATTACTATTTGAAATATTTTTCAAAAAAAATATATATCAAGAAGAATTTTCCCGGGAAAAGACAAAAAAATACTTCACGAATGCCCAAGAAACGATTCCAAATCCTTGTGGCACTCGTGAAGTGTTATTCCAATATTATACTATCTCAAAATTTCTCGAGCAACTTCTCCAGAAGAGAAGCAAGTTTCCTTAACAACAGTTCATTTGTCGCGAGCAACATGGTCATCTGCTCATCCTTAGCCTTTAAAGAAGAAGCTTGTTTATCAACAATCGCCACCAGATGGCGTGTCATTACACTATCATCCTCGCCGACAGAATCAACTCCTGAAGAAGTATCATTAGCCATAACAACTTTACGGTATTTCTCGCCCTCGCCACTTACAAGCCAATTCCGGTTTACTCCCAACAAGTGACTCAGCACCTCCAATTTTGTGGTATCCGGCTTCGTCTTGTTATTCAGGTAGTTTGAAATGGTAGTAGCCGACATGTTTAATGCCTTCGCCACACGGTATTTCGTGTAACCTTTCTCGTTCATCACCTCTTGCAATCTCTCGGAAAATGACATACCCTTTTATTTAGAATTAATTTAAATTTTATCTATTACCAAAAAATAATCCAATTTGATTTTGCATTCTTCCAAATTTGTATTACCTTTGTGTATCGTTTGTTACAAATATAGCGATTATTGGTGAAATCCCCAAGCAATTGGGGTATGTTAATCGGTTGGTGATGTGAGAAGACAAAGATATTTATCCCGTTAATGTTCTTTGTCTTCTCCTTTTATTTATCAAGCCCGCTCCTCACAGACTCCCACAAACAATCAGATAAAGTCAGTTTCAAGTCGGCTTGTTCTACCGTTGTTGAATCGTTGTTCTCTTTTTCTACAACCGTTCCGAAACGACACAACATCGATTCAACAACATAAGTAAATCAACTTTCCTTCTCGATACATATCTTTTCACGTTAATAATAGTGTTCCTGTTCCTCCTCTGGTTGGATTCGCCTTTGGCGAGTTGCAAGTTGCAGGTTGCAACTCGCCAAAGGCAACTTCAACCATTTGAAAGCTATTCAAAACACAAAACGGAATTTATTCTTTCATTTACTTTCACTTTTAGGTGATTTTATTGCGACATTATTTTGTTTTCTTTCGTTTTATTCTTTCCTTTGCGATAATAAAATCTTTTGGACATGACACAGCACGAGACAACAAAACCATTTGATGTAATCATCATCGGCGGCGGCGCGACAGGAGCCGGCACTGCCAGAGATTGTTCCCGCAGGGGACTGCGGGTGCTTTTGGTTGAAAGATTCGATATTTCCACCGGAGCCACGGGACGCAATCACGGGCTGTTGCATAGCGGCGCTCGCTACGCGGTAACCGACAAAGAATCCGCGGAAGAATGTATCAAAGAAAATATGATTCTTCGTAAAATCGCCAGCCACTGCGTGGAAGAAACCGACGGACTCTTCCTCACCCTTCCCGAAGATGACATAAATTATCAGTCCAAATTTGTTGACGCCTGCAGGCAAGCAGGTATTCGGGCTGACGTGATCGATCCAAAAGAAGCTATAAAGATGGAACCTTCCGCCAATCCCGATATCATTGGAGCGGTAAGAGTTCCGGACGGAGCGGTCGACCCGTTCCGCCTGACAGCATCCAATATCATGGACGCGAAACTACACGGAGCCACCGTGCTGACTTATCACGAGGTCACGGAACTCATCCGCGAGCAAGACCGCATCACGGGCATCAAAGTCCTTGACCACAAAACGAAAGAAACAAAATCCTATTACGGCTCCGTCGTTGTCAACGCCGGGGGTATATGGGGACACAATATAGCCAAACTGGCCGGAATCAATATCAACATGCTACCCGCCAAGGGAGCCTTGTTGATTTTCGGGCACCGGGTAAACAACATCCTGCTGAACAGATGCCGCAAGCCCGCCGACGCCGATATTCTCGTGCCGGGCGATACCATCTGCCTTATCGGAACAACTTCCAGCAAAGTACCTTACGAGGAAGTGGACAACATGTACGTCACCCCGGAAGAAGTGGACTTACTATTGCGGGAAGGAGAAAAATTATCCCCGCTACTGGCACAAACCCGCATCCTAAGAGCGTACGCGGGAGTCCGACCGCTAGTTGCATCAGACGATGATCCCAGCGGAAGAAACGTAAGCCGGGGTATCGTGCTACTGGACCACGCGAAGAGAGACGGACTGGAAGGCCTTGTCACCATCACGGGTGGCAAGCTCATGACCTACCGGTTGATGTCCGAATGGACGACCGACTTGGTTTGCAAGAAACTAAACGTTTCAACCCCTTGCACCACCGCCACCGAAAAATTACCCGGCTCCAGAGGAAATGCCGAAGAAACAAGTAAAAAAATTATATCCGTTCCGCTCGCGCAACGCAACGCTACAATCAACCGCCACGGGGAGATGGCAGACAAGTTTTCAGGGAATACCGCCTTGGACAACAGCTTGATCTGCGAATGCGAAGAAGTATCCGTGGGAGAAGCGAAGTACGCCTTGAACGAGTTGGATGTAAACAATCTGGTTGACTTGCGAAGAAGAACCCGCGTGGGAATGGGCACTTGCCAAGGAGAGCTCTGTGCCTGCCGAGCCGCCGGATTAATGAGCAACATGAAAAAAGCCTGCACGAAAAGAGCGAAATCAGACCTCACCTCTTTCTTGAACGAGAGATGGAAAGGCATGGCACCCATCGCGTGGGGCGATACATTACGTGAAAGTGAATACACCGCGTGGATATACGAAGCCGTATGCGGGCTAACATCATCTTCAAAAGAATAATTATGAAATTCGATACCATTATCATCGGTGGCGGTCTGTCCGGCTTAATTTCCGGGATACAATTGTCCAAGCAAGGACAACGCTGTGTCATTATTTCTTCCGGGCAAAGCGCCTTGCACTTCTCTTCCGGTTCTTTTGATTTACTAAACGCGCTACCGGACGGGAAAAGCGTGAACAAACCGCTGGAAGCAATCGGAGAATTGATCGAGCAAGCACCCGCGCATCCTTACGCGAAGCTGGGAACGAGCAAGTTCGCACAATTGACCGAAGAAGCGGAAACCTTCCTGCAAGACACGGGCATCCCGACAAAAGGAAAAGCAGAACAGAATCACTACCGGATAACCCCGATGGGTACGTTAAAACCGACATGGCTAACCTTGGAAGATCATTTGCAAGGCGAAAACGCGAACCGGATTCAATGGAAGAAAGTCGGGATTTTCAACGTGACGGGATTTCTTGATTTCTATACCCAGTTCATTGTTGACGAACTGGCAAAAATAGGCACGACATGTACCACCCACTTGATTAATTTTCCCGCCTTGGAGCGTTTACGGAAAAACCCGACAGAAATGCGTTCCGTGAATATCGCCAGAGTGTTTGACAACCAAGACAACCTGAACGAATTAGTTCGCCAGATCAAGGCGGAACGCGGAGATTGCGAAATCATCGCGTTACCCGCGATCGTGGGATTAAGCCGGAAAGACGCTTTAGCCTATCTTCAAAAAGAGATCGGGAAGCCGGTTTATTTACTGCCAACCCTCCCTCCTTCCGTGCCGGGCATCCAAGTACAACAACAGCTGCGCGCCCGCTTCCAAGAAGCCGGCGGCGTTTTCATGCTGGGCGACATTGTCCTGCGGGCAGAGAAAGAGGGTGACCGGATCTCCCGGGTTTACACGAACAATCACGGGGATATCCCGTTCACGGGCAAAAACGTGATTCTGGCGACAGGAAGTTATTTCAGCCAAGGATTGATTGCCGATCCGGAACGGGTTTACGAACCAATCTTCAATCTGGACGTCACTTACTCCCGAAATCGTGAACAATGGTACAGCCGGGATGCATTCGAGGCTCAACCCTATCAAACTTTCGGGGTAAAAACCGACAAAGATTTCCGGGGGGTGCAAAATGGCAAACCGATAGAGAACCTTTACGTGTCCGGAGCCATACTGGAAGGCTTCAACGCAATAAAAGAAGGATGCGGGGCGGGAGTCTCCATTTTAAGCGCATTGTATGTAGCAGACAGAATTTCAAGTAAACAGGAGATGTTATGAATCTACAACAACACAATATAAGCGACAATAATTTCGAGCAATGTATCAAATGTACCGTGTGTACCGTTTACTGCCCGGTGGCAGCCGTCAATCCGGATTACCCGGGTCCCAAGCAAGCGGGACCGGACGGAGAACGCCTGCGTTTGAAGAAATTCAATTTCTATGACGAATCTCTGAAATATTGCATTAATTGCAAGCGATGCGAGGTGGCATGCCCCTCGAACGTGAGAATAGGCGACATCATACAGTCCGCGCGCATTAAGTACAGCGAGAAGAAACCCACGTTACGCGACTTCATCCTAGCGAACACGGATCTGGTGGGGACGCTATCAACCCCGTTCGCCCCGATTGTAAACACCACGCTGGGATTAAAACCCGTGAAAGCCATCCTTGACGGCGTGATGAAGATCGACCACCGCCGCACGTTCCCGAAATACTCATTCGGCACATTCGAGGGGTGGTACAAAAAACAGGCTGAAAAGCAAGCCGCCTACCCGAAGCAGGTCAGCTACTTCCACGGTTGTTACGCGAACTACAACAATCCGCAACTGGGAAAAGACCTCGTGAAAGTAATGAACGCTCTCGGCATCGGGGTACAATTGCTCGAGAAAGAAAAATGCTGCGGGGTCGCGTTAATTTCTAACGGCTTTATCAATCAGGCAAAAAAACAAGCCAAAACAAACATAGCTTCGATTCGAAAGTCCGTCATCGATAAAAACATTCCGGTGATAGCCACCTCGTCAACCTGCACGTTCACCATCAGGGACGAGTATCCCCATCTATTAGACGTCAAAAACGACGATGTCAGAGACCGGATAGAATTAGCCACACGCTACATCTATCGGTTACTCAGTCAAAAGGATTTGAAATTGAATTTCAAGCAAGGAGCAAAACTTAAAGTAGCTTACCACACTCCTTGCCACATGGAGAAACTGGGTTGGTCTTATTATTCGATAGAACTGTTAAAACTTATCCCCAACATCGAATTAACCATTCTCGATTCACAATGTTGCGGGATAGCAGGAACTTACGGCTTCAAGAAAGAGAATTACAAGACCTCACAAGATATCGGTGCTTCCTTGTTCAATCAAATCGAAAGTTGCGGTATCGATATCGTTGCTACCGATTGCGAAACTTGCAAATGGCAAATCGAAATGTCCACGGCCAAGCGGTGTGAACACCCTATATCAATATTAGCCAATGCTTTAGAATGATATAAATATTATCACTAGCGGGGTAAACTAATCTTTTTCAAAAAGAAATAAAAATAAAATCAAAAGAGAAACGTAATTTTATTGAAAATTATTTTGATTTAAAAATCAATATCCCTAATTTTGTTGTGAATTGAAAGAGATTAGTTGCGAAATAGAAAGAAAACGTTTTCGAATACATTCGATAAAAAAAACATTGAGAATTAAATACAATTGCAATGAATCAAAGAAAAAACATACTAAAATGCCCTATTTAGGATTGCGATGAAACTTTTTAAGATTTATTACGTATAAAGGTGTGTCTAAATTAATAATTATAAAATAAAATCTAATAACATGTGGAACTTTTTGAAACCAGCGCCATTCAAAACCCAGTTACCCGAGGGTGAGATTGATTCTACGTACAAGCGCATGCGTTGGCAGGTATTCATCGGTATTTTCGTTGGATATGCCGGCTATTACATTGTGCGAAAGAACTTTTCAATGGCGATGCCATTTTTGACAGATCCTGACGGTCCTTACGGCTTCGAGAAAGGCTCGTTAAGTATCGTGTTAGCTCTAAACGCTGTTGCTTACGCCTTATCCAAGTTCTTGATGGGTAGTGTTTCCGACCGAAGCAACGCACGCGTATTCCTACCTTTAGGATTGGTTCTAGCCGCGTTATCCATGATGTTCATGGCTGTCCCAATTGAATTATTCGGGGCGGGTACCATCTCCATCGTGATTATGGCGGTACTAAACTTCCTCGTGGGGTGGTTCAACGGAATGGGATGGCCTCCTTGCGGACGCGTGATGACACACTGGTTTTCCGTGAAGGAACGGGGCACGAAGATGTCTATCTGGAATTGCGCCCATAACGTGGGTGGCGCTCTTGTCGGCCCGATGGCCGTGTACGGAGCCATGTGGTTCGGTTCTTGGTTCTACGGGGCTGACAACACAAAATACTTCATTATAGGTACTTACATATTCCCCGCGGCAGTAGCTTTGCTAATCGCTCTAATCGCTTACGTTATGATTCGCGACACGCCACAATCCTGCGGGTTGCCCACCATCGAGAAATGGCGTAACGATTACCCGAAAAATTATAGCGAGAAACAGGAAGAAGTCCTCACCACGAAAGAAATCTTCTTCAAATACGTGCTTAATAACAAAATGTTATGGTTCATCGCCATCGCTAACGCTTTCGTTTACATGGTTCGCTACGGTTGTCTTGACTGGGCTCCCACCTATTTGAAAGAGGCACAAGGCTACGATATCAAAGAAGCCGGATGGGCATATTTCGCTTACGAGTTTGCCGCTATACCGGGCACGCTTGTTTGCGGTTGGTTGAGTGACTACGTGTTCAAGGGGCGTCGGGCGATCACAACGATCATCTTCATGGCGCTTGTAGCGGTATTCATTTTCTTCTATTGGCATTTCTCCGACAACTATACAATCGTGACACTATCTCTGATTGCCATCGGGTTCTTCATCTACGGACCGGTGATGCTTATCGGGGTGCAGGCTCTTGACCTTGCTCCCAAGAACGCGGCGGGAACATCTGCCGGGCTAACGGGTTTCTTCGGGTATTTTTTCGGAACCGCGATTCTGGCAAACGTCGTGATGGGTTATGTCTCTGAAAGTTCGTTCGGTTGGGATGGAACATTTATATTATTGCTGATAGCGTGCGCTTTATCAATAGTATTTGTCAGCTTTACTTACAAGGAAGAACAATATTTGGTTAACAACAAAAAGTAATAACAAACATGAAAAAGAAGCTCGTAACGAGTAGCGTTATCATTCTGGTAATGCTATTCTTCACCCCTTATATCTCCGCGCAAACCTATCGCGAGATCAAGGGATGGTCAAAAGAGATTAACGATCGCATTGAAACATTCTTGAACACGACCTTAACCATGAATACCCGCAAAGTTGCCGTGTTCGACGGGGACGGCACCGTGTTCGGGCAAGTTCCTCATTATCTGGCAGACGAAGCACTGTATCGTTACGCCGACAAATATTACAAGGGCAAGAATGACAAAGTGTCAAAGGAAAAAATGGCTATTTTGAACCGCATGGTGAAAAACGGCGACAACGTGGGTAAAGTGTACGTTGAAGACCGTGCCCATTTTCTCGCGGGAATGACTCCCGAAGCCGTGGCAACCTTGGGTTACGATTGTTACGTGGAATCATACCAAGGAAAATTCTACCCGGAAATGAAACAGCTTATCGCGAATTTGAAAGAATACGGATTTGAAGTATGGATATTGACAGCTTCTCCCGAGTTTTTATACCAAAAATTCTTATCAGAGGAATTGGGAATCCCTGACGTGAATATTCTCGGGATGAAGTCTGTCGTTGTCGACGGGGTGCTGACAAACGAAATCGTGCTGCCGATCCCGCAAGACGACGGGAAAGCCAATGTCATCCCGACATTTATCAAAACCCGCCCGCTGGTAGTGGGTGGCAATAGCCGCGGGGACATGGACATGCTGAATCAATCCTGCGGTTTAAAAATAGTGATCAACCCGGACGACAAAACCGTCCGCGGCGAGGAAGACGGTCCGATGCACGGTTACACGGTGAAAGGATACTGGGAAAAAGAGGGGGCGCTTATCGTGAACTGCAACGACACCAGAGATCCGAAAGTACGCTTCCACACGGGAGAATGGGGAATAAGAGAGAACGCGGCTAATCCGAAAAAGTAATTCCGAGAAGAATATAATTTGTATGAACTTAATTTAACATTGTTATGAAAAAAAGTTATTTATTGAACGTGTTAATGCTGTGTTGTGCCCTTTTCGTATGCACATCTACATGGGCTAAGGCCGAGAACGACCAAACCCCTGCCACAACTGAAGGGACTGCCCAAACAAATGACGGGGATCTTACTCAAAAAGTAAATAAACTCCTTTCACTACTACCGAAATTTTCCGGTTACATCCAAACCGGTTACAACTGGGGTGACAAAAACGGCGACAACAGATCATCTTTCCAATTGAAACGTATGCGTTTGATCATCGACAAGCAAGTGTCAAAAACATTTGACTTCCGCGCACAATTGGAATGTTTCTCCGGTTCTACCGACGGAACCGCTTACTCGAAGAAAGTAATCACGGTTATGGATGCGTTCATTAACGCGCATATCACGAAAGGACTACACTTCCGCGCGGGTCAATACTATTTGCCGCTTGGCTTCGAGAACTATGACATTTCCCCCGCGACATTGGAAACAGTAGATTTCTCTAATATTTGCTACCGCATGGTATGCCGTAATGCTGTTTCAACTCCCAACCTTATCGACTACGGTCGTGACCTCGGTATCATGGCTTATGGAGATTTCCTACCGAGCAAAGACAAGAAATTCAACTACTTGAGCTATCAAGTATCTTTGAGCAACGGTTATCTTCCCACGTTGAACGACGACAACAAATCTAAAGATATCATTGGTCGTATCACCGTTCGTCCCATCGAGAAATTGCGTATCATCGGTTGCTACAACTGGGGTGAATACAAACAACTCAATGCAGGACAAGTAGTAGGAAATTATCAAGCCATGAACCGCGTTATCACCGGTGCTTGGTATTATGATCCGAACGGTCTTGACCTTCGTGCAGAATACGGTCATATCAAGAGTGACGATGCCGATGTTGACGAAGACGGTTTCTACTTCCTCGCCGCTTACAAGATCGGTAAATTCTTGCCGGTAGCCCGTTTTGACATGTATCGCGACAAAACGAACAAGACTTCTGCCAACAACAAGGACAATTACCTGATCGGTTGTACTTACGAGCCTATCAAGGATGTTAAGTTCCAAGTGAATTACATCTTGTCCGACTACACGGACAAAGTTGACAAAGGCACTGGCAACAGTTTGCAAATCATGTGTTTGCTTAAATTCTAATATAAAGTAAACCTTTATTAATAACCTAAATATTTTTGATTATGAATAAGTTATTATTTGTTGTGGCATTGCTTTTAGCAAGTATGGCCGTAAACGCTCAACATCTTGGCTCCGAGTATCGCTTGAAAAAAGTTATTCCCGTGGCAGGACGTCAAGGAATTGCTATCGACAGCAACTATTACTATGTATCCGATACTAAAGTTCTTTACAAATACGATAAGCATGGTAATCTTATCATGAAGAACGATCAACCGTTCCAGAATCCCGAAATCGCCAACCACTTCGGTGATATCGACATTTATAACGGGGAAATCTATTGCGGTATCGAGAAATTCGAATACGGACGCGGTTACAACATTGCCGTATCTATCTATGACGCGGAAACGTTGAAATGGAAACGCGACCTGCCTTGGTCACCGGAATCGGGACAAGTAGAGGTATCAGGTCTTGCCGTTGACCGCGAGAAAAACATGGTTTGGATGTCCGACTGGGTGGATAGCCGTTACGTGTATTGCTACAGCCTTGAAACAGGACAATACTATACCAAGATGCAATGCCGCCCGACCCCGTACTGGTGTCAAGGTATTTTCATCGCTGACGGTAAAATGCTTTTCACTTCAGATGACGGTGAATCATTATACAATATTCCTGACAACATTTACATTGCCGACATCTCTGAAGTACACTTCACCGGATTGCAGGACGGAACTGAAGTTGTTAAGGACACCCCTTTCAGCGTGAAACTTGACAAAAAAGGGAAACCCGTAATGCGTACAGGCAAAATTGCCGGCGGAGCGAAAGCCGGAAGAGTTGAATTATTCCGCGAGATGAGTGATTTCCGCCGCGCCGGAGAGATCGAAGGTCTTTCTATCGACCCGGTAAATGACGACCTCGTGGTATTGAACAACCGTGGTACCCTGATCGTTCTCGGTATGTCACAAGGTCCGTTCAAAGATGAAGGTTACACCGGAGAAATTCACGAACTTTACATCTACGAAAAAGTAAAATAGTTTTCGGGTTCAATAATTTCAAACAACGGGAGACTGTCCGACACGCTCGGGCAGTCTTCTTTTTTTTACGCCGGTCCTGTTTTCCTCTCTTTTTCGAGATCAATTTCTGCCCTGTTCAGTTATCTTCTAAGAATTAATTATAATCATACCATATAGTTCAGTATTATCAAATTTTATTTAATTCCAATTAATTTTCTATTTCTATACCTTTATAATAGGAGATGAATGGGAGTTGAATAGGAGTTGAATGGGAGATGATATAAAGAAAGTACAAATCACATTATTATAATATTATAATCATATAACTTTCATTAACAGCAAAACCACTTTTCTTCCAACACATTTCACCCGCCTCTACTTAGCAAGGGTACAAAAATATAAACACCGTATACCGGAATGAATACGACAAATACATAGATGATTCCTGCTGTTATTCTAGAACGGATAACCGATAGCCAAATGGAACGCCAACCCGTCCTTGAATTTGGAAATATTGTAATATCCCGGTTTATCGGGATTCTTGTAAGGGGTATGCAAAGCAACACCTAAATCCCCGCGGATAACGATAAAACCGATGTCATAGCGCAACCCGCAACCTGTTCCCAGCGCGATCTCGTTCAGCAAACCCGCCAGCTTGAATTCTCCCCCCGGACGCTTGGGGTCATTCCGCAACAACCACACGTTACCGGCATCCAAGAAAATTGCCCCGTTCAGGCTTCCCGCTATTTTAAAGCGCAACTCGATATTTCCTTCCAGTTTTATATCCCCGGTCTGGTCGAGATATGCCGTCTTGTTATCACTTTTCTGGTGATAGCTACCCGGCCCGATGGAACGAATCGTGAAAGCCCGGATGCTGTTGGCTCCCCCGATATAAAATTGCTCGCTATACGGCATCACGCTTGAATTGCCGTAAGCGTACCCGAGCCCTCCCATGAAACGAGTGGCGATCAACGAATTTTCGGTCAGTTTCCGGTAAACAATAATCTCGGAAGTACCTTTCAGAAACTGGGAATAGGTGTTACCGAATATCGTTTTCCCCTCTCCCTTGTGATTCCCCGACAAGTACTGTATCGCGGACAACAAGTTTCCCGCCGACATGATCATATTTTGCCAGTACAACCGGTTCGGGTTACGGGAAGTCCCCTGTCGGTCATACGTGTAGGTGTATGCCATCGAGGGTATAAACTGATTCTTGAAACTCATCGCTATTGCCGGATTATTATCCATCGTTTCGTCAAATTCCTTTGAAGTCCGCAACAAATGGGTATAACTGAGCTTCAACGGGGTGATCGTGTGATACTTCCGGTAGGAAGACTGGAAATCATAACTGAATGATCCCGTGAATGAAATCATCCGGAAAAATGTATGACGGTTCAGGAAATCCACTCCGATTTGGAAATGCGTGCGTTCGGGAAAATCTTTCGTACTTTTCAAGAAATTGGGAACCAACAAGCGAGGTACCGACAAACCGACATTCACGCCCAACTCGTAGGAATTGATTAATCCGGATTTCGAGTTGCCTTGCTTGTTACCGACCTCCCACTCGTATGCCCCGTTCAACTTGAAAGACAGGTTCTCTCCTCCCCGGAACAGGTTTTTGTTGGTGATACCGAGAGTCAGTCCCGGTCCCAGCAAGTTGTTGGATTTCGAGGATACATCCACCTCTACCTCGGTTTCGATCGGTAAATCGTACACCGCGTTAATTCCAAAATTCAATTTGCCGAATCCGTCCGTCCTTGCCGTGTCCGCACGGGTGACGTTCAGATTCGTGTATTTAAAAATCCCCAAACGGGCAAGGCTTGTCTGCGTACGATTCTGCCGCCGGAAAGAGTAAATATCTCCCGGCAATAAATACATCGAACGAGCCAGCACTTTGGGTTTTACACCCAACGGTTTCGTGTATTTTACATTTATCTCTTTATAAGCTAGCGAATCGGTCGTTTCCGACTCATCGGGTTCCTCCAGCACCAGTTCTACACTCCCAATCTTGTAAGGTTGCAACGCGACAGCCGGAACACCATGTTTCAAGGCGATACGAACATCAGCCACCCGCTTTTCCCGTGTCGTGTCGGCAAGAAACTCGATATAGTCCGATTGGAAATAATAGTAACCGTTGTTCCTCAACAATTGGGTGATACGCTCCCGCTCGTCTTCCATCGAGTAAA
Source organism: Butyricimonas hominis (assembly GCF_014287455.1). Taxonomy (NCBI): domain Bacteria; kingdom Pseudomonadati; phylum Bacteroidota; class Bacteroidia; order Bacteroidales; family Odoribacteraceae; genus Butyricimonas; species Butyricimonas hominis. The sequence continues at coordinate 283,921 of NZ_JACOOH010000009.1, forward strand.
CACTGTATTCAGCCCCTTTTGTCAAAAGGCAACGCTGTTTCCTCCTCTGCAACAAACTATCCATGCGTCCTTTCCATCCCCAGAACTCGATATTGCCAAACATATACGGTTCGGGTACACGCACGTGATAGCTGATTTTCGCTTTCTTGGGATTGCGCTTGTTGGGGATGATCTCGTAACTCGTTTCCACCCCGAAATACCCGTAATCCCGGGCAGCGTTCTCCACCGCTTTCAAGCGCAATTCCGGTTGCACGTCGCTAATCAATACCGGTTTCTTCGCCAACTTCTTGTACAACCAGTGTTTCAGACCTTTCTCTTTTTTGATGTTCCAATTGTACACCCACAGACCGATGGGAAAAGGCGAACGCACGTACGGGGCGAACAACGGGTTGTTGGGGGGATAGGACATCGGGTTGGAAATCGCGGAACTCTGCGCCCCTTGCAACTTGACTCCTTCCGCCGTTTCTATTTTCATTTTTTTCACCCCGGTGTACAACACTTCGCCTTCCGTCAGTTTTTTGGTCTGCGAACAAGATGCGCCCAACAGTAGCAAAGCTACCGTCACGGATATATATATTCTATTTATCAGACTTTTCATTTTCTATTCGCCGTGTTTCTTTCTTTTCCACTTTCGTTTTCTTCTTTCGCCGGAATATATCCCGGAATTTCTGGTAATTTTTCCGTAACACCACACCGATACCGGTTTGGGTGACTTCGCCCTCCAACACGCTCTCGTAACCCGTGTGCCGGAATATTTTAAGGAAGAAATTGGGATTCTTCCCGAACAGGTATTCCACCGCGATATCATCGACCAGATTCTCCTCCACACCCCCGGCTGCCGGATCATTATCCGTGGATATACGTCCCCCGACTTTCACCCGAACCCGGTTATTGAACAGCCGTTTCGAGAATTGGTAGGAGTAATCCGTCTTCTTCGACTCGCCCGCCTCCGATACCTGATTGTATGTATTGATGCCGAAAGTCAAATCCATGTTCTTCAAATGTTTTCTCGACCATTGATTCAACTCCCGTTCCACGAAATTATTGATCGCATTATCGGAAGCGTTTGATTTGGCTACCGTACCGGGTCCCGAGTAAGACCCGTATATCATCATATTCATCGCCTCTCTGGATCTTTCTTCGGGAGTCATCGCCGCCAACTGGTTCTGTATCGTGATATCCCCCTCGGCGGCAAGGTCGAAAGTGATATCCGGCTTCTCCAACGTGTTGGTAATCCGTATTATCGCCTTGAAATTCACCAGACGGGATTTCTGGCTATCATCCGTGACACTCGCGGAGATCGTTTCTGCCGCCATAATATTCAGTGTCGGGTTGGCAATATCTCCTGTCCATTCCACGTAATTGCCATCCTGTATCTTGAAATCTTTCTGCCCGATCACCGGCAAGCCGTAAGACACGATTCCGCTCGACAGCACGTAGCGCCCCACGAGGCGACTCTCTCCCACCGGACTCAGCGTGTAGGTCAAACTCCCTCCCCCGTTGATGGAAACCCGGTTCTGCCCGTTAGCGGACAACAACACGTTCAAACTTACCAGCGGGGCGATATTCACGGACATCAACAAGTCCAGACTGACTGCGCGGATTTGCTTCAGTTGGTCATCCTCCGCCACTTCCGTACTATCCCGGAAAGACACGAAACGCACGAGATCAACACTCCGGTCGGTCACGGACAAAGGAGCGGACTTCAACGTGTAGTACACTTCGCTGTTATCCAACAGATTAATATTTCCCCGAATCTTCAACGCGTCTAACATTCCTTTCAAGGTTGCCGACACGTCGACAAACAATTTCCCGTAAACCATTGTTTCGTCGTTTTCCTGCACCTTCATCGCTTGGAAATTACGAGCCGTGACGGATGCATCCATCTCGATACTGGAGAATGAAGCAAAGTTCACGTCCCCCTGCAATTCCAGTCGTTGCTTATTCGGAGCAATCAGCCCGAAATGATTAAATTTCAATAAATTATTCCGAATCGTGATGGTAGAGGTATCTATCTTGAAGGTCGTTCCCACCGGAAGCGCTTCCACTTCTCCCTCTCTGAAACTCAAATTGCCGTCAATCAAAGGTTGGCTCATATTCCCCTTGATACGGAACGCTCCGACCATATCCCCGCCCAGACGAATCATCCCCGGCGGCGTGAAGGCTCCTGCCACCCGTAGCGGTAATTTCGGTATCCCTATATTCAAATCCATGTTCTGATCATCCGGTCCGGTCATCATCTTGCCCCGCGCCAATAGAGCCTGTTGCCCGTCCACGGCAAGGGTAAAATCGACATCATGCTCGGTCTGTCGCGACAAGCGGTATTTTATACCCATATCCAAGTTCCCGATCCGCTCCTGTTGATAATTAAATTCATTTATCGTGATATTTCCACCCACGTCGATCACCTTGTTTTTACTGTGCATCTGTAAATCAACGCCCAGCATACCGGACATATCCGGGATAAAACTCAACACATCGGAGATATGCCCCAGATCAATACCTTTTATATCCACGACCAATGATTCCGGTTCCCGGTTCGCTCCTTCCTCCGACACCAACCGGATACGCTTATCCCCGTTCAACAACTGCAAGTTTGCCGCCGGAATTTCGCCTTGTTTCAGACGAACAAAGTTTCCCCGGTTCACTTGCCAAGACACGTATCCCAACACCAACGGGTCCGGGGATATACTCACGCTGACAGCACTGTCCTGAAAAGCGATATTCGCCCCGATGTTAAAGATCTCTCCGTCTTTATTCTCCCGTTCCCGCAATCTCACGTTTACCTGATCGTGTTCCACCGAGCCTTCCGCGGTCAATTGCGACAATGCTTCCAATTGATTTTTTGCCCCGAACACGTTCACCCCGTAGCGTAAAGCCACGCCTTGACCGTGAGCGTTCATGAACACGCTATCAATCACGAAACCCTCGATGTCCAACCCGAAAACCCCGGCATCCATCTTGAAGTGGGACTCGGTATCCGTCCCCAGTTCTATACCTACACGCTTGAAGCGCATCCCGTTATTCTTCAGGTAACTGTTTAATATGTTCTTTTGGGCAGCATCGATCGTCAAACTGAAATCCGGCAACACCTCCCCCAATTGTTCCATATTAAAATCGTGTATTTCCAGTTGTCCGGCAAGCAGTTCTCCCGCTTTGGCAAATTGCCGAGCCAACAAATAGCCGTTCCCTTTCCCGTTAAACTTCACGCTCAAATCTCCAGCGTCCACGTTCAATCGGGTACGATTGTCCTCCCCGGCGAACGATATATTTAAATTCCCCAACTGCCGGGTTCCGACATCTTTCAAAACGATATCCGTGAAATCGGCTTTTAGAGCGGAAGTACTGTCCGCGTTCAATTCTCCCTGCAACGTCAATCCCAGAGAGAACGCCAGTTCTTCCGGCATAAAATGCAATCCTTTCAAGTCCGCATTCCGGATATCACTTTCAATCTTTGCCTCGTATCCTTTGTCGCCGGCGGTAAGCTGGAATTTCATATCCATATCCAACTCTTTATTACCACTTGCCAAAACCCCGTTCAGCACACCCTCTTTCAACACGGCATTCAACGTGATATCTTTATAATCGTAACCATTGTATTGCAATAATGCCAAAGCTAAATTCACTTTGCCCGCCGCCGTTTTCAAATCCAATCCTTTCCCCGAGGCGGAAAGCGTGGCGGAAACCATTCCCAATGAATCTTTTGGCATAAATTCATTCAACGCGAACTCCCGCAAACGAACTCCCGCGTAATAGGAATTATCTTTCATCCCGTAACCGGCAACCATATTCAGACTTCCTTGTCGGGGGCTAACTCCCACTTTGACTCTCGCGGTCTGATCCGCCATATGTAAATCGACGTTCAACTTCAAATTATCCGGCACAACCACGCCTGCCTCCTCCCCGTCGCCCAAGAACGGCGCGAAAAAACGCCCGTTCCGAACAGTCAACGATACCCGGTAATCCGCGACCATCTGTTCCATATCGGTAATAGAAGAAACTTTTCCGCTACTTTCCAACAAAAAATCATTTCCGGCACCCACGTTCAGGTGTTCGATATTCAATCGCTCGATCTCCCCATTCAATAATCCGGCAAGCGAAAACGTTTTATCCTGTAAAAAAGATTCCATTAATTTATTCGTGTCCGGCATAAACAAAAGTATATCCTTCCCCCCTATCGTACCGTTTATCGACAAGCGCAAAGGAGTATTCATCCCGAATCCGGTAAGCCCGCTAGCCGCTTGCACGTTCATCCCTAACCGGCTATAAGCCGTTTTCAATGACAGATTGGAAACGTTAGACTTATCGCTCCCGACATTTACCCGACAGGATAAATTCCGCAAATCAAGCCCGTTCCCTTCTTTCAACTGCAATCGCTGCACGATAGCCGCTATCTCCGTTCCCCGGTTAAACACGCTGTCCACTTGCAATGAAAGAGCCGATACCCGTATCGCCTCCGGAAATCTTTCCTCTGCCACACTTATTCCGCGAGGCTTCATTAAAAAACGACTATCCGCCAACTCGACCTTCCCGGCATGTACTACCCACGGCATACTCCCCGTGGAATCCTGTACCGCGTCCTCCCCGCCCGAAGTGGCATCCGCAAGCGTCAGCACCTCACAATATCCCCGTACCAATAGTATGGAATCCAGATTTACCGTCTGTTCCCCAAGATGTATCTCCGCTTCCCTCAAGCGTCCTTCGCCCACTCCCGCGCGGATTTGTCCCATGGGCAACCCGTTCATCACGCAGTCGACACTATCCAACAGCAACTCGCCCACCCGGAACTTCCAACGTGCCGGCTCTCCCGGCTGTGTGGTGTCCGGCTCACTTTCACCCAAGTTCATGAAAACCGTTCCGCCATGCAAGGAAACCGTAGGAATGTCAGCCTCTTGCTTCGCCAGATTCAACCTGTCCATACGAAGATTCAGTTCATGGAGTGCCACTTTCATTTTCATTCCCGAAAGCGTATCCCCGAAGTTCATTGCCGCATTCTCTATCACCAACCGTCGCACTTCAATCTCCTTCTTCAACAATTTCGATAAAGCGACATTTACTTGAATCAGGTCAGCACTCAGCATCGTGTCCCGCTCCGTCTTTCCAAAATAAATTCTTTCCACTGCCAAGTCTAACGGGAATTTCAACAGTACACGCCCCACGGAAAGTTTCATACCCATGTTACGCTCCACGTATTGCTCCGCCTTTCCCGTCACGAAATTCTGTATACCGGGAATGTATAAAAGAATCATAACAAGCACTACCAAGGTGAAAAGCCCCAGTATAACCCTGAATATATATTTTAATATCCTACGTAAAATCTTCATTCTATCTTCATTTCGAAGGTTGTAAACCAATTGCAAAACTACAATTATTTCTTCAAATCCCACGGGTAACACGGAAAACTCCTTCCACATGCCCCCACCACTCCCGCAAAACAGAATGTAAATTTTACGCATGAAACTTGTTTCGTGTTACGAAAACAGAACAAAAACACGATGGGGGGCAAAAAAACATTTTACCACTCCAATGCACAATGTATCAATACATTATCCCAAACACCCCCGAACAGGTGTTTTTTTCTCCGTTTTTTTTCGTAATTTTGCAGACTGGGTAGGTAGGATTTTGTATTGAGTTGAAACCTATCATTTACAAACATAAATTATTACTTATGTCACTTAAAAGAAATGTTCTTGATTTAAGGAAGAGAAAAGAGATTGTTCTTCAAGGTGGTGGCGAAGAGGCTATTAAGAAGCAAGCTGCAATGGGAAAGTTGACAGCCCGGGAGCGTATTGAAGCAATACTCGACAAAGATTCTTTCCACGAGTACGACATGTTCGTTGAGCATCAGTCAAAAGATTTTGATATGGATAAAAAGGTTCTGCATGGTGATGGTGTTATCATCGGAACCGGTACTATTTATGGAGAACCCGTGTGTATCTATGCCCAAGACTTCACCGTTGCCGGTGGTTCATTAGGCTTGATGCATGCCCGCAAGATCACCAAAATCATGGACCACGCTCTGAAAATGAGAGTGCCCTTGATCGGGATCAACGACTCGGGAGGTGCTCGTATTCAAGAAGGAGTTGACTCTCTGGCAGGATACGGGGAAATCTTCTTCCGTAACACGCAGGCATCCGGAGTTATTCCTCAATTATCCGTCATTCTCGGTCCTTGCGCGGGAGGTGCCGTGTATTCACCCGCTTTGACTGACTTCGTGTTCGTGGTGGACAACATCTCGAAAATGTTTATCACGGGACCGGAAGTGGTGAAAACCGTACTCGGTGAAGTGGTAACGATGGAAGAACTCGGGGGTGCCAGAGTGCACAGTGAAGTCAGCGGTAACGCCCATTTCTTCGCACACTCGGAGTACGAATGTTTCGAACAGATCAAAAAACTATTGACCTTTATCCCGTGGAGTAACGAGGCGAAAGCCAAACCGTTCCCCTCCAAACCGCCGAAACCGGAGTACAAAATCGAAAAGATTGTTCCCGCCGATCCCACTCAACCTTACGACGTGAGAGATATTATCCGGGCGGTTGCCGATGACTCGGACTTCCTTGAAATACAACAGGAATTTGCCAAAAATATCGTGGTCGGATTCGGACGTATCGACGGAGAAACTATCGGTTTCGTGGCAAATCAACCTTCCGTGTTAGCGGGAGTGCTGGATTGCGATTCATCGGATAAAGCGGGACGTTTCATCCGCTTCTGTGACGCATTCAATATCCCGATCGTGACCTTCGAAGATATGCCGGGTTACTTACCGGGCGTGGAACAAGAACACATGGGTGTTATCCGTCATGGGGCAAAAGTACTTTACGCGTATAGCGAGGCGACCGTGCCCAAGATCACCGTGATCCTGCGGAAAGCGTACGGCGGAGGTTACATCGCCATGAACTCGCGTCACTTGAAAGCAGACTTCATGTTCGCTTGGCCGACAGCAGAGATTGCCGTAATGGGACCGGAAGGAGCCGCTAACATTATCTTCAAGAAAGAGATCATGTCAGCAGAGAATCCGGACGAAATGCGCAAGATCAAAGTTGCCGAATATCGCGAGAAATTCGCTAACCCCTATGTGGCTGCATCCAAAGGGTACATTGATTCTGTCATCGAACCCGAGGAAACCCGGAAAATTTTGAAACACTCTATCGAGGTATCCAGCAACAAGTCGGTACTAACCCCGGCAAAAAAACATGGTATTCCTCCATTTTAATCTTAAATTATACCACGAATGAGTACACCAAAATATGACTTATTAGAAATTGACGGCTTACAATACAAAACCCAATTCACGGAGAAATTTATCAACCGCAAGAAATGGGAAAAACCCGATCCGGGAGCCGTCCTCACGTACATACCCGGTTCTATTATCGACATGTACGTGAAAGAAGGTCAGGAAGTAAAAGCCGGAGACTTATTATGCCTCCTGCAAGCCATGAAAATGCATAACAAAATCCTGGCCCCTATAAGCGGAACTGTCGTTAAAATCCATGTAAATAAAGGCGACAAAATTCCCAAAGACGCTTTAATGTTTGAAATAAAATAACCTTCAAAGGCTGCCCCTTCGGCAGCCTTTGCTTACTAAACGAATATGAGTTTCTTTAAAGCTATAAACATCGTCAAGACGTATGCCAATCACAAGGCACTGGATGATGTTTCCATCAATATCCCGGAAGGCTCGATTTACGGATTACTAGGTCCGAACGGAGCCGGGAAAACCTCATTAATCCGTATCATCAATCAAATCACCGCTCCTGATTCGGGCGAAATCTATTTCCGGGGTGAACATCTGAAACCATCTGACGTCAATCGCATCGGTTATCTTCCGGAAGAGCGAGGACTCTACAAGAAGATGAAAGTCGGAGAACAAGCCGTCTATCTGGCTCGTTTAAAAGGAATCAGCAAAAGTGATTCCATTACCCGATTGAAAATGTGGTTCGAAAAATTCGGCATAGAGGCTTGGTGGGACAAAAAGGTAGAAGAACTCTCCAAAGGAATGGCGCAGAAGGTGCAGTTTATCACAACCGTGTTACATGAACCGGAGTTGCTGATATTCGACGAGCCTTTCAGCGGGTTTGACCCGATCAACGTGGAATTATTGAAAAAGGAGATATTGGAACTTCGCAAAAAAGGAACGACAATCATCTTTTCCACTCACAACATGGGATCAGTCGAAGAGATTTGCAGCCATATCGCTCTCATTAACAAATCCCGGAAAATCATCGAAGGCCCGATTAACCAGATTCGGGAAAAATATGCCAGCAATACCTATCAATTAAGTTGTCGCTACAACCCGGAATTTAACCCGGAACTCGTTGTCGGCTCGGAGTTCGAGGTAGTATCCCAGCGTGTCGAAGATGAACGCCAAGATATTATCTTACAACAGAACACGTATTGTTCGGCAAATACTCTCCTGTCCAGAGTGCTGCCGAAAGCGGACATAATCTCTTACCAGAAGATTATTCCCAGCATGAACGATATTTTCATCAAACTGGTTAAAGAACAATAGAATATTAAGCTATAATAATTCAAATTGAAGCTTGTGAATGATTCTTCATTTTCAATTTTCAATTTTCAATTTTCAATTAAAATGAACAAGATATTCATCATCATAAGCCGGGAGTTCTCCACAAGGGTACGTAAAAAAACATTTCTGGTCGTTACCATTTTCGTTCCGATCCTGTTCGCATTGTTTTACGCGTTTCTGATGTGGATGCTATTGCGTGACGACACGCAAAAGAGAACGATAGCCGTGATCAACGAATCGAGTCTCGAAACCCCATTCCAGAAGATTAATAACACGACTTTCCAATACATTGACCATGACATACCGGAAAGCGATTATGCCGAGTTTCTGAAAAAGAATGACTATTACGCCATTACCAGAGTGCCGGCAAACGTTATGACTCATGCCGAAATTCCGGTATTCTCGACATCACAGGTACCCATGGAATTAAAAAATGAACTGGCCGCACAGCTACGACAGAATATCGAGAGTATCAAGCGAGCCGAAGTCATAGCCAAAAGTCAGGTACCTAACCTTGAACAAGAATTGGACGCGGCAAAGACACCTGTATTAGTCAGAACCTTGTTAGTCACGGATAAAGGAGATACGAAAGAGGGTTCTTCGGAAATCACTTCCATTATCGGGTTAGTGGCAGGAATGATTATCTATTTCTTTGTCTTCATGTACGCTTCCCAAGTCATGAAAGGCGTCATTGAAGAAAAGACGAACCGTATCATTGAAGTTCTCGTTTCTTCCGTGAAACCATTCCAATTCTTGTTGGGAAAAATCATCGGTGTTGCCGCCGTGGGACTTGTGCAATTTCTGATCTGGATTGTTCTCGGCGGAATAATTATGATCGCGTTTCAAGCGTTGTTTATGCCCAACTTGGACTTGGAAGCATTGAAAAACGCAAGTGACCTCACGATGTTCGCACAGAGTTCCGAGATAAACACGGAACAGTTAGCCGTGATTCAGAATCTGGCAAAGACGATCGATCCCGCGTTTATCATGAAATTCCTTGCAGCATTCCTTTTCTATTTTATCGGGGGATACTTACTCTACGCGTCACTCTTCGCCGCGATCGGTGCAGCAGTGGATAACGAAACCGATTCCCAACAATTCATGACACCGCTCTCTATCATATTGGTAGTAGCCCTTTATATCGGTGTCGCTGCCATGAAAAGCCCCGAATCGCCCATGGTATTCTGGAGTTCTCTTATCCCGTTCACTTCCCCGGTAGTGATGCTCGTGCGCATCCCGTTCGGGGTCCCGGCATGGGAGATCGCTACTTCCATGGGATTACTGGTTGCTTCCTTCCTGTTCTTCACATGGCTATCGGGCAAGATATACCGGGTAGGTATCCTGATGTACGGGAAAAAGGTCACGTGGAAAGAACTTTACAAATGGCTTAAATACAAGGCATAAAAAAAAGCGGCTCCCGCCGCTTTTTTTATTTTATCAAATCTTATGGATTACCATTCCTGAACGCAACTTCGGCTCAAACCAAGTTGTCTTCGGGGGCATAATATTCCCGGTATCGGCAATATTAATCAATTGCTCCATAGACACAGGATATAAAGCGAAAGCCACTTTCATCTCTCCATTGTCAACACGACGCTTCAATTCACCCAACCCACGGATACCACCAACGAAATCAATCCGTTTGGAAGTACGCAAATCCTGAATGTCAAGGATGTCAGCCAACACGTGATTAGAAAGAATCGTTACGTCCAATACTCCGATCGGATCGTTATCATCGTAGCTTCCGGGTTTAGCGGTCAATTTATACCATCTTCCACCCAAGTACATGCTGAATTCATGCAATTTAGCCGGGTGGTAAATCTCCGTACCCATATCTTCAACCGTGAAATGTTCACCCAATTTAGCCATCAATTGCTCCTCGGTCAAACCGTTCAGATCTTTCACAACGCGGTTGTAATCGATAATTTTCAATTGATGATCCGGGAAATGAACAGCCATGAAGAAGTTATACTCTTCTGTTCCGTTGTGGTTCGGGTTCTTAGCGCTGAATTCGGCACCGATACGAGCGGCAGCAGCCGTTCTGTGGTGTCCGTCCGCAACATAAGTGTAAGGCACTTTGGTGGCGAACAATTCTTCCAGACGCTTGTTCGTATCCGGGCAGTTGATAGCCCAGAAATGATGACCGAAACCGTCTTCTGCCACAAAATCGTAGTCAGCTTTCCGGCTTTTCACGATATCCTCAACGATAGCGTCGATTTCCGGCACTGCCTTGTAAGCGAAGAACACAGGCTCCAAATTAGCTTTCACGTAACGGGTCAGAATCATACGATCCTCTTCCTTGTCGGGACGAGTCAACTCGTGTTTCTTGATAATACCGTTCACGTAATCCTCGCAAGCAGCACATCCCACGATACCGTATTGTGTTCTTCCGTCCATGGTTTGGGCGTAGATATAGAATTTTGCGTCCTCATCTTGTACCAACCATCCCTTGTCTTGGAACATATTGAAGTTCTCAACACTCTTGTTATAAACTGTTTCGGAATGAATATCCGTTCCAGCGGGACAGTCGATTTCGGCTCTGGTCACATGTAATAATGAACGAGGTTTACCGGCTGCCATTTGTGCAGCTTCTTCCGAGTTCATCACGTCATAAGGCAGACAAGCCAACTCCTCGCAAATTTCTTGAGAGGGAGTACGCAATCCTTTAAATGGTTTTACTATTGCCATATACAATTTTAGATTTTAGATTTTAGATTTTAAATTTGCTGTGTTCCAATTTAAAATCTAAAATTTACAATTTACAATTCTATTTGTTTACTCTGAATTTCTCGTCGCCTTTCTCGATAAAGTTCACGATTTGGCGAGCGGCAGCCAATCCGGCATTAACGTTAGCCTCTTCAGTCTGAGCACCCATCTTTTTCGGGGTAGCGAAGAAACGACCTTCAAACTTGTTGAAGCAATCGCAATCCGGAGCGATATCGGTGATATAGTGGAAATCAGCTCTTTCTTCCATCAATTTACCCAAACCTTCCTCGTCGATAACCTCTTTACGAGCGGTGTTTACCAACACGGCACCCTTCGGCATATTCTTTAACAAATCATAGTTGATAGATTTCTTGGTTTGTTCCGTTGCCGGGATATGCAAAGAGATATATTGGCACATACCATACATTTCTTCAGCCGAATGTAACGGGGTAGCACCGGCTGCCTTGATTTGTTCATCCGTCATGAACGGGTCGAAAGCGTACACTTCCATGCCGAAACCGCGAGCGATACGACCCACATTCTGTCCCACGTTTCCATAAGCGTGGATACCGATTTTCTTCCCCTTCAACTCAGAACCTGATTTACCGTTGAAGAAGTTACGAGCCATGTAAACCATCATACCGAAAGCCAACTCAGCCACTGCGTTTGAGTTTTGTCCCGGGGTATTCATAGCTACCACGTTATGAGCGGTACAAGCAGCCAAGTCGATATTGTCAAATCCGGCACCTGCACGAACGATCACTTTCAATTTCTTGGCAGCCTCGATAACTTCTTTTGTAGCTTTGTCCGAGCGGATAATCATAGCGTCAACGTCAGCCACGGCAGCGATCAACTCGTCTTGAGATGTATATTTTTCTAATAATACCAATTCGTATCCCTGAGCCTCTACGATCTCACGAATCCCGTTTACAGCAACCGGAGCAAACGGTTTATCTGTTGCAATTAATACTTTAGTCATGATATTTCAATTTTTGATGTAAAAAAAAGATTTACGATTTCAGATTTCGATCACCCTCTTCCGAAAGCAATAATCGTAAATCCGAAATCGTAAATCAATAAATTATTTAATATGAGCAGCTTCAAATTCTTGCATTGCAGCAACCAAAGCCTTCACGTCCTCGATAGTACAAGCGTTGTAAGTAGAAGCACGGAATCCGCCTACTGAACGGTGTCCCTTAATACCCACGATATTCTTTGATTTAGTGAAATCCAAGAATTCTTTCTCCAATGACTCGTATCCTTCTCTCAACAAGAAAGGAATGTTCATTCTTGAACGAGAACCTTCTTTCACAACCGGACGGAACATCTTGCTTCTTTCCAATTCGTTATAGATCATATCAGCTCTCTCGATAGCCAATTTCTCCATAGCTTCAACGCCACCCATTGCTTTAACCCACTTCAAGGTTTCTTTTACCCCAAAGATGTTCACACAAGGAGGAGTGTTGTACATAGATTCTTTATCCACGTGAGTTTTGTATCTCAACATGGTCGGGATCATTCTGTCTGCAACAACGTTGTTAGCCAAGAAATCATTGTTGATGATCACGAAAGTAACTCCGGCAGGTCCGAGGTTCTTCTGGCAACCGCCATAGATCATAGCATATTTAGACACGTCAACCGGACGGCTGCAGATGTCTGATGACATATCACAGATTAAAGGCACCGGAGAAGTCGGATCATAGAAAATTTCCGTACCGCGAATCGTGTTGTTGGAAGTGATGTGCATGTAATCCACGTCTGAAGGGATCGTGAATTCGGGATAATAAGTAAATCCATCTGCCTCAGAAGAAGCAACAATTTCTACATCTCCCCACATTTTAGCCTCCTTAATAGCAGCGGTTGACCAAGTACCGGTGTTCACATAAGCAGCTTTCTTCTTGAAGAAGTTGAACGGGATCATGCAGAATTGCATGCTGGCGCCACCACCCAAGAAAATTACGGAATATCCTTCCGGGATGCCCAATACTTCTTTGAATAAAGCTACAGCTTCGTCATACACAGCTTGAAAATCAGAAGAACGGTGAGACACTTCCAAAATAGATTGTCCCGTGTTACCAAACTCAAGCACAGCTTTTGATACATTTTCCAATGTAGAATCCGGCAATTTACAAGGTCCGGCATTAAAAATGTGTTTTCTCATCTCTAAAATATTTAATAGATAATTAATACTAAAATCTTGTTTATAATCACGTTGCAAAGATGCAAAATAAGTCGGTATAAAAGACTTTTTTCCGTAATTTTTATTCGCATTCGTTATTCGCTTGATATCAACAACTTCCGCCTTTCCGAAAACGTTTTTATACCTTCAAAGACAAAAGCACCCGTTTGCGGGTGCTTTGTTATCGTTCAGCTCAAAAGCACCCGACTAAAAGAACGGGGTTTTGACGATTTTCGCTTTTAAAGCTTTATTTCTTACACGGATGAAAATCTCGGTATCCAGCTTGTGGAAACCGCTCTTCACGTATCCCGTACCGATTGACTTGCCTGTCAACGGGGAAACAGTACCCGAGCAAACCACCCCGATCTCGTTTCCTTCCGCGTCCTCGATCACGTATCCCTGACGAGCGATACCCTTATCCAGCACCTCGAACGGTTTCATGTAGCGGGCAGGCTTGTCATTTTTCATTTTTTCATGGTACGCGCGGTTGATGAAATCATTTCCCGGTACAAACTTCGTGATCCAACCTAATCCGGCTTCAATCGGAGAGTGTTCGTCATCAATTTCATGCCCGTACAAGCAGAAACCGGCTTCCAAACGCAAAGTGTCGCGAGCACCTAAACCACAAGGCTTAATACCGAACTCTGCGCCTGCCTCGAATACGGCATTCCAGATTTTCTCGGCGTCTTTCACGTAAGCGTAAATCTCGCAACCGCCTGCTCCGGTATATCCGGTCGTGGAAAAAATTACTTTGTCTACCCCGGCAAACGGAATTTCTTGGAAAGTATAATATTCCATATCCACCACGTCAGCGGAAGTCAATTTTTGCATTGCTTTCAATGCTAACGGTCCTTGAACGGCAAGTTGACAGATATTCTCGGAAGCGTTCTCCAAATCCGTATCCAAGTTCATACCTAACTCTTTCGCCCATTTGGTGCACCATGCCCAATCCTTATCGATATTCGCAGCATTCACCACCAACAAATACTTTTCAGCACTGAAACGATACACCAGCAAATCGTCCACGATACCACCAGTTTCGTTCGGGAAGCAACTGTATTGCACTTTACCGTCAGTTAATGCTGCCACATCATTGGACGTAAGTTTCTGCACCAACTCGAAAGCCTTCGGACCTTTTACCCAAAATTCTCCCATGTGAGAAACATCGAACACGCCCAATTTCTCGCGTACGGTATTATGCTCGTCCTTGATACCCGTGTATTCTATCGGCATATTGTAACCGGCAAACGGAGCCATTCTTGCTCCCAACGCCTCATGAAAATGTGTAAATGGAGTAGTCTTCATCATTATTTATCGCTTAAATATTCATTATATTATTATACTATTAACTATAACGCTCCGCAAAGTTATAACTTTTATTCATCCCGCCTACCCTTTCTTTAAAAATATTACTTCTTATGAAAAAAGTTATGCATAACCACACATATTATCCTTTCTTCCAAAAACTTATATCCCGTATCCAAGCGAAGTAAACAAATTTTGCAAACGATTTAATATTATTTTTTTCCACAGATACCTTAACGAATCATTTGATGATTTATTTGCATTGTCAGCAAAAATGATTACTTTTGCTAAATAACCCATTAATTTAGATACTAGAAAAACCATGATAATCAAAGTAACAGAACACAACGGTATCACCTTCGCCGAATTTACAGAAGAAGTGACTCGTTTCACTCTCGCGCTGTCAGAAGAAGTTAAGTCTGAACTAAGACCTTATTTGAATAATCCCGACTGTCGGATGATATTCGATTTCAATCACATTGAATTTGTGGATAGTAGCGGTATCGGCACGGTCATCGCTCTTTTCAAAACAGCTAAAAGTGTCGGTTCCAACTTGAAACTTTGCAACCTATCCCCGGATGTTTTGAAGATATTCGAACTTCTACACCTGCAAGTCATTTTCGACATCACGGGAACACGAGAAAGTTGCGTAGCTTCCTACGCTCAATAAGAAACTTAAAGACCGTCTAAATTATCGAGGACGGTCTTTAAGTTTTTAGAAACTCCCAAAAGTTAACAATTTCCATCATGAATGACACCTTGCCAACAAGGAGATAAAATATCTTGACAATGTTCGTAAACCGAACGAATAATATGAATTCCCTTCTCCTCGTTTATCCGGATACTTTTTCCCACGGCAATCATATCTTCCAACGACGGATTCCCGCTATTATTCACGGAAGTTGCATGTTCCCCGTTATACCCTGCACGGCAAAGAGTTAAATCATATGCCGGAGCCAATGTCCAAATCCCATCCCTACATATAAAACTAAAATTCTTCGCATGATCATCCTTATTTGAGGTCAATACATTAAAAACCATACGACGAAACATCTCATCAACCGCTTTTGAGTCTTGCGTTAAATACCCCGTAAGATGTAATAATATTTTGTAATCCAATTTCGGTAACAAAATAGATTCATTCAATAAAGCACCTGCCGTAGCAACGTGCAAGCGTTCCCCATTCTCAATATCAAAACGCATGGATGCAAAATACTTTCCCTCTAAAAGTTTAAAATCAGGTATTTCAATACCACATCGCCTTGCTGCCAAATTATATTTATATTCCGTTTTCCCCATGTCCGCGGGATCGTAGATATGCCTGAATTTGACAAGCCAAACCCCATCCGCATCCCGATACAAGCATTTAGGTCTACATCCCCCGGAATTACCACTATTAAAATAGAGAACCTCTTCCCCCTCGTCTGTCTTTTCACCTAAAACAGCCAACGCCAATTCTTGTAACTCATCTAATTCCGGCAATGTTTTATCCTCACCAATATAAGATTCAGGAACATAAGACAAGGCTCCCATGCCCGTACGTCCGACAATACTTAATCTTTGTAATGGCGTTAAAGTTGAATCATCAATCTTTTCTTTTCTCAGAATACGATTTAACAAATATCGACCATAACCATCAGGCAAACGATCTTCAAATATCCCGAAATTCCCATAAAAAGGCTCAGGTGACGCGATAAATAAATCCGGCTTTAAAGGCAAGTCCAAAGGAGATATGGAGAAACCGGATACCAACCAATTTTTATCATATTGAAAAGCACAACGTCTCCTGTCAGGAGTCAAAGTCAATTCGCCTACTTTCCTGTCGCGATACATAACCGTGAGCTTGTCAACTAATTTCATCTCGTCCCCCTTTTTCTGTTTCTATTCTGATTTATCGTATCAAGTTCCTGCATCGTGCTGTATTTCGGTTCCCCAAGCAGAGCCTTAATCTCTTCCGTGTATCCAAGCGCTTTACAAAGTGCTACATAAGATTCCAATGAAATTTTATGCACATTCTCAAATTTCACAATTGTAGCTAATGGCACCCCACTCATCTCCGAAAGCAGTTTGCGGGAATAATTCTTCTCTAACCGCCTCTTCTTCATATTCCGCGCTAAAATTTGCAAAAGTTCTTCTATCGAAACCAAATCAAAATCATATATAACTTTCATTATTATAACTTTTATATCTCAATTTGATATTTAATATATACTATTATATCTATTACAAATATAGGAAACATTACTCATTCTTCAATCATTCACTACCTGAAATTCCTTCATTTTTAACTTTCAATTCTCTATTTTCAATTAAAAATCCGAAAAGACTTTTCAAGAGCATGTCGTTTCCTCACAAATCGCCTAAAACCTACTGTAATCCCAAGGTAATACTATCTCTACCTACTTACAGAAAACTTACACCACTCTTATATCCCCGGTGTCTAACGATGACACAAGGATAGAATAACCGCCTTATAAGCAAGTAGAGGTAGTATTACGTTAGGATTACCACGGGTTCTCGAATATTTTCCCAAAACACGCTCAGAAATCCAATGATTAAATAAAAAGATTGCCGCCCAAAAATTTTACTTTTTAGGCGGCCTTCAGAACCATTCCGGAATTTCCCGAAACGAATTAATCTACCACAAACTAATTAACACTATCAACCTTTCAACGAACGATTGATTAGAAACATCAAATAATCGTAATGAGCCTTCGTATCCGCATTACCGGACCCTTGGCGTTTTTTTACCTGTTCTATTACTTTCAAATAAAGATTATACCACAAATGATTCGGATTATCGACAGCCATATTCTCCACCAACCAGCGACTTCCGAATCCGGCAACTTCCGGCATCCGGTTACTTTGTTTACCATTCAACGATTCGACAGATTCATGCAACACGTTCTGAGACTTCGCATAATAACGGGAAGCATTTTCACGATTACCATTGATATCAACAGTATTCCGCACATTGGTCAAGAAAGCCACTTGCAAAATTCTTTCGGTTTCTGTCAAATTGCGTCCCTTTATGGTCGGCTCCCAAATCATCTTGTACAAATCTTCCAAATACTCTTCCGGGGTATAATTACCCTTGTCCCGGTAAGCCACCAGTGAAATACGGCGAGTACTGAACAAATCTGTTTCTTCATCCGCCTTACTCAAGAAATCTTTCAGTATCTGACGAGCCCGGGAACCGTCGAATTCCAAATTCTCCACCACTTCCGGACGATCTATCCAATCTATATCTTTCAATTGCCCGATCACGAATTTCAACGAATTCTTCTGTACCTCTTTCGGAACAGCAACAAAAGTTGAAACCGGATCACCGACATAATGCTGATTCAGATAAAACCCTCCCAAATTCATGAACACGTTAAAGATATAGCGCTTATAATAATAACCCACGTAACGATATACCATATTACGATACGTGTAATCGATATCTTCTTTGTCCAACCATTGGTTCATATTCTCCATCAGGTATTTCAGATTCCGAATCCCGTAAATACTTGCTTTAATGGCGTCATCACCCAAATCTTCAGGCAAGGAAGTCGGATCGAACATCGTCAACGTGTAAGGTTCCGGGTCAAAACGATACATCGGATCTCCCACCTTTTCCGCGATCCACTTTTCTACCACCTTTTGTTCGTCTTCAAGTGTCTTTACGTCAAACACGGGTTGATATGCCACTTTCACGGCATGATAGTCTGCCACCCCCAGTCTTTCCGGAATCAAGACAACATCTTTGTCTCCCGGTTGAGCCACATAATTATAGCCCATGTTATCCATGATAGAAGGGGTTATACCGTATTTCCGGGTAAAAGAAGCAGAACGCAGGGAATCGGTCGGGTAAGCATGAGATGCCGGCAAGTTATGAGCGAAACCCAGAATATGTCCTACTTCATGTACAATCATCCCCTTCAAACCTTCTCCATATTTCTCCAACGGCAATTTCATCGTGCGGACGGCCTCATCACATGAAGCTGTCTGAACAAAACGTTTTAAGTTCACCCGCCTCAACATATCATGAAATATCTCGATAGACGCGTTCATCACTTGCCCCGACCGCGGATCTACCCAACGAGGAGCCGTCTTGAAACTTTCCACCCCGATCGGGGCATAACGAATACACAAGAATTTCATGTTATCCGGATCAAAAGTCGTATCATTAACCGGGAAAGCCTTCACTTGAAGCACATTTTTAAAACCGATCGCCGCGAAAGCCTTATTCCATTCTTCAATTCCGGCTTTGATATATTCGCTCCAACCTTCGGGGAAATTATTATCCACGTAGAACACAATCGGCTTCTCCGGTTCCACTAATTCTCCACTTTTATATTTCGCCACATCTTTCGGTTGTATATCCCAACGTGTCATATAGTGCGTAACCCGGGAACCATCGACTTTAGTCGTCATATTCTCCCGTTCGGTCGTCGTCACGTTTACGCGAGGATCCCCTAAACGGGGTCTCATCAACTGTTCCTCTCCCGGTAAAATAAGTAATGTCCGGTTTAACTTCACCGTCACCGGTTCATCCTGCACGACCAGATATTGACCGTTTACCAACAAATTCTGAGTATAGGTTTCAGTTGAAATAATCGAAATATTATCCTCGAAAGCCTTGATATCATCCAAACGAGTCAACTCTTCTTTCAACTTCACATCTCTCTGACCGTCCCCCAGTTCATCCACACGTTTCCCCTCGTCAGCAAAAGGAGTCAAATCATTATTCTGTTTCAAGAAAAAATCCGTCATATCCACCACTACGGCAGTACTGTCCGGACTATAAGCCTCTACTTTAAAAGCATACCGGATCGGTGGTTGAGTACTTTTACGAACAGCTTCCCGCATACCTTCCTCGGGCGAATCGGTAAGCATCGGATTCGTTCCCCACTTACGCGTAATCTCATGCATTTGCAGGGTAGAATCTCGCAGCGTGAAAGCGATATGCAAGGGATCGTTGATCATCTGCCCGACAGCCCCGTTACCATTGTCACTGGTTTCGACGAAAGTCGTTCCCAACAAGTATTCCCGTCCCAACAGGGATAAAGGATACTCGAAATATAGTTTCCCCCCGACTTGATGAAGCGTGATCAATCCTTTTACCGTTTTTATTTTCTTTCCTTTAAACAATTTCTCGTACTTCGTTTCCGGCTCTTGTTGCACGTTCTCTTTCGTCGCTTTCTTCTTCCGGTTCTTCGCGACTATATCCGCCGGATTCACCTGAATAAAGAATGCCAATAGGATTATTGATAGTATAAAACCTTTATTCATATCTTCTATTTATAAATTATATCGTTCATTAAAACTTCATTACCGGGCATTTCTAAAATCTTCAATCATCTCGAGCAGATAAGAATAATGAAGATTCGTTTCCCTGTCAGCTGTCCCGACTTTTTGCCTTAACAGGTTCTCAACATGTTGTAACAACAGGTAATAGAGATGTTGCGAATTATCATGAGCCACGTTATACACACCATAATGCAGACCGAATCCGGCAACGTCCTCCATATGTCGGCATCTTTCGCCCGACATACATATCCTTTCGCCTGCAAACATCGGTTCTCGGGACTGCCGCTCCGACTCTGCCTTGTAAGCAGGAGCCAATCGGGCAAACAACCCGTTTAGTACAACTTGTTGCAGATAACGTTCGGATTGTTTTGGTTTTCTTCCCTTTAACGTCGATTCCCACACCCCGGCATAAAGGTCATCCAAATATTCTTTCGGGGTATAGGCATCCGGTTCCCGATAAGCACAAAGAGATACCCGTTTGGTATTTAATAATGCCCCCGCGAAAAAATTAATAACATCCTGTGATTTTGGTGCTCCCACGTGCAGATTGCCAGTATACGAGAAATCATCCAACCACTCCAAGTTCTTCAAATGTTTCAACAGAAAAAGAAAGTTACGTTTCTGAATATCTTTCGGCACAACTTGAAAACTCGGCATAGGATCACCCACGAAACGTTCCGTCAGGTAAACACCCCCGACATTCATGTAAGCGTTGTACAAATATCCCCGACATTGGTAGACTATCTCGTCATAGATATGCATCCGGTAAGAATAATCCTTATCCCGCGGCTGCATCCACTCATTCAAATGATTCAGAATATATTTTAGATTAGCCATTCCATAATCACCCGCTTTCACGGCATCGTCACCCAGATCTTCCGTCAAAGCACTGGGATCATAGACACCGCGAATTTGTTGTTTCCCGTAACGATACATCGGATCACCCGCTTTTTCAGCAATCCAGTCTTGTACAACTTTATTTTCTTCTTCCATCGTCGTAGCGTCGGGCACCGGCTGGTAATTAACCTTAATCGCGTAATAATCATACACGCCCAGTTCCGGCGGTGTTAAACGCACTCCTTTATCCCCCGGTTGCGCCACATAATTATACCGGGCATAATCCATGATAGAAGGTGTAGTCCCGTATTTTGCCGTAAAAGTAGCAGAACGAAGCGAATCTACCGGAATGGAAAAAGAAGATGCCATATTGTGCATCAATCCCAAACAATGTCCCACTTCATGAGCCACGATGTAACGCATACTTTCATACAGCACGTCATCAGGCTGTTTCACGGTTCTTACCCGTTCGTCCACCTGTGCAGTCTGCACGAAACGCATATCGTTTATCAACCGGATGACATCATGATAAATATAAACAGAAGCGTTAATTATCTCACCTGTTCTCGGATCTGTCCACGAGGGTCCCATCCCGTTAGCGATACTGATCGGGGCATAGCGGATACAACTGTATTTCAAGTTATCCGGGTCAAATTCGGGGTCGTCTGTCGGGAAATCACGACTAACCATCACGTTTTTCAAACCGATTTCTTCAAATGCCTTGTTCCATTCCCGAATCCCGGCATGCACGGCAGCTTTCCAATCTTCCGGAAACCCGTTGTCCACGTAAAACACGATCGGTTTTACAGGCTCCACCAATTCACCCCGCTTGTAGGCTTCCATATCTTCAGGCTCCACTCGCCAACGGTTCATCAAAAAAGTATATCTGGAACCGTCTGTTTCCGTTGTCATATTTTCTTTCACGGAATAGAAAAGCCCTACCCTTGGATCGGCCAATCGCCCGCGCATAAGATCTTTCTCCGGGAGCAGGATCATCGAACGGTTCATTTTTACCGTTACGGCAGTTTTTACACTCTTCCCCGTTACCGGTGACATTAGGCTTTGATCATAAGAAAGTGAAGATATCACGGCAATATTATCCTCAAAAGCCTTGATGTCATCAATATAAGAAACTTCCCGGTTAAAAGTAGCCCTTCGCTTCAACTTCCCGTAACCGGTAGAGCGACTATACGGCTCAAAAGGAGTCAAACGAGCATCATCAGCTAGAAATAACCAAGTCATATCAAACACGACTGCCGTACTGTCCGCATTGTAAGCCATGATTTCCATCGCTTTAAGCACAGGTGGAATATTACTGTTCCGAATCGCCCGATTGTACGATTCCTGATCTGTATCACTATATACTTGAAGTACGGACGGCAGACTTATCTGTACCAATTCAATCTTCTTATCCCTCTTTTGAAACGCTATATGCAAAGGATCCGTGGGTTTCTGACCGATAATGGCATTTCCGTTGTCACTAATCTCCACCACGGTCGAACCCAACAGAAATTCTCTTTTCAGCAGAGTCAAAGGAAATTCAAAATAGACCTTATCTTCAAATTTGTGAAGCGTGATCATTCCCTCGCGAGTCACGTACTTTTTCCCTTCAAAAAGCTGGTCATATTTGCTCTCCTTCTTCTGCTCCACACACTCATCCTTCCCTTTCTTTTTCCGTCTTTCGGCTTGTACCTCCACAACATCCGTCAACAGAAAAGAAAACAAACAGAATAGAACTAAAAGGAAATTCTTATTCATATATCTTGTTTTAGAATGCATCACTTATTCTTTAAAAATCCCTCGATCTGTGACAACAAATAAGCATAATGTCCCCGAGTCTCACAAGTCCCGTTGTTTTTGTTCTCTTTCATCAGATTTTGTATTTTCAATAACATCTGATGTAAAAGATGCTGATTATTATCATTCGATACATTCGCCACGTACTGGATAAAGTCATACCCGAACCTGCCATTCAAGTTTTGTTGAAATTCCATCTCGTTCGAGAAGCGATCAAAATTCGCAGTTTTCATACTCATTGCTTTCCTCTCTGACACCCCCTCGATCATTTCCCGAATCCGGTAGTCCGGCAACCCGGCGTGACCGCCACAAGAACAACTGTATGCCGGACGGGATTTAGCCAATACCATATCTGCCATAGTCTTCCTTCCCGATGCCGGATTCACGTCACGAATCAAGGAATTCACGATTTCAGTTTGTAGGATACGTTCCGATTCGGTCGGGTCCTTTCCCCTGATTGTCGATGCCCATATCATATTGTAAAGATCATCCAAGTATTCTTTCGGGGAATACGCTTTCGGGTCCCGATACACACCCAGCGCCAGACGTTTGGTTGTTACCAACGAACCGGCAAAAGCTTTCAGTAATAAACGGGCGTTCGAACCGTCAAACTCCAAATTCTTCACCACGTCGGGACTATCCAGCCACTCCATGTCTTTCAACTCGTTAATAACGAAACGTAAAGCCCGTCTTTGCACCTCTTTAGGAACAACTTGATAAGTTTTATAAGGATCACCGACATAATGTTCATTAATATAGAATCCTCCAACATTCACCAGAGCGGTATAGATATATTGAGAATACTGGTTACAGATTTCACGGTAAATATTATCCCTGTAAGTGTAATCTTTATCCTGACTATCCATCCAGTTATTGAGATTTTTGAGAATATATTTCAAATTCCGGATACCATATTCACCCGCTTTCACGGCATCATCACCCAAATCCTCCGTCAACGACGACGGGTCAAAAGTCCCGTACCCGATTTGCTGTTTCCCGTAACGATACATCGGATCTCCGATTTTATCCGAAATCATTTTCCGCAGAACCGGCAATTCTTCTTCCGGCGTACGAGCGTCCAACAGAGGCTTGTATCCCCATTCGATAGCATAATAGTCATACACGCCCAATTCGGGTGGAGTCAACGCAACCCCTTTATCTTCCGGCTGCGCGATATAATTAAAGCGGGCATAATCCATAATAGAAGGGGTAGTCCCGTATTTTTTCATGAATTCCGCATCCCGGTAAGATTCTACCGGAATCGAAGCCGACGAAGCCATGTTATGCATCAATCCCAAGGTATGCCCGACCTCGTGAGCCACGATATATCGCATACTCTCGAACAAAACATCCTCCGGCAATTTAGTCGTACGTACCCGCTCATCCACTTGAGCGGTCTGCACGAAACGCATGTTATTCACTAATTTAATCACGTCATGGTAGATCAACACGGAAGCATTCACCACTTCACTATTACGAGGATCAACCCAAGACGGTCCCTGCGCATTAGCCATCCCGACCGGACAATAACGCACGCAGGAATATTTTATATTGTCCGGATCGAATTTCGGATCATCTTTCGGGAAGTCATAAGACTGCACGGCATTTTTAAAACCGATCTTTTCAAAAGCCTTGTTCCAAATTCTCACTCCGGCATGAATCGCGGCTTTCCACTCGTTCGGGAATGCATCATCGACATAATACACGATCGGCTTCATCGGTTCTACCAGTTCGCCCCGCTTATAAGCTTCCACATCCTTAGGCTGAAGATCCCAACGATTGATATAATACACATCTTTCACTCCATCCTGTTCGTCCGTAATAACTTCTTTGCCGGAAACAAAATAACCGATTCGGGGATCGGCCAGCCGGGGACGCATAGTCGGTTCCTCCGGCAATAAAACTAATGAACGATTCACCCCCACGGTTACCGGTTCATCCATAACCAACACGAACATCCCGTAAAGGGCAATATCCTGCAAATAAGAAAGTGAAGAGGTGACGGAAACATTATCCGAGAACGCCTTTATGTCCCCGACATAAGACAATTCCGACTGGAAACGCTTTCTCCGTGTACCCTGTCCGTAATAAACTTTTTTCCCGTAAGGATCAAAAGGATCCATCCGGGAATCATCGCTCACGAAGAATTTGGTCGTTTCAAAAACAACTGCCGTACTATCGGCATTGTAAGCCTTCACCGCAAATCCTTCCATAATAGGCAAACGGGTTCCCTTCTTCATGGCCTCTCCGATGTTTTTATCCTTGCTCTGGCTGAAAATCTGTGCCCGAGAAGGATTCGTCACTTCGCACAGGTAAACCATACTATCGGTCATCGTGAAAGCTACATGTAACGGTGTCTGATTCTTTTGTCCCACCAATGCATTCGAGTTATCACTAATACTGGAAACAGTCGAACCGAGAAGCATATCCCTTCCCAACAAGCTCAACGGAAACTCAAAATACAATTTACCATCCACCTTATGAAGCGTGATCATCCCTTTCACCGTGGTACACTCTTTACCTTTAAAAAGCTGGTCATAAGCAGATTCCTTAGGAGTTTGCACCTCCTCCGTTTTTCCCGCTTTTTTCTTTTTCTCCCTCTTTTTAGCATCTGCAATCAACGGAATACAGACAAGAGTCATCAAAATAACTAAAACTCTGATTTTCATAAATACTTCTAATTTACATACAATTTATTTCATCCCAATATTTATACAACGCTCTCCCGTTCTGGAACAAACAAGACTTAAATAAATCTCTGTTCCAGCCGATTAGAGGAAGCCCGAAAAGAATTTCAAATGAAAAGACCTTCGGGACTCCCTTGTTTTCTGTTACAAATTAAAAACTCCAACTATTACCGTAACCTACCTTGTAGCGGATGTGCACGATCTCACCAAAATCATGAGTGGAAGCATAAAGCAATTTTTCTTTCTGGCCATTCACGGCTTTTCTCGTCAAATCCAACACGTAGAACTCTCCGGATTGCATACCGATTGCCACCCTGCGACTACCAACACATTCCGAGTCGATAGCCGTAATAATCTGTCCTTGTGGAAATTCATAATACTTTTCTACTGGTAACTTAGCATCACGATCATATAACCACAGCTCGTTATCTTTAGAAATCAATACATAGGGAGTTCCGAAATCTTTCCCGAACACCCACGAACGCAACACGTTAAACACGTTCTTTGAAGTTCCGTTTATCACTTGACTCAAATCTATCTGCCGTTGCAACACCGGAAATGCCGAAGGATTAGCAGATTCTTTCATCTCGTTCACCCGAAAATCATGCGTGTAATAATTCCCGGTTGTCCGATCCCGCAAAATAGAGTAATATCCTTGATCACCACGTCCTTCGTTAACCTCGTAATACCCGGTATGCAAGACCTCCATTGTACCCAAATCATTCAATCGCGCAAAGTCCGGGGCATACGCGGATTCATCCACTGCAAATTTAAACACCTTTCCAGCCACTTCTTTGCTCAGGTCGGAAATTGCTAAGAATCGGTTGTTCACTTTATCATACATCACGGTAAAACCCAATCCGGCAAAGGGAGCCAGCACAAAACGTGAACCATCTACCTCTTCTCCCTCAAATATCAACGGACGATCGATAAAATAACCGGAATTATACAACTGATCGGTCAATTTCTTGCGAGTATACACTTTCCCGTCATGATTCACCACGCAGGTCAACCACTTCATATCAATCATATCTATCGGTTTAAAATCCGTCGGCAGATTCCCGTCCAAGAAGATATTATTTAACAATACGTCTTTCGTGAAATCCTGTCCCGATAAATCAACACATCCTTGACCGCCGTTTTGCAACACCCAGAAATTTCCAAGATCTCCGCCACCGGCAAAATGTTCCAACACCCGAACCGGTTCCGAGCCTAATTCCTCGTCATTTACCAACCGGTAAATATCCGGTACGTCTTCGTACGTGAATTTTCCATAGTCACTCCCGTCATCCTCATTTTTTTCCCGAATATAGGAAAGAACGGACTTCCCGTTTTGTTTCGCTAGAACAACCCACGCTTCTTTGGCATAAGGAGAAGTCAAAAGAGCTGATATTCCCCCGGAATAAGCGACACCGGTACGATTATCAATTACATTCATATAAATACTCTGGTAATTGACCACGGTATCGACCACCCATTCCAAATTCCGCTGATCAGAAATTTTCCTTCCGAGGAAAATCCATTCATAACTCAAATCAACATCATTACTGTCAATAGCAAAGGTCAACTTAGGTGACAATTTAACCGTTTCCCCCAAAACCGCTTCAAAATAACTTGCATCAAAAGTAACCGTAATATCATTCTTGGGGTCGTATGAATAATTTCCCTTATCATCATAGCAAGAACTCATCCCTAAAATCATGACGAGTAAAAAAAGTATATATCTTATTTTCATTGCCATTATTTTTTAATCATTAATAAATAGGCACCGTTAAATTCAACTCCGGATGCAAAGTCAAGTAATCTTTAAACTCTAATGCCAACAGCCGTAATTTAGTCGGATTTTCCTTTAACAACACTGGAATTTCCGTTGCATCTATTTGGGTTGCAATCAAGAAATGTTTGTATTTCTCCGGAGAATATTCTCCCAGATACACGGAAATGATATCCCCTTCCCACCAGAGCGGTTTGCTTTCCACGTTGTTAAAATGCACTTTTACCGTACGATTGCGACTTAATCCCGGAATAAAGCCATTTCCCTCTTCCAGTTTAATCATCAACGTCACGGGACCATCACTCAATCTTTCGGTCTTTTTCAACACCACATAAAGAGTATCTTTCAACTGATTCGCACCGAATTCAGGCTCCAAATCCAAAACATACTCTTCCAGAAGTGCCGTGGTTCCGGTATCAACCACGGAAACACGGTAATTAGCTTTTTCCGTGAGGAGATTACCCATTAAATTGACCTCAAATCCCGCTTTATACTCATCACTTGTCGGATAATGCGAAAAAGACACGGAAAGATCGGCACTATCCAGACTTGTCGTGAAATAAAGATATCTTTCGGATTGATAGGTCATTGTTTCCTTTTCACTACAAGAAAAGAGAGCAAATACTATCGCTATTATAGTTATATAGTTCTTCATATACATCTTACTATTTTATTAATGAATCAGTTGATTGTCAGGAAGAGGCAATACTCTGCCGATCGTGTATCCCCAATCATTCGGGGTCATATCATACTTTTTATAATAATAAAACAACTGTCCTTCCCCTATAAAATCCCTTCTGGCATCCCTCAATATAGCTTCTTGCATCTCCTCCAGACTCCCGATCTGAAGTTTACCGCCCCGGATACCTCTTGCCATTCTAACCTCATCCAATTTATTAATTCCCAACTGCGTCTGTCCTTCCGTGTAAAGAGCCTCACTGATAATATAATACATCTCGCTCAAACGTACCATCGGTATCAAATCCTCCCCATAAGAATTCCCGACCTGTGGGGTATATTTTTTCGAGTAATAATAATAATCATCCACAACCGAGAATAAACCCAAACGAGCGTCTTCCGTGTCAATCTCGTCGTAATCCTCGTTATAGATAATCGCGTCATAATATACAGGTAACTGAATATTTTCCGAACCGAGATAATGGCTATAATCATCTATTAATTTCTGGTTGGAAAGAGCGAAAATCACTCCGTCGTACAATTTATAGTTACTGTTATAACTCCCTCCCCCGGTAAATGTAAAACATTTATTGAGATACATCCCATTCTGATAAGTCGCATCCAGAACTTCCTGCGCATTCTCTCTTGCCTGCGTCTGTTTGTCACCATAAGAATATACCCGGGCTAAAATTGCACATATAGCATAGTAATTCATCCGGTATCCCCGGTATAAATAGAATAAATCATCCGGCAAATTTTTATCTCCTCGTCCGCCTTCTATTCTCGCGCTGGTTTTCATCCAAGATCTATGATCGCCCACCGTATCAAAAGGAGCTACAAGATTCTTGGCTTTCAACAAATCACGCTCTATTTTTTCCAGAATCACACTCACGCTCCCTCTGGGTTCCGAAGTCGACCCGTATCTTTCGTAATACGGAATGTAGCCTTTATCATCCGCCACCTTGGGAGCCGGAGCAAACAAACGCAACATGTCAAAATGCAGATAAGCCCGCAATGCCAAAGCTTCCCCGTGAATCATATCCCGCTCGGACTCTCCCCCGACAAATTTCGACGGGTTCTCTCCATCGATACGGGCAATAATGTTATTACAATTTGCGATAGAATTGTAAGCTTGTGACCAGAATGCCTCAGTAATAGCCTTCACCCCCGTGGCGTTGTATTTTCCTAACAACACGTCATAATAATCATGGGTACTGCAATCATAGTAAATCGTCAACGGATCATACACCCACCCCATCACATCAACAAAACCCCATGTTAATTCCCTGCCATACATTCGCGAAGTCGCCATATCCCGATAAACTCCATTCAACGCATTCCGGTAGCCATCCCCGGTCGCGAAAAGAGTTTCCTCGTTTACCTGATCATCAGGTGCAACATCCAACCATTGCTCGCATGAACCCAACATGAACGGCAACAGCACAGCTAATATTATCTTATTTATCTTCATATTCTCTTGATTTCTAATTCCTAAATAACTAACTCCGATTTAGAAAGTCGCTTTTATTGAAAAATTCACCGCTCTGGCAAAAGGATAACTAAGCCCGCGTTCCGCCTTAACAGATGAAATTCTGAAAAGATCGTTCGCCCCCACTTCCAAACGCAACATACCCAAATGGGCTTTCTTTATCAATTCCGAATTAAAATCATATCCCAAAGTGATCGAATTCAATGTTACCACGTTATAATCCTGTACAAAACGTTCTGTCGGATTTGTCGTTTCAATACCGTTTCTTCCGGTTTCAAGAGCTTTAAATTTAGCTTTATCACCCGGTTTCTTCCAACGGTTGGTAAATACTCGCTTATCCACGTTTGAAGTATACAGATTGGCATTTTCAACCTTGTCAACTAAAGTCTGGTTGTATTGCTGCCCACCGAACTCGTACATAAACGTCGTGTACAACGTAAAATTCTTATAGTTCACGTTAAAACCGAACGTTCCCTGTGCTTTCGGTTCCGTATTTCCCACGACAACCTGTTCCGAACTATTCCATGTATAAGTAACGGAACCATCACGATTAACCAGCATCTCCTGCCCAGTAGCGGGATCTATTCCTAAAGATTTCATCGCATAAATCGAAGTCAATGAACCTCCCTCTTGGTATTTCGTGATAGGCTTGGAAGTGGAACCGTCATAAGCATTTGACTCTGCAAAGTTTTTATCTACCGCATCATTATAAGCCTTCAGACTCTCGGAAACTTTCAATATCTCATTCTTATTATGAGCCAAATTGCCGAATACGGAAACATACCAATCGTTATTGCGGAATACATCGCTTTTCAATTGAATCTCGTATCCTTTGTTCATCACTTCTCCCAAATTATCCATGTAAGTCGTGAAACCCGCTGCACTCTCGATCGTCACATCATTGATCAGATCAATCGTTTTTTTCCGGTAATAGGAGAATTCCATCTGCAACCCGCCATTAAACAGTTGTACATCTATACCCAAATCCAACTCCTTCGTTTTCTCCCAAGCCAGATCCTTATTTCCCAACGCCATCAATGAAGCGCCAAAGCCTGTTTTATACCATTCTTCACTCAGTATCTGGTATATAGTCTGTGCCGCGTAAGGCGGGAAATTTACTTTACCGGTCACCCCGTAAGATCCTCGGATTTTCAGCACATCAATATAACCGTATTTCTTCATAAACTCGTAATTATGAAGATTAATACCTAAACCTCCCGACCAGAAAGGAGCAAACCGTTTATCGGAACCAAATTCGGAAGAACCGTCTGTTCTCACCGAAAGATCCAACAAATAGATATTATTGTAAGTATAGTTCAAACTTCCCAACACACCGAACAAACGGGTACTGTTCTGACTTACCGTCGGTTTCTCCACAATTTCCTGCGCGTAATTGGGAGAATGTAACGAACCGGAAGGAAATCCCCTGTAAAATGCCGATGTCGTAGAAGTATGCGTAGACGTTGCGTTAATACCAATATTCAGATTGATATTGTGTCCGCTTATAGTGCGGTTGTAAGCCAAAAAAGCATTCAAATCCCAATCGAACCCGTCACCAGCACTTGTACGAAGCTCTCCCGAACTACTATTGGCCGCACTCAACACCTTACCGTTACGCATTGACTTCGGATCAATAAAATCGTCACTTTTCGTGTTTTTCTTGGTTAAACTGAATTGTCCTTTTATTTGCAAATAATTATTCACGTACCAGTTGGCACTCAAATTATTTATCAACTCATCCACTTGTGACTTATTAAAACTCTTTAATCCGGCCTCGTACAAAGGATTCTTTAACTCCGACGAAGATCCCCCATGCCAATTAAAGGTCTGTTTCAAGTAATTCCCGTCCGCATCCTTATACTCGTCATACGGTTGCTTTGAAGTATAGTCCGAGAAAGTACCGTAAGGAGATTCTTCCGATCGTGTAATATTATAAGATATATAATTCTTTACTTGGAAAGAACCAATCCGGTAATCAATATAAAAACCAACCCCCATACGATCCCGGTAAGATTTTTTCATCACACCGTCTTCATTATTATAGAGCATATCCAACCCGAAACGAATATCATTGGTTCCCCCTTCTATATACAAACTGTGTTTATGATTAAATGCCGTTTGTAACGGCTTGGCTAACCAATAGGTATCAACACCGTGAGCAACATTGTTGAGCTTACCATTATATTCTACATCATATTTATTCTGATCAGAATAATTAGTAGCCTTATAAATGCCTGCCGCCACCTCTGCTTCCAACTTTTCCTTTGCGTTCATCAGGTTATAGTCGGTCAGATCCGGTGCCGTCACGGTTCCCGTCATACTATAAGATACCGATACTTTACCCGGAACAGGGGCAACGGTAGTGATAACCACGACACCATTAGCCGCACGGGACCCGTACATAGCCGAAGCAGCCGCATCTTTCAGTATCGTTATACTTTCAATGCGATTCGGGTCCATATCATACAATTTCTCCACGCTAATTTGGAATCCGTCCATGATAAAAGTCGGCAAATTCGGGTTGTTTTCCAGTTCTGACTTGGAAAGATTCTTCTTTCTATCCAGATCTTTCACCCCGATACCGGAACGTCCGCGGATATACAATTCGGGCACGTTGTTCGGGTCCGAACCCCACTGGTTATTTTGCTGGATACGAAAAGAAGGATCAAAAGTCTGCAACGCTTGAATTACATTCGTTTTGGAAACCTTCAACAAATCTTCTCTCTTCACGGTAACGGAATTTCCCGTGAAACTCTCTTTTCTGATATTGGCGTACCCGGTCACGACAACTTCCTGCATCTCTTTCACGTCCTCTTGAAGGCGAATGGATATCTCCTTTGCATCATCTTTCGGATCATTCGGCAAACGATATTCTTTAGTAACCATTCCCACGAAAGAGAATACCAGTATCGTGCTATCCATCTTCGGTACCTCAATCGAGAATTTCCCATCGATATCAGTCACGACACCTAAAGTAGTACCTTTGATAAGCACGGTAACCCCCGGAAGAGTTATCCCCTTCTCGTCCATAACCTTCCCTTTGATTTTCCTGAAAGTTTCTTTTTTCTCGTCATCACCTCCTTCCTTCTTCGAAATAACCAGAAAATCGTCTACCATTTTACACTCCAATCCGCTGCCTTTCAGTGCCTCATTCAAAGCATCTTTGGCATTTACATTCGTCAGCCGAACGGTTACGCGTGACATATTCTTCAACAAGGTGTTATTATACACCACCACGTAACCGGACTGCGCTTCCACTTCCTTTATGATGTCTTCAATCAGAGCATCCTTAAAGGAAATACTAACTCTTTCCTGTGCAACTCCTGTTTCAGCATGTAACTGGAACAGAGTTACAAAAACGATCAATAATTGCAATCGCATAATTTTCCATAGTTTAGACCATACTTTTCCCTCCCGGAAAAGTTCATCCGTTAAAATTTTTTTCATAGATTTGTATAACTATTTATTTAAAATTCTCTCTTGCAGGAGAGGGTTATTAAAGAAAAAAAGGGGAAGAGGCCAATCTTCCTCTTTTTATTTTTTACTTATCCATATCGTTCCATCTTTTTGTATTGAAAATTTTAATGATTGAGTATTTTCCAACAATTTAAGAATAAAATCTATCGGTCTGTTACGCAAAGCTGCACCGGAAAAACAGACATCCCGTAAAGACTCGTCCGAAAAATAAAACTTCACATCATACCAACGTCCCAATGCCTCGGTAATCTCAGATAAAGGAGTGTCGTAAAAATAAAAAGTCCCGTGACGCCAAGAAGTATAATACTTCAAGTCAACCTCTTTTACCGTGATTTCCTTGGACGTTTTATCGTAAACGGCATGCTCCCCGACATTCACCCTCTTCATCGAATGATCACCCCATAGATTTATTTTCCCAGAAGTCAATGTCGCACTACAATCCCCTTTTTCCGGATAACAGGAAGCATTAAACGAGGTTCCCGTCACTTCAATTCTCGCATCCCCCATCAACACGTTAAAAGGTCGCTTTGCATCTTTTTTCACTTCAAAATACGCCTCTCCCGTCAACTTAACTTCCCGGGTATCTTGCCCGAAGCACAACGGGTATTCCATCTTCGTTTCAGAATTCAACCATACTTTCGTTCCATCCGACAAGATCAGCATATACTCTCCCCCGCGAGGTACGACAATCTTATTATATACCAATTTACCGACTTTATCCGTTTCGCGCAAAGAATCATAATAATTCAATGTATTACTCTTATCCCGGAATAGAATTTCCTGATCAAAATAACCGTCCCGTATCGTAGAATCACTTACATCCTTAAGATTAATCTCCCGCCCATCAGACAAATAAAGAATAGCCTTCGCTTCCCCCGGTTGAATATCGTACTTTGCAATCACGGGGATATTTGTATTTTCCGTCGTACGATCAAAAACATAATAAGCCACGAGTCCTGCTAACAAGGGGAATACTATCGCTGCCGCGTACTTTAACCACGAATATCTCCGCATAACGGGCGACGGCTTCACTTGTTTCATGACTTTACCCAAGGCCAGTGGTTTATCCAAACGGTCATATCCTTTTAGCAAAGCACCGCATTGAATAATTGATCGGATATCCTTGTAAGCACGTTTATTCTCGTCGGAAGCCTCAAGCCATTCTCGCAAACAGGCTTTTTCTTCCCCGGAACATTCATCTCGAGAATCCCGCCATATTATATCTTCTATTTCTTCTTTCATCATAATCCAATATCAATTCTTTACATAGAAGACGAAAAAAAACAGAAACGGGTGAAAGAAATTACTCGAAAATCGTGAAAAAAGTAAGAAATAATTTGAAATCTTCTTTGTTCAAGCTCTCCCGAAGAAGCTTTAAGCTTCTGGATAGCTGCGTTTTGATCGTGTTCAAGGAAACATGCATTTCGTCTGCAACTTCCTTGTATTTTTTGTTATCCACACAGATAGCGACAAACACATAGCGACATTTTTCCGGCAAAGCTTCTATCGCCTCCAACAATTTATCCATTGTAGAATCTTCCTCCGATTCCGTATGGAAAAAATATTCCAATTGATCTGCTAATGAATTTATATCAACCGTATCGTACTTTTTAGCCCGCGACAGATCAATACATGCATTACGCACCATCCGGTATAAATAAGAACGAGCAGACATAGTCCCTGTCCCCTCCTGAAAAATATCCCAAAATCTCACGAACACGTCCTGCACGATATCCTCCGCCTCAGAAAAATCACCGCAAAACCTTACCGCATACAAGCACAAAGCCTTGTAGTTTTTGTTAAACAGTTCAACAAACAATTTTTCTTTATGTACTAATTCTGAAGACATCACCTTCGTTTTTTAAGCACAATACCATCTAATTGCGCACGTAAAAATATAAAATAATTTCGGTCCATTTATTGAACATCTTATTTTTAAATTATAAACCGACTTTTTTCTATTTAGAAACGAAGGACAATAGCATTATAAAATATCATTGCCGATCCGATCATTCTCAACTGGATTAGTATTCTTTATCAAAAAGTTATCTCACTGAAATAATACCCCTTGCTCGAAGCCCTCACGAAGCTTCGCCAGAGCATCGCTACACGGAGCTATTCGAGCCACGGGGTATCTTCCGGACAGCTTCGAGGGAGGGGTATTATTTCCCAATAATTACCATTAATCTCCATGGCTATAACGGAAGAAACCCGCTTGATAACAAAATCAAGCGGGTTTCTTTATACAATATAATCGGGTATTTCTACCGATCATGAACCAAATCTTTAGTCACCCAAAGTAGCAACCATCACAGCCTTGATCGTGTGCATACGGTTCTCTGCCTCATCGAACACGATAGAATTTGCAGACTCGAACACGTCTTCGGTTACTTCCAATCCGTTCATGCCGAATTGTTTGTAAACATCACGACCTACTTGAGTATCAAGGTTATGATATGCCGGCAAGCAGTGCATGAATTTGCAGTTCTTGTTTCCGGTCAATTCCATAACTTTAGCATTCACTTGATACGGGGTCAACAATTTGATACGTTCTGCCCATACCTCAGCAGGTTCACCCATAGATACCCATACGTCAGTGTACAGGAAGTCGCAACCTTTCACTCCTTCTTCCACGTTATCGGTAATGGTAACTGTAGCTCCGGTTTCTTCAGCGATAGCCTTGCAAGTAGCAACCAACTCGGCATCCGGTTGCAATTCTTTCGGGGCAACAATGCGTACATCCATACCCATCTTAGCACCACCAACCATCAAAGAGTTACCCATGTTGAAACGGGCATCACCAAGATAAGCGAAAGTCACTTTGTTTAAAGGCTTATCGGTATGTTCCATCATGGTCAGGAAGTCTGCCAGAATCTGAGTCGGGTGGAATTCGTTGGTCAAACCGTTCCATACAGGTACACCTGCATATTGAGCCAATTCCTCAACAATAGCTTGTCCGAAACCGCGGTACTCGATACCATCATACATACGTCCCAATACACGAGCCGTATCAGCCATGGATTCTTTCACGCCAATCTGAGATCCGGAAGGACCAAGATAGGTCACGTGAGCACCTTGATCATGAGCAGCTACTTCGAACGCGCAACGGGTACGGGTAGAAGTTTTCTCGAAAATCAAAGCAATATTTTTACCTTTCAAACGAGGTTGTTCAGTTCCGGCATATTTTGCTTTTTTCAAATCAGCAGCCAAATCCAACATGTATTTGATCTCTTTCGGAGTGAAGTCCAACAACTTCAAGAAATTTCTGTTTCTCAAATTAAAAGCCATAACTTTATTAATTTTAGATTTATAATTTTAAATTTCAGATTCATTATTTATGGACAAAAGTACAATATCCCATCGAGAATTAAAAACTCATTTCCAGTTTTCAACTCTCCATTTTCAATTATCTTCTATCGTCCTCGTATTCCATCGTGATTTTGGAACCGTAACGTCTGTCTTCCAACTTTGTGGCTTCGGTAATCACTGATTTTTTTCCACCATTCTTAACAAAACGCAAACAAGCACGAATTTTCGGTGCCATACTTCCCTCTGCAAACACTCCTTCTTCCATGTATTTCATCGTATCGGCATAATCCAAGAATTCCAATTTCTGTTGCGACGGTTTCTTGAAGTCCTTATAAATATAAGGAACATCCGTCAAGATATAGAACTCGTCCGCTTTCACTCTCGTACCTACCATAGCGGAAGCCAAATCCTTGTCGATAACACCTTCCAACGGCTGGATGTCACTCTTCTCGTCGATATACACGGGAATACCACCACCTCCGGTAGTGATCACGATATTGCCTTCGCGAGCCAAACGTTCCACCAAATCGGCATTCATAAAATCTTTCGGGTCCGGGGAAGGAACCACCCGACGCCATCCGCCTTCAACCTTGATCTCTTCCTTGAAAACCCATCCTTTCTCGGCTGCCAGTTTATCCGCCTCTTCTTTCGTGTATATCTTACCCACGCGCTTGGTCGGATTCTGCATCGCCGGATCATTCTTGTCCACGATCACTTGGGATACCATCGAGATCACGTTACGTTGCAGACCGTGCTCTTTCAAAATATTTCTCAAGTTACGTTCGATCATGTAGCCGATCTGTCCTTGCGTGAAAGCCACACAAGTGTCCAAAGGCATGGCAGCGTTACCGTACATCTCTACACCGGCAGCATTATCCATAAGCACGTTTCCTACCTGAGGACCGTTTCCGTGCGAAATAATCAAATTATACCCTTCCTTAATCAAGTATATTAAATTTTCCAACGTATCTACCGTGTTGGCATTTTGCTCCTCGATAGTTCCTTTCTGGTTTCCTCTCAAAAGAGCGTTTCCACCTAACGCAACAACCGCTAACTTCTTTTCCATTACTGATATTTTATTGTTATTCTTCTTTTTGTCTAAAAAAATTCCGAAAGCACAAAGCTAACGAAATTAGTTACACAAAAAATAGCCAATTTTCATTTTTATCAAATCACAAATCACTGTATATCAATTCGCTGTATAAATATTCTTCCCGTTTTTATAAATATGCAGCGCAAAAACCATGTTTTTGCCTGCTCGGAAAAAAAATAATGGATAATGGTTCTTAACCGCCTCTTTTTTTGTACCTTTGCACTATGCAAGACGAAAACAAACGATCATCGAGAAATTTGTTTCAGCGATTTGCCAACAAATACACTATCGTGGGGTTGCTATTTGTTATATGGATCGCGTTGTTCGATAAATACAGTTTTATCGATCAGTTACAGTTGCGCTCAAAAATCAGCCAGATGGAGAAAGAAAAAAATTACTACCGGAAAAAGGTTGAAGAAGATAAACGCAAAAAAGATGAATTGTTAGGGAATCGGGATAACCTCGAAAAGTTCGCCAGAGAACAGTACTTGATGAAAAAAGAGAACGAGGATATTTTTATTATCGTAAAGGAATAGGGTATTGGGAAGGATTGTTGCTATTGATTACGGGAAAAAAAGGGTTGGCATAGCGGTCACGGATCCATGCAAGATCATCGCCAACAGTCTAACGACAGTCAAATCACACGAGGTTTTACAATTTCTACAAGATTACTGCTCGAAAGAAAAGGTAGACCTTTTTGTCGTGGGACACCCCAAACAAATGAATAACACGGACTCTGAAAGCATGACTTACATCAAGCCGTTTCTCGTCGCACTCAAACGTAAACTCCCGGACATCCCCATCGTCATGTATGACGAACGCTTCACCTCAGTCTTGGCACACAAGGCGTTGCTAGAAGGAGGAGCCAAGAAAAAACAACGTCAGGATAAAGCAGTTATCGACGCCATCAGTGCCACGATCATATTGCAATCCTACATGGAATCACAAAGAAACATGAATATTTAATATGCTGTTACCTATTTACATTTACGGACATCCGAAACTTCGGAAAGTATCCGAGGACATTACCCCGGAATACGAGGGGTTAAGCAAACTGCTCGATGACATGTGGCAAACCATGTACGAGTCAGACGGGGTGGGATTAGCTGCCCCGCAAGTCGGGAAAAACATACGCATTTTCGTGATTGACGGAAGCCCATTTGAAGAAATTGACCCGGACTGTAAAGATTTCAAGAAAGCTTTTATCAACGCGCATATACTGGAACGTTCCGGGGAAGAGGTGCCTTTCAATGAAGGCTGCTTGAGTATTCCCGGCATTCACGAGGACGTGATGAGAAAAGATCATATAAAAATCGCCTATCGGGACGAGAACTGGGTAGAACACGTGGAAGAATTCACGGGCACCCGCGCACGCATCATCCAACACGAATATGATCACTTGGACGGAATCATGTTCACTGACCACTTGTCCGCTCTGAAAAAACGTTTATTAAAAGGGAAGTTGAGTAATATCAGTGCCGGGAAATTCAAACAAAACTACCGGGTAGTTTTGCCGAAATAGCCGAGGCTACGCCTATGCGTCCCATTCACTGGCATCGGTATCCATTCCTTTTCCTCGTGATTCCTTTAATCGCGGGAATTCTTGCCAGTGAATGGATGTTTGACATTCACTCCCGATTTATCCTTTACTCGATTATAGGCTCACTCCTTCTATTGACAGGAGTTGCCCGTACACGTTACGGAAAATTATTTTCTATTTTCTCGTTTCTGTTCATTTTCTTGACAGGCGTGTATTGCCATCGCCCGCAAAACCTGCCATTCGTGCCGGGTAATGTCTACACGCTGCAAGGACGCTGTGAACGGATCACTCCACCCGACAAAGCAATTATCTCCTCAAACGGGATTCGCATCTTCACGCGATACCGGGATTCTATCCGGTTTTCTGTCGGCGATTCGCTCCTGTTTGACGCCAGAGTCTATTTGCTGTCAGCCACGGGCAATCCACATGAATTTGATTACAACACGTACCTCCGTCACCAAAACATTCAAGCCCAAGCGATTCCGATTTCGACTCCGACACGAATAGGACACTCGGAAGATTTGTACTCTTTTTGTCATTCCCTGCAACAGCATTTGTTACATAAATTGTCAACTATCGTGCCGGACAGCACAACCTATAACCTGCTTGCAGCCCTCTGTCTTGGAGATCGCCAAAATCTGACTCCCGGCACGAAACAATTATTCCAAGACACGGGAACCATTCACCTGCTTGCCATTTCCGGATTACATATCGGGGCTATTTATCTTTTACTACTTTACGGGTTACGTCTTTTCAAACTACGCGATCGCAGATTCACCCTCGCACTGATTCCATTGTTATGGTTGATCACGGGTATTACCGGCTTATCACCTTCCGCCTGCAGGGCAGCAACTATATTGAGTTTCATTATTATAGGAGAAGCATTCCGTCTGGATTATGTACCTTTAAATGCTATCGCGGCAGCAGCATTCTTCACTTTGCTTATCCAACCGACATTACTGTATTCCGTGAGTTTTCAAATGTCGTATGCCGCCTACACTGGAATTATACTTGTCTATCCGTTAATAACCATTAAGCGTAAGGCGCTTCCCCGGCTCACACGGAAGATATACCCCCTCCTCGCCGTCAGCTTTTCCGCGCAAATTCTGACTCTCCCGATTACTGCATACTATTTCCACACGATCAGTTTAAATAGCATTCTATTCAATCTCGTCGCCGTACCGGTTGCCACACTATTACTCTATCTCGGGGCAATCCTACTCGTGTTACCCTCTCTTATCGGCAGTTATCTCGCATATCTTGTAACAGGTATCACTCAAATCCTGCTTTATTGCCTCCGAATATTTTCCGGTATCGCCATAAATCTGACAGAATTATACCCGACATCCTTCCATATCATCCTTATATATATTATAACTTTATCATTTATCTTATACGTGACCAGCCGACAACGCCGGATTGCCCACTTGTTTCTAGCCTCGACATGTTTGCTTGTTATTTTCATCTACGGTTACACGTTCCACAAGCAAAACCGACAAGAAATCGTTGTTTACAATAGATATCGTCATTCCGTGATACTCTTGAATCACAAGGGATACTATTCTCTACTGAAAAATACGGATACCATCCCAAGCCAGTTGACATACACGATAGCAAATGACCTGCAACCGCTTCCCGAGCATGACGGATTCATCGGGGACCAAATCATTTACACGAATAAGCAACTGCAAACTCGTAAACAAACAATTACAATTGCAGATGGTACATGTCCCACTATACCCGACCAAGGAATACTCATTATCACGGGAAATATTTTCCCTATCTCGGATACGACACAATCGTCATTTCCAAGTCAAATCATTATAGACCAATCCAATACCCCCCGATGTATCCGGGCATGGGACGAATTTTGCATTCAAAAGCAAATCCCTCTATTTAAAACAAATGAACTAGGCTCTATCGTGATTCCCTTAAAATAAAAATTGGTTCATTTTTCTATGTAATTCGGATTATAATTCTTTATTTTGCCAGTTAATTAACACCTAACGAAAATGGACATAGTAATAGCGGGAGCAGGAGAAGTGGGGACACATCTCGCGACGATGCTTAGTAAGCAGGAACATAATATCATGCTGATCGACAACGACGAAGAAAAGCTGGAATTACTTGGCAGCCAACTCGATGTCATGTCTATCGTGGGATCATGTACTTCTATCGGTGCGCTTAAAGATGCCGGAGTACACAAGTGTGACCTGTTCATCGCGGTAAATCATCAGGAAGATCAAAATATCAACTCTGCCATTTTAGCCAAAAAGTTAGGAGCGAAACAAACTATCGCGCGGGTTAACAATAGCGAATATCTGGAGAGCGAAAATACGGAATACTTGAAGATGATCGGTATCGATTCCTTAATCTACCCGGAACGTCTGGCCGCGGAAGAAATCGTTGCTTCCTTGAAGCAAAGCGGTTCCCGCCAGTTACATGAATTTTCCGACGGTCGATTGCAATTACTCGGTATCAAATTATGGGAAAATGCCCCGGTACTCAACCTCACGTTGATCAAAATGGCAGAAAGATACGGGGCACAACATTTCCGTGTCGTTGCCATCAAACGTGCCGAGCGCACTATCATCCCGAGGGGAAATGATTCTTTCCGGTACGGCGATCTTGTTTTCATCGTGACGAAACCTTTCTATGTACCGAATGTATTCGCCCTTTGCGGCAAATCACAATACGAGGTTAAGAATGTCGTTATCGTGGGAGGTTCCCGAATCGGAATAAAGACAGCCTCTTTGCTTGAAAAAAACTACAATGTCAAGATTATAGAAAAAGACCGTGAGAAATGTATCCTTATCGCCGATAAATTAAAATCGACACTGGTAATCAACGGTGACGGTCGCGACCTCGCCTTGCTCCGGGAAGAAGGTATCAAAAATACCGATGCTTTTATCAGCGTCACGCATTCGTCAGAGACAAACATTCTCTCTTGTCTATTAGCCAAAAAGTTAGGAGTTAAAAAAAGTGTTGCCGAAGTTGAGAATATCGACTACATCGACCTTGCCGAAAACATCGGGATCGGAACGCTGGTAAACACTAAATTGATAGCCGCTTCACACATATACCGTTACACCATGAATGTAGACGTGAAACACTTGAAATTCCTCACGTTCTCGGAAGCTGAGGTATTTGAAGTCACGGCAGAAGCGGGTTCCAAAATTACCCGGAAAACATTGGCCGATATGAATTTTCCGGAAAATGCTACTGTCGGGGGAGTCATCCGTAACGGGGATGCCATCATTGCCAAAGGCGACGTGCAGATCGAGGCTGACGACAAAGTTGTCATCTTCGCTCTACCCAGTGCGGTGAAGAAAGTAATCAAATTATTTCAACGATGATCAACTTCAGGTTTATAACCAACATTATAGGAAAACTTTTGCTCGTCGAAAGTGCTTTTCTGATGATCTGTATCATTGTCGCCTTGATATACGGGGAAAATGATATGATGGCATTTACATATTCTACCGCCATCACTCTTGCCGCCGGAAGCCTTATGGCTTTCACGGTCAAGGTAAAAGATCGGGTTCTTGCCAAGAAAGACGGGTATTTTATTGTCACTACCACTTGGGTAATGTTCACCATATTCGGTTGTTTGCCTTTTTTGTTGGGAGGTACGATTCCTTCCATTCCGGATGCTATATTCGAAACCATGTCCGGATTCACGACTACCGGTTCGAGCGTTGTAAATGACATCGAGGCTTTACCACATGCCACGTTATTCTGGCGTTCGCTAACCCAATGGATGGGAGGTATGGGTATTATCGTGCTATTGCTGGCAATACTACCCGGACTCGGTATTGAAGGCCGCGACCTGTTTGTCGCCGAAGTTCCCGGTCCCACGCATGACAAATTCACCGCGACATTCACCTCCACCGCCCGCCGTATGTGGTATCTTTACATATCACTCACTGTAGCCCAGACCTTGTTGTTACTTCTCGGTAAAATGGATTTGTTTGATGCCATCTGCCATTCATTCACGACGATGGCTACCGGGGGATATTCCACGAAACAAGATAGCCTTGCTTATTGGAACTCGGCTTATATACAGTATGTTGTCATCATTTTCATGTTTATCGCGGGAACTAACTTTGGTCTGATGTATATTGCCATTCACGGGAAAATCAAAAAATTATTCCGTGATGAAGAATTTAAACTTTACTTCTTCATCATTCTCATAGCAAGTGCTATGATAGCATGTGTACTATATTTCAAGGGGTATGATGATTTGGAATTAAGCATTCGGGAAGCCCTCTTCCAAGTTGTTTCGATTCTCACGACGACAGGATTTGCCACGGCGGACTATTTGTTATGGCCTCCTTTACTAGGTGTGATTATTTTCGTACTTCTATTTATAGGAGCCTGCGCGGGCTCTACATCCGGCGGTTTAAAATGTATCCGACTGAATCTGCTGTTCAAGAATTCATTTATTGAAATGAAACGCATCATTCACCCGAACGCAATCATTAACGTGAAATACAACGGGAAGAGCATACATCCCAATATAATGACGGGAGTCATGGGTTTCTTTATCCTTTATATCTTCATCTTCGGGATATCCAGTGTTATCATGTCCTTGTTCACGGAAGATATTGCCACGGCTTGTAGTGCTGTTATAACAAGTATGAGTAACGTAGGTCCCGGATTCGGCGAGATTGGCCCCATGAGCAATTTTGCGCACTTGAATGACTTCGCGAAAATATTCTTGTCCATACTGATGATGGTTGGGCGTTTGGAAGTATTCACCGTACTGGTATTATTCAGTAGAGCTTTCTGGAAGAAATAAATAAAAAAGGACTTCCGCTCGAAGTCCTTTTTTATTTTATAATTCACCTAATCCCTGTCGGGTGACAACAATCTCATCGCCCGTGCAGTCGATAACGGTGGAAGGGATATTATTTCCATAACCGCCGTCGATAACCAAATCGACCAAGCGACCGTATTTCTCGTGGATTAACTCGGGATCAGTGATATATTCTTCAACTTCTCCCTCCTCCGCCTTCACGGATGTTGTCAACAACGGTCCACCTAGCTCGTCCACGATAGCTTGTACGATAAAATTTTTCGGAATACGGATACCGATAGTCTTACGTTTATTCATCAACGCGTTAGGCAATTTGCTCGTGGCAGGCAACACGAAAGTGAAAGGTCCGGGCAAACATTGCTTCATCAACCGGAATTCCTCGTTTGTTACCTTAGCGTATGCCGCAATATTTCCCAAATCCTTGCATATCATCGAGAAATTAGCTTTCTCCGGCTTCACTTTACGTATAGCCGATACTCGCTGCACAGCCTTCACACTATTAATATCACACCCTATCGCGTAAATAGTATCGGTCGGGTAGATGATAATACCACCATCACGTAAGAGCTCAACGATCTTCCGAATTTCCCTATCATTAGGATTATCCTCGAATAAGCGTACAAGCATTATCGCGAATTTATGAATTTACTTTCTTGTGATCTGCCAGAAATGTTGCCAAACCGGAATCTGTCAACGGGTGTTTCAACAATCCTTTGATTGCACTCAACGGACAAGTTGCCACATCAGCACCAGCCTCGATACATTGTATAATATGTTGCGTGTGGCGGATAGAAGCAGCCAAAACCTGCGTATTAAACCCGTAGTAAGCATACATATCCACGATCTTCTCCACCAACTCGATACCGTCGCTACTGATATCATCCAAACGTCCCACGAAAGGCGAAACATACGTGGCACCGGCCTTAGCAGCCAACAATGCCTGTCCCGGAGAGAACACCAACGTGCAATTCGTACGGATACCTTTATTCGTGAAATACTTGATAGCCTTGATTCCGTCAGCAATACAAGGAACTTTTACAACAATATTCGGATGCAAAGCGGCCAGTTCCTCCCCTTCTTTAATCATTCCCTCGTAATCCGTGGCGATTACTTCAGCACTTACATCACCATCCACGATATTGCAAATCTCAACGTAATGCTTTCTACAATTCTCGTCACCTTTAATACCTTCTTTTGCCATTAATGACGGGTTGGTAGTCACTCCATCCAATACTCCCA
This sequence comes from Butyricimonas hominis, assembly GCF_014287455.1. Classification (NCBI taxonomy): domain Bacteria; kingdom Pseudomonadati; phylum Bacteroidota; class Bacteroidia; order Bacteroidales; family Odoribacteraceae; genus Butyricimonas; species Butyricimonas hominis. The sequence continues at coordinate 328,672 of NZ_JACOOH010000009.1, forward strand.
AATCATTGGCTTCCCGAATCTGATCAAGATTTGCCGTATCAATAAAAAATTTCATCTTCTATTATTTTTTGCGTTTAACTTCAAAAATTACGGACAAAATTACAAACAATATCGGTAATACAATCATATTTAGTTTATAAAGTTCATAAGGTTCATAAAGTTCATAAAGTTTTTGCTCTTCAACTTTATCAACTTTACAAACCTTATGAACTTTACGAACTATGCTATTAGTCCGAAAAGTATCCAAGCCACTAACAACGTGAACACCACGTTAAAGGCTTGCGCTCCCAAGAAAGCATAAGTAGAACGACGATTTTCTGACGTGATCAGACTCTTGAAATCGGTTTCCAGACCGATAGACATGAAAGCAAGAGCAAACCACATTCCCTGAATATTTTTTAATATAGGCTTTGCTTCAGACACGATCTCCGGGGCCACGAAGAACGAAAAGACAACGGAAGCGGCAACAAATCCCAATACAAATTTGGGAAACCGCAGCCAGATAACCTTTAATGTAGGTTTCTCTTCCGCCACCTCTTTCTTCGAGTACGACCAATATATACTGATCAGAAAAGCGGCAACACCCAAAAGCACATTTTGCGAGAACTTCACGATAGTACTCGTTTGTAACGCCACCTCCCCGTATATGGCTCCCGTGGCAGCCACGGCTCCTGTCGTGTCGATTGTTCCCCCGATCCAAGCACCTGCCATATCTTCCGGCAAACCCATCAGCTTCGCCAGCCCCGGCATAATTAAAATCATCGGGACAGCCACCACCAATACCAGAGATACCACGTAAGACAATTTCTTCTTATCTCCTTTAATCGCACCGGCTGTCGCCACAGCCGCCGAAACACCACAAATAGAAACGGCACTGGAAAGCATCAATGACATCTCTTTATCAATCTTCATCTTTCGACACAACCAGAAACAGAAGTTCCAAACAGTAAAAACAACCACGCAAGACTGTATCAAACCTAACGAACCGGCTTTCAACAAATCACCGAAAAGTACGGAAGTTCCCAACAACACCAACCCGATTTTGACGAACAATTCTGAAGAAAGTGATTCTTTCAACCACTTGGGAATAGAAAACACGTTACTAATAAAAAGCCCGATCAAAAGACTGAATATCACGGTTTCGAAACCCCAATCTTTCAAAAATTTATTTCCCCCGACAACCATAGCCAAAAGAGTCAGAAAGAATACCACGGGAAAACTGGCCGCGATCATCTTAAACTTTTTCCCTGCCAACATTCCAGCCAGCAACGCCATGAAAAACATGAAGCAGAATACAATCAAAGCATGCCCCACGTTATCCAGAGTAAATACTTTATTCATTAATGCATCGGCATCAGGCCAACTGAACGAAGGCCAATGTGGTTTCAATTGAAATACAATCAAAAGGATGATAAACCACCCGACGATAGTAGAAGTCCAATCTTCCGAAATCTTTAACTTGCTCATGCAAAATAATCTATTAGTTAGTGAATAATTTACAAGACAAAATTACTATCCGGATTCGGATGTATAATCCGTATTTTTACTGATTTACGATTAGTACATTTCCAACATACCTTTTATAGAGCCCAAGTAATACTCTTTCCATCCCTCCACGATTTCCTCGAACACGTCATCAGGAATATTCGTGTGTTCCAGTTCTACCTGAGTCTGTTCTCCGACTTTCTTTAGTTTCAACGTCACGATGGAACGTTCTGCCGTATCACCGAAGAACCACTCTTGTACAAGCAGACGATTCGGTTTCACTTCCAGATTTACCCCGCATATATCACCTTCCCACAATGAAAACACAAATCCTTCTTCCGCTTTCATCTCGGCAGGATAACCACTCCATATCTCTATCTGGAAAGGATTTGTCAACGCCGTGAACACCTCTTCCGAGTCTGCCGCAATATCAACCGTATATTTAAAATTCATTTTCTTTCTATTAGATAAAAGAAAAGGCTGATTTCTCAGCCTTCCCCCGTATATTATTAAACGCTTATTTCTTTTGATATTGGGTATTCAACAAGCTTACCACCTCGTTGGTAATATTAAAACCATCTTGGGCAAACAAAACGTTTCCACCTAAAGTAGTACTTAATATCAACTGATAGCCTCTTGATTTATTATAATCCGTCAAGAAATTTGTAATGGCATCGTACAACTTACGATTGATTTCCATTTGTTCCCGTTGAGCGTTCTCGCTCATTTCCTGTTGCAGTTTTTGCAGATTCTGCTGTTTAATCAACAACTCCGTTTGAGCCTGTTCGGCTCTTTCGCGAGTAAGGAATCCGCCATTCTCTGCTTTATGTTGAAACTCGGCAATTTCGCGATCAAGATTTTTTGCTTTCACGTTCAATTCCGTGCGATTTGCTTCGAGCTTTTTCAAAAATGCCTCATTTAACTCCCTTGATTGAGTATACTTATTAAGCAATGTATCCATGTTAATGTAGACTATTTTTGCATCCGCATTTACAGTTGCAACCCCGTCTTGACTGCTCGTACTCTTACTACTCCCGGAGAAATGTAATATGTATAAAACAATTACGGCAATCAACAATAACACATTTAATCCTATCGACAAATTCTTCATAAAAACGTAACTTTGATATTAATAAATTGCTTCACTGGAAACTCTGCCCACACGTGGCTTGTTTCAAATACAAAGATAATCTTTCTTCCTTTAGTTATCCGTTTTTTCTCTTTTTTCTATATAAAAAATTTTCTTTAACAAGTCTATTTCCTGTGCTCTTATCACTTTCCCTTTATCCGCCATACGCCGTGACCGCATTAAACCTTTCAACGCCGTGTAAGACTGCGTTCCTATCCCCAGCTTAACATCAACCATACCTTTCATCTCCACTTTTCGGGCTAAATCGGAGATAACCATCTTCTGGTTCATCTCCCGATCCATCTCTTTCACTGGGCGGGATGCCGCGTTAACAGCACCTTTCATATTATTATGGGCAGTGATCAGATCGGAATCCATCTTGAAATCTTCCATGAAGAAACGGGGCAACACAACGACTTCAGCCAATTGAATAGTATCCCGTACCATGAAAATGCCTAAAAGATAATCATCCTTTTTCAAAGTATCGGAAACAACGATTCGCACGGGTTCAAAACCAACGTGCGAAAAATATAACGTGTCGCCGACCTTTACATGCACGGAAAATCGTCCTTGGTTATCCACGCCCCGAACCTCCTGCCCGAAACGATAAATAGCGTCAGGCAGAGGCTGTACGCTATCTCGGTCACAAATCACCCCCGTAACAAATATATCCCGGTCATTCGTGTCTTGCCCCCGTAAACCAAGGCATAAAAAAATCAGAAGGATAAAAAGGCTATGCCCTCTCATTTTCTCTGGCTATTTCCGTGTTCTGCAAAATATTCAGCAACAACTCCCTAGCCCGAAATAATTGAGCTTTCACGGTCCCTAGCGGGATTGCCAGTTCCTGTGCAATTTCTTCGTAAGAATACTCCTCAAAATAACGTAATTCTATCAATTGACGGTAACGGCCTTTCAGCATAGCGACTTTTTCCCGCATGAACTCAGCCCGTTGCTTGCGTATCGTTTCCTCTTCCGGGGTCAGTACGTCAGCCGGCACACTATTAATATACCCGCGATCGTCAGGATTAATATCATCCTTATCCAAGGAAACAATTTTCGCTTTCTTCTTCCGAATAAAATCAATCGTGTTATTAGAAGCGATTTTAAACAACCAAGTACTGAATGCAAACTGAGGCGAATAGTAATTCAAACTCGCGAAAGCCTTCTCGAATGCCTCGAACATCAAGTCCTCCGCATCCGTTCTGTTATTCACCATCTTCAGTATCATAAAGTACACTGAGTCCTTATACCGCTTAAATAATTCGGCATAGGCTTTTTCATCTCCCGTTATTGCTCTTTTCACGACTTTGTAATCGTAGAGAGCTTTCTCTGACAAGTTGTTATTCAGCTCCATTTCTTTTTATTAAAAAATGAATATCCATTCCAGTACCATCGATAAACAAAACCGACTGTACTAATAATAAACGAAGTTAGGAATAATTTTTTTTGTTTCAGACAAATAGCGCAAATATTTAGCAAAACAAAATCCGTTAAAAATGCTATAATCATTATCGCGGACAAATATACCGGATACACGCCAGTGAAAATCAAATAAATAGAGAGCGCATAAAAAATTAAACGCACTATTATACCTTTATCTATTCCTAATCTCTCCGTCATTGTCAATCTCATCTTACTAGCATAATAATACGATATTTCGTTTACCTCTCCTTTTTTGTCACTTTTATCAATTATCACGTACGTATCCGGACACTTTATTGTTTTAACCATTCCGAACTTCGACAATTCATTAACCATATCATTATCATATCCCAAATACGATTGTGAGTTCTTCGCGAACCCGCGGTTTTTAATGTAATACGATTTTCGGTAAGCCATGTTACATCCATCACCGAAAATATATTTTTTATTTTTTACCAAGACTAACATTTCTAAAAAACGGAGAAAACGGAAAGCCCGCCATGTAGTGATATTATGCTCACCCGGGGCGTAATTCGCGTAACCGACAACTACCGCCGTGTTTTCATCAAAATAAGATTGCATAGTCTCCACCCAATGCATCGTGGCAGGACGACAATGTATCTCGGAGAACAACAGAATATCATATTTTGCCGCGAGTACACCTATATTTATGGCCAATTTTTTCGTGAAACGAAATTTCGTGTCGGGAAAAATACGCGTACACCGCAACTCCGGATAATCTTTCTGAATCTCCGCCAACACATCCTGCGTGTCATCCTCCGAACATTCATCCACCACGATAACCTCGTATTTACCATAGGCTTGCATCAAGAAACTAGGCAGATTTTTCCTTAAAGCCTCCGCGTTATTATGAGCGGTAATAATAACGGATACCCCCTCCCCTTCCGGCTTACCAAACGGTTTATCCTTCCGGGACACAATTATCACCCGTCGAATAATCAAGTACATATATATACATAACAACACGAGCAATGCGATTGCCCCGTACTTCAATATACCCGACTCTTCCCAAAAAACAAGCAAACTCTCCATTTTTCAAATAATATATGTTTTCTCGATAAAAAACGGACAAATATACTGACTTTAATAAGGAAATTAACGTATTAATTAAATTAATTCATGTATATTAGTTCGATTTTACTAACATAAAGCTACTACAATTATGGTACTACAAAAAACAAGAGGAATCATAGGAATACTCACCGGAGGAGGCGATGTTCCCGGCTTGAACCCCGCTATACGGGCGGTAACCATCAGAGCCTTGCGCGAAGGATATAAAGTAATCGGAATACGAAGAGGTTGGGGTGGTCTGATAGACATCGTGCGGGACCCGGAATACGATAACTCCAACAATTTCTTCGAGTTAACCGAAGAAATCGTGAACAAAGCAGGGCGCACGGGAGGTACATTTCTTCACACGTCACGCACGCGGGCTTCACACGTTCCGAGGGCTAACGTGCCGAAACACCTGCAAGAACAATACTCGGACGATATCAATGATTTAACCCCGGAGGTTCTGAAAAATCTCGAATTTATGGGGATAGATTACCTGATACCGATCGGGGGTGACGACACACTGAGTTACGCCGTCCGTCTGAGCAAAGAAAGTGTCAAGGTGGTCGCCATTCCCAAGACAATGGACAATGACGTACCGGGAACCGATTATTGCATCGGTTTCAGCACCTGTATCACCAGAACGATTTCACTCACGCATGACTTGCGCACTTCTGCCGGATCACACGAACGTATTCTCGTGCTGGAAGTATTCGGACGTTATGCCGGTTTCACCGCCATGCTGCCCACACTGGCAGGTGCGGCCAATCGTTGCGTGATCCCGGAATACGAATTCAATATCGAGCGACTAACCGAATTACTTTGTGAAGACCGTTTCACGAACCCAAGCAAATACTCGGTAGTCCTCGTGTCGGAAGGGGCTACTTTCTGCGGCGGGAACATGATATTCCAAAGCGAAGAAACAGATATGTTCGGGCACAAGAAGCTGGGAGGCATCGGGAACATGATTTCCGAACAACTCAAGGAACTTACCCCGCAATTCAATCACGGGCAAGTGATCAACACGATAACCCAAAAACTGGGTTATCTTGTACGCTGCGGAGATCCGGACGCGCTTGATTCCATCGTTCCCATGGCATACGGTAACCTTGCACTTGACTTGATAAATAAAGGATTGCACGGGCGACTGGTTATCCTGCGTAACGGACGCTATGACAACGCTCCCATCGAAATCGTGACCAGCAGCAAGAAACTCGTGGATGTCCAGAAATTCTACAACACGGACAGACTACGTCCCAAATACAACAGTTTCGAATTTATGCCACAAATGATACTATAAAGGAGGTGTGTTTTGACACACCTCCAGTCTGTAATGTCCATAAAGTCGAGCCTTCGGCTCCTAAAGTCTGTAAAGTCCATGATTTATAACATAATGATATAAATCAATTCTTTCGATACATTTGACCTTACGACA